>JBEKHH010000015.1:0-92738 GCA_050012375.1 Tepidisphaeraceae bacterium
CATCCGTGGCCTCCTGTTGATGAGTGATGTCGTTGAACAACACCATTCTCGCAGAAGGCCATGGCTGGCGCGAGCGATCACAAGGCGCGCAGTGGCGCGGACTTATGAACTAACTTCGTGGCATTAGATGAGGATGCCTTCAAGACGCTCATACGCGCCGCTGCAGCCCTGAACAGGTCATCGGCCCGATAGTCGAATCCGGCGCCTCATGAGTTGGCGTCTATCTTCGCGAAGTTCGCGCCTTCGCGGTTGTTTTGCTCCGCCCCCGGAGAACCGACGAGTCCTGACCGATGTCCACCCCACCTTGCCAACCCCATGTCCATCGCTATACTTCCCGATTCGCAACAATTTACGGTTTCTGGAGAAGCGTTCATGTCAGTGAAGTTGAGATTGAAGCGGATGGGCCGGAGCAATCTGGCGTTTTTTCGGCTCAGCGCCATCGACTCGCGCTCGCCACGTGATGGCCGCGTCATTGAAGAGCTTGGATTTTACGATCCGCGCACCAAGGACGTGGCCAAGCAGTTCGTGGCCAAGCTGGATCGGTGCAAGTATTGGCTGGATGTCGGGGCGGTGCCGTCGGAAACGGTTTCGTCGCTGCTGAAAAAGAGCGGGTTGGATCACAAGCAGTTGCGGTTGCCCAAGCCGGGAAAGCCTAAGCCGGCCGCGGCGGAGGCGCCGAAGAAAGAGGCTGTGGCCAAGACGGAAGCGCCGGCTGGCGCAACTCCGACTGCTGAGGCGCCGGCGGCGGCCCCGGCTGGCGAGGCGCCCGTGGCGGAGGCGAAAGAGGAAAAGCAGGAAGCGGGGGCGAAATAGTTTCGCGGCGAGGGTGTCGTGCGGATTGACATTCTCACGCTATTCCCGGAGATGTTTAACGCGGTGCTGGGGACCAGCATTCCCAAGCGGGCCGCGCAGAAAGGACTGGTCAGCTATCACCTGACGAATATCCGCGATTTTGCCACCGACGCGCATAATTCGGTGGACGACAAACCGTTCGGCGGCGGTCCGGGGATGGTGATGATGTGCCAGACCCTGTTTGATGCCGTCGAATCGATCGAGCGGCAGGATCCGGCCAAGTGCGTTCGCGTTCTGCTGACCCCGCAAGGACGCTTGTTCGATCAGGGCGTGGCCAAGGAATTGGCCGCGAAGGATCGGCTGCTGCTTATCGCGGGTCACTACGAAGGTTTTGACGAGAGGATCGCGCAGGGCCTGGCCCCGATGGAGATCAGCGTCGGCGATTACATCCTGAGCGGCGGGGAGTTGGCGGCGATGGTGGTGGTGGATGCGGTGGTGCGCCTTTTGCCCGGCGCGCTCGGGGCCGAGGATGGGGCGGCCGACGAAACATTCGCCGATGGGCTGCTGGAATATCCGCAGTACACGCGGCCTCGGGAATTCCGGGGCATGGCGGCGCCGGACGTGCTGTTCAGCGGCAATCATGCCGAGATCGCCAAATGGCGGCTCGCGCAACGGCAGGAGCGAACGAAACAGCGCCGGCCGGATTTGTGGCAGGCGTATTTAGCGAGGCTGGCGGGAGAGCCGGGCCGATAGGTATATAGAATAGCATTCCGCATGAAGCGGTGGATCGGAGTCGGTCATGACGAACAAGTATCTTCAACTCGTGGAGCAGCCGCATCTTAAGAAGGAAGTTCCGCAGTTCGCGGTGGGCGACACGGTGGACGTGGCCACTCGGATCATCGAAGGCGAGAAAGAGCGCATTCAGGTCTTCAGCGGGGTGGTGATCATGAAGAAGGGGGCCGGGACGAACGAGACATTCACGGTGAGGCGAATCGTGAACAATGAAGGCGTGGAGCGGATTTTTCCGCTGCATTCGCCGTTCATTTCGCGCGTGATCGTCAAGCGGAGCGGGGAATCCCGGCGGGCGAAGCTGTTCTACCTGCGTGGTCGCGTGGGCAAGGCGACTCGTCTGTCGGAGAAGCGAAAGACGGGCAAGAAGGACGACGCCGGGAAGGCGACGGACAAGCCGGAATTGGCCGCATCGGGGGCGACGTAGGAATAATCGGACCGCGGACGCCGAGACGCGGAAACCAGAAATCCGAAACCAGAATGACGAATCAAATCCGAAGCCCGAATGACGAAGCAGGCTTTGATTCGGATTTCTGGTTTCGGGCTTGATTCGTCATTCGGGTTTCGGATTTCTGGTTTCCGGGTCTGCGGCATTTGGGGTTGCGGGGAAATCTTCGGCGAGCATAATCCCTTGGCATGTTTGAGTGGCTGACCAAGAGGTTCAAGCCCGCGGCGCCGCGCGATGCGCTGGGACAGCGCGGGGAGAACGTGGCGGCCAAGCATCTCCGCGATCAGGGGTACAGAATCATCGAGAGGAATTTCAGGTGCGAGGTGGGGGAGGTGGATATCATCGCGCGCGATGGGAAAACGCTGGTGTTCGTGGAAGTGAAAACGCGGGCGTATGAAGATCCGATGCCGGAGGAGCAGGTGAACAATCTCAAGCGGCATCAGTTGACGAAGGCGGCGAAGTTTTACCTCTCGCGCTACGGGACGCCGCAACCGCCGGCGCGGTTTGATGTCGTTGCGATCGTCTGGCCAAGCGGACGGGACCCGCAGATTCGCCATACGCCCGATGCGTTTGAGGCGACGTTCTAAGAGAACGTCATTTGTCATTGGTCATTCGTCATTGGTCTAGTGCGCACTTTTGCGCGCGAGCGTTTCGCAAATGACAAGTGACAAATGACAAGTGACCACTGACCAATGACCAACCCCAATGATCGACACGCATTGCCATTTGACGGATCCTCGGCTGTTCGAGCAGCTCTCGGCGGTTTTGGAGCGGGCGGCGGCGGCGGGGGTGCGCAACATCGTGACCATCGGCACGCATCCGGCGGATTGGGAGGCGGCGTTTGCCGTGACGATGGGGCGGCCGAATATTCGCTGCGCGGTCGGCGCCCATCCGAATCATTGTCATGAGATCGAATTCGAGGAGTTGGGGCGTTTGCGACAATATGTTGGGTCGCCGGCGGTGGCGGCGGTCGGAGAAATGGGGCTGGACTATCACCACAATTTCGCGAGCCGCGAGCTTCAGGCCAAATATTTCCAGACACAGTTGGAACTTGCGCAGAATGCGAAGTTGCCGGTGGTGATTCATTGCCGGGAAGCGGTGGATGATTGCCTTTCGATTCTGGCGGCGTTTTCGGGTGTGCGGGCGGTGTTTCATTGTTTCACGGGGACAAAGGAGGAGGCGCGGCGGATTTGGGACGCGGGTCATCTGACCGGGTTTACCGGAGTGCTGACGTTTCGCAACGGGCAGGAGCTGCGCGAGATCGCCGCGGAGGCGCCGGCGGATCGGATCCTCGTGGAAACCGACGCGCCGTATCTCAGCCCGGAGCCGATGAGAAGGCAGAAGATCAATGAGCCGGCGCTGGTGGTTCACACGGCGGCGGTCCTGGCGGCGGCACGCGAAATCAGCCTGGAAGAGTTGGATGAATTGACAACGAAAAATGCGCTGCGGTTTTACCGGTGGGTTGGGGATTGAGCGCTGAATTTGCGTCCGGGATTCTCCGATATCCAGAACGCGCTCCCCTTCGGGTCGCGGCTAAACGTCGGAAAGGATTCGAGAATTGTGGGCCGCGGTTTGGCGCGGGTCAGCCTTGCATGCTGATGGTGGCTTCCATGCGGGGATCGGGGCCTGGGACGGGGATATGCGACGCGGCTGCGGCGGCTCTGGTTTTGGTCACCTGGTCCAGAAGCATGACCCAGGTTTCTCGCTGGTATTTCAGAATCCCGATCGCCTCGTCGAGGGATTCCACATGGTGGTTTAAGTTGGCATCGACGAGCTTTCGGTACGCATAGGCGTAAAGCCCCTTGAGCTTCTTGCATAGATCGGGCAAGACGTCCGCCCTGAGGGCGCATATCAACTGGTTGACGATGGCCGAGGCCTTGGTGAGAAGCTGATAGCTCTGTTCGTAGTTTTTGTTCTGGAGGGCGGCGCGGGCCTGCTCGCTGAAGCGGATCGCGCCGTCGAAGAGCATGAGCTGCAATTGCTCGGCGGTGGCGGTGAGCACCTTGGTTCGCAGATACTTTTGGGATTGGGGATTTGGGTTCATAGTGCGTGCTCAAACGATCATCAACTGCTGGAGGAACTGGAAGAACCGGACGAGCTGCTGCCCGATCCAATTGAACTGACGCCGCTGGAACTCGACGATCCGCTTGAGACCTTGAGACTGCTCAGGGCGGAGAGCAGCGCGCCCTGGCTTTGCAGCGAGGCAAGGGTGCTCTCCATGCTGTTGAACTCGTTCTGCAACTGCGTTTTCTTCTCGGCGAGGATGGTGTTGAGTTCGTTGATCTGGTCCTGGTATTGGCTGATCTGGGTATTGAGGGTGTTGGTTTGCAGCGTGATCGAGCCGTTGGCCGGATCGGTCAGGGCGTTCATCGAATTGGAGATGACATTGCCCAGTCCGATGGTGGCGTCGCTGAAAAGGTTCTGGACTGCGGTGGGGTCGTTGGCGAAGGCGGTCTCGAAGGTGTTCTGGTCAAAAGTGAGGGTCGTGCCGCTGGTGGTTTCGCCGTTGGCGTTGACGGTGATGCCGATGTCCGCCAGGTCCTTGTATTGTCCGGCACCCTGGACGACGGTGTTGATCATGTTGTAGATGGCATCTTGCGCCTGCTGGGTGGTGGCGTCGCCGAGGAGGATCCCTCCGACGTTTTTGGTCGTGTCGTACTGCGTGTCGGTGGTGATGGTGCCGACGAGGGAATTGAAGTCGCTGACGAAATTCTGGAGTTGTCCGACGACGTTGCTCGGGTCGGGCGCGACGCTGAGGGTGACGGGGCTGCTGCTGGCGCTGACAAGACTGACGGTGACGCCCTTGATGATGTTGGTGAGCTGGTTCGTGTTTGAAGTGATGAGCAAGGGCTGAGTGCCGGACGATCCTCCGTAGAAGACGGCGGCATCCTGGGCATTGACGAGGTTGCGGATGCCCAGGTTGGTTGTGCCGCTGTCGATGAGGACGCGTCCGGCCTCACCGGAATTGACGGCCGTGAGGGAAAGACGGTAGGGGGAAGTGCTTGAACCGTCGTTAATGATGCTGGCGGTGACGCCGAAGCCGAGCTGGTTGATCTTGCCTTGAACGGAGGAGAGGGTGTCGGCGCTGGTCACGGTGATGGTTTTCTCGAGCGCGCCGTCGAGGGTGGTTCCGGTGGCGGCGCCGGCGATGTTGAGGTTGGCGGCGGTGGTTCCGCCGCCGAGATCGGTGACGGTCAGTTTTCCCGATCCGCCCGCGGTGTCGGTCAGCAGGATGCCGTTTCCGTTGGCGTTGATCGAAGCGGTAACGCCGGCGCTCTTGGAATTGATGGCGTTGATCGCGTCGCCGATGGTGGTGTATGTTCCCTGGGTGAGGTCGATGATCGTGGTTTTGCCGGCGGAATTCTGGATCTGGAACTGCCCGAGAGCAACGCCCGCGCCGCCGCTGTAGCTGCTGAGCAGCGTATTGAGCGAGACGTATTTGCGCTGGAGGTTTGGGCCATCGACGGTTTGAGTGCTGGGGGCAAACGTGCCGGCGATCCCAAGCGCGGCCGCGGTGGCGGAATTGACGTCGCCGATGACGAGGTTGCCGGTCCCACCGCTGTTGTCCACGATTTGCAGGCCGGTTCCGGAGGCGTTGAGCGAGGCGGTGACTTTAACGCCGGAGGCATTGTTATTGATGTCGCTGACGATGTCACTGAGGGAGGTTGCTCCGGAGAAGTTGATCGTCCCTGCGTGGCCGGCGCGGTCGGTGATGGAAACGGTTCCCAGCGGAATTCCGGAGCCGCCCTTGAGGGAGCTAAGGAGGACGGAATCGAGCCCGGCGAGGAGCGGGGCGCCCTGAAGCGTGTTTCCGCTAGCGCTGCCGGTGAGGCCGAGATTGGCGGCGGCTTCGGAGCCGTTGTCCGGCGTAACCGTGAGGGCGCCGCTTCCGCCGCTCCTGTCGGTCAGAGTGATGCCGTTGCCGGCGGCATTGATGGAAGCGGCGAGCTTCGATCCGCCGGCGGTGTTGATGTCGTTGATCACCTCGCCGACGGTTTTAGCTCCGTTGAGGGAGACGTTGATCTGCGTGCCGTCGCCGACGGTGACGGTGAAGTCGTTCTGGCCGGCGGTGGTGGTGGCGACGCCGTTGCCGTCGTTGAGCTGCGCCAGGGTCGTGCTCGCGCTGATGAAGTTGATGTTGGATCCGGTGAGAGTGTTACCGGCACCGGCGATGCCGAGGGATTGCGCGGCCGTTCCACCGTTGAGGTCCTGAATCGTCAAAGTGCCGGAGCCCCCGCTTTGATCGGTGATGACCAGGCCCTGGTCGGTGACGCCGGCGTGCACGCTGACGCCCACGGCGTTATTGATCTGGTTGACCACGTCATCGAGATTCACGTCATTGGAAGTGTCAATGACGGTGGAATTGCCGCTGCGGTCGGTGATGCGGAATTGGCCGGGCGAAACGCCCGCGCCGCCGTTGAGCTGTGAAAGGGGGGTCTGGGATGAGGCTTCTCCGCCGCCCTCTTCGAGCGTGATCGTGCCCGCGCCGACGGGGGCGGAAGTGGAATCGGAGAATCCGTTGCTGATGCTTTGCTGGGTGGAGACGAGCTTGGCGACCTGAAATTGATAGCTGCCGACCGCCGCGCCCACGCCGGCGGTGGCGGTCAGGACATTGGGATTGCTGCTGTTGGTCGTGGCGTTCTGAAAGGTCTGCGGCAGGGCCAGGCTCTGGCCGATTTGCTGCATTCCGGTCAATTGCGTTTCCAGGGATTGATACGCCTTTTCCTGTGCCTGGGCGGAAGTGATCTGGGTTTGGAGCAACTGGTTGGGCGCTGAATCAATGGAGATCAGGGCGTCAATAATTGCGCCGGTGTTGATCCCGCTGATCAAACCGATGCTGGAGGTGATGGTGCCCATGGACTCTCAATCGTCCAAAACGCTTCCGCGATATAAAACCGACCAATTCCTGTTTTTGGGATCGGCAATGGCGGCTTCAATCTGGGATTCCAGGTCGTAGGCGACGCGATCCAAGGCTGGGGCATCGGTCAGAAGTTGCGCGACGGCCCAGCGGTCCAGGAACATGAGACAGGCTTCGCGCACTTTGCGGAGTCTGTGAGCGGTTCCAACCCACCCGGCCTGTGAGCTATCGGAGTTGCTCATCCTCGGAATTATCGGAACTGGTAGGCGCGGAACATGAAGGAAATGGGGCGGGGTTTGGTTCCGCGGGGATTGCATGGAGCGGAATTTCGCCCCCGGTCAGTGACCGGGGGTTAAATGGTGATGCCGGATGCCGCGGCGGGGGTGTGGGCATTGCAAATGGGAGGGGGGGAAGTAGCCTTGAGTCGTATGCGATCGGATGGACGCGGGGCGGATGAGCTTCGAGCGATTTCTGTTCGGCGGCAATTCACTCAGAGTCCGCCGGGATCGGTGCTCTGGAGCCAGGGGAAGACTGTGGTGCTGTGTACAGTGTCTATCGCGGCGGAATTGCCGCCTTGGTTTGACGACCAGCGCGCGGGGGGTTGGGTGACGGCGGAATATGTGATGCTGCCCAGTTCCACGCCACAGCGCAAACCATGGCCGAAAATCGGGCACACCGATTCGCGCGGGACGGAGATCCAGCGGCTCATCGGGCGGTCGCTCCGGGCCGCCATCGACTTGAGCAGGGTCGGCCCGCATACGCTGGCGGTGGATTGCCAGGTTTTGCAGGCCGATGGTGGAACTCGGACGGCGTGCATCTCGGCGGCGTACGTGGCGCTGCGCGATGCGGTGGCGAAATTGCCCAGGTCCATGCCGATGCCAAGAATGCTCGGCAAGAGCACGACCGATCCCAGCGGGGCGACGTTGCCGCGATATGATGCGTCGCTCTACAATCCGGCGGCGGCGATGGCGAATCAACTCGCTGCCATCAGCGTGGGTCTGGTGGATGGAGAGGTGCTGCTCGATCTGGATTATGACGATGATTCGCGCGCGGAGGTGGACATGAACGTCGCCTACACCGCGGCGGGGAAATTCGTCGAAATCCAAGCCAGCGCTGAAAACGGAGTGGGGTTCGATCGCGGACGCATGGGTGAAATGCTGGACATGGCGACGAAAGGCTGCCGCGGGGTGATGGAGCATCAGCGGCGGGCGCTGGGGGATTGAGCGCGCGTCTTAGCCGTCCGGCTTTCCCAGGAACTGCACGCGCATCGAGCCGTAGTCGCGAATATCCAGGGGGCGAAGGGCCGGCAGATCCAAACGGTCGCCAACATCGTGGCGGAAAACGACCAATCCCTTCGGCGAAAGATGTTTGGCCGCGATCTGAGCGGCCAGGGTTGTCAAATCACCTGCTCGATCGGTCAGGAAGGCGTAGGGTGGATCGAGGAAAAGAAGATCGGCGCGGCGGGCGGGTTCGGGGGCGGAGGCGAACCAACTGAACACATCGGCGCGAATGATTTTGCAGCGGTCCTGCACGGCCAAACTCGCGATGTTCTTTTGCAGGCGATCCAGCGCCGATCGGTCGGATTCGTAGAAAGTTACCGAGGCCGCGCCGCGGCTTAGACTTTCCAGGCCCAGGCTGCCGGTGCCGGCGAAGAGGTCGCAGACCACGGCGCTTTCGAGCCAGGGCGAGACGATGTCGAAAACGGATTGCTTGACGCGATCGGTGATGGGGCGGGTCACGCCGCCCGCCGGCGGGAGCAACTTTCGGCTTCGGAATTCGCCGGCGATGATGCGCATCCGACAAATGTAGCCAATGGAAGGGACGTTCCGCTAGAATTGCCGTCCGTGGCGGATCGGAGTGTACATTACGAAGCGGCGTTTGAGGCGTGTTTGCGAGAGCGCGGCATCCCCTACGTCGCGGTGGACGAGGCCAAGAGGGCTTTGTTCGCCAATGCCCGGCTCAAGAGCTTTGATTTCGTGGTTTACAGCAAAAATGGCCCGAATCTGCTGATCGACGTGAAAGGAAGAAGCCGCCGCAATCGCTCCGAGCGGGCCGGGTTCGAGACCTGGGCAACCGAGCACGATGTCAACGACCTGATGGAATGGGAGCAGGTGTTCGGGGCGGGGTTCAAGGCGGTGCTGATGTTTATCTATTGGATCGATCCGCCGCTGAGCGCCCAATCCGGCATGTTCCACCATCGAGACAAATGGTATCTGATCATGGGGATCGATTTGGCGGAGTACCGCGCGCACATGAGGCGGCGCTCGGCCAAGTGGGAAACGGTCTGTTTGCCGGCACAGGAATTTCGCTCGCTTGCCCGGCCGCTGGAAACCTGGTTATGATGGATCGTATGCGGCGAAGGTTAGCTTTTTTTATTGTCCTGCTGACGGTGGCATTAGCGCCGCTTTCGGCGATGGCGGACGACACCGCGCCAAAAAGCTATGACGGACGGCTGGACGATTATGCCCAGCCGGTGACGCTCGATAGCGGCGGGACGGCACTGACTTATTTTTTGTTGGTCGGGCTGGGCGTTATCGGCCTGCTCGCACTGTTTAAGAATGCCAGGCGTTCGCATCTGGATTGATCGTCAAGCAGATAAACCATCAACGGGAGGCATCGATGAAATCGACTGTCTTGTGGGGCTTGGTCGGCCTGAACGCGGTGCTGCTGCTGCTGTTTGCCGGGCAGTTTAACCGGCTGAATACGGCGCAGGCGCAAATTCATCGTCCGGCGGATTACCTTCTGATCCCCGGCGAGGTAAACGGCGGGTCGACGGCGCTGGTGTATATCATCGATTCGACCAACGGCCGGCTTGGGGCGATGGCCTATGATGAATCGAGCCGAATGCTCCAGACGATGCCCCAGATCGATCTCAACCGGGTTTACAGCGCCGCGGTGGGACGCTGATTGCCCGAACTCAACTGATTCAAAGAGGTCAACATGGACCGAAAACTGATTGCCATTTGCGTTCTGACGATTTCGGCGGTCGCGCTGATGATCGCCAATTTTGTCGCCCCCGCCGCCAAGGCCGATGTGGCGGTCAACAGCCACGACTATCAAGCGGTGACGGCCCGCGTGCAGGGGGGCGGGGAAGGGCTTTACATCCTCGATAACCGCACCGGGCTGATCGTCATCTTGACATATGATCCAAACACGCGGTCGCTGATTCCGCGGGCGGCGCGTCCGGTGATGGATGCCTTTCGATAATGCCGTCTCGCGCGACAAACATGCCCGGAGAGATTCGTTACGACTGGACGGAGCCGCGGATCCGCGCGCTGGCGGAGATGGGGCTCCTGGACCTGGTGTTCCGGGCGGCGGAGGTTCATCGTCGCTATCACGACCCGCGGGAAGTGCAGGTCTGCAAGCTGATTTCGATCAAGACGGGGGCCTGCCCGGAAGATTGCGCCTATTGCTCGCAGTCCTCCCGATACGAGACGGACGTGCGGGCGACGGCCCTGATGGAGCGGGAGGAGGTCCTGGAAATCGCGCGGCGCGCCAAGGAAGCGGGGGCGAGCCGGGTTTGTCTCGGCGCGGCTTGGCGGGAGGTCAAGGACAACCAGCAGTTTGATCGCGTGCTGGAAATGGTGCGCGGCGTGAGCGATCTTGGCTTGGAAGTCTGCTGTACGCTCGGGATGCTGAATGAGCATCAGGCCAGGCGACTCGAAGAAGCCGGGCTTTATGCGTACAACCACAACGTCGACACGTCCCAGCGGTTTTACGAGACGATCATCACGACGCGGAAGTTTGCGGATCGGCTCAAGACGATAGAGCAGGTTCGCAAGACCGGCGTGACGGTTTGTTCGGGCGGGATCATCGGGATGGGAGAGACGATGGAAGATCGCCTGTCGATGCTGCAAACTCTGGCGACGATGCGGCCGCATCCAGAATCGGTGCCGATCAATATTTTGGCGAAGGTGCCGGGCACTCCGATGGCGGATCGGCCGGATGTGCCGATCTCCGATGCGGTTCGGATGATCGCGCTGGCGAGGCTGCTGATGCCGGCGTCGGTGGTGCGGCTGTCGGCGGGGCGGGCAAAGCTGTCGGTGAGCGATCAGGCGCTTTGCTTCCTGGCCGGAGCCAATTCCATTTTCTCCAGCGACGACGGGCAAATGCTCACCCAGGCGGTTCCATCGCCGAATTACGATGCGGATGCGGCGCTTCTGGAACTGCTGGGCCTGCGGCCGCGGGAGCCGTTCAAGAAGGCGAATCGCACCGAGGATGAAGCGGCTGCGCTGGCGTGATCGACGAAAGCGCCCGCGTTTCCGCGGCGTTTCATCTTAATTCTCAAATCTCGCATTTCAGATTTCAAATTCGAGGTTCTTCATTTCGCCGGGCCATGCGTGTGGGCCGAATCGCCCATGGTGGGTGAGTAAACCGGCAGGCGAATGGTGAAGGTGGTGCCTTCGCCCAGGGCGCTTTTCAGGCTGATGGAGCCATCGTGCTCATCGACGATTTTCTTGGCGACGGCCAGGCCCAGGCCGGTGCCGCGATTCCCCTTGGTGGAATGGAACAGCTCGAACATGTGGTTCATCAGGTTGGGCGGTATGCCGACGCCGTTGTCGATGACCTCGATGATGGATTCGCGGCTTTCGCTGTCGTAACGGCAAACGACGCGGATGAGGCCCTTGTTAGGTTCGACGGCGTCGAGGGCATTGTTGAGAAGATTCATCAGCACTTGATGAAGGCCGTCCGGGTCGGCGGGGAAGGCGGGATGATTGGGCTCGACGTCGGCGACGGCCATGACGCCCTTGTCGTTGGCGGCGGTGGCGACCAGTTCGAGGCATTCCTCAATCAGGACCTTGGGGTTGATCTGCTCCATCTTCGGCTCGCGCGGGCGGCTGTAGGCCAGGAGATTCATCGTCAGGTTGTAGATTTTCTCGAGGTTTCGATCGACGACGCGCCAGCCCTTGGCGGCCTGGGGGAGATTCCCGGCGCGAAGGCCCATCTCGACGACGTCCGCGCCGCCGCGCAGCGCCTGGAGAATGTTCTTGATCGAATGGGACAAGGCGGCGGTGGTTTCGCCGACGGCCGCTAGACGTTCGCCCTGGAGGCCCGCCTGGTAGAGCTTGGCGTTGGTGGCGGCCAGGCCGGCCTGCATGCCGATGGCCGTCAGCAGGCGAAGCTGATCGGGAGCATAGGTGTAATTCTTGACCGAGCTGTCGACGTAGATGATCCCGATGATCTCTTCCTGGCTTTTGCCGGACAATTTGCTCGACTTGATCGGGACGCACAGTGCGCTGCGGATGCCGAGGTTGTGAACGCTTTTGCCGGCGGAGAAACGGCGGTCCGCCATGGCGTTGCTCGAGAGGACGCCTTCGCCGCTGCTGAGCACGTGATTGATGATCGTGCGCGAGGCGTGAATTTTTTCGGGGATCGGCTTTTGCTCGGATTCGACGGCAATGCGGGCGTCTTCGTCGTTGGCCTTGGTTTTTGAGCCTTCGTCTTCGCGCGTGCGGACGACTTTGGGGACCAGCTCGCCTTTCTTTTCGTCGTAAAGGAAAATGATTCCGTGGTCAGCCTTGACGTGCTCGAAAACCAGGTCCATGACGACTTCCAGCACCTGGTCCACGCCGAAGCTGCTCCCCAGCGCCGCGCCGAGCTGGTAGAGGATTTTAAGATTGGCCATGGCGACGGCGGCGGGCTCCGGAACGGCCAGGACCATGGAGTCTTCGGATGAGGGGACGGTGTGCATGATGGAGCTGTCCATCCCCGCTTCGACGCCGGCGAGGGCGACGTTGCCGCCGCTGGACCGCGTCACGCCGGGCTGGGCGCCGAAAACCATCAGCGTTCTGCCGACGCGAATCTGGTCTCCCAGTTTCAGCGAGAACCGATTGTTCACACGCGTGCCATTGATGTAGCTGCCGTTGGCGCTGCCCATGTCGCGTAAAACCCACTCGCCGTCATTCGGCAGGAGTTCGGCGTGTTGGCGGCTGACGGTGTTGTCGGTGATGGGCAATTGGCGGCTGTCGCGGCCGATCAATACCGGAGCGTCGGGCAATTCAAATCGCCGCCCCTTGTCCGGACCCTGCAATACCAGGAGGGTAAGCACGAGATCAGTTTATCGCTGGGGCGACGGCGGGGAAAGGCCCCGTTCGACGCCGATTCTCGGCAAAGAGCGCCCCGAGGGCGGGCCGGCTAAACCGTTGGCTCAGAAGCGAAGACTGATGAACGCGCCGGCGCGAAATTCCTGGGCGTGGTTTCCGAAGGCGCCAAAACCGCCCCAGGCGGACATATAGGAGAGTTCCAGCCCGGCCGCGGCGGGGCCCCAGCCGACGCCGGCTTGGATTGCCGGACGGATTTCGAATGCCGCCCCGGTATGGTTCAGGGTGTTGAAAATGGTGAAGTTGCCGTTTTGGGCAACCTGGTCAATCGAATAAGTGTTAACCAGCAGCCCCGCGCCGATTCGCGGCTTGAGAAAGATGTTGGTGCGGGGTAACCAGAATTCCAGGGCGAAACGAGGCTCGATTTCGAAGTTCCCCAGATCCGAGTTGAGATTCTCCTCGCCAAAGACATTGTTGCCATTCTGGACGGCGACATCCTGGCTATCCCAATAACCTGTGCCGGTGAGTCCAAAGCCCAGGAGAGCGGGAGAGCCGGGGTAGGGGAAGTGCCAGGCGAAGTCGCCGTCGATGTAAGCCCCGTCCTTGTCGTAGAAGAGTCCGGGGCTGGTTCCGGTATGGAGATGCGAGTAGCCGGCCCCGAGCGAGTATTCGCCGAACTGGGCGGATGCCACGGAACAGGAGATCAGGAGTCCCAACACAAAACAAAAGCCGCGCACCGATAATGATCGCATAATGCCCCTTTCATTTTGCGGCAATTATCCGGTCGCGCGGCGGTTACGGTCAATAGCCATTTTTCGGCAATAGAGGTTTCGCAGGCATTTTTGCGATGGCGGATCAGGTCTTGAGCACGGCCGGTGCGGTTGAGTCCGCTTCATTGCGCGTCTCGCGCTCGTACGCGGCCTTCAACAGATTCCGAAGAATCATCAGCAGGGTATCGGATTCCAAAAACCCCTTGGGCATGCGCAGGTAGACGGTCTTCTCGTCGATCACCCGCAACGATCCGGGCGCGCCGGTCAGGCCAGCCTGGGCTCGCGAGGCGTTGCCCACGGTGAGCACCACGTCCGGGTCCTTTTTGATAATGCTTTTGATCCCGAAAATACCGGCCAGCAGCCGCAATTCCGTCAATGCCATCAATAGCACCGCCGGGCGCGGGGGCGGTCCGAAGGCGTCGGTTAAATCCTGTTCCAGCAGGTTCAGCATTTCCAGAGAGGTGCATCGCGTCAATCGTCGATAGACATCCATTCGCTGGCGATCGGCGGCGATCCATTGCTTGGGGACCAGGGCGGAGACGCCGATGTCCAGGTGCGCCTCGGGCTTGACGGCCTTGGGCTCGTTTTTGAGTTGGCGGGTGGCCTCTTCGAGAAGCTGGCAATACATTTCGTAACCGACGGTGGAGATGTGGCCGCTCTGCTCGGGGCCGAGGATGTTTCCAGCGCCGCGAATTTCCAGGTCGCGCATGGCGATCTTGAAGCCGGCGCCGAGATGGCTGTACTCCTCGATGGCCTTCAATCTCTTGGCGGCAACCGGCGTTACGGGGCGATCCGTCGGCAATAATAGATAGCAATAGGCGCGGTTCTTGTAGCGGCCGACCCGGCCGCGAAGCTGGTGCAGCTCGCTCAGGCCGAATCGGTCGGCCTGATTGATGAAAATGGTGTTGGCGTTGGGAATGTCCAACCCACTTTCGATGATCGTGGTGCAAACCAGGACATCCGCCTCGTGGCGGATAAATTTCATCATCACGTCTTCCAACTCCCCTTCGGGCATCTGGCCATGGCCGATGATGATCCGGGCGTCGGGCACGAGCTTGAGAATCTCATCGGCGGCCTCGGCGATGTTGTAGACGCGGTTGTGCACGAAATAGACCTGCCCCTCGCGATTCAGCTCGCGGACGATGGCCTGTTGAATGCGCTGTTTGTCGTAGGCGATGACCTCGGTGACGATGCTGCGGCGGTCCTGCGGGGCGGTGGTCAGCGAGCTGATGTCGCGCAGGCCCAACATGCCCATGTGCAGCGTGCGGGGGATGGGGGTGGCTGACATCGTCAGGACGTCCACGGTTCGTCGCATCTGCTTCAATCGCTCTTTATGCGTCACGCCGAATCGCTGCTCCTCGTCGATCACGACCAGGCCGAGATCGGCAAACTTCACGTCCTTGCTCAAGATTCGATGGGTGCCGATCAGGATGTCGATTTGTCCGGCGGCAGTGCGTCGCACGGCTTCCTTTTGCTCTTTTGCGGTCTTAAACCGGCTGATGGATTCGACGTGGAACGGGTAATCCGCCATTCGCTCGCGGAAGGATCGCTCGTGCTGTTCGGCCAGCACGGTCGTCGGCACCAGGATCGCCACCTGTTTGCCGTATTCCACCGCCTTGAAGGCGGCGCGCATGGCCAGTTCGGTCTTGCCGTATCCGACGTCTCCGCAGAGCAAGCGGTCCATCGGGCGGGGTTTTCGCATGTCCTGCTTGATTTCCTCGGAGCCGGCGATCTGGTCGGCCGTCGGCTCGTACGGGAATTCCGCTTCGAATTCTTTTTGCCATTCGGTATCGGGCGGATAGGCGACGCCTTCCTGGGCGGCGCGGGCGGCCTGCACGTCGAGCAAATCGGCGGCCATATCCATGATGGCTTCGGAGACTTTCGCCTTCTGCTTTTCCCAGACGCCGCTGCCGAGGCGTGAAAGCCGGGGATGCCCGTGAAACCCGCCGATATATTTCTGCACCAAATTGATCCGCGCCGCCGGAACGTGCAGGACAGCGCTGTCGGCGAATCGGAGAGTGAGATATTCCTCGCTCTTGCCGTCCTTGGTCATGGCGTGCATGCCGGTGAACTTGGCGATGCCGTGGGCGACGTGGACGACATAATCCCCCTCCATCAGATCGAGGAATGAATCGACGGGTCGGGAGGCGATGACCTTGCCGACGCGCCGGCGCTGCTCGTAGCGGTGAAACAGCTCGTGATGGCCGAGGAATGCCGCGGGCTTCTGCGCGTCGCCGAAATCCCAGACGAATCCGCGATGCAGGTAGCCGATGGATGCTTCGATCCCGGCGCTGAGGCCGGGGACTTCGCCGTCGATCAGCTCGATGAAGCGTTGTTTCTCCCCCTCATTCTCGCAGAAGATGGTGACATCATGCGTCTGGGCGGTCTCGGCCAGTTCCTTGATCGCCTTCTTGGCTTCGGTCTCGAATCTCTGCAGCGAACCGGCCGGCAGGCGAACGTGGGGGACGTTGTCTGGGACCATCATCGCCTGCTGATCGAACTGACTCAGCTCGACGCGGGCGAATTGCGAAGCGAGCTGGAGGATCGCATTCAGCGGATAAATTCCCTTCACCTCGCTCAGGCGATCGAGATAACTTTTGGATTGCTCGGCGATTTCGAGGGGGGCCCATAACGCGACGATTCCGTCGGCGGGTAAATAGCTGAAAAGGCTGGTCGATTCGCCGGTTTCGGGCAGCTGTCCCTTGATGTCGATGACCCAGACACGTTGCAGCGTCTCGCCGGAGCCTAGGGAGTCGAGATCGAAGCGGCGGATGGATTCGATTTTGTCGTCGAAGAAATCAACGCGGAAGGTGAAGCCGAATTGCTCGCCGGCCTGGGCGAAAATTCCGGGCAGATAAATGTCGATGATTCCGCCGCGGACGGCGAAATCGCCGGGGACCTCGACTTGTTCGAGGCGGCTGTAGCCGTGTTCGGCCAGCCAGACGATCAGTTTTTCAGGCTCGAGCTTTTGGCCGGGTTGGAGGGAGAGCATCAGGTGCTGCAACTGCCGGGGCGAGGGGACGGATTGCATGAGGGACTGAATGGAGGCGATGAGCACGCCGGAATCAGTCCAATTGCCGCTACTGGAGGCGAGGCGGGCGATGAGTCGAAGGCGATTGGAGACCTGCTCCTCGCTGGCGCGGCCGAGGCTTGCGGCGAGTTCGAGAGCGGGGAGGATTTCCGGGCGGCGGCCGGAAAAAAGCTCGACGTCATCGGCCAAATCGTCGGCCTCGTCGAGGTGTCCGCAGATGAGCAGCACGGGGCGATTCAGCTGGGCGCGGATGGCGGCGATGACGGCGGCGACGCTGGCGCCCCAGAGTCCCGATGCCGCGGCGGCGCGCTGATCGCGCAAGATATTGGCGACCTCTTTCAGTTGGCGCGCAGCGACGACCCGCCCGATGGAGGCGGGAAGGGGTGGTTCCATGATGGGGATATCGTAGCGCTGGGGGGCGCTGGCGTAAAGCGCGGGGCGATGCGGCGCCCGCACCGACCGGGGCGACGGCTCGACTGCGCTCGCCGCAGGCGCGCCCGGTTCAGTTATTTTGCGACGACCAGCGCGGATTGCGATTGCGCATGGCTTGCAATTCCGCGCGATGTTTGAGAGATTTCCCGTCCGACGAAATGCCGCACCACTCGGTATCGCTGGTGAGGCAACTGGTTTGCAGTAACTCCCGGCAGTTCGGACCGCGCGCTTCAGGGGCGCCGAAATTGAGTTGACCAACGACATGACGCAGGAATGGTACGAACAGCCGTTTGTTTTCCCGAAGTGGGCGAACTACCTGCTGCCCGGGATTGTCATCGCGGTGGTCGGGGGACTTTTTTACGTACCGACGGTGGTGGGGCTTGGGGCGTCTCCGCAAATGACCGCGGTGGGATATCAACCGGTGCAGCCGGTGCCCTATAGCCACGCGCTGCACGCGGGGAAGCTGGGGATTGACTGCCGGTATTGCCACACGACGGTGGAAAAGGCGAACTTCGCGGCGATTCCGCCGACCCAGACGTGCATGAATTGCCACACCAACATCCGGACGCAGAGCGTGGCGCTGGCGCCGATTCGAGAGAGTTGGGAGACGGGCAAGCCGGTGGAATGGATCAAGATTCACGATTTGCCGCACTATGTTTATTTCAGTCACGAGGCGCACGTGACCCATGGGGTTGGGTGCATTGAATGCCATGGACGGATCGACCAGATGGAGCGTGTTTACCAGGCGAAGCCGCTGAGCATGGGATGGTGTTTGGATTGCCATCGGGATCCGGGTTCGCATCTGCGGCCGAAGGACGTGGCGGTAACGGACATGAACTGGGCGCCGCCGGCCGATCCGGCGGAAGCGGCAAACCTGGCGAACGAGTGTTTGGAAGATTATTCGATTCACGACAAGGCGTACATGCAGAGCTGTTCGACGTGTCATCGGTAGAAGGTGGCGTGCCGACTTGAATCGGCACGCCGCTGAAGAATCAACATGAAGCATCACTCGGCGCAACGCGACTACTGGAGAAGCCTGGAGCACCTGGCGAATACGCCGGCGATTCAGGAGTCGGCAGCGCATGAATTCGCGTCGTATGAGCCGGACGGGATGATGTCGATGCCGCCGGTGACGCGGCGGCGGTTCATGAAGCTGATGGGCGCGTCGATGGGGCTGGCGGGGCTGACGCTGAGCGGGTGCCGGCGCTGGCCGCAGGAAAAATTGGCGCCGTACGCGAGCAATCCGGCGAATCGCATTCCGGGGGTTCCGGAACAATACGCGACGGTGGTGGAGTTGAACGGCGTGGGAAGCCCATTGCTGGTGAGCAGCTTTGACGGCCGGCCGATCAAGATCGAGGGAAATCCGACGCATCCGTTTTCGCAGACGGCAAAGGGTCGGGCCGGTTCGGCCGACGCGCTGGCGCAGGCGAGCATTCTGGAGATGTACGATCCCGATCGGAGCCGGGCGGTGATTAACCGCGCGGGGAGCGACGCGATCGCCAGCGATTGGGACCGGTTCAACAGCGCGATGAGTTCGACGATTGATTCGCTGACGTCATCACAGGGCGGCGGCCTGGCGATTTTGAGTGAATCGACCTCGAGCGCGACGACGCAGCGGTTGAAGGCGGCGCTATTGAAGCGGATGCCGAGGGCGGCGTTTTTCGAGTACGAGCCGCTGAGCCGCGACAACGAGACCGCCGGGGCCAAGCTGGCATTGGGACAGGCGGCGCGGCAGGTGCTGCACTTGGATAAGGCGGCGGTGGCAGTCCTGGTGGATGCCGATCCATTGGGGGCGCATCCGGCCCACGTGCGATACGCGGGGGATTGGGCGTCGTATCGTCCGAACAAGCAAAAAGAAATGAGCCGGGTGTACGCGATCGAAAGCGCGCTGACGATTTCGGGAAGCGTTGCGGATTGCCGGCTGGGCGTCAGGCCGTCACGCATCGGGGCGATTTTGTCGGGGATCGCGTCGGGGCTTGGCGCGGGCGGAGGGGATTCGACGCTGAGCGGCGAGGAAGAGGCGTTCATCAAGCATCTGCTGGCGGATATTTCGGGCAATTCGGGCAAGAGCGTTGTGGTGGTCGGTCCACATCATGAGCCGGCATTACACGCCCTGGCGCTGGCGATCAACGACAAGATCGGGGCGATTGGATCAACGGTGACTTTGCTTGAGGAGCCCAGCGCGGATCGGGAGCATCATTTCGATTCGCTGGCCGATTTGACGAAGCAGCTCAAGGCGAAGCAGATCACTACGCTGTTCATCCTGGGCGGGAACCCGGCGTACGATGCGCCAGCGGATTTGGATTTCGGGACGGCGCTGAAATCGGCGCAGACATCGGTGCATTTGAGCCTGTATGACAATGAAACGTCGCATTTGTGCACCTGGCACGTGCCAAGGGCGCATTATCTGGAGGCGTGGGGCGATGCGCGGGCGTGGGATGGGACGATCAGCATTTGCCAGCCGCTGATCCAGCCGCTCTACAACGGGAAGTCGAGCGATCAGATGCTGGCCCTGCTGACGCAGGAGGGGGAGACGGAAACCGACGCGATCGTGCGCAAGACGTTCGCGGATCCGCTGGATGAGCCGTCCTGGCGGCGGGCGCTGAATGATGGGCTGGTTCCCGATAGCGCGTTCAAGGCGGTGTCCGCATCCGTGAATGCGCCCGCGGCCCAACTCTGGCCGGCGGCAAAGGGATACGAGGTTCGATTTCTTCAGGATTCGAAGCTCTACGATGGACGATTCGCCACGAGCGGGTGGTTACAGGAGTTGCCCGATCCGCTGACGAAAATCGTGTGGGACAACGCCGCGGTGATTTCGCCGAAGGATGCGGAGGCTCTGGACGTGGCGACGGGGGACGTGGTGAAGATCGGAATCGGCGAGCGGAGTCTGGAGATCGCGGCGTTTGTGCTGCCGGGGCAGCCGGTGGGCGTGATTGGTCTGGCGCTTGGATATGGGCGGACCATGGGGGAGCACATCGGTTCGGATGTGGGAGTGAACACGTATTCGTTGCGGACGAGCGGCGCGATGTATTTCGCTTCGGCCGACGTGAGCAAGACGGGTACGACGTACGAACTGGCGACGACGCAGGACCATCACCTGTTCGACACGTTGGGGATCGACGAAAGACAGGAGCGGGTCGGAGAGAAACACAAGAGCGCGGAAATCATCAAGGAGACGACGGCCGCGGAATTGAAGCGCGATCCGAAGCTGTTCGAGCGGAATGCCGAGGGCGGAATTTCGCTTCCGCAGCTCTATGAGCCGCCGAGGGAATTCAACGATCCGCATGCGTGGGGGATGGCGGTCGATTTGTCGAAGTGCATCGGATGCCATGCGTGCGTGATCGCCTGCCAGGCGGAGAACAACGTGCCGATCGTGGGCAAGGACCAGGTGCTGAAGAATCGGCAGATGCACTGGATTCGGATCGACCGGTATTTCAAGGGATCGGCGGACGATCCGAGCCCGGAAATAGTTTTCCAGCCGGTGACGTGCCAGCATTGCGAAAACGCGCCGTGCGAGGAGGTTTGCCCGGTGGGGGCGACGATGCACGACTCGGAGGGGCTGAACGTGATGGTGTACAACCGCTGCGTGGGGACGCGCTATTGCAGCAACAACTGCCCATACAAAGTGCGGCGATTTAATTATCTGGACTGGCAGAGCCAGGATCCGCGGCACGATAAGTATCCCAAGCCGTATCTGGGGCTTCCGGACCAGCAGCAGCTTGAGACGATTCCGCAGGTGAAGCAGATGATGTACAACCCGGAAGTGACGGTTCGGATGCGCGGGGTGATGGAAAAATGCACCTTCTGCATTCAGCGGATTCACAAGACGACGATCGACAAGCGGGCCCACGGCGAGCCGTTGAAGGACGGCGAAATCATGACGGCTTGCCAGCAGTCGTGCCCGACGCAGGCGATTGTGTTCGGTGATTTGAATGATGGGAAGTCGAAGGTGTCGCGCTGGCACGGGGATCGACGGGCGTATGGCTTGCTGGATGAGGCGCTGAATACGAAGCCGCGGAACAAGTATCTGGCCAAGGTGAGCAATCCCGTGGAGGCGTAGCTCAAAGGTACGGCGAATCAATGGCAACAATAATGCCTTCAACCGAGTTCATTCGCATCGCCCAGCAGACGGAGGGCGACAACACCACGGACGATCCGCGGTTCCGTGCGCCGCTGGTGACGGGTGACAAGAGTTTCGCGGAACTGACGGAAACGGTGGCGGGGGTTGCGGAGCGCCCGGCGCCGCCGAAGGCGTGGTACGTAGCCCTGGGGATATCGATGGCGCTTCTCGGGCTGTTGGGGGCGATGGTCGGATATCTGTTCCTTACGGGCGTCGGCGTGTGGGGCAACAATCAGCCGGTGGGATGGGGCTTTGGCATTGTGAACTTCGTGTTCTGGGTGGGGATCGGTCACGCCGGGACGCTGATCAGCGCGATCCTTTATCTGTTCCGGCAGAACTGGCGGACGGGAATCAATCGGCTGGCGGAGGCGATGACGATCTTCGCGGTCATTTGCGCCGGGTTGTTTCCGGGGATTCACGTGGGCCGGCCGTGGCTGGCGTACTGGCTGTTTCCGATTCCGAACCAGATGAATTTGTGGCCGCAATTCCGTTCGCCGCTGCTGTGGGACGTTTTCGCGGTGGGGACGTATGCGACGGTGTCGCTGCTGTTCTGGTACGTGGGGATGGTGCCGGACATCGCGACGTTCCGGGACCGGTCCAAGACGAAGATCAAGCAGATTGTTTACGGGATTTTCGCGCTGGGATGGAATGGATCGAGCCGGCATTGGCACCGGTATGAACGGGCGTATCTGCTGCTGGCTGCGCTGGCGACGCCGCTGGTGTTGTCGGTGCACTCCGTGGTGAGTTTCGATTTCGCGGTGTCACAGATTCCGGGTTGGCATACGACGGTATTTCCGCCCTACTTCGTGGCCGGGGCGATCTTCGGCGGATTTGCGATGGTCATTTGCCTGGCGGTTCCGGCGCGGCAACTATTCGGGCTCAAGGACGTCCTGACGCTCAGGCACATGGACAACATGGCCAAGATCATGATGGCGACGAGCATGATGGTCGGCTACGCGTACATGACGGAGTTCTTCATCGCGGCGTACAGCGGAAATCCGCACGAGCAGTTTACGTTTCACAACCGCGTCTTTGGACCGTATTGCTGGAGCTGGTGCGTGATGACGTTCTGCAACGTCGTCGGGCCGCAGCTTCTGTGGAGCAAGAAGGTCCGCACGAACATGCTGGTTCTCTGGATCGTGGCGATGTTGGGCAACGCGGGGATGTGGTTCGAGCGGTTCGAGATCATCATCACTTCGCTGACGCGGGATTTTCTGCCGTCGAGTTGGCATGCGTTCTGGCCGACGTGGGTGGATTTGTGCACGCTGGCGGGAAGTTTTGGATTGTTCATGACGCTGTTCCTGCTGTTCTGCCGGTATTTGCCGACGGTGGCGATGGCGGAGGTGAAGACGATGTTGCCGGAGGCGCACGCGCATCCGCACGGCCGATACGACCCGGATGCGCACCGGACGGATTATCGCCCGGATGAGCATCACGATCCTGACAAGGATGCGCCGCGGCTGGCGAATCGGTGAGGTGAGTCGTATGACAACGGATCTAAAAGAAACTCGTGACCCGCATGGCGAGGCCGAGGGGATTGAATCGGCCGAGCCGATTTTGACCGGTCTGCTTGGGGAGTTCGTGGACGTGCAGGGCGTGGTGGACGCGGCGTGGAAGACGCGAATGGCGGGATACAAGGTGTGGGACGTGCACAGCCCGTTCCCGATCCACGGAATCGATTCGGTGATTGGAATCCGGCCGACGATTTTGCCGTGGCTGGTTCTGGGCGGCGGGCTGACGGGACTGATGACGGGGTTGGGATTGCAATGGTTCTGCAACGCGTACGACTATCCGTTCCTGGTCAGCGCAAAACCGCTGTTCAGCTTGCCGGCGAATATTCCCATCATTTTTGAATGCACGGTGCTGTTCTCGGCGCTGACGGCGGTGTTTGGGATGCTGGCGTTGAATCGGCTGCCGCTGCTTTACAACCCGCTGTTCAAGAGCGCTCGGTTCAGACGGGTGACGAATGATCGGTTTTTCATCTGGATCGACGCAACGGATGCGAAGTTTGACGAGAAATCGACGGCGGAGTTTCTGACGTCGGTGGGCGCGACGGCCGTGGAACGGATTGAGGATTAGCTTCAATGTCTGAGCAGCAGGGCCAATCAGATTTGCCGGAGGAACCGCAATACGGTCCGACGTATTACGCGCCGGTGGAGATGCCGTTGCCGCGGCTGGGCCGGCCGCCGTTCTGGATGCTGTCTCTGGCGCTGATCTTCGGGGTGGCGACGTGGCTGCCGCTGGCGCTCATCGCGCGGGCGCGGGTATCGACGATGACCGAGCCGCGCATTCAGATCATGCAGGACATGGGGATTCAGCCGAAGTTCAGGGAGCAGATGACCAATTCGCTGTTCGCCGACGACCGTGCGATGCGGCCGAAGATCCCCGGGACGGTTGCGCGCGGATCGCTGGAGGAAGACGACGATTATTATCGCGGGTTTGTGCGGGAAAACGACGGGCATGGGAAATGGACCGTGGTTTTCGCGCCTTCGCTGCCGGCAAAGATGTCGGATTCGCCCAGGAAGATGCGCGCGCTTCTGAATCGCGGGCAGGAGCGATTCGATATTTACTGCTACGTGTGTCACGGATACGACGGGTCGGGCCACGGTCCGGTGAATCAGCGGGCATTGGAACTGAAGGCGATCGACACGGATGCGAGCCATCCGATCGGCGTGAACTGGACGCCGGCGGCGCAGCTGACGTCGGATACGATCCGCGCCCAGCCGGACGGGAAGATTTTCAACACGATCACCAACGGGATTCGGAGCATGCCGAGCTACGGGTCGCAGATTCCGGTGGAGGATCGGTGGGCGATCGTGGCGTACGTGAGGGCGTTGCAGTTGAGCCAGGGCGGCGGGCCGGAGTCGCTGCTGAAGCCCAAGCAGCCGAAAGTGATTGAGGGACGGTAAACGTGGAGACGAACAGTCAAAAATCCGGCGACACGATCGAACGGCTGAACCTGCGGGAGCAGGCTTGGCCGCTGTACGTGGCGGCGCAGGTCCTGGGGGTGGCGGGATTGGTGGCGACGGTGGTGCTGGGATATTTCGCCGACGACGGTTTCCGGCGATTTTTCTATTCGTATCTGATTGAGTACATGTTTTTCCTGGCGATCGCGGTGGGAGGGCTGTTTTTCGTGCTGCTGCAACACGCGACGAAAGCGGGCTGGAGCGTGAACGTGCGCCGCATCGCCGAGTGGTTTGCATCGAGCCTGCCGATGATGGCGGTGCTGTCGGCGCCGATCGTCATCGCGGTTGTGCTGGGGAGGGGTCAGCTTTATCCGTGGGCCGCGCCCGGTTGGGTCGACAAGGGCCTCAAGGGGCTTTATTTGAATCCACCGTTTTTCCTTTGCCGGATGGCGTTTTATTTTGTGGTCTGGTCCGCGCTGGGGGTTTGGTATTGGAAGCAATCGGTGAAGCAGGATGAAGTGGGGGGCATCGAGCTGACGCTGCGGATGCAGTGGTGGGCGCCGCTGGGGTTGATTTCATTCGGGCTGACGCTGACGTTCGCCATGTGGGATTGGATCATGTCGCTGGACCCGGGGTGGTACAGCACGATCTTTGGCGTGTATTTTTTCGCGGGAAGCGCCCTGGCGCTGTTTGCGTCGCTGGTCCTGACGGTTCGCCTCCTCCAGAGCAAGGGGTTGCTGCTGAACAGCGTCACGGTCGAGCACTATCACGATCTGGGTAAATTCCTGTTCGGATTCACGTTTTTCTGGGGGTACATCGCTTTCAGCCAGTACATGCTTCAGTGGTACGGCAACCTGCCTGACGAGACGGAGTGGTTCGTGCGGCACGGCGCCTCGACGGCCCATCCGAACGAATTTTCGCCGGTGGCCATCGCGCTTCTGATCGGGCATTTGCTGATTCCGTTTCCGGGATTGCTCTCGCGGCATGTGAAGCGGAATCCGGCGGCGCTGACCTTCTGGGCCGTTTGGGTGCTGGCGTTCTGCTGGCTGGATGTGTTCTGGCTGATCATGCCGCAGTTTGACGAGGGCCACTTGCATTTTGGCCTGATTGATTTCGCGGCGTTTGTGGGGATCGGCGGCGTGTTCGTGGCGTTCGTGGTGCGAAAGGCGTCGCACGATTCGGTGCGGGCGATGCGCGATCCGCGACTGGCGGATTCGCTGGCGTTCCAAAACGTGTGAACCGCGCGGGCTGGCGAAGATTGCAGGGTGTGATATGGCTTATAAACAGGAAGTGAATGTTCCGCTGGTGATGACGATCGGGATCGTCTCGGGCATTCTGCTGGTCGTGATCGTGATCGGAACGCAGGCGTGGTATCAGTCCGAGGAGCAGGACGAGATCATGCTCAAGAGCGGCGAGGCGGCGGCGCGGGCGCTGACCGTCGATCTTCCCAGCGCGTCTTTCGCGGAATTGCAGGAAATGCAAAAGCAAGCGCTGGCGAGCAAGCCACACTGGGTGGACGAGAAGACAAAGACGCGCGTGACGTTGCCGATCAAGGATGCCATGGAATATTTGGAAAATCATGCGGGAAAGTTGCCGTAATATGAAAGCGGTGGTTCGCACTTTTCTCGCGGCGATGCTGATTGCGATCGGCGCACGGGCGGCGCGCGCGAGCTGGGCCCCGGATGCCGGCGCGGGAAGTCAATTGCCGGCGGCGTACCGGAACGTGGGGGTTGACGAACACCTCAATGCCCAGCTTCCGCTGGACTTGCAGTTCTTCGATGACAAGGCGCAGCACGTGAGGCTTGGGGAATTGTTGCATCCCAACCGGCCGGTGCTGCTTCAACTCGGCTATCTCGAATGCCCCATGCTGTGCGACACGGTTTCGCGGGCGCTGGTGGATTCGTCGAAGAAAATCGGATTGGATATCGGGAAGGATTTTGATTTTGTTTTCGTGAGCATCGACCCGACGGATTCGGCGGACCTGGCGGGGCTGAAGAAGGACAGTTACGTCATGGAGTATGACAAGCCGGGGTCGGCGAGCGGATTTCACGTGCTGGTGGGCCGGCAGCCGGAAATCGAGCAGATCGCCAGGGTGGTGGGTTTCCGGTATCAGCCGGCGCGAAATGGGCAGTTTGCCCATCCGGCGGTGGCGATGGTGATTACTCCCGACGGGAGGATTTCGCGGTATCTATATGGTGTGACATTTCCGGAGCAGACGCTGCGGCTGTCGCTGGTGGAGGCGTCGCAGGGGAAGATCGGGACCTCGCTGGATCAAATCCTGCTGATCTGCCTGCATTGGGATCCCGACCAGGGGAAATACTCCTGGGCGGCGATGAATCTGATGCGGATGGGCGGGATATTGACGATGATCGCGCTCGGCGGCGCGATTTTCTGGATGGTCAGGCACGGCTCGAACGCGAGCCGAAACGGCTCGCATGGCAGACGGCTGGACGAAGGAACTGGGACGAATTGATGGGCGCGATGCTGAACATTTTGGCGGACGTGGGCGGCGGTTTCTGGATGCCGCCCCAGGCGTCGGACATGGCCGGGGACGTCGACTGGCTATTTTTCTTCATTTTCTCCATTTGCGTGTTTTTCTTCGGGCTGATCCTGGTGCTGCTGGTGGTCTTCTCGTGGAAGTACCGTTACCGGGAAGGCCAGCCGATGCTGGATGCGCCCAAGCACAACACGGCGTTGGAGTTGACGTGGACATTTATTCCGACGGTGATCGTGATCGTCATTTTCTTTTACGGGTTCAAGGGTTATCTGCGCATGTCGGTGCCGCCTCCGGATGCGTACGAGGTGGACGTGACGGCGCGGATGTGGTCGTACACCTTCACCTATCCGAACGGTGAAAAGTCGGACGTGCTGCACATTCCCGTGAACACGCCGGTGGTGTTTGTGATGAGTTCGGACGACGTGATTCACGGGTTTTACATGCCGGTGTTCCGGCTCAAGAAGGACATCGTTCCGGGCCGGTATAACAAGATCTGGGTGCAGGCGAAGAAGCTGGGGACGTTTGACATTTTCTGCACGCAGTACTGCGGGCAGGACCACTCGGCGATGCGGAATCATGTGGTCGTGGAGAGCCGGGAGGATTTTGTGGCGTGGCTGGGGAAACTGGGCGGGGGAAGCCTGCCGCCGGCCGAGCGCGGGCATTATCTGTGGCAGACGCGCGGCTGCTCCATGTGCCACAGCGTGGATGGGTCCGCCACGGGAAAGGCGCCGACGTGGAAGGAGTTGTTCATGACTCCGGTGCAAGCCATGGATGGATCGTACATGGCGGATGAAAATTACCTGCACGACGCCATATCCCATCCAAATATACACCCGATCGCCGGTTTTCAACCGATCATGCCGCCGACGGAGGGGTTGCTCAATGACAAGGACATCGGGGATATCATTGCCTATATAAAGACGTTGAGCAGCCATTATCATCCGGCGAAACTGCCGGGTCATCCGGCGCTCGCGCCGGCCGCGAGCCAGCCGTCGAATTGAGTTTTTGTCCGGGAGCGTCGTATGTCGATCGCACAAGATGTATCGAATCAAAGGTCGAAGCCGGATAACTATCTGACGCACGACAGGGGTTTTAGGTCCTGGGCGCTCACGCTGGATCACAAGCGCATCGGGTTGCTGTACATGATGTTCGTGCTGAGCGCGTTTCTGCTGGGGGGCACGTTCGCGGTGCTGCTCCGGACATCGCTGCTGACGCCGAACCACTGGATGTTCCCGTCCGATCCGGCCCACGATACCCAGGCGAAGCTTTTCTACAACAACATGTTCAGCCTGCACGGGGCGGTGATGGTGTTCATGTTCATCATCCCGGCGATCCCGGCGATATTGGGGAATTTCATGTTGCCGATGATGCTGGGGGCCAAGGACGTGGCATTTCCCCGCGTCAATCTCCTGAGCTTCTATATCTACATGCTGGGCGCGACGTTCTTCAGTTGGGTGCTGATCGGCGGCATTTTGCGGACGGCGTTCAATATCCATCTGCCGTTCGGGTTTGGCCTGGACACCGGCTGGACGTTTTACACGCCGTTCAGCACGAGCAAGGCGGAAGATGGGATGGTGGCCGGGGTGCTGGGGGCGTTCATCCTGGGATTCAGCTCGATCCTGACCGGGGTGAATTTCATCGCGACGATTCACACGCTCCGGCCGCGGGGAATGACCTGGTTCCGAATGCCGCTGTTCCTTTGGGCGCTGTACGCGACGAGCATCATCCAGATTTTGGCGACGCCGGTGCTGGCGATCACGCTGCTGCTGCTGGTGGCGGAGCGATTGCTGCACGTGGGGATATTCGATTCATCGCTTGGGGGCGATCCGGTGCTGTTCCAGCATTTCTTCTGGTTCTATTCCCATCCGGCGGTGTACATCATGATCCTCCCCGGGATGGGGGTCATCAGCGAGATCATTTCGGTGCATAGCCGGAAGCACATTTTTGGATACAGCTTCATTGCGCTGAGTTCGGTGGCGCTGGCGCTGCTCGGATTCCTGGTGTGGGGGCATCACCTGTTCGTGGCCGGGCAATCCAATCTGGCGGATTCGATTTTCAGCCTGCTGACGTTCAGCGTGGCAATTCCGTCGGCGGTGAAGGTGTTCAACTGGCTGGGGACGTTGTATCGCGGGTCGATCCGGTTCACGCCGGCGATGGTGTTCGCGCTGGGGTTCATCCTGCTGTTTACGGTGGGCGGGCTGACGGGGCTGTTTTTGGGGGCGCTGGCGACGGACGTTCCGCTGCACGACACGTATTTTGTGATCGCGCATTTCCACTACGTGATGGTGGGCAGCATGGTCTTCGCGTTTCTGGGGGGGATGTATCACTGGTTCCCCAAGATGTTCGGCAAGATGTGCAATCAGAATTGGGGCCGGGCGGCGGCGATCATGCTGTTCATCGGCTTCAACTTGACGTTCTTCCCGCAGTTCGTGATGGGCGCGCACGGCGCGCCGCGCCGGTGGGCAACCTATCCCGCGGAATTCCAGCCGTATCACGTGATGTCGACGATCGGGGCATACATCATGGCGATATCGCTGATCACGGTGGCGCTAAACTGGCTGGCGGGGCTGCTGTGGGGCCGGCCGGCGCCGGCGAATCCTTGGGGCGGGAATTCGCTGGAATGGCACACGCCCTCGCCGCCGCCTTACGACAATTTCCCGACGCCGCCCGTGGTGGATGATCCATACAACCTGAGCGCGTGGGAATACGATGCGTCGATCGAGGGGTGGGTGCCGCGGAAGACGGATCCGGCGTCCGCGACCGCGCCGGCGGATCGGACGCGGCCGGTGACGCATTAGGAATTCAGGCACGGAGGCACGGAGGCACGAAGGCACGAAGGGAAAGAGTAGCGAATGAGCTTGGCATCAACTGAAAATTCGACGCACTCACACGGGCATGGGGCGCGTCACGATCCGCACCTGGCGCACCATTTCGACACGCCGGAGCAGCAGTTCACATCCGCCAAGCTGGGGATGTGGGTGTTTCTGGGAACGGAAATCCTGATGTTCGGCGGGTTGTTCTGCGTCTATTCGATCTACCGCCATAACCATCCGCTGGTGTTCAAATTCGCGGCCGAGGCGTATCTGTCCGTCCCCTTGGGGGTTCTGAACACGATCATCCTGATCACGAGCAGCTTGACGATGGCGTGGGGCGTGCGTGCGGCGCAGCTCAATCAGAAGAAATTGCTAATGACGTGCCTGGTGCTGACGCTGCTTGGGGCGGCGGGATTCCTGGTGGTCAAGTCGATCGAATACACCAAAAAGTGGGATGAGCACGTTTGGGTGGGACGGTGGAACAAATACAACGCGGACAACAACGCGTCGTACCGCGTTGCCCCGCCGGCCCAGCCGACGACGCGGTCGGCGGCGGTGATTGCGCCGCCGCCGGTGAGCGCGGGGACGGGTGTGGCCGATGCCAATGCCGGAACTGACGTCAGCCAGATCAAGCCGCGGTATGACTACCCGCTGAGCCAGTCGATTCAGGCGCCTCAGGCGAAGGAGACGACATCGGAGAAGGACTCGGCCCAGGACCCGGATGTGCGCTATCGGCAGCTTTCGGATTCCGACCAATGGCGCGTGAACACGTTTTTCAGCTGCTACTTTCTGATGACCGGCCTGCATGGAATACACGTGGTGGTGGGAATGGGGCTGATCACCTGGATCCTGATGCGGTCGCTGAGAAATGACTTCAGCTCGGAATATTTTACGCCGGTCGATCTGGTGGGATTGTACTGGCACCTGGTGGACCTGATTTGGATTTTTTTGTTTCCGCTTTTGTATTTGATTCATTGACACAAGACGCGCTCCCCTTGTGGGCCCGCGGCTAAACGTGGGACGATTTTTATGAGCCTGACGCATTCAAACGACATTCCGGCGCCGGTGGCGGATGATGTGGGACCGAACGCTCCGCATGGCGTTCACGCGGTTCCCAAACGCGTGCTGATGACGGTTTATGGAGTGCTGGTGCTGTTCACGGTCATCACCGTGGCGGTATCGAAGGTGGACCTGGGTCAGGCGAATATCTGGGCGGCGCTGTTTATCGCGGTGATCAAGGGTGGATTGGTGGCGATGTATTTCATGCACCTGCGATGGGACAGCCCGTTCAACGGGGTGATTTTGATTTCGGCGCTTTTTTTCGTGTCGCTGTTCATCGGGCTGGCGCTGTTGGATTCGCACTCGTATCAGCCGCAGATGAAGCCCACGCCGATGGCGACGCGGGCGCCGTAGGAAAAGCGGTTTTAGCATCAGAATAATGAACGGAAGCAAGTCGGGATTTCGCGCGCCGCCCCGCGCGTCGGCGATCGGGATGTGGTTGTTTTTGGCCGCGCTGGGAATGCTGTTCCTATCCAGCATGTTGCTCTACGTGCTGATGCGCCTGCGCGTTTTCGGCCGAATCTCCGACGAACCGATCCATATGCCGGTCCTCGCCTGGGGAAGCACGGCCGTTCTGCTGGCTGGAAGCTTTTCAATTCATTGGGCCGTGTCCGCCATTCGGCTCGAGCGGCTGGGGGTTTGCCTGAAATACCTTTATCTCACCTGTGGGATCGCGGTGCTGTTTCTGGTGATTCAGTCTCCTTGCATGGCGCGGGTCCTGGAGGCGCATCGGGCGATCGAGGCGAAGACGGCCAGCGGCTCGCCTGTGTCGCTCTATGGGCTGGTGTTTTTTCTGATCTTGGTGCATGCGCTGCACGTTGTCGGGGCGATCGTTGCGCTGGGGATCGTGACCTTCAACGCCCACCGCCGGAAATATGATCACGAAAATTACATGGGGGTGCAGTTCGCGGCGAGGTATTGGCATTTCCTGGACGTGGTTTGGGTGGGGATGTTTACCATGTTTCTGGTGATGGGGTGAGCGGATGGCAGAAACCAGAAACTTGAAACAAAGATCGCGTCGTTATTTGGGTTTCGTGGCTATGCGCTTACCACTTCTCTCTTGCGCATCATCCAGTATCCGAGGATCGCGCCGGCGGGGCCGACGCTGGCGTAGTCGATGGGCAATGGGCGGGCGAGGGCGGCGAAGGTGCCGGCGGGGCTGCCGATGGCCAGATTAATATCCTGTCCCATGGCCGCTAGGATGTAGCCGACCAGGCCGACGATCAGGGGGCCCGACCAGTACCAGATGCTGGGACGGACCGAGGCGTATTTGTATGCGAGGAGCGTTGCCAGAAACGACGCGATGCCGACCGATGCCAGGGATTGGTTCTTGGCTTCGGACTGGCACAGGAACATCATGAATACGCCGGTGGCGACCGCTTGTGTGATGACGGCGGTGAAGCAGTCGAGGATAGTGTTTTCGACATGGCCGGACTCGGCGGGCGGATTGCCGCGGGCCAGATTCGCCCGGCCGAGGAGCCAGAGAAGCGTCCACAGCAGGGCGATGAGCGCAGTGAAGATCAGCAGCTCGAGTATGAGACCGTTATAGACGGATTCGTTGCCGCCGGCGTCGAGGAGGACGGACTGCATGGTGCCGCAACGAAGGGAAACGGCCACGAGCGAGAACGTGGCGGCGAATAACCCGGCCTCGAATCGCACGGCCCCGGCGACGATCGTGCCGAGCAGGGTTGCGATCAATAGTAGAATGGCGATGGTGGCGAAGGCGGCGAGCGGCGCCGGCTGATGGAGGAGGCTGCCGTCGAAGCCGGGAAGGGCTGGGATGCCGAACCAGCGTGAGCCGAGAGCGACGATCGCGCAATTAATGGCAACGGCGGCGATCAGGCCCACGCGTGCACTGGTACCGGTGGGTCTGGCGAATCCCAGCACCCACTGGCCGAAAACGTGGTCATCAACGTGCGGCCGAACTGAAATTTCATCCGCCATACCCGGCGCAGTCTATAGTGGACAAGAGGAAAAGTCTCGTTGCTAACATTTGCCTAACATCGCTGTGAGGAATAAAGTTTGGCAGAGAGGTAATGATTTGGGCGAGCCGGCAACATTGTTTCCACACATGGAGCGCCCGGAGCAGCCGGTGGCAACGGACGGGCCGTTCGCCGGCGTGGCGCTCGAACAGAGCGTCGATCGGGTGCTGGATTATGCGATTCCGCCGCGGCTCGTTGGGCAGGTCCACGTGGGAATGCGCGTGCGCGTGCCGCTGGGGCGGAAGAATCGGCCGGTGCGCGGGTGGGTGGTTTCCATTCATCCGACCAGCGGACATTCCAAGATAAAGAATTTGCTGGCGATTGATGATGAGCGGATTTTGGTTTCGCCGCCGGTGATGCAACTGGCGCGATGGATGGGTACGTATTACGCGGCCCCGCTGGGTGTGGTGCTGGAGAGCGTGATTCCCGCGGCGGTGAAGAAGAAGATCGGCATCGGATACAACAGCATCGTCCGCCTGGCGCAGGAGCCGGAAAAAATTCAGGAGGCGCTGGAGAAAACCAAGTCGCGCAAGCGGCGGGCGGTGCTGGCGCGGTTGCTGCAAGTGGAGAAGGACAAGGGGATCGACCTGGTGCGATTGGCGGGCGAGGCGGGCGTGAGGCCGCCGACGGTTCGCAAACTGGTGGGACTTGGGCTGGTGACGATTCGCGCCGAGGTCGATTTGCCGCGGCTGACGCAAAACCAGCCGGAGGGACGGGCGGATGAGAAGGGCCTTGAGTTGAATGAGGATCAGCAAAAAGCGTTCGATGAATTGCGGCCGCGCCTGGCGGAGGGCGGATTCAGCGTGAGCCTGCTGCACGGAGTGACGGCCAGCGGAAAGACGGAACTTTATCTGCGGTGCATCGCCGAGGCGGTGGAGCGCCAGAAGCGCGGGCTGGTCTTGGTGCCGGAGATCGCGCTGACGCCGCAGACGGTGTCGCGGTTCATGGCCCGATTCAAGCGGGTGGCGGTGCTGCACAGCGGATTGACGGCGACCCAGCGGCATCAGTTCTGGCAGCAGATCAGCCAGGGCGACGCGGATGTGGTGGTGGGCGCGCGGTCGGCGGTGTTTGCGCCGCTGCCGGGATTGGGGGTGATCGTTGTCGATGAGGAACATGATTCCAGCTACAAGCAGGACCAGGCGCCGCGGTATCACGCGCGGGACGTGGCGATCAAGCGGGCGCAAATTGAAGGCGTGCCGATTGTTCTTGGCAGCGCGACGCCCTCGTTGGAAATATATCGGCTCTGCCGGAATGAGCAGCGTCCCGACGGCAAATATCATTATCTGTCGTTGCCCCGGCGCGTGCGGGGGCTGGCGCTGGCGGCAACGGAACTGGTGGATATGCACCAGGAGCGGCGGCTTCGGCGCGGGGTGCATCTCATCTCGCAACGGTTGGAATATTTGCTCAAGGCGACCCTGGAGAAAGGACAACAGGCGATTTTGCTCCTGAATCGCAGGGGGTATTCCAATTTCGTTTTCTGCTCGTCGTGCCAGGAGCCGATCAAGTGCAAGTATTGCGATACGACGATGACCTACCATCGCTCGGTGGAGGCCCATGCGCACGGGGCGTCCAGCGCGCAGGCGATCCATACGGGCCAGATGCTTTGCCATTATTGTCTGAACTCGATGGCGCTTCCGGAGAAGTGTCCGGCTTGCGGGAAGAAATTGAGCCTGTTCGGGCTGGGGACGCAGCGGGTGGAGGAGGAACTGGCGCGGAAGATTCCTGAATTGAAGTTCGCGCGCGTGGACAGCGATTCGATGCGGACGTTCCGGGATTACGAATCGACGCTGTCGCGGTTTGCGCGGGGCGAATTGCAGGCGATTCTGGGGACGCAGATGATCGCCAAGGGCTTGGATTATCCGAATGTCACGCTGGTGGGGGTGATCAGCGGCGACACGGCGCTGTCGCTGCCGGATTTTCGCGCCAGCGAGCGGACGTTTCAGCTCATCACGCAGGTGGCGGGACGAGCGGGCAGGGGGGACGCGGCCGGACGGGTGGTGGTGCAGACATTTTTGCCGGACGATCCGACGATCCGGATGGCGCTGAAGCAGGATTACCCGGCGTTTGCGGCGGCGGAACTGGCGAATCGACGCGAGGTGGGTTTGCCGCCGTTTGTGCGAATGGTGAGGATCATCATGCGGCATCAGGAAAAGGCGGAATTGCATAAGATTTCGCAGGATTTGGCGGAGAAATTGAAGGCCGCCGGGGCGGGAGCCGAAGGCGGCGTCAAGATGCGCGGGCCGATGCCGTGCGCGATTGGCCGGATCGCCGGGTTTGAGCGCAGCCAGATCTTGCTGAGTTGCGAGCGGGCCGAGCCGCTTCAAAAAGTTCTGCATGGATTCCGCTCCGCGGGGGGATTGGCCAAGGCGGAGGCCGTGGCGGTGGATGTCGATCCGGTGGGGATGCTGTGAAAACCAGAAACCAGAAACCAGAATGACGAATCAAGCCCGAATGACTGAAATCCGAAACGAAGGCCGTTTCGGTCATTCTGGTTTCGGATTTGATTCGTCATTCTGGTTTCTGGTTTCGGATTCTCACCGTCCGTTCCAATTTCTCGATCAGCAGATCAATCTCCTCCATCGTGACGCTTAATGATGGGCGCAGCCGAATGCTGTTGGTTCCGGCGCCGAGGAGGAGCAGGGAATCTTGCTCCAGCGCGGCATCGAGGAAAGCCGACTTTGAGACGGGCGGGTGAAGACTGAATCCCTGGTAGAGCCCGATGCCTCGGGGATTGAAGAGGATTTGGGGATAAGCCGCGGCGAGCCGGTCCAGGCCGGCGCGCAGGCGGATGGTTTTTTCGGGGACCTGTTCGATCAGTTTTTCGCGGCGGACGATCTTCATTTCCTGGACGAATCGGACCATGTCGGCGAGATGGCCGCCCCAGGTGCTGTCGAGCACGCCATGATCCTCCATGGGGTGAAGCATGTAGACGACGCCGGCGCCGAGTTTTTTGGCGGCGGCGACGGCCTGCGGCGGATGGGGAAGACTGAACTGGTCGATGGCCCAGAACGTGCCGGCCTGACCGCCGGCCGTCTGCACTTCGTCGAAGCCGAGATAGGTGTCGTAACGATGGGCGAGTTCGCTGAGGCGTTGGAAGAAGCTGGGAAAAGCGACGCGATGTCCGCCGGCGCCTTGCAGGGGTTCGACGATGATGCCGGCGACTTCGTCGCGGTATTTCTGGAGCATGCGTTCGATGACGGCGAGGCTTTCGTCGGCGGCGGCATGGTTCTGTGAATCCGGGCGGGAGGAATCAACGAACGGGAAGGGGACCGTGATGTTGCCGGGGATGTAGTCCTGGAAATCCTTGGTGATGATGGGATCGTCGGTGAGCTGGGTGACGTTGAGGGCGAAAATCGTTCGGCCGTGAAAGGCCTGGTCGAAGTGAATGAATCGACCGGCGCCGGGGCCTTTGCCGGCGCGGCGGAGCTTTTGATGATGAAGGTTGATGAGATACTTCATCATGTTTTCGACGGCCTCGGCGCCGGAATTGAGGGTGTAGACCTCAAGGCGGGGATTGCGCATGCAAACGGGGGCCAGCTCGTGGATGAGCCGGTAATAGTCCAGGCATTGGGGGGTGAGAAAATCGGGGTTGGCGGTTTTGTTGTTGGCGGCGAGGGTCAGATTGCGAAGATATTCCGGCTCGCTGAGGCCGGGATGGTTATGGGCGATCAGCTTTGAGCCGAAGTATCCGGCCCAATCGAAAATCTCTCGTCCTTCGAGGGTAACGAGCCATGAGCCGTGACATTTCTCCAAATCGAGCACGAAGGGGTACGGCTCGGCGATGACGTAGTGGGCCAGCTCGTCGAGCATTTGTTGACTCGGGTTGGGTTGGGAGGCGGTCATGGGGGTATTCTCATTTGTCATTGGTCATTTGTCATTGGTCTACGGAGGTAGTTTTTGGTCGGAGGGGGTGTCTACGAAACCCTCGTCTTTGAGGTTGTGGCGGGGGGTTTCGTTACCGTTACCAGAGGCAGTGAGTTGAAAAAGCATCGAAGGGCGGCCGTTTTTGCGCGGCCAAGTGATCTGGCCTAGGCCGGCGTCGACCAAGCTTTGGAGGAAAGAAATCGCGATGTTGACCGAGGCGCGGAAGCGACGGGAGCAATGCATGAGTTGGCGCGGGGTCACGCGGCCGCCTAGGGATCGGATGAGATTCATCAGGCGGTCGAAGTCGCGCTGGTCGTCATCGGTGGGATCGGGGAAGTGGGAGCGCAGGCGCTCGGCTTCGTTGGTGAAGAATTCGACGAGGGCGAGGGCATCCTCGGTTGGGGATTGGGGGATGGTGGTTTCGTTGGCGGCGCTGTCGCCGGAGGCGATCAGGTGGAAGATCAAGGCGAGCCTGGGGATGTAGGTGACGAGATTGTGGAGGTGGGCGGCCAGAAGTGGATCGGATTGGGATTGGGCATTGGCGTGAAGGCGGTCGTGGGCGGCGACGAAGATTTTGTGGGCGACGGAATCGAAGGCGAGGGGAGTTTCGTCGGGGCCGCGACGGTGAATGTGCTCGGGGATGTCGCGAAGGTTCACAATGGTTTCGTGCCAAGCTTGGCGGAGTTTGGTGGGGAAGAACGGGGCGGCGATGGGAGAGCCGGGAGGCGCGGGTTGGGCGAGGAGGAAATTGGCCAGCGGATCAGGGGATTCGAGGAACAGATCCGAGGTGCGGGGCGGAAATAGGCCGGTGACTGCGAGGAATGGCCTGGGGAGAAAAATCGTCGGGGGATAATTTTTGTGGAGATCGATGCATATGGGGGAGACATTGAAGTGAGCGGAATTGAGGGAGGCGAGGGCTGGGTGGAGATTTTGCAGGCAGAGGAGCAGCCCGCGGGGGTTCTGATGGAGATTTTGGGCGATGATGCGGGGGTGGTGGGAGGAGAGATAGAACATGGGGAACTTGGGATGGGCAAGCTGCGGCATCGGGCCGCGGGATTTGAGAGGGAGTTTTTTCCACTCCTCGATAGCGTCGAGATGGTCGCTGAGAGTGCGTTCGAATCCCTCGGCGAAATGGGACTGGTGGAGAATGAGGGGGTGGATGATGAGGTGTAGCAGATTGGAGATTCGCTCTTCGGCGGGGCAGAGGAGCGCGGACCAGATCACGGGGCGAACGAGAAGGTCATCGTAGAGGCGGACGGCCCGACTGTTGCCAATGGCCGCGCCGGCGACGGCGAGCATGGGGAGAACGGCGGTGATGGGGTCGAGGCTGAAGGACCGTTGGGCGTGGGTGGAGAATTCGCGGACGATCGCGGGGAACCGCGAAAGCGGAGCGGGGGAATGGGCCAGAGCAGGGTTTGGAGTAAAAATGGGGATCCCTCTATATCTATAGCTGGGAGGTGAAGGTTTTGTGCCTGTTTTGGGGTTGGGAATGGGAAAAAATTTTGGCGGATGCAAATGGGCAAGAGATTGCAATGACGGAGTGGTGTTCCCCCGGAAAGGAGTTGCGGCCACAGGCCGTCCCTCAACCGTCCTTCACGGCCCGGCTTGACCGACCATTTACTTGCTGTCTCATCCTCGGTGCCGCTAAGGCCGTACTCTGCCGGAACCCACCAATAACGACGAGCGCTGCCGGGCGATTGGGATTTCTTCCCTCCCCACGCCGGCGGACCATCCTCACCCTGTGGTTGTGCATTGGCCGACGTGGCCGCGTACTTCACCCCACGGTTACTGGCGCTTGGCTCCAATTTTGATATCATCCGCAAAAAAGGACCTCGACTATGGCGATTCCCGAATTTCAAGAATTCATATTACCGCTGCTCAAATTTGCCGGCGATGGGAGGGACCACACAATTGCGGAGGCCCGAGACGCGCTGAGCGCCACCCTGTCTATCGATGCAAAGGACCGTCAAGAATTGCTTCCGAGTGGTACTCAAACCCGTTTCGATAATCGCGTAACCTGGGCCAGAACCTACCTCACCAAAGCCGTTCTGCTAACGCGCCTCGGCCGCGGCGCCTTCAAGATTACAGAACGAGGCCAATCAGTGCTGCACAATCCCCCATCTCGCATTGACAAGAAATTCCTTCGCCGCTTCCCAGAATTCGCCAAATTCGCCGATGATTGGAAATCTAATCCGACTAATCTGACCCATCCGCCGGCCCCAGCGGCTGTTGACGAGGTCGCCGATGATCGAACCCCACTCGAAACGCTAGAGGCCAGCTATAAAAGAATCCGAAGCGCACTGGCTACGGACATATTGGAACAGCTCGCCAAGGCAACTCCGAAATTCTTCGAGCAGGTGGTGATTGATCTTCTCTTGGCGATGGGATACGGGGGCTCGCGTGCTGATGCCGCACAGATTGTTGGGAAAAGCGGCGACGAGGGAATCGATGGCACCATCAACGAAGACAGACTCGGCTTGGACGTGGTCTATGTGCAAGCTAAGCGCTGGAACGGCCCCGTGTCACGTCCCACCGTGCAATCCTTTGCGGGCAGCCTCGAAGGCCAACGTGCTCGAAAGGGTGTTTTTATCACTACCTCGCAATTCACGAGTGACGCCCGCGCCTATGTCCTGCAAATTGAAAAGAAAATCGTACTCATCGATGGAGCCCAGCTTGCACAGTTAATGATTGACTACCACATCGGAGTTTCGACCACCGCCACCTATGAAGTGAACAGGCTTGATCTCGATTACTTCGAGGAAGACGACTAGCACTCCGCGGCGAAACCGTACACAAAACTGCACACAATTCGCTGGAAAACATGGTCGAAATGGTGTATATGTGACACCGCAGCGCAAGGACGTAAGGCCTTGCGGTTGCCGGAAGTACAACGCTTCTCAACAGTTAAAAATTTTGAGCGAAACACACTCATAACCCGGAGGTCGGAGGTTCGAATCCTCCCCCCGATTCGAACCTCCGAGCGGAGTGGCTCGATGGGGGGTGCGGGAGAATTGAAAATTTATGGGATTGGGATTCCGCAGGGAGCAAGCTCCCTGGGCTTTGGAGGGGGAAGGCGACCCGGAAGGGCAAGACCATGGGATAACAATCCCATGGCTTCCCAAATGGGCGACCGCGATTCTGGGGCGTCGAGAAGAACGCGCGTCCCGGCGCGCCGGGACGCCGCTAAACATTGGGTTGCTGTCCCTGAAACACGGTTCCTTATTTAGAGGATTTGGTTTATGAGGGGCAGCGAGGATTGGAATCGCCGGAGGTTTTGCAGGAAATGATCGACGACGCGTTCGGATTCGTCGAGATGCCCGCCGCCGGTGTGGGGGGTGATGAAGCAATTGGGCGCTCGCCAAAGTGGATGGTCGGGAGGAAGCGGCTCGGGGTCAGTGACGTCGAGATAAGCGGCGGCGAGCCGGCCGGTGGCGAGGGAATCGAGCAGGGGTTTTTGATCGACGGTGGTTCCGCGTCCGATGTTGTAAAAAATCGCTCCGGGCTTGATGGCGGCGAAACGGGCGGCGCTCATGAAGCGGTCGGTGGCGGGGCTGGCGGGGAGAATGTTGACGACGTGGTCGGCAACTGAAAGCAATTTTTCCAATTCTGAAATGGGATGGACGGGAACGGGTTCGTCGCCGCGGGGGTTCTGCCGGATGGCGGAAATTTTCATTCGCAGAGGTTGGAGCAATTCGGCGAGCCTCCGGGCGATTGTGCCGAAGCCGAGGAGCAAAACGGTTTGGCCGATGAGCAGGCGGCAACGCGGGCGGAGATCGGCGATGGGCCATGCGCGCGGGCCGAACTGGTTGGCCAAGGACGGAGGGATCGCCCGGGCGTGGGCGAGCATGAAAGCCAGGACGTGCTCGGCACACGGTTCGTCGAAGACGGATGAACTGCTGGTGATGACGGCATTTCGGCGTCGGAGGGCGTCGCGGATGTCGGGGCGGTCGTAGCGGGTGTAGCTGGCGCTGCTGAGTTGAACCCACCGGAGACGGGGAAGATCGAGGAGTTGATTCGGATCGGGCTGGCCGAAGGCGATGTCGGCATCGGCCAGGGAGGGATCGGGACCGGCGGCGGCGAGATTGTTTGTGCGCTGGGTGCTGAGAATGAGGCGATGGGGGAGAAGGCCGGCTGCGAGGCGCGATTCGACGGAATCGGGGATGCGGGTGTTGCACCAGATGACCAGCATGGCGGGAGGATAGCGATGAAACCCGAAAGTGCGAAACCAGAATGGCGAATCAAAACCAAAGCCAGTCCCGCCTCAATTATGGCAACATTTTCAGTCTTCATTGTAAATCCGTAATTCTCCGGCGTTTCCAGATAGAAATTGAACCGCGGAGCACGCGGAGATCGCAGAGACAAACGCGGAGAAGACCTTCGGACAGGCTCTTCTTTGCGTCTATCTCCGCGGCCTCGGCGTGCTCTGCGGTTCGATCTGACTTTGAAATTAAGGAACTTACGCGAAAGATCAAAAACGTTGAATTATGGGGTTCAGCCTTGGGCGCCATCGAGATTCTAGGGGCCTTTGATTTCTCGATTTTTGACGGCATCCATATCATTGACATTGGGTTGGGGCGATTTATACTCGCCGCCCTTCCGAGCTTCCGGTACGCGCTGGAACGGCGTTTTTTTTCCGGAAGCCTTCGGCGGCGCTGCCGAGAACGCCGGAGCGGCCTGGCGAGAAGCGCTGGCATAGCTCAGCGGCAGAGCGCCACCTTGGTAAGGTGGAGGTCCTGGGTTCAATCCCCAGTGCCAGCTTATTGTAAAGAGTCGGAACACCGAGGTTTTGTAGAACAACTGATCTGGAGGTTACGGACATGGCCAAGGCCGTATTTGAACGCAAAAAGCCGCACGTGAACGTGGGGACGATCGGTCATATCGACCATGGCAAGACGACGCTGACGGCGGCGCTGAGCGCGCGGGCGTCGGTGAAGTTCGGGACCGCGGCCAAGGACTACAAAGCCATCGCCAAGGGCGGGACTGAACGCGATGCGAGCAAGACGGTGACGATCTCGGCGGCGCATGTGGAGTACGAATCGGAGAAGAGGCACTACGCCCACGTGGACTGTCCCGGGCATGCGGACTACATCAAGAACATGATCACGGGCGCGGCCCAGATGGACGGAGCGATTCTGGTGGTCTCGGCCGCCGACGGTCCCATGCCGCAGACGCGCGAGCACATTTTGCTGGCGAGGCAGGTGGGCGTCCCCAGGATCGTCGTCTTTCTGAACAAGATCGATCTGGTGGACGATCCGGAATTGGTGGAATTGGTGGACATGGAAATCCGGGAGCTTTTGACGAAGTATGGATTCCCGGGCGACGACACGCCGCTGATCAGGGGCAATTCGCTGGCGGCCTATCAGAACCCGAAGGATGACAAGGCCAACAAGCCGATTGATGATCTGGTCAAGGCGCTGGACGATTACATTCCGATCCCGCAGCGTGAGATCGACAAGCCGTTCCTGATGCCGATCGAGGACGTTTTCAGCATCAAGGGCCGCGGGACGGTGGGGACGGGTCGTATCGAGCGTGGCCGGTGCAAGGTGGGGGACGCGGTGGAGATTGTCGGGCTCAAGGCGAACAAGTCTTCGGTTGTGACGGGAGTGGAGGCGTTCAACAAGACGCTGGACGAAGGACAGGCCGGGGAGAACGTGGGCGTTCTTTTGCGTGGGGTTGAAAAGGACGATTTGGAGCGTGGGCAGGTGCTGGCGGCGCCCAAGAGCATCACGCCGCACACGAAATTCGAGGCGGAAGTTTACGTTTTGACGAAGGAAGAGGGCGGCCGGCACACGCCGTTTTTCAACGGGTATCGGCCGCAGTTTTATTTCCGGACGACGGACGTGACGGGGACGGCGAAGCTGCTGGGCGGGGCGGAGATGGTGATGCCCGGGGACAACGTGTCGGTGGAAATCGAGTTGATGGCCCCGATCGCGATGGAAGAGAAGCTGCGTTTCGCCGTCCGCGAAGGGGGCAAGACGGTTGGCTCGGGCGTCGTGACGAAGATTTTGGCGTAGCGAAAAAAACGTTGCGGCTCAACGGACGAGAACGGGTCAGCAGCCAGTGGAAGAGCCTCCGCTGGCTTTTGATTTCTTGGAGAGCAGAGCGGATAGGCGATCATGGCAAAAGAAAACCGAGAGATGGTTTGGCTTCAATGCACGGAGACGGGCGACTTGAACTACCGCACGGAGCTGAAGGTGGCGGGCGGCGCGCCCAAGATCGAGCTGAAGAAATATTGCCCGCGGTTGCGAAAGCACACGATGCATAAGATTAAAAGGAAATGAGTGGCTGGCTATTGGTTGCTGGTTGGAAAGCGCCCTGGTAGTCCCTAGCCCCTGGAAATACGCCAGTAGCTCAATTGGCAGAGCAGCCGTCTCCAAAGCGGCAGGTTGGGGGTTCGATTCCCTCCTGGCGTGTGAAACATGGAATCGACCAAGATAAAACCAGAGCCGAAGGACGCGATGACGGGCGAGCAGGCTGACAATTCCGAGGATTCGCAAGGGCCGCCGCGCACGCCGCCGAGTCGTCGGCAGCCGGGTCCAACGCGGGCGCAGCCGGTGGAGAGCGCGACCGGGGGATACTTCCACATTTACAAGAAGGGGCAGGGGTATTGGACGCGCATGGGGACGGTGGCGGCGGTCTCGCTGATCGGATTGCTGACGGCGGATTTTCTGTACTCGCAGTTCGACGGATTTTCGACCCAGCCGTGGCTCAGCAAGGCGCTGAGGGCCACTCATCTTCAGGAGCCGCGGGGCGCGTATCTGCTGGTGGTGATTTTCTCGCTGACGTATGCGGCGATCGCGTATCACATGATGAATAAGCCGATGAACGTGGATTTTCTGATCGCCACCGACAGCGAAATGAAGAAGGTGAACTGGACGACGCGCAAGCAACTGATGGGATCGACCAAGGTGGTGATCTGGTTCATGTTCGTCATAGCCGTGATGCTGTTTATGTATGACCTGTTTTTTCAAATGGTGTTCTATCTTCTGGGAGTGCTGAAAACGCCGCCGTTTTTCCTGGGACATTGAAAGCTTGGGTGCGTGCTTATGCAATTTTTCGTCTTGAGAGTGGCGAGCAACAAGGAAGACCGCGTGCGGGAGGCGTTGGTGCGGAAGGTGAAGATAGAGGGCGTGGAGCAACAGGTGGCGCGGATCCTGGTTCCGGTGGAAAAGGTGCGGCAGATCAAGGACGGGAAACGTCGGGACACGGATCGGAAGCTTTATCCTGGCTACGTCTTCATCGAGCTGGAACTGGACAAGAACGGGATGATTCCCGAGAAGGTCTGGTTCATGATCAAGGAGACGGACGGGGTTGGAGATTTCATCGGTTCCAACGGCAAGCCGACGCCGATGAGCCCCAAGGACCAGGCGAAGATGCTGGAAGAGGCGGAGCGACCGGACGACAGCGGACCTACGATTCAGACGGCATACAAGCGTGGAGATCGGATCAAGGTGACGGAAGGGCCGTTCGTGAACTTTGAAGGCGATGTGGATGAGATCATTCCGGACAAGGGAATGGTGAGGATCATCGCGACGATCTTCGGCCGCCCGACGCCGCTGGAACTGGAATATTGGCAGATCGAGAAAATCTGACTTGAATGGGAGTGAAAGGCGATGGCCAAGAAAGTCATAACGGTGCAGTTCAAGCTTCAGGCCCCCGGCGGGACGGCGACCCCGGCGCCGCCGATCGGGCCGGCATTGGGCCAGCACGGCGTGAATCCCGGACAGTTTATCCAGCGATTCAACGCGATGTCCGCCCATATGAAGGGGAAGGTCATCGGCTGTCTGGTGACGGTCTACAAGGACCGGACGTTCGATATTGAGCTGAAGAGTCCGCCCGCCAGCGTGCTGCTGAAGGACGCGGTGAAGGCGGAGAAGGGGAGCGGCGAGCCGAACAAGAACAAGATCGGCACGGTCACGATGGCTCAGTGCAAGGCGATCGCCAAGGAGAAGATCAAGGATTTGAACGCATTCGACGAGGACCATGCGGCGCGGATCATCGCCGGGACGGCCCGGAGCATGGGAATTACGGTTGAAGGATAACCCGCCCGTGCAAATAGCCCCCGGTGAATCACCGGGGGCGAAATGCAGACTTGACGGGCGCGAGGGAATCGACAGAATACATCTGGTTGAGAAATAATGGCCGTACCACGGGCCGAAACAGTGGGAGCTTCCGCGAGAGCATTTTCTCGCGTTAAGGAGCGACAGCGCACATGCCTGTCATTGTCACTCGATCCAAACGATACAAAGAGGCGGCCAAGAAGACGACGGCGGAAATTATCACCGTTGAGGCCGCCGTGGATTTGGTCAAGTCGTTTCCGCAGACCAAGTTCGATCAGACGGTCGAGCTGATTTTTTCTCTTGGGATCGACGCGAAGCAGGCGGATCAGATGATTCGCGGCTCGCTGTCGCTTCCGCACGGGGTCGGCAAGACCAAGCGCGTCGTGGCGTTCTGCCCGGATCATCTGGTGGAGCAGGCGATGGCGGCGGGAGCGACGCGGGCGGGCGGCCAGGAATTGGTGGCCTCCATCGAGAAAGAGAACTTCACGGATTTCGACGTGGCGGTGGCAACGCCGGACATGATGCGTTTCGTCGGCCGGCTGGGAAAGGTGCTCGGCCCCAAGGGGCTGATGCCGTCGCCGAAGGCCGGGACGGTCACGGCGAACGTCGCCGCGGCGGTGCGTGAATATGCGGCGGGGAAAATCGAATTCCGCAATGATACGGGTGGGAATGTCCATAGCGTTGTGGGCAAGCTGAGCTTCGATAAGCCGAAACTGGTGGACAACATCAACGCAATGGTCGCCCTGATTCGCCGTCTTAAGCCGCAAACCAGCAAAGGGGCGTATATCAAGAAGGTGGTCCTGAAGGGCTCGATGACGCCGGCGGTGATGGTGAAGGTGGAATCATGAGCAAAAAAGTCAAAAATCTGATCGAGAAAGAGCTGACCGCGAAATTCAGCCCGCTGGATGGCGTGGCGGTGATCAGCCCCAAGGGCATCGACGGGACGAAGACCAATTTGCTTCGTCGGAGGCTGGGAGCCAAGGGCGTGAAGATGACGGTGGTGAAGAATACCCTGGCGAAGAGGGCGGCCGGTTCGACGAAGCTGAAGGGGTTTGAGGTGCTGCTGGATGGGCCGAGCGCCGTTGTGTATGGGAAGACGAGCATCGCGAGCATCGCGAGGATGCTGGTGGAGGCGGCGAAGAACGACGAAAAGCTGGAGCTTCGCGGTGTGTTCTTCGATGGCGAATTGTACCGGGGAGCCAAAGGCGTCGAGCAAGTCAGCAAACTGCCTACGCGTGAGGAAGCGATCGCCAGCATCCTGGCGGCGATTTTGGGTCCCGGACGGAAGCTCGCCGGGGCCGTCAAAGGGCCGGGTGGGAAGTTGGCGGCTATTCTCAAGACGGTTGAAGACAAGGCAAAGGAAAAGGAACCGCCGGCGGCTGCGCCGGCCGCTGCGGCGGCTGCGCCCGCCGCGGGATGAGAGCAAAACGAAATCAGCGTCCGGCAGTGCTAGATGTCCCCTTGAGGGTCAAACCGCTTCGCGGTGAAGCGGGCATCGAGAACGGGATGCCAATCGACACGCGAAGGCCACGTTACGGCCTGGAGATGAAGTCATGGCAGAAGTTTCTGACAAAGTGAAAAAGTTGGCTGATGAAGTCGCTGTCCTGACGCTGAAGGAAGCGGTTGAGTTCAGCGCTTACATCAAAGAGGCATACGGGATCGAGCCTGCGGCTGGCGGGGTGGCGATGATGGCGGGCCCTGCGGCGGGCGGAGCGGCGGCGGCTGCGCCGGCGGAAGAGAAGACGACGTTCGACGTCGTTCTCAAGGCGGCGGGCGAAAAGAAGATCAATGTGATCAAGGTCGTTCGCGCGGCCACCAGTCTCGGCCTCAAGGAGGCGAAGGACCTGGTGGAAGGCGCGCCCAAGACCGTCAAGGAAGGCCTGCCCAAGGCCGACGCCGACAAGCTCAAGAAGGAACTGGAAGAACAAGGCGCGACGGTGGAGTTGAAGTAACACGCCGGTGGCGCTGATCTTGAAGGGTTCAAAGCCTACGGATGGCCATCCGTGGGCTTTCATTTTTCGATTGACATCGTAGCGCGGGTGGGGTATAAAGTTGACAGTCGCTTTTGAAAAAAGGGACAAAATAATCTCGGTGCAAAAACCATGAATCTTCCGGCTCGGACGAGACGGAGGAGTTGTGGTCGTTGTTTTTGCGCCTTGATGGGCAACTTTTAGTTGCTAGGTTGCCTGCTATTAATACAGAGATCTTGCCGGGCGCCAAAGAACAGCCCTGCCGACAGGCCGCTTCACGTTTTACGTAAGGCGGCTAATTTTATCGAGTTAACACGAATTACGCCCCTGCCTAGGAAATTTGGGAAAAGGATAATCTGATGCGATCGTACGAGCCGCGCGATTTCAGCAAGCGTGGGGACACGCTGCCGATTCCGAATTTGATCGACGTGCAGATAGAGTCATACCAAAGGTTTTTGCAGAAAAATGCAGATCAGAAGCATCGAAAAAATGAGGGGCTGGAAGCGTTGCTGCGTGAAGTATTCCCGATCGAGAGCTACGACGGGAACTTGCGCCTGGAATACATCAGTTACGACCTTTCCGAGCCGCGGTACACGCCGGACGAATGCCGGGCGTTGCGGCTGACGTACGGGATGCCCTTCCGGATTCAGGTGCGGTTCGTGCGGAAGGACAAGGACGAGGTGGTGGAGGATTCGATCTACGTGGGGGAAATCCCCATCATGATCGGCGGGGGCGAATTCATCATCAACGGCGCCGAGCGCGTGATCGTGAACCAGTTGCACCGCTCGCCGGGCGTGGATTTTCTCGTGGAGGTGCAGGAGGGCGACCGGCCGCTGCACGGATGCCGCGTGATCCCGGAGCGCGGGAGTTGGATCGAATGTTCGGTTACGAAGAAGGACGCGCTGGCGGTGCGGATCGACCAGAGCAGCAAGATCCCGGCAACGACATTTTTGCGGGCGCTGGATGAGAAATACAGCACGACCGACGCGATCATCAAGGAGTTCTATCAGGTTGAGACGGTAAAGGTCGGACAGCTTCAGGCCGCGTATTACGCGGCCGCGGCGATCATCGATTCCGAGAACGGCGAGGAATTGGTGAAGTCCGGGGCGCAGATCGGCGAGGCGATCAACAAGATTCAGTCGAGCAATCTCAAGAGCGTCAGCGTTGTGACGAAAGTGGCGGACCCGCTCATTTTGAACACGCTGGCGGACGACGCGTCGGAAAGCCACAACGATGCGCTGCTGCGGATTTACGCCCGCCTGCGGCCGGGAAATCCCCCGCAGATCGATAAGGCGCAAACCCTGTTCGAAGAGAAATTCTTCGACGAGAACCGCTATCGCCTGGGGCGGGTGGGGCGCTTCCGCATCAATCGTAAATTTGACCAGAATGTGCCCGAAACCGTGATGACGCTCCGCAGCGAAGACCTGGTCAACTCGTTGAAGTACATGTTCAAGCTGCGAAGCGGCGAAGGATACATCGACGACATCGATCACCTTGGTAACCGGCGGTTGCGGACCATCGACGAGTTGGCGGGCGAGGAGCTTCGCAAGGGTTTCCTCAAGCTCAAGCGGACGGTCCAGGAGCGCATGAGCCTCAAGGACCCCAACGAGTTGGGGCGAATCGCGGAGCTGGTGAATTCCAAGAGCATCAGCAGCTCGATCGATTTCTTCTTCGGTCGCGGCGAGCTGTCCCAAGTGGTGGACCAGACCAATCCCCTGAGCCAATTGACCCACGAGCGGCGATTGTCGGCGCTTGGGCCGGGCGGCTTGAACCGCAAGCGCGCGGGATTCGAGGTGCGCGACGTGCACATCTCGCACTACGGCCGAATCTGTCCGATCGAAACCCCCGAAGGCACGAACATCGGGCTGATCGCGTCGCTGTCGATTTACAGCGACATCGACGAGTACGGATTCCTGATCACGCCGTACCGCGTGGTGGTGGATGGAAAGGTCAACGGCGGGCATAAGTATCTACGGGCCGATGAGGAGATGAAGGCGATCCTCGCTCCGCCGGACGTGGTGGAGAAGGACGGCCAGCTTCGCAAGGGCTTGGTTTTGGCTCGAGTGCAGGGCGATTTGGCGACGGTGCCGAGCAAGGAAGTGCAGTATGTGGACATCAGCCCGAGGCAGACGGTTTCCGTCTCGGCGGCGCTGATTCCGTTCCTGGAGCACGACGACGCGAACCGTGCGCTGATGGGCAGCAACATGCAACGGCAGGCGGTCCCGCTTCTGCGGACGGATCCGCCCATCATCAGCACCGGGATGGAACGACCCGTGGCTCAGAACAGCGGGATGGTGGTCCGGGCCGAGCGCGGCGGAGCCGTCACCTACGTCGATTCCTCCCGCATCCTGATCGACAATGCGGATGAATATATCTTGCGAAAATTCGTGGGCCTCAACGAGCGCACGTGCTTGAATCAGAAGCCGATCGTGAAGAAGGGCCAGCGCGTGAAGAAGGGCCAGATCATCGCCGACGGGGCGGCGACACATCAGGGTGAGCTGGCGCTGGGCCGAAACGTGCTGGTCGCGTTCATGACCTACGACGGCTACAACTTCGAGGACGCGATCGTCATCAGCCAGCGGCTGGTCAAGGAAGACGTGTTCACGTCAATTCACATCGAGGAGTACGACGTTGAAATTCGGGAGACGAAACTCGGCCGCGAGGAATTCACCCGGGATATCCCCAACGTGTCGGAGCGTGCGCTGGCCAACCTGGATGAGAACGGCGTGGTGCGCGTGGGAACGCGCGTTGGGTCGGGCGACATCCTGGTCGGCAAGATCGCGCCCAAGAGCAAGAGCGAACTGACGCCGGAGGAAAAGCTTCTGCACGCGATCTTCGGCCGGGCGGGCGAGGACGTGAAGAACGACTCGCTGGAAATGCCCGCCGGCGAGGAGGGCGTGGTGATCAACACGCAACGGTTCAGCCGCCGGATGCACATGACCGACGATCAGAAGAAGGCGCTGAAGAAAGACATCGACAAATACGAAAAGGAAATGAATCAGCAGGCGATCGGGATCTTCAAGCAGATGGTCGCGGAGATCAACGAGGTTTCGGGCCAGCAGATGGTGGACGCGAGCACTCGCCAGAAGGTGGGCCAATCTGAAAACGCGGATGTCATCCTCGAACAGATCGAAGGATTTGACCCCGATTGGATCAAAGGGAACAAGGAAGCCAAGGAGCAGGGCCTGAACACGCACAGCCGATTCTGGCCGCGCGTGCAGGCGGTGCTGAAGGAAAAGAATCGCCGGATGGAGCACATGAAGCGGGGCGACGAATTGCCCAGCGGCGTGCTGGAGATGGTGAAGGTTTACGTGGCGACCAAGCGACAATTGTCCGTCGGCGACAAGATGGCGGGCCGGCACGGAAACAAGGGCGTCATTGCCCGGATCGTGCCGGAAGAGGACATGCCGTTCTTGGAAGATGGGACGCCGGTGGACATTTTGCTGAACCCGCTCGGCGTGCCGAGCCGCATGAACGTCGGTCAGATCCTGGAGACGCACCTGGGATGGGCGATGGCGGTGCTCGGTCAGCAGGCGACGACGCCGGTGTTCGACGGAGCGACGGAAGACGAGATTCACGCGGCGGTGGAAGAGTCGAACGAAGCGATTCGAGAGCGTCGCAAGGAGCGTAAGAGCCAGCGGAAGCCGCTGGTCGAGCGCGATCTGGACGTGGTGATGCCATGGGGCGGAAAGATCCAGTTGATGGACGGCCGCACGGGCGAACGTTTCGAGCAGAAGACCACCGTGGGCTACATCTACATGATGAAGCTGCACCACCTGGTGGATGACAAGATTCACGCGCGTGCGACGGGCCCGTACAGCCTGATCACCCAACAACCGCTGGGCGGCAAGGCCCGCACCGGCGGCCAGCGGTTTGGTGAGATGGAAGTCTGGGGCCTGGAGGCGTATGGCGCGTCGTATGTGCTGCAGGAATTGCTGACCGTGAAGTCGGACGACGTCGAAGGCCGCACCAAGATTTACGAAAGCATGGTGAAGGGCACGAACACGCTCGAGGCGGGCACACCGGTGAGCTTTGACGTGCTGTGCAACGAAATCCGCGGACTTGGATTGAATATCCAGTTGGAAAAGAAGAAGGGGGCCGGAAGAGAGGATGAGGACGCGGATTTGATGTGACGGGAGGTTCTAGGCATCGGGCTATTTTGTTTCGCCAGGCGCCTCTTGATGAAACCAGGCATGGACGGGACGTCCATGCCACGAAAGAAAGAGAACAATCATGGCTGAAAGCGTTTACGATCGGATAAATGATTACGGCTCTGTTCGGATTCAGCTTGCAAGCCCGAACGATATTCGCTCGTGGTCGTTCGGCGAGGTGAAGAAGCCGGAGACGATCAACTACCGCACGTATCGCGCGGAGAAGGACGGGCTGTTCTGTGAGCGGATCTTCGGCCCGGAGCGCGACTGGGAATGCTCCTGCGGGAAATATAAAGGGACGAAATATAAGGGCATCATCTGCGACCGCTGCGGCGTGAAGGTGACGCATAGCCGCGTGCGGCGCAAGCGCATGGGGCATATCAACCTCGCCGCGCCGATCGTGCATATCTGGTTCTTCAAGGCCCTTCCCAGCCGTCTGGGGTCTCTGCTGGACATGAAGACCAGCGACATCGAGAAGATCGTTTACTTCCAGGATTACGTGGTGACCGATCCGGGGAAGACGCCGCTGAAGAAAAAGCAGCTTCTCACCGAAGACGAATATCGGGCGGCCTTCGAGAAATACGGCGAAGAGTTCGAAGCCGAGATGGGCGCCGAGGCGATCAAGAAGCTGCTGGGCCTGCTCGATCTGAACGTCGAGGCCGAGAAGATCCGCCGCGATATCGAGAAGACCAACAGCAAGCAGAAGATCAAGGACCTGACCAAGCGGCTGAAGATCGTCGAGGCGATCCGGAATTCGGAAAACAAATCCGAATGGATGGTGATGGACGTGATTCCGGTGATTCCGCCGGACCTGCGGCCGCTGGTTCTGCTGGAGAGCGGGAATTTCGCGACCAGCGATCTGAACGATCTGTATCGCCGGATCATCAACCGGAACAACCGGCTGAAAAAGCTGGTGGACCTGAACGCGCCGGAAGTGATCATCCGCAACGAAAAGCGCATGCTGCAACAGGCGGTGGACGCTCTGTTCGACAACGGTCGGTGCCGGCGTCCGGTGCTGGGCAGCAGCAATCGGCCGCTGAAATCGCTGACCGACATGATCAAGGGCAAACAGGGCCGGTTCCGCGAAAACCTGCTGGGCAAGCGAGTCGATTACTCGGCCCGTTCGGTGATCGTGGTCGGTCCGGAGCTGAAGCTGCACCAATGCGGCTTGCCGAAGAAGATCGCGCTGGAGCTGTATCAGCCGTTTATTATCCGCAAGCTGAAGGAGCATGGCCTGGCGGACACGATCAAGTCGGCCAAGAAGATGCTGGAGCGTCGCGACCCGGAAGTGTGGGACATCCTGGAAGAGGTGATTTATCAGCATCCGGTGATGCTGAATCGCGCGCCGACGTTGCACCGGATGGGAATTCAGGCATTCGAGCCGGTGCTGGTGGAAGGCAACGCGATCAAGATTCACCCGCTGGTCTGCAAGGGTTTCAATGCGGACTTCGACGGGGACCAGATGGCGGTTCACCTTCCGCTGAGCGTGGAAGCGCAGGCGGAGACGCACATCTTGATGCTGGCGCCGAACAACATTTTTTCGCCGGCGAACGGCACGCCGATCATCACGCCCTCTCAGGACATCGTGCTGGGAATTTACTACATCACCGCCGACCGCGAGGGGGACAGGGGCGAATACACCCTGTACAGCAGCCAGCGGGAAGCGATGCTGGCGTACGAGCTTGGGAAGATTTCGACGCATACGCGGATTTTCGTGCGGCTGCGCAGTCGGAACCTGATCGTGCCGAGCGAAAAATCGGCGCCCGTTCCGCTCGCCGATGAGGCGTGGAAGACGATCGAAACGCATCGCAAGCGGAAGAATCCGGAATACAAGCCCGAGCCCAGGCCGAAGGATTTCGACGGCCAGGTGGTCTTGACGACCGTCGGCCGCTGTATCTTCAACGACGTTCTGCCCAGTGCCATGCCGTTCTATAACTACGCGCTGACCAGCGCCGGCGGGAGCCGGGTCATCGCCGATACCTACGCAACGCAGGGTCGCCCAGCGACGATCAAACTGCTGGATGACATGAAGTCGCTCGGATTCAAGAGATCGACGCTGGCGGGTTTGAGCTTCGGGGTGACGGACATCCGCACGCCCGAATCCAAGCAGACGATCCTGACCGAAGGCCAGAAGGAAGCCGACAAGATCGAGAAGCACTATCGCATGGGCGCGATCACGGACCAGGAGCGGTATTCGCAGCTCATCGATTTGTGGGGCCACGCCCGCAAGCAGGTGACCGAAGACCTCATGACGGGTCTGGAAAACGACTATCGCGACGAGAGCGGCAAGCCGGTCAGCAAGGAAGTGGCCAAACAGAAGGGATATCTGAGATACATGAATCCCATCAACATGATGGCGACGAGCAAGGCCCGCGGATCGGTGGACCAGATGAGGCAGTTGGGCGGGATGCGCGGGCTGATGGCCAAGCCGTCGGGCGAGATCATCGAAACGCCGATCAAGGCGAATTTCCGCGAAGGGCTGTCGGTTTTGGAATACTTCTCGTCCACGCATGGCGCCCGCAAGGGATTGGCCGACACGGCGCTGAAAACGGCGGATTCGGGCTACCTCACGCGCAAGCTCGCGGACGTGGCCCAGAACGTCATCGTCAACGAACTGGATTGCAAGACGCTCAATGGCGTGACCAAGACCACGATTTACAAAGGTGAAACCGTCGAAGTGGAATTGAAAGACATGATCGTCGGCCGTACGGCGCGCGACACGATCCGCAATCCGATCACGGACGAGACGATCGTCACGGAAAACCAGAGCATCACCAGCGAGATCGCCGACAAGCTGAAAGATCTGAAGCTTGAAAGCATCCGGGTCCGCTCGCCGCTGACGTGCGAAAGCCCGCGCGGGGTTTGCGCGGCGTGCTATGGCGTGGATATGTCCACGAATCAGGTCGTCGAGGAAGGTCTGGCCGTGGGAATCATTGCGGCGCAGTCCATCGGCGAGCCGGGCACGCAGCTCACGATGCGGACGTTCCACACCGGCGGCGTGGCGACGGGAAGCCTGATCGAAAACGACATCAAGGCCGCGACCGGCGGGATCGTGCAGCATCACGACATCAACGCCGTGCAGGTCGACGATGCCGAAGGCGTCAAGCGCCTGGTGGCGTTGAAGCGCAACGGTGAGATTGCCATCGCCGATGCCAAGGGCCGCGAACTTGAGAAATACAAGGTTCCTTACGGCTCAACGGTGCTGGTGGCCGATGGAGAAAAGGTCAAGCCGCGGCAACAGCTCGTGGTCTGGGATGCGCACATCACGCCGATTTTGGCGGAGAAGGGCGGTATCGTCCGGTATGAGGACATCGAAGAGGGCGAAACCGTCCGCCTGGAAGAGGAGCGTAAGGGCAGCAGCGGCGTCGGCGAGGCGAAGCTGGTGATTATCGAACACAAGGGGGAGCGGCATCCGCGCATCACCATCGAAGGAGATGACGGGAAAATCCTCGACTTCCATTATCTGCCGGCCAAGGCGCGTATCGAGGTTCGCAACGGCCAGAAGATCACCCCGGGACAGATGCTCGCCCGCCAGCCGCGCGAGGCTGCGGGGACGATGGACATCACGGGCGGTTTGCCGCGCGTGACGGAAATCTTCGAGGCCCGCAAGCCGAAGGATCCGTCGGTCCTGGCGGAAATCTCGGGCGTGGTGGAAATCCGCTCGGAGAAGCGCCGCGGCAAGACGACGATGATCGTGCGTTCGGAAACGGGGATGGAGCGCGAGCACCACGTGCCCAACGACAAGGAATTGCAGGTCCACGCGGGCGACTCCGTCGAGGCGGGCGATCCGCTCATCCACGGGCCGATCATTCCGCACGATATCCTTCGCATCAAAGGCGAGGAGTCGCTGTATCAGTACCTGCTGGCCGAGGTGCAGAATGTGTATCGCAGCCAGGGCGTGAAGATCAATGACAAGCACATCGAGATCATCCTGAACCAGATGCTCCGCAAGGTGAAGGTGGAGGATGCCGGCGACAGCAAATTCCTGCCCGGCGAAGTGCTGGATCGGTTCCGTTTCCGGCAAGGGAACGAGTTGCTGGCCCAGAGCGTCAAAGTCGCGGAGCCGGGCGGCACGAGCCTCAAGGAAGGCGACGTGGTGCTCAAGGCGGACTTCAAGGAAGCCAACGACGCGGCGGAGGCGGCGAGCAAGGAGCCGGCCAAGAGCAAACGGCCCAAGCCCGCCCGCGCCAAGACGCTGCTGCTGGGAATCACCAAGGCGTCGCTGCAGAGCGAAAGCTTCATCAGCGCGGCCAGCTTCCAGGAGACGACGAAGGTGCTGACCGAGGCCTCGCTTGCCGGCGCTGTGGACATGCTGGTCGGCTTGAAGGAGAACGTCATCCTCGGCCACCTGATCCCCGCGGGGACGGCCTTCTCGCCGCACCTGAACCTGAAGATCAAGCACCTGGCGCAGCCGCCGCAGATCGAGGAGCCGACCCCGGCCGCCCGAGCGGCAGCGGCGGCGGCGGCAGCAGCGGCGCAGCAACAGCCTGTCCCGAGCGGCGAGGTTGTGCCGCAAGCGGGAGCGTGAGGGAAAATCCGAAAGTGCGAAACCAGAATGACGAATCAAACCCGAAGCCCGAAACCCGAAACAACGGCCACCTGGTCATTCTGGTTTCAGATTTGATTCTGGTTTCTGGTTTCGGATTTCCGGCTTCGCGCTAGACTCCGTGCCGCTTCGTTGTTGAACGTGTCCACGGCCAGCATAACCCACGTCCGCGGGATCGTGGCCAATGATCCCTTCACGGATGTTGTCATAGCGATAGGTCATGTTCAACCGCCAGATGATGTAGGCCACTAACGGGCCCAGCCTCAGCAGCGATCGCAACGTGCGCAGCACGATGCGATCCAGGCGATAAAACTGGCGATAGAGCCAGTCAGCCCCATCCTGAAGCTCGGCCGCGGTCATGCGGGCGGGGCGGATCACGACATGGCGGAAATCGTAGTGGCCCCAGTCATAGTCGGTGATTCGGCCTTGGCGCTGGAAATCCTGGAACAAGGGCGTGCCGGGGAGGGGCGTCAGGATGTTCAATTGCAGCGCTTCGGCGTTCACCGCTTGAAGAAAGTGCAGCGTCCGTGCGAACACCGACACATCATCGTTGTCCATCCCCACCATGACGCTCAGCTCGATAAGAATGCCTTGTTGCCGGATGGCCGCCAGACGCTGCGCGTAGCGCCGGCTGTCGTTGAACCCTTTGTCCATCGCGGCCAGGTTTCGCTCGTCCAGCGTTTCAATCCCGATGAATAGTCCCCTGCATCCGGCGGCGTAAGCCAGGCGAAGGAGCTGCGGATCATCGGCGATTTTTAGCGAACACTGGGTGGCCCAGCGTTTACCCATGGGGATCAGGCCTTGAAAGAGCTGCCGCGCATAATCCGGGTCGGCGATGATGTTGTCGTCCACAAACATGAAATGCCGCGCGGGGATCTGGCGAACTTCTTCCAGCACGTTTTCCAGAGGCCGATTGCGATGGCTGCGGCGATGAAATGCGGTGACGGAGCAATAGCGGCATGCGTGCGGGCAACCGCGTCCGGTCTGTACGGCATTGGTGGTGACGTAGTGGCGGGCGGTGCGGGCCGTGAGGTCGCGCCGGGGGACCGGCGTGGTTGTCACGTCGGCCGCTTGCGGTAACCGGTAGACGCGCTGAAGCTTCCCGGCTTCGATGTCCGCCAGCAATTGCTGCCAGTTGCCCTCGGCTTCACCGACGACCACCGCATCGAAATGTTTGGCGGCCTCGTCGTGGCAGAGCGTGGGGTGGTATCCGCCGGCCACGACGATCTTTCCCTTGGCCCGAAAAACCGCGGCGATCTGGTAGGCCCGCGGGGCCAAGGCGGTCATGAAGGTGATGCCCACAACGTCCGCGTCGCAGCCCCAGTCGATCGCCTCGACGTTTTCATCGCAGATGGACACTTGATGCTGCGGCGGCGTCAGGGCGGCCACAACCGTCAGCGGCAGAAGGCTGAATCGCAGCATCGCGCGCTTCGGCGGTTGGACCCCAGGCGTCTGCACCCGCAGGTGATCGGCCGCGGGCAACACAAGTAGAATCTTCATGGTGCCTCCTGAATACTGCTCAGTTAATGAATCTCATTCATTTCATGGCCAAAGAGCGAATCGCTTCCATTGAAACGGAGTTCGATCAATCGACTGGAAAGATCGCCGACAAAAGCAATCGCTTGGCTTGCCTCGCCACCCTGTCGAACGAGGGATCATTGCCGAAATAGAAGATCACCCCGGCCAACATGCTCCACAGGGCGTCCACAGCGGCTTGGTCGCGCCGGGCATTGCCGCCCACGCCGCGCAGCACTTGACCCGCGACCATTCGGCACCGGCCTTCCAAGGCCTTGAGTCGATGGACTTGCGCCGCGTCCAACCGTCCTTCCCGGTTACTGCCCTCCCGCTGCAAAACGAAAAATACAATGTCGAAATACTCCGGGTTTTCCCTGGCGAATTTGACAAACGCATCGATCAGCGCCTCCGCCTGCCGTCTCGGGGGCGTGCCCGGGTGAACGCTGTCCACGAGCCGCTGGTGCAGCATTTCATATCCCTCGGCAAGCAATTCCGCATAGAGGGCCTCCTTGCTTGGGAAATAGAGATATAACGTTCCAGGCGCAAGCTGCGCCGCGGCGGCCACCTTGGGGATGGTGGCGGCGGCATACCCATGCTTCCAAAAAATATCCTTGGCGGCGCCGAGAATGCTTTGTCGCCGCTGCTTCGCCTCCTGATCTCGCCGCTGGCGCGTGCCCATGGGTCCTCACAAAATACAATTCATGAACTGAACAGCATTCATTATACTTGATGGATCGCGGCTGTCAATGCCTTTATCCGGTGGGCGTGAGAATACGGGGCGTTGGGCCGGCCCCCCCGGTGAATCACCGGGGGCTAAATGGGTGATCGAACGTCTGAGGGGAGCGTCGTGCTTTGCGCTGCGTTCCGTTTTGCGCTGCCAAGCGCCCTGCGGGAGAGTAGTTTCGCGGTCTCTTTACGGCCGAACGTATTGGAGGCGCGATCCATCATCATTCCACAATTCGATCGCGGGGCGCTGGAGAGTGTGCTCGTAGCAGAGAATGCTCACGCTGGCGGTTGAGCAAAGGAATTGGCCGGCGGCCTCCGGGCCGAGGTCGATCCAGCGTGCGGCGATCACCCGGATAATGTGTGCACTGGCGAATGCGATCGAGTCGCCGGGAGACTGGCGAACCGTATCGATGAAACGATCGGCCCGCTCGGCGACGTCCCTGGGCGACTCGCCGCCGGGGGCGCCATTGCGAAACAGATTCCACGCGGGAAGTTCGCGGGCGACTTCGGCGGAGGAACGGCCCTCGAGTTGGCCGTAGCTCCACTCCAGGAGATCGGTATCGATCTTGGCGGCGGAGGCGAAGCCGGCAAGCTCGCAGGTTCTGCGCGCCCGCTGAAGGGGGCTGGTGAAAACGCGCGAGAAGCGCAGGCCGCGCAGGCGGGAGGCGAGCCGGCGGGCGTTTTCCTCGCCACGGGCGTTGAGCGGCAGATCGGTTCGGCCGGTGAAGCGGTGGGCCTCGGCCCAATCGGTGCTGCCGTGGCGGACGAGATAAAGCCGGGGAAGGTCCTGGGGCATGGGGAAATCGTAACAAAGGATGAGCCGGGTGTCCCGATGGATGTTTTTGGCCAGACGCCCGCAAGCTGGCGAAAAGGCACGGAGGGTCCAACCGGTCTGGCAAAATGTCTCAGGTGTCCCAGAATTCCTCGGATGTCCCACAGTCTTTCAGTTCGGGCGCTTCCCCCGCGCGCGCGGCAGTGGAAGGTGCGGCCTGGGGGTCGAGGTCGCGAACATGCGGGATTCCGAAAAGTGAATGGGTCATTGCCGATCGCCTGTTTCCAAATGACTGACGCGTGAGAAAAAAGCGCTTCCCTCTATATCTATAGGCGGAAGGTGAAAGATTTGGACGTGTTTTACCGAAATCCGGGGAGATTTGTTGAATTATTTTTTCGGGGCGGTCGAATGCGGACCGCGAAGGCGCGGAGATCGCGAAGATGGCCACGAAGAGGTGAAAGAGCGCCTTGTAGGGAATACTTGGCGCAACTTGTGGCTGGCTACGCACCCATTTCATGTCCCGGCGCCAAATCAAAGACTCCCGACCCGTATGAATTGCTCTGTCATTCGGCGATGCGCTCTTCAATCAGGTCCGGGCGCTGTTTCCCTCCGCGATTGAAAGTTCTAACCCGCAACGCCATGATCTTGAGGCGTCGCGCGCCGGTCTCGCAATGCTACTTTATTACCCACACACTGTCGCGGAATGCCGAGGCGTGGACATCTATCAACGGATGTCCTGGAAGCATTCTCTGGCAAGCCTCCTGCGAGCTGCCCGCGACCCAAATGTGGCGGTACCGGGCGAGCTGCGATTGCACGTTGCCTGCGATCGGGGCGGTCAGCAGCAATAGCGGCGTTTTCCACGGTCCCGCGTAATGTGCGATGATGAAATAATTGTAGGAGGCGTCGTTGATATCGCCATTGAACAACACACAAGCGGGGAGAATGAGCAGATCGTCTTGGCCGGCATGCGCGGCGAGAAATCGGGCCTGGGCGCGGTGATCTTCGACACCCCATACCGAAGCCCAGGCGAAATCCGGGCCGGCCTGGAAACGGGCGAGGCCGAAGATCAGGACGCCGAATGTGACCGCCGTCGCCACGAGCCGTCCGCACATTGCCGCAGCGACGATGCCGTAGATGCCAGGGGCGGCCAGGATCACGTACTTGTCCATTCCCACCAGCATAGAGCTAGCGGAGGTGTGCAGATCGACGGCGAGGGGGGCGGCGATTGCCCCGAGCGTCCAGAAATACCAAATCATCGCGTTGCTGCGTCTAAGGGGCGGAAGCAAATAGACAAGGATTGCCAGGACAATCATGGTTGGCCAACCGATGTCCGTGGCGCTTCCGAAGGTCAATCGCTGTGGCAAGTTCAGCACGTAGTACGCAAGGGGGTGGAGATGAAAAGCGGATTTGAATTCTGTCTTCGTCCATGGCCCGATGATCCCGCGCGTCGACCAGAAGATAGGTCCCCACGCGAGGGCGAAGACGAGCAATCCGAGCGACATGGCGGCGAAGACACGTCGCCTCGACTTTCCTTCGAGCCGACACGCGGCATATACACAGCAACCGGCAATGGGCCCGAGGGCGAAATAGTGGGTCATCGCCGCAGCCAGCGTGGCGAGGAAAAGCAAGATGGATCTTACCGGCGAGGGTCCTTTTTGCTCGATGCGAACGACCAGCGCGAGCACGATCAGGCACAGGAATGCGGCAAAAGTGTAGGGCCTAGCCTGCTGGCTGAAATCCAACTGAACCGGCGAGAAGGTCATCATGGTCGCGCCGAGCAGCCCCGCCCACGTGCCGCTGATCGATCGAATGATGATGAAAAGCAGAATAACGCCGAGCATGCAAAACAGCGAGGACATACAGCGGATGGAAAAGTCGGCATCGCCAAATGCATCGACCCAGAGCCGCAGGATGATGAAATAAAGCGGCGGATGAACGGTGCTATCGAGACCCGTCCAGATACGCGCAGGCCCGGGGGCGCCGACAAAGCCGACGGGCGGCGGCGAATTCACCACCACATTTCTCGGGATGTTCAGGATCGCATCGCCTCTTCCGGTGGCCAGGTAGAGCGACTGGAATTCATCGCCCCATAGCCCGGTCTTGGTGATGCCGTCCATTCGGATGAGCGTGCCGGCACCCAAAAGAATGATCAGGAGGGCGCAGTGATACCATCGCAATTTGGGTTTGGGCGTGCCGGGACCGGGCAGCGGTGGATCAGATTTTGCCGATGGCGCAGTTGGCATGCGTTTGGTTCGTATGCGCAAATCGCCTCCTCTTTAATTCGATTCGCCGCAAATGCCATGAAGGCGGGCCTATTGACCTGCCCGTTTCGCTTTGGTCGAGGAATCAAATCTAACGACAAAGGCTGCTTCGTGCAGCTATTTGTGGTTATCGGCTTGCATCACCTTTACTTCTTCCAACCAAACAAGCGCCGAACTGGGCGCGAAGATCATTCACGATTCGTATGAGTGTGCGATCGGGCGGGCGAAAGCGGGCCCATAGTTCCTTCAGATCGGAGCGACGAGATTTGAATCCCTAATGCTCTGTCTCTTCCGGATGGGAATCTGAAACAGGTTCCAGCGGTTTGGGTTGGCCGTTGTTGGCGCCGTTTAGGCCCAGCTCTTCGGTTAGCTTGGCGGGGACTTCGGCGGTGTTCTTGCATTTGGGATAGGCGCTGCAGCCGAGGAATCTGCCGCGGCGGCCGGTGCGGATGACCATCGGCTTGCCGCATTCATCGCAGTCGATGTCCGTGGCGATGGGACCGTTGCCGTTGCCATTGCTCGTGGGGGCCACGCCGCCGTTAAGCTTGGCCACCATTTTCGCTGCCTTGTCTCCGCCTTCTTTCAGCAGAGGGATCAGGGCCTCAACCGTCTTCAAATCATCGCCGGTCATCTTCACAACCTGCTTGGTGGCGCGGCATTTTGGAAATGCGCTGCATCCGAGGAACGGCCCGCGTTTGCTGTCGCGAAGGATCATCGGGCTTTGGCATTTCTCGCATTTGATGGCGGTCAGCACCTTCGGCTTGGGCGCCATGGGCATGCCCTGCTTGTCGAGATTGATGATCGTCTCGCATTCGCGCGTGCCGTCGGGCTTCTTCAGCATGTATCCGCTGCAACCGAGGAATTCGCCGAAGCGGCCCTTCATCTTGCGCATCTCGCGGCCGCAGTTGGGGCATTTGAATTCGCTTTTCTCCTGCATCTTCGGCTTGCCCTGCTTGTCGACGGCCTTGATGCCGTCGCATTGGGGATAGTTGCTGCAAGAGAGGAAGAACCCGTTCTTGCTGATGCGATAGACCATCGGCGAGCCGCATTTTTCGCAGGTGTATGGCGAAGGGCTCCCGCCGGCGTGCTCGAGCTTGTCGAGGGCTTCATCCACGGTTTCGTGGAACGGGCCGTAAAAGTCTTTCAGGAGCTTGATCCAATCGAGATGTTTTTCCTCGATCTCATCGAGCTTGAGTTCCATGCCGGCCGTGAACTGGACGTTCATGATCTCGGGAAAAGCCTGCAATAGTTTGTCGGTGACGATCGAGCCCAGCATCGTCGCGTGGAAACGGCGATTGATCTGCTCGACATACTCGCGATCCTGAATCGTCTGAATGATCGATGCGTACGTGCTGGGCCGACCGATGCCGAGGCGCTCCAGGTCCTTGACCAGCGAGGCCTCGCTGAATCTTGGGGGGGGCTGGGAGAAGTGCTGGGTGGGGTTCAGCTCGATGGGGAAGACGGCCTTGCCCTGGGACAATTCGGGCAGAAGCTGGTCACCGCTGCTGACGCCGACGACTTTCATGAATCCGTCGAAGACGAGTTTGCGTCCGACGGCGCGGAAGACGGCTTGGCCGGCGGGCGTCTTTGCAAGAATCGTCGCCGTGGTCGCGTCGAATTCAGCGGGGGCCATCTGGCAGGAGACGAAACGGTTCCAGATGAGCTGATAAAGCCGGGAATCGTCGGGGCCAAGCCTGGCGTGGGCAGCGGCTGGGGTGAAGCTCAGGTCCGTCGGACGGATTGCCTCGTGGGCTTCCTGCGCGGATTTGTTGCTCGAGGCGTAGACGTTGGCCTTTTCGGGCAAGTACCGATCGCCAAATGTTTTGGCAATGTACGACCGGGCCATGGATATTGCGTCGGGCGACAGGTTGGTGCTGTCGGTTCGCATGTAAGTGATGTGGCCGGATTCGTACAGGCCCTGGGCGGTCCGCATGGTTCGCTGTGCCGGGAAGCTAAGGCGGCTGCTGGCTGCCTGCTGAAGGGTGCTGGTGATGAACGGGGCGGAGGGCTTGCTCGTCGCACGGTTGGTCTCGATGCCCTGGACGGTGAAAGGGGGGGCCTTTTCGATTCGGCCAACGAATTTGGTCAATTTTGTCGCGGGGCCCTTGCCTTGCGGATCGTCGGTGGTCTGATCCTGCGCGACGAGAAAGCCCAAAGCCTCGGCAGCGGCGCGGGCGACGGCCTTGTTTTTGGCTTCGAATTTGTTACCGGCAAATTCGACCAACTCGGCGGCGAAGGTGGAATTGTCGGCAAGCCATTTGTCCCGTTCAGCTTTGGTACGTTCGCCGTTGCCGGTGTTGACGAGGAAATCGGCCCACTGATTGGCGAGGGCGGGGGCATTTTTGGCATCCGGGGTGAAGATGCCGACGATTTTCCAAAATTCATCGGGGATGAAGGCTTCGATTTCACGTTCGCGATCGACGATGAGCCGGACGGCCACCGATTGCACGCGGCCGGCGGAGAGGCCCTTTGCCACCTTCCGCCAGAGCAGGGGGCTGATCTCGTAGCCGACGATGCGGTCGAGAATGCGGCGAGCCTGCTGGGCGTTGACCCGGTCTATATCTATAGGGTGTGGCTTGAGGAACGCCTTTTGGATTTCGCTCTTGGTGATGGCGTTGAAGATGACGCGGAAAACCCGTTCATCGGGGATGCCGAGGGCTTCCTTCAAGTGCCAGGCAATGGCCTCGCCTTCACGGTCTAGGTCGGTGGCCAGATAAACCTTGTCGCTCTCCTTGGCCAGCTTTTTCAGTTCGCCGATGACCTTGTTTCGGTTTTCCAGGATTTGATAGTCGGGCTGGAAGGTTTTGAGATCGACGCCCATTCCCTTTGAAGGCAGATCGCGGACGTGGCCCATGCTGGCCTTGACGACGTATCCATCGCCGAGGAATTTGTTGATCGTCTTGGCCTTGGCGGGCGATTCGACGATGACGAGATGTTTTCCGCTCTTGCGTGCCATGGGTTTACGTTCGACGCGGCGGGCCATTTTTATTGGCTACCGTGGCTCGTATCGACCGATCCATGGCAATTCTTCACGAATTAGCTGGATGCGCCGATCGACCAGGGCGGGGCAGTCTCCGGACCTAACAGCTACCTGTCAAGGGCCTCCTGCCCATAAAACTCCGCCTCATATGTACGGGCATTGGTGGCGTTAGTTCAAATCCTCCGCAGCCACTGCGGCTATTGGCTGCATATGGAATATGGATATAAGTTATTTATTTGCAGAATGTTAAATGACATGTAAAAAAGAAATGAGCCAGTTGCGAATTGAAGCGGACTGAACCGTGGAATCACTCGATTCTGATCGGGGTGAAAAAAACTTGGCACAGGTCGTGTTTTGTGTCCGCCAGCACCTATTTGTGGGGGTGCAGAGCCGCAGTTCCAGCGTGCAACGCGATCGGACGGCACCTCAGCCAACGTGCACAAGATCCAGCGTCTTGCCAAATTGAGCGAATAGGGCCGTTCGCAAATAAGCGCGCGATGGGTCAGCGAGCTTGGGATCGTCGGCAAGCAGAAACTGCGCGTCCTCTTTAGCCAATTGGAGCAAATCCAGTTCGCTGGTGATGTCGGCCAGCTTGAATTCCGGCAGGCCGTGCTGGCGGGTGCCGAAGAACTCGCCGGGACCGCGGAGGCGCAGGTCCATCTCGGCGATCTCGAATCCGCTGGTGGTGGAGAGCATGGCGGTGAGTCGCGACTCGGCGCCGGGCGTGGGGGCATCGGACAGCAGGATGCAATGCGACGGCCATGATCCGCGGCCAACCCGGCCGCGAAGCTGGTGCAACTGTGAGAGTCCGAATCGGTCGGCGCCGTCGATGACAATTACGGCGGCGTTGGGCACGTCGATGCCGACTTCGATGACGGTGGTGGAGACGAGAACGTCAATGCGGCCCTGGCGGAAATCGGACATGGTTTGCTCTTTCTGGTCGGTGGGCATCTGGCCGTGCAGGGCGGCGAGGCGCAGATCGGCCAGCGGGCCGGCGGCGAGGGATTGCATGTGGCGCAGGATCGATCTTCCGCCGAGGTCATCGTCCTCAATTTGCGGCAGAACAATATACGCCTGTCGCCCGAACCGCACTTGCTCGCGCACGAATTGCCAGGCTTCGGCAGCCTGATGGGGACGGAGCCAGACGGTTTTGATCGGCTGCCTGCCAGGCGGAAGCTCATCGATGGCGGTCAGGTCGAAATCGGCGAAATAGGAGAGTGCGAGGGTTCGTGGAATGGGCGTGGCGGTCATCACCAGATAGTGCGGCGTGGAACCCTTGTCGGTGAGGGCCGCACGCTGGCGAACGCCAAGGCGGTGCTGCTCGTCCACGACGATGACGCCGAGATTGGCGAACTGAATCTGCTCCTGAAGCAGGGCCTGCGTGCCGACGACGAGATGGGCGTGGCCTTCGGCGAGGCGATCGGCGATGGCTCCTTTGCTTTGCCGCCGAGTGCGCGAGGTCAGCAGTTCGATTTGCACGCTGGAATCGCGCAACAGACTTCGCAGCGTGAGGAAATGCTGCTCGGCGAGGACTTCGGTGGGAGCGAGCAAGGCGGCCTGCATCTTGTTGGCGACGGCGACGAGCATGGCGTAGAGGGCGACAACCGTCTTGCCGCTGCCGACATCCCCCTGCAACAGGCGTTTCATGGGCCGGCCGCTTTTGAGGTCGGCGACGATCTGCCAGATGGCGCTCTGCTGGCCGCGGGTCAGCTCGAAGGGGAATCGGGCGCGAATCCGGCGGTCGAGGGTTTGATCGACCTTCAGGACCGGCGCGCTGATTTTGGCGGAATGCAATCGATGGCTCAGGGCCAGAGCGAGCTGCATGAGGATCAGCTCGTCATACACGAGCCTGCGGCGGGCGGCGATGGCCTGGCGGCGATCGACCGGCTGATGGATCGCGCGATAAGCATCCGCGCGGCTCATCAGTTTGCGCTTGGCCAGGAATGCCGGAGCGAACCATTCGCCGATGGCGGCGAGGGCGGCATCGAGATTCGCGGCGATGATCCGCTCGATGGTTTCGCTGGTCAGCTTGGCGCTGGCCGGGTAGATGGCGCGGAGCTTGGCCTCTTCGACTGCTTGGGTGGTCGGCTGGACGATTTCCCATTTGGGATTTGCCATTTGAGGGATGCCGCGGAAGAACTGGACGTGTCCGCGCACGCGCAGCAGAAGCCCCGGATGGATTTGCCGGCGGAGATACGCTCCGTGGAAGAAGACCAGGGCCAGGCGATGCAGCCCCTGTGAAAGCGTGGCTTCGAATCGTGGTTTGCCATGGCCGGCGATGTAGTTGACGGCGGTGACTTCGCCGCGCGAGATTCCGATTTCACCGTCACGCAACAGTTCGAGCGGCTTTTCTTCCGATTCGTACTGATAATCGCGGGGGAAATAATCGAGCAGTTCTCCCAGCGTCGTGACGCCGAGGGCGCGCAGGGCTTTGGCGCGCGCGGGTCCGATCTCGGTCAAATCATCGATGGGTCGGAAAAGAGCATCAGATAATTGGACCGCAGAGACGCAGAGGCGCAGAGGCGGACGCGGAGAAGGAGAATCTAATTGGATCTTCTCTGTGTTGGTCTGGGCGTCTCTGCGTCTGGACGGTTGCATTCAGCGAAGGATAGTCAATGGCTACTGCTCCGCCCAGCCCTCGTCGCCGATGAGCTTGACGAATCGGCAAGCGCAGACGTCGCCGCTGACGAGCTTGTCGCCGACGCGCTGGACTTCCACGAGCATTTGCTCGTCGCTGGGTCCGACCGGAATGACGGCAATTCCGCCGTCGATCAACTGGCCCTTGAGGAGGGCTTCGGGAATGCGCGGCGCGCCGGCGGCGATGAGGATGCGGTCGAATGGCGCGGCCTCTGGCCAGCCCCGCGTCCCGTCGCCGAAGCGAAAATGCGCGTTGTGAATGTCCAGCGACAGGAGCCTTTCAAACGCCTCATCGAGCAGCGGCTTGACGCGCTCGATGGAATAAACTTCAGCCGCCAACTTGCAGAGGATCGCGGTGTGATACCCGCTGCCGGTGCCGATCTCCAAAACCTTGTGGTTGGGAGCGATCTGCAATCGGGCGGTCATCAGGGCGACCATGTAGGGCTGGCTGATGGTTTGGCCGTGGCCGATGGGTGCGGCGCGGTCGGCGAAGGCCGAATCGCGGGCATCGGGGAGGAAGAAGCGATCGCGGGGCACCGCCCGCAATGCCGCGATCACTCGCTCGTCATGGATTCCGCGCTCGATGATCTGCTGGCGGATCATTTGCTCCTGCGGAGCTATTTCACCAACCTGGTTCATGCCAGTATTCTACCCCAACATGGCCTATAAGCCGAATTTGGCGCATCCGATTGTGACCTTAACGACGGATTTCGGGCTGTCGGACCCGTATGTGGCGGCGATGAAGGGGGCGATTCTGCGGGAGTCGCCCAATGCGGTGCTTGTGGACGTCACCCACAACGTGCCGCCGGGGGACGTGCTGTGCGGATCGATCTCCCTCGAGCGAGCGGTGGACGGGTTCGGAGCCGGCGCTGTTCATCTTGCGGTGGTCGATCCGGGCGTGGGGACGGATCGGCGGATTCTCCTGGTGCAAATCCGCGGCAGCATCATCGTCTGTCCGGACAACGGCCTGATTACCTGGACTTGGCGGCGGCTCGGGCCGGGAATGGTGGGCAAACTCATCTGGAGACCCCGCATGAAAGCCAGCGATACGTTCCATGGCCGGGACATCATGGGCCCGGTTGCCGGCATGTTGGCGTCGGGAAGGGACCCGGTGGAACTGGCCCGGGCGATCGATGATCCCATTCTGTTGGATTTTGCTCCCGCGCCGCCGCCGGTGAAATCGGGAAGAATCATTCACATCGATCATTTCGGCAATGCGACGACGAACATTGCACGCGATTCGCTGAAGTCGATTGACAAACTGCGGGTGAGAGTCGGCCGAAAACGCGTCGGGCGCCTGAAGCGGACGTATGTGGACGCCGCGCCGGGGTGCGCGCTGGCATTGTTCGGCAGCTCGGGTCTGCTGGAGATCGCCGTCCGCGACGGCTCGGCGGCGAAAGCGCTGCGACTGCGCGTGGGGGATGAAGTGGTGCTTGATAATCGCGGCTAAACGATTTTCTGATATCCGTGTCATTTTTGGGCGCCGGCGTTCTCTGAAAATCCCTGGGCCAGTGAATTCAGCTCCTGACGATTGTCGGCAAAGTGGGAGTCCTCGGCCCAGCCGATCACCTGAATGTAATGCGTCTTGGTCGCCAGGACGGTGAGACAGTAGCCGACCGATACTTTGGATCCGGGCAGTTGGCCGTGGATTTCAAAACGGAAGGCATCCTGGCCGCTTATCTTGAGTTGCTGTGCGGGGGAGAGACGGGGATTGTCGAGGCTCATGGCCATGGTGTCGCGCTTGGCCTCGGCGAATTGCTGGAGGGAGCCGACATAATCTTCGCGGCGGTCGGCGACGACCTCGGCATATTCGCCGCGGCGCGGATTGCTGGCCCCGATCTGAATGTTATCCACGTGAAATTCTGCCGGCCCCCATCCCTTGGGGGCGACGAGCCGATATTGGCCGTCGGGGCTGGTCAGGGTCACGGCGTCGTCGGCGTGCACGCGAATTGGGAGCGATAGGATCGCCAGGATGATCGCGGCGATTGTTGACTGGATTTTTGTCATCGTTCGTTTTCTGTCGGCGCTAAAGCATACGTGCCGGAAGGTGAAACGAAAAGCAATCTGGTTGTCCCGCGAAGGCGGCCCGAGGCAACTTCGACAAGCTCAGTGCGGGCCGGGCCGGCTAAACATTAGCCGCCGATGACTGGCAGAGTCATGACAGTGCTGCCATCGGCGCGGGCGTCTCTGAACGCTTTCATTGCGGCGGCCAAGACGGCATTGGCCGCACGCTGGCGGGTGGAAATCTTTCCACTGTCGATGTCGGAGGCCACGGCGTTGAGGCCGTCGGCCAGTTCCGTGAGGACTTTCCCTTGGATCGCCAGGTCGCTTTTGTTGTTGCCAGGCTGTCTGGCAACATTGGCGACGAAGTTGAAGGTGCGATCCGTGTCGAGTTTCCAATTGCCGTCCACCTGCTTGAAGACCAGCATCGCGCCGGACCAATGGCCGAGCGCGGTGATCTGGTCGCGACCGGGCGAGACGAACGCGTCGCGCGGAAGCGGAACGCGCACCTGAGCGATGTCGCGGTCGATCGTCGCTTCCAAACCACCGGGGAAGTCCAGAATGCGACTCAGCAGCGTTGCAAAAGTTCCGTGCCCGGGGAAGTCGTCGAAACCCAACCCCGGAACACTCATTGCCGCGCTAAATTTGGCCTGCCAGGTTTTCTGGAGTCGCGAGATGGCAGCTTGTGCGGGGAAATACGCGCGGCCCATTGCCGCTGCGTCCGGGTCAACGCCGTCGTCGCAGAGACATTCGGCGATGGCTGCGCGATCGTTGGTTTGAATTGCCGTGGACAGTTTTCTGAGGGCATCGACGGGCGTGGACTGATCGGAAGGCTGGGTGGCATCGGCGGGGGTCACGTCGGCCAGCACCGGGGCCGCCGTGATTTGCGCCGGCGGCGGTTGCGCGGGGGCTGGAGGCGTTCCGCCATTGCTCACGACAACCACCGCGGTGGTGACGGCGGCGGCGGCGGCGATTCCCGCGGCGATCTTCGGCCATGTCCAGGTCAGGCGCGACAAAAACCCCGCGCCCGACATCGAGGCCCCGGCGGCGGCTTTGGCGGCGGCAAGTCGAATGGCCGCGCGAGCGAGTTGGGCGCCGGCGGGCTTTACGGCCATGCCGAGCCATGCGGCGATCGTCGCCGAGTCGGCGGTTACTCCCCTGGAATTGAAATAAGCACGCAGTCTCTCGATGGCGCGGAAGACGCGCTGCCTGGCGGCGTCTTCGGAAACGCCCAGGGCCTCGCCGACTTGACGCAGGCTGTGGCCGCCGAAGAATCGGAGCAGCACGGCGTTTCGATCCCGCTCGCCCAGCTTGGCGATCGCATCGTCGAGCAATTCTTCGGTTTCCGAGGAGGCGGCTTGGTCGGATGCCGCTGTTGCCACCGCTTCATTTCGCATGGTTGCCGCCTTTTGTTCCGCGGCAGTCCGTCGGGCGGCCGCGCGCTGCGCGTTGGAGCAGCAGAATCGGGTTGTTGTGAAGAGCCACCCCTCGAGCAGGACATTGGCCGGCAATTTCGCGGCCTTTTGTGCCAGGGTGGCAAACACGATTTGGGCGACGTCTTCGGCCAGGGCAATGTTGTGCAATTTGCGCAGACATTGCGAGTAGACGGAATTGATGTTGGCCTCGACGATTTGGCGGAACGCGTCGGCCGAGCCGGTTTGGATGTACTCGCTAAGTGCGTTGTTCATGATGGCGCCTTTCATACCCATATGAACACCCGGCCGGGGGTAAAGGATAACACTTTTTTGGGGTGGTGCTCGGGGAGTTTGTCGATGCGGGAAATATCACAGCGTATCTCAGAATATCCCATTTGGGGGGGGGAGGGGGGGCGCTGCGCGAGAAAGTAGAGTAGTAGAAAGTTGAGAGTAGAAAGAGGGGCGTCATTTGTCATTGCCGAAGGTCCCGATTGCATCGGGGGTCCTTTGTCATTTGGAGAGCCAGAATTGGCGGACATGACGGTATCTCCGCTGGCGGCGCGAGCCGGTTTGGGGATCGCGCGCGGATTGGACAATGAGGTGTTGTTCGTCCCCGAACTAATACCTAACTCTTGTCTGGTTTGCAAGGGAAAAATTGGGGGATTTTTTGGATTGAGCCGTGCGGCTTGCTGCGCCGGATCGCTTCAAAATTATGGATGTCCCCTTTTCCCTTTCTTTTCCCTTTCCCTTTTCCCCTTCAATCCGGAAATGCGCGGCTGTCACTATTTGTTTTCCCCGTTTGTTTTGCCTGAAAAAACAGGAATCGGCCGTGATCTCCTTAGGAAACCCCACTCAAAGCGACTGCTTGCCTGATGAGATCAACCGCTGCCGGAATGTGCTCGTCGCCTGTCAGGAGAAAAGATGTGTTCCCGTTTGTCCAGTGCCCGATGTGCTCACAGTCGACCAGTTCCAAGCCTGGCGATTTAAGGTAACGTCTCTTTGGCCGGAGATAAACTTTCAAGCCTTGGCGCTGGGGAACTACTTCGGCCGCGCTTTTCTTCGCGCCGAAGCTATACGCGATGTAGAACTTGGTGAAACGGCGTTCGTATTTTCCCAGCTCCTTTAACCCTCCCTCGAAATGGGCAAGCAGGTCATGCGAGTGCTTCCAGTTTTCTTTGATGAGGTCTTCCAGCGAGTAAGCAATCTTTTGCTCGCTCCTGGCTTCCTGCTCCATTGCTGCCGGGGCTGCGCTCAATTGACCGGACTGGATGAGCGAACGCAATTCGAGAACCTGGATGGTCGGGGGACAGCCGGGCCAATCATGTTCCCAGCAGATAATAAAATCGCTTTTCGTTTCCGATTTCAAATGCGCCTTGAAGCCGGAACTGCGGAATTCAAATTCAACGTTCACCTCCTCGTAACGTCCATCGCCCAAGGAGCGAACCGCTTTGCAGTCGGGGTATCCCTGACGAACCAACTGGACGTGAAAGCCCAACTCTTTCGCCAACATGCCGAAAAGAAGTACGACGCCTTGCTCATTGACTGGCGCGTATGTGAGTCCTCGGAAATTGATTGGCTCGCCAACAATGTTTTTTCGGGGATGCTTCATAGCCATGCAATTGACGCGGAGATTAGCAGCTAAGCACCGCAGCGGCAAGAAATTGAGGATCGTAGACGGGCAATCGCGGCCTACGCTAAGAGTCTGAAGCTGGAGGTCGGACATGCGGGGCTGTGGATGAGCGGTTGAGGGCGGCCCGTGACCGCAAATCTTTTTTGGGGGATGGGCACACCGGGCGACGGTTGGACCGCGCTCGCCGCAGGCGCCCCGGCTCAGTTGAATACCGGCAAATCTTGCGAAGCTCGGTAGAATAATCCCATGCGCATCCTCATCACCGCTGGGCCTACGCGGGAGGCGATCGATCCGGTTCGGTATATCGGCAACCGCAGCAGCGGAAAGATGGGGGCGGCCCTTGCTCAGACGGCGGTGGCGGCGGGGCATCAGGTGGCTGTTATTCTTGGGCCGATTGCGGTTTCGTTTCCGGCGGGCGTGCGGCGAATTGAGGTGGAGACTGCGGCGCAGATGTTTGACGCCGTTATGCGCGAATTTCCCAATCACGATTTGCTGATCATGGCGGCGGCGGTGGCGGATTACCGGCCGGTTGCGGCCAGCAGCGCGAAGTTGTCCCGCGAGGGGGCGCGAATCCTGGAACTGGAGCCGACTGAGGATATTGTCGCGGCGGCGGGGCGGATCAAACGGCCGGATCAGCGGACGGTTGGATTCAGCCTGGAAAGTTCGCCGGACCTGGAGCGGGTTGTGAGCAAATTGCGGCAAAAGAAGCTGGATGTGATCGTTTACAATCCGCTGAAGACGATCGGTTCGGATTTGATCGAAGCGACGCTGGTTTACGCGGACGGGCGGGAGGGGAAACTGCCCTCGCGGCCTAAAGGGGAGCTGGCCGATATCCTCATCCAGCGAGCCGTTGAGCTATTCAGGGTGTAGCGCATTTCCCGCGCTAATTGGGAGGCTGCCCCCACCCCGGCCCTCCCCCGGAGTACAGGGGAGGGGGATGTTCCGGCCATTCGCTGGAGTGTGGCGTGTGCATCGTCCGATAACAATAAAGATCAAACGTCTGGCCGATGGTCAGGGTCTGCCCTTGCCGATGCGGATGACGCGGGACTCGGCGGGATTCGACCTGGCCGCGGCGGTGGCCGAGGCGACGGTCCTGAAGCCGGGCGAGATTCGGCTGATTCCCTGCGGGTTCGCGATTGCGATTCCCAAAGGGTATGAGGCGCAGGTGCGGCCGCGGAGCGGGTTGGCGAGCAAACATGGGATCACCATGATCAACAGCCCAGGGACGATCGATTCGGATTATCGCGGGGAGGTGCAGGTGCCGCTGATCAATCATGGGAAGTCGGCGTTTGTTGTGGAGCGGGGGATGCGCGTTGCGCAGATGATCGTTGTGCCGGTGCCTTCCGTGAAATTGGTGGAAGTGAAGGAACTGGATGCCACGAGCCGCGGGAAGGGCGGATTTGGGCATACGGGACATTGAACGAGAAAGGAAGATCGCGGCCGGAGGCCGCGGCTAATGGAGATGCTGCAGCGATTGCATATTGTCAAGCCGCTGGCCCTTTTCTTCGCGACGGGGATGTGGCTGTTTCTGCTGTTTGCGCTGGGGAGTTTTCGTGCAACCGATTGGCCCAGCCATGCCGTCTATCCGTATCCGCAGACGCAAAACGTCTGCGGCCCTGTGGGGGCGCTGGTCGCGTACTGGTGTTATCTGGCGATCGGGCAGGGAGTTTTTCCGCTGCTGTTCTTCAGCGGAGTGTGTCTGGCGATGGCGTGCTACCACACGCGACTGAGCGATCCGTGGCTGCGGGCGGCGGGATTGGTGATGCTTTCCATCGCCTTCGCGGCATTCGTACATAATTTCAAGCCCGGCTCCAGCTCGGGATTTCCCGAAGGGTCGGGGGGCGTGATCGGGATCGGAACGGCGGCATTTTTGCAGGTCCATTTCAACACGGTGGGAACAAGCCTGATCCTGCTCACGGCGATCCTGGTGGGGCTGCTGCTCGCGGCCGACGATTTGGTGCTGCGCGCCCCCGGGCTGGCGGCGCATGCGTATTCGACGGTCAAGGGTGGGGGGCCGAGGATGAAATTCTCGTGGCCGTCATTTGGGCAGTTGTTCAGGCGCCAGGCGACCAAGCCGTCAAAGCCGGTGGCTGGGGATAAATCGCCGCGAAGGGATCAGGATGAGGATGATGACGACGAGCCGTCGGCGCTGTTGAAGGTGGATAAATCGGGGGTCAAGGGCGCGCAGGTTGATGCGTTTGACGCGGTGGATGATGAGGATGGCGAGGCGGAAGATGAAAAAGGCGGCAAGAAACCGGCAGCGGCAGCGCCGCGGGCGGACATCATCGTGAAGCTGCCGAACATGATGAAATCGCGGCAGATCAGCCCACCGCCATCGCCGCCGCGGGAGCTTGGGGAATATCACCTTCCGCCGTGGGATTGTCTGGCGGATGCGGAATATGGATTCGTCGCGAGCCAGGAAAAGTTCGTGCGCGAGAAGGCGGCGATGCTGGAGCAGGCGATGAGGGAGTTCAACATCGACGCTCGCGTGGTGGAAATCGATACCGGGCCGGTGATCACGATGTACGAGTTGGAATTGGCGCCGGGGATCAAGGTGTCGGCGGTGACGGCGCTGTCGAACGACATCATGCGCGCGTTGCGAGCGGAAAGCGTTCGCATCGTGGCTCCGGTTCCGGGCAAAAACACGGTCGGCATCGAAGCGCCCAACGCGCAGAAGGAAAAAGTCCGGCTCAAGGAGCTGATGCAGGCGGCGCCCGACGCCACGAAAAAGATGGCGATTCCGCTATACCTGGGGAAGGACGCCAGCGGCGAGCCGCTGATCAGCGATTTGACGGCGATGCCTCACGTCCTGATCGCCGGAACGACGGGGTCGGGGAAATCGGTGTGCATCAACGCGATCATCATGTCGCTCATTTACCAGCAGCGGCCGGATTTGGTGAAGCTGATCCTGGTGGATCCGAAGATGGTGGAGATGGCACCGTTCAAGGAGATTCCGCATTTGATGTGCCCGATCGTGAACGACCCGATCCGCGCGACAAGCGTGTTGGAATGGGCGTGCGAAAAGATGGACGAGCGGTACGAAATCCTGGCCGAGGGGGGCGTGCGCAATATCAAGGGTTACAACGCCCTGACGCGGGAGGAGCTGAACGAGCGATTCAAGCCGGCGTCGCCTGAAGAGGAAGCGAGAATCCCCAAGCAATTGCCGTACATCCTGATCATCATCGACGAGTTGGCGGACCTGATGATGACCAGCGGGAAGGAAGTGGAGACGTTCATCGTTCGGCTGGCGCAGAAATCGCGGGCGGTGGGGATTCATCTGATCGTGGCGACGCAGCGTCCGCAGGCGAACGTGGTGACGGGGCTGATCAAGAGCAACATGCCGAGCCGGATCGCTTTTCGAGTCGCGAGCAAAATGGACAGCCGGATCGTGCTGGACCAGAACGGGGCGGATATGTTGCTCGGTCAGGGAGACATGCTGTTTTTGCCGCCGGGGGCCGGCAAGCCGATCCGCGGCCAGGGGACATTCATCGACGACCGGGAGATGAAGGAGAGCGTGAAGCTGATCAAGGAGCAAGCCGAAGCGCAGTTCGAGCCGGAACTGGTGCAGATCAAGGCGGGGACGACGGTTGACGAGGAAGCGGCGAAAGACGAACTGTTCGACGCGGCGGTGCGAGTGGTTCTGGAAACCAAGCGCGGCAGCGTGAGTCTTCTCCAACGCAGGCTGACGATCGGTTACAGCCGCGCCAGCCGGCTGATCGAAGCGATGGCGGCCAGCGGCATCGTCGGCAACTACAAGGGCAGCCAGGCGCGCGAGGCGCTGATTACGGTGGAGGAATGGGACGCGATGCAAGCCCAGCGGCAGGCGGATGCGGCGAGCGGGATGAGCGTGTGAATTCATTCACCCGGATCGGATTCCACGCCTTTTCGCAGCTCGGCGAATTTTACGCGCACGTAGGGATCGAGCCTGGATGCGAAATCGTCGCCCAGCTTGAGCACGCGGATCAGTTCCTGCACATCGGCCAGGTCTTTCAATCGGCCGGGATTGGTCATTCCTGAGGCCAATTTCAATTCGATCAACTTTTCCAATTTCAGATACCGCACGCCCTCGATGACAACACCCGCCGAGTCCGGGTCGGGAAATGCGACAGGCTTGGGCTTGCCGTCGCCGGGGAATTGGCCCGAGATTAAGAAATCGATCCGGACGCCGGTTTGCGTATCCCGAAAGTTTTTGCTGTTTTGGAAAAGCGGAACGTATCCCAAGCCATCCAACTGAGACCGTGCCTTGGCGTGTCCCTCCGTGGTCAAGAGAATATCCACATCCACCGTCGTGCGGTCATAACCATGAGCGACCAAAGCCATGCCGCCGGCCACGGCATAGGGAATCCCCAGTTCTTCCAGCCGGCCGGCGATCGCACGCAGCGCATGGTGTACCGGATCAGTGCCCATAAAGAATTTGGCCGCCTCTTGCAGTGCGGAATCGCCGCCGCGCCGCATGGTCGCGTCGAAATCGTTCACCCTGTCATATTACCGGCGACGAATGGCCAATGACAGACAAACGATTACAATTCCACACGGTGCAATCCGTCCCGGTCAATCTTCCCAGCGGGAAATACGACATCGCGATCGCAGCCGGACTGATGGCGAGCGTCGGGGCGGAGCTTCGCAAACTGAGCGATTCGGCGAAGGCCGCGATCGTCACCGATTCGCACGTCGGGGCGATTTATCTCCAGGCACTGGAAGATTCGCTGAAATCGGCGGGATTTGAGACGATCTCGGCCACCATCCCGGCCGGGGAGCAGCACAAGACGCTTTCGATGCTGCTGCCGGTTTACGATCGATTCCTTTCCGCGAAGATCGAGCGATCGACGCCGATGCTGGCGCTGGGCGGCGGGGTGATCGGGGACATGACGGGTTTTCTGGCGGCGACGATTTTGCGTGGCGTTCCGTTCGTCCAGGTCCCGACGACATTGCTGGCGATGGTGGATGCCAGCATCGGCGGAAAAACGGGCGTCGATCATGCGCAGGGGAAAAATTTAATCGGCGCGTTTCACCAGCCAATTGCAGTGCTGGCCGATCCGCTGACGCTGGCGACGCTTCCCAAGGCCGAGCTTCAGGGCGGATTGGCGGAGTGCATCAAGCACGACTTGATCCGGGACTCCAAGGCGTTTGCGGGGCTGGATGAGCTTATCGAGCGAGCGCTTAAATTGGACATGGCCTCGCTAACGGAACTGATCGCGCATAATGCTGGCATCAAGGCCCGAGTCGTCGAAGCCGATCCGTTTGAAAAGGGGGAGCGGGCGCACCTGAATTTCGGGCACACATTTGGACATGCGATCGAATCGGTCTCGAAATTTTCCTATTCGCACGGGCAGTCGGTGGCGCTGGGGATGTGCGCCGCCGCCTACGTTTCGCAAAAGTTGGGCTATGACGTGGATCGCGAGCGGATAGTGGCGACGATTCAGAAGGCGGGATTGCCGACGGGCGGAATGCAGCTCGATCCCAATCGCGTATCGGAAGCGATGTGGTTCGACAAGAAGGTGAAATCCGGGCGGATTCGGCTGGTGCTGTTGGAATCGATCGGCCGCGCCACCATCCGCGATGACGTTGGGCCGGGGCTGATCTTGGAAGCGCTGCAATCGTTAAAATAGTTCGCTTCGTGCCTCGGCGGGTTCCCTCCGCTATCCTACGTGCCATGGCTCTGGCCCATTGGCTTCAACTGGCCTTGACCGAAGGCATCGGCCCGATCCTGACTTCGCGTCTGGTCGCCACAGCCGGCGGCGCGCAGGCCGCGTGCGAAGCCAATGCGAAGCTTCTCCGCTCGGTGGATGGCATCGGACCAGCCAAATCGCAGCAGATTTTCGACGCCCTCCGCCGGGCCGGGGAGGAGGTGGAGCCGGAATTGGCCCGCGCCCAAGCCGCGGGGGCTTCGCTGATTTGCCTGGAAGACGGGAGTTATCCGGAGATTCTGAAACTCATCCCCGATCCTCCGCCGGTACTGTATATGCGCGGGCAGCTTGAGCCGCGCGATCTCAACGGGTTGGCCATCGTGGGCAGCCGGCGCTGCACGCACTATGGGCGAGAGCAGGCGGAGCGTTTCGGGGCGCTGCTGGCGCAGGCGGGATTCACGGTGATCAGCGGGGGGGCGCGCGGGGTTGATTCCGCCGCCCACCGCGGCGCGCTGGCGCCGCCGATCGGCCGCACGCTGGCGGTGCTTGGCTGCGGCGTGGACATCGCCTACCCGCCGGAGAACGACGTCTTGTTCAAACAGATCGCGGGGCGGGGAGCGGTGATCAGCGAATTTCCGCTTTCGACTGCGCCATTGGCCGAAAATTTTCCCCGCCGCAACCGCATCATCAGCGGCCTGGCGCGCGGCGTGCTGGTGGTCGAAGCCGACATCGCCAGCGGGGCGCTGATCACCGCTCGGCACGCCTGCGATTCGCACAATCGGCCGGTTTTCGCGATTCCCGGTCGGATCGACAATGCCCTATCGGCCGGGCCGCATGCGCTGATTCGCGACGGGGCCGTGCTGGTGACGAGCCTGGAAGACATCCTCGAAAATCTGGGACCGCTCCCGCATCAAACGACTCTGCCGGCGTCGGAAGCGGCAGCGGCGGATGCGCCGGCGCCGGCGGCGGCGCCCGAAGCGGCCGCGGCGTTTGCGCTCGACGAGCGGCAGCAGCGCATCGTGCAGGCGATCGATCTGGACGCGACGTTCGTGGATACGATCATCGCCCGCACGGAATTGCCGGCCGAGATCGTCTTGCAGGAATTGACGATGCTGAGCTTACGCGGCGTGGTGAAGCGAATCGACAACCAAAAGTATGTTCGCAAAACCCGGGATGGATGAGAGGGGCGCAGGCGGATTGCGATATCGCCGAGGATAAACAACGGCCGATGTTCTCTTTGAAGGTGCCGGGATACGGGCTTGTGCAGAGTCGAGGGTCCGGTAGAATCGTCAAATGTGGTCCACGGCCGTCGTGGGGCAAAGAAAATTCCGTTCAAATGGGAAATCCGGGTTTGATTGGTTTTGCAGGCTAAAGGGGCGACCGCGATTCTGGGACATCGGCGGAGCCCGCGGTGCTTCGCACCGCCGCTAAATATGCTTGAATTGTCCCTGAATCACGGTTGCTTATTTAGCGGAGCAGGCCATTGCTTTCCATTTTCAGGGGCTCTTCCTGCAACACCACATTGTTATAGCGCAGCAGGGTCCCCTTGGATTTTTCAAGCTGGGCCAGAGCGATGTTGTAGTTGGCGATGGCCTCGGCCTCGTTCTGAAGAGACTGGGCCAGGGTGTCCTGAAGCTGAAGTTTGGTCTGAACGAATTCGGGAGTGAGCGGCTCGCCGCTGCGCTCGCGGGTGTTGATGCGCGTCAGAGCGTCCTCGGCGGCGAAGCGCGATCGACGGCTGGCGCGGATGATGTCCCAGGTGGTGCCCACGGCCCGGGCGTTGATCTTCACATCCACCGCAACCTGCTCGACGAAAGAGCGATATTGCTCGATCGCCTGCATGCGCTGGAGAAGCGATCGCCTCCAAATGGATCGGGCGGCACGATTCCCGATGGGAACTTGCAGCTTGAACCCGGCGGTGAATTCCCAATGATTGAAGTCGGCGTTGGTCTTGACGGCCCGCCCCAGGTCTCCCGCCGCCCCGTCCGGTCCGGCTGAGCCGATGAAATCCAACTCCGGAAGCAGGTTATTTTTGGCGACGCCCACGGTCACCGTCGCCGCATCCACCTTCAACTGCTGCTCTCCCAGCTCAAAGCGGTTTTCCATGGCCGTGTCGATTTCATCCATCAGATCGAATTCGATTCGATCCACCACCGGGGCATCGGCCGGCAGAATGATGACATTGGACGTGACGGGGTATTCGGGATCGCTCATCAGGGCCTTGAGTTCATCTGACAAATCACGGGCCTGCGCCTTGAAGGAGATCAACTGGCTTCGGCGCAGCTCAAGCTGCGTCTGGGCCTGGGCAACTTGGAGGGGGCTGACGTCGATACGTTGCGTCAGGCGGCTTTCCAGAATGTTGTACGTCGCTTCGGTTTGTGCGACGAGTTCCTGCTCGATCTGGATGTCGCGCTCGGCCTGGACGAGTTGCCAGTAAGTTTTCTCGATATCGGCGGCGTTTTTCTCGACCGCCTTGCGGAATTCCAGCAAATCGACTTTCTGGTTGATGCGATTGATCACGATCTGCGCGTGATTGACGTCATAGCCGAAGTTCCGGAGCAGCGGCTGATTCACCGAAAGGGTCAGATCGCTCTCATAAAACGGATTGAAAAGCGTCTGCTGGGGATTGAACCAGTTGTAGGTGGATTGATATTGGAGCTGGACCTGCCCGCCGCTGGGAAGGTTCTGCTGAAGGCCGGTCTGGAGCGTGCCCTGTTCGGTATCGTTGGTGAGGGAGACAAACGGGCTTCCGCCGGTGAAGCTGTTGAAGATGTTCCCGCCGGTCAGGTCATTTTTGTTTTGATACTGAAGGTTGGTGAAGAAAGTGGGATCGAAGTTGGCGGAGGCCTCGATGACGCGGGCGCCCTCGATGGCGGGCTGATAGGCGGCGACCTTGACATCATGGTTGTTAGCCACGGCGCGATGGATGATCTCATTGAGGCTCATTCGGACGATGGGGTCGGTATCCAAATCCGGGCCGGTGGAGGGGCGCACGGGACGGCCGTGAAGTTCCGTCTGCCCTTGCGAACCGATATCGGCGAAGGCGCCCTGGCGGGTAGTGGGCAGGGGGCGCATGGCCCGCGTTTTGTCCTGCGTCGCGTGGGTTCGCTCGTCCTGTTGGAAGAGTCGAGGATCGAAAACGTCCGGCGGCGCCAGATCACAGCCGATAATCCCCAAGCCCGTTGCCAATGCGATGATTCCCGCGCCAAGAGCAGTTCGGCAATCCATCCGAGCATGATAACAAATCAACAGCGCATGTCTCGCCCTCCTGCGCCATTTTGCGCGCCGGCTGGACCCTTGTCGGAGGGCGGGGCGGCATGATATAAAGAGGGTCATGCCTCCTCCGGGCAAAGTCCCAAAGCAGATGGTTGCCGAACCCGGCATCGATCCACAGGTCTATCCGATGGCCGCGTACGAATTCGTGCATCAGGGGCTGGCGTACACCGTCCACCGGATCTACGGCCCGCCGAGGAACCCGCCGGTCAGCAGGCACGTTACCGGCCAACAGTTATGTCACGGGTTGAGGGAGCTGGCGACGAAGCAGTGGGGATTTCTGGCCCAGACGGTCCTTGGCCAATGGAACATCACCTCGACGTTGGATTTCGGGCAGATAGTGTATTCGCTGGCACGTCAAAAGGTAATGTCCACGACGCCGCAGGACAGCATCGAGGATTTCCGCGACGTTTTCGACTTCAAGAAAGCGTTTGAATCCAACTACCGTATCGCATCGAAATAATGTCCACGCCGGAAAAACCGCCGGAAAAACCGCCGGGAGAGCCGCCGGGCCAAAAGGCGGAGGGGCCGCACCCGCGGCTGAAGGCTCGGCCGGGGCTGTTCAAAATGCTGTGCGTGGCCTACGCGCTGTGGATGGCGGCGCTGTTGGCGATGTATTTTTGGACGGTTTATCCGCTGCGGCATGCGGGGGGGCCGTAGGGACTCGGCCCGAGGCCGGGCTGGCTAAACAATGCGTCTTGGCTCTGATTGGGGTTCACAAGTCCTGCGCCGGCGAGTAGTCTTCGGGGATGCTTCAAGCCGTTTTGCAAACAGTTGACGCTCGCCGCGATCAGGCCGTTTCGGCGCTGAAGGAATTCCTGGCCATCCCCAGCGTCAGCGCGCAGCCGCAGCACAAGGCCGACATGCAGCGATGCGCCCAATGGCTGGCGGAGCAGCTTTCGTTGGCGGGATTGGAAGTGAAGGTAATGCCCGTGGCCGGCGGGAAGGGGCATCCGGCGGTGGTGGCGAAGAATAAACATGAGCCCGGCCGGCCGACCGTTTTGTATTACGGCCATTACGACGTGCAGCCGCCGGAGCCGCTTGAGTTGTGGACCACGCCGCCGTTTGAGCCGAGCATGCGCAACGGCGCCATCTACGCCCGGGGGGCGGCCGATGACAAGGGCCAGGTCTGGGCCCACGTGGAGGCGATTTTGGCGTGGCAGGCGCACGGCGGCTTGCCGGTGAACCTCACGCTGCTGATCGAGGGGGAAGAGGAAATCGGCTCGGAAAACCTCGGGGAATTTGTTGCGGCCCATCGTGTTGATCTGCGGGCCGACATTGCTGTCATCAGCGACACCATTCTTTTCGCGCGGGGAATTCCAGCCATCACCTATAGCGTGCGCGGGCTGGTGTACATGGAATTGACGGTGACGGCGGCGGCGGTCGATCTGCACAGCGGCTTGTATGGAGGGGCCGTGCCCAATCCGCTGAACATCCTTTGCGAGCTGCTTGCCACGCTGCACGACCGTGACGGGCGCGTGAACATTCCCGGGTTTTACGAGAAGGTGATCCCGCCGTCTGACGAAGAGCGGCTCATGTGGGCCAAGCTGCCGTTTGATGAAAAGCAATATGCGGCGGATTTGAAATTGCCCGCCCTGGCGGGAGAAATCGGCTACAGCGCGCTGGAGCGGCTGTGGGCTCGGCCGGCGTGCGACATCAACGGCATTACCGGCGGATACCAGGGCCCGGGGGCAAAAACGGTGATCGCATCCAAGGCATCGGCGAAAGTGTCGATGCGGCTGGTTCCGAATCAAGACGCCGTGGCCGTGCGGGATGCGTTTGCCCTGGCGATGCGGCAGCGCTGCCCGTCCTGCGTGAAGTTGGAGATGGAATGCTTCGGCCAAGCGCCGGCGGTTTTGGTGCCCCTGCACAGCCACGGGATCGATCTGGCCTCGGAGGCGATCAAAATCGGCTACGGAATTCGACCGGTGCTCATCCGTGGGGCGGCAAGCATTCCGGTCGTGGAGTTGATCAAATCGAATCTCGGCATCGACACGCTCCTGGTGGGTTTCGCATTGCCCGACGATTGCGTGCATTCGCCCAACGAGAAATTCGACCTCGATGCCCTGCATGCGGGAGCGCGAACGGCCGCGGCGTTGTATGAGCGTTTAGCGAAGTTGGAAGTAAGACGCTAGCGCGAAGGGCGAGCTTCGCCGCTTTGCGGTTCTGCATTCACAGGCAGGATGACAACGCCAAAGCGATTTCCTATGATCTTTGCTGCTGGCAAGGAAAACGGAGACGGATTGCATGCCCGTAGAAATTACGATGCCGCAGTTGTCGGACACGATGACCGAAGGAACGGTCGTGAAATGGCACAAGAAAGAGGGGGAGAAAATCCGCGGCGGGGAGGAAGTCGCGGACATCGAGACGGACAAGGCGACGATGCCGATGGAGGCGTTTGATTCCGGGACGCTGGCGGTGATCGTCGCCGGGGAAGGGCAGAAGGTGATGGTGGGGCAGGTGATCGGAGTGATCGCCACCGGCGCGGAAAACGCCGAGGAGATCAAGAAGAAATATGCCGCGGGAAGTTCAGCTTCTGCCCCAGCCGCCCCCCAGGCCGCAGCGGCAAAGCCCGCTCCAGCGCCCAAGCCCGCCTCCACGCCGATTCCGGCCCCGGCCCCCGCGACGAAGCCGGGGAATTATCAATTCGACATCGTCTTGATCGGCGGCGGTCCGGCCGGTTACGCGGCCGCCATTCGCGCCGGCCAGCTCAAAAAACGCGTGCTCTGCATCGAAATGGAAAGCCTGGGCGGGACCTGCCTGAATTGGGGCTGTATCCCCACCAAGGCGCTGCTCGACGACGGAGCGTTCATTCGCAAGCTTCGGCTCCACGCGGCCGAGCACGGCGTTTCTTTCAAGGACCTTTCAATCGATTTTTCCAAGCTCATCAGCCGCAGCCGCGGCATCGCCGACAAATTGAGCAAAGGCATCGAGCACTTGTTTCGCAAATATGAGGTGAAGCGCGAAATCGGCGTCGGCCAGATATTGGCCCCGCATCGCGTGAAGATCACAAACGGACCCAACAGCCGGGAAGTGACGGCCGACCACATCATCATCGCCACGGGCGCCAAGGCCACGCCGCTGCCCGGCGTGAGTTTTGACGGAAAGAAGATCATCGCCTCGCGCGAGGCGATGAATCTGCCCAAGCAGCCGAAGAAAATCGCCATCATCGGGGCCGGTCCGATCGGGTGCGAATTCGCGGATTTTTACAATTCCGTCGGCACCGAGGTGGTCGTCGTCGAGATGCTCGATCATCTCGTGCCCAATGAAGACGAGGACGTGTCGATCCTCCTGGAGCGCGTCTTCGCCAAGCGGGAAATCGACGTCCGCGTAAAAACCAAAACCGACAAGGTGGAAGTCACCCCAACCGGCGTGAAACTCACGCTGTCCGGCGCCAAGAGCGGCGTCGTCGATGCCGATGTCGTGCTCGTGGCGATCGGCATCACCGCCAACACCAACGGCCTGGTCGGCCCGGAGGCGAAACTGGAACTGGTCAAGGGCCGCGTGAAGGTCGATCCACGGTATCAGACGAATCTTCCCAATGTCTGGGCTGTCGGCGACTGCATCAGCGTCGTTTGGCCGGAGCAGCAAGGCATGGGCGGCTATCGCCATCCCGATCTCGCTCACGTGGCCCATCACGAAGCGGTCAACTGCGTCGAGCGCATCGCCGGCGTTTCGCAACATGCCATCGACTACAAAGCGATTCCCGGCTGCACCTACACGCACCCGCAGATTGCCAGCATGGGATTCAGCGAGCGCAAGGCCCGCGAACTGAATCGAGAATTGAAGATCGGCAAATTTCCATTCAGCGCCAGCGGCCGGGCGCTGGCCCTCGGCGAGCCGGACGGTTTCGTAAAACTCATCTTCGACGCCGAGTATGGCGAGTTGCTGGGCGTACACATGATCGGCGAAAACGTCACCGACATGCTTGGCGAACTGGTCATCGCCAAAAAGCTCGAAGCCACCGAGGCGGAGATCATCGAAGCGATCCATCCGCATCCGAGCTTCAGCGAAGCGATCATGGAAGCCGCCGGCGTGGCCGATGGACGCGCCATTCACCTGTGATTTTTTGCAAGGAGGATTCTCATGCGATTCTGGCTGACGATTGTTGCGGCGGGGCTGCTCCTGGGCGGATGCTCCTCGAGCACGTCCCAACAGGGCGTTGAGGCCAACCAGGTTCCCGCGGCGGTTCAGGGCCCGTTCTATACCGAACACCCCTACGCGCAGATGAACAATCCCAAGCGGATTTCAAACGAGGACGGCTCGGTGAGCTACCAGATTCCGTACACCCGACCCGACGGCACCAAAGGTTCGGCTACCTACGCGCCGACCGGGGAATTGCAGAAGGATCAGTAGGAAAAGAAGCCGTGAAAACGAAATCGGCAAAGGCCGCTTCATCGGATCCGGATGTTCGTCGCGAGCTGCGAGCGCTCAGGCAGGCCGCGCGCAGCGCCAGGAGACTGTCGCAGATCACCGGCACGCCGTTCATCGTCGTGAAGAATGGCCGCATCGTGGACCTGAACAAAGGACGCAAGCAATCGGCCAAACAGAAAGAACTGGTAAAGCTTCTCAGGCCATTTGGAGCGTAACGAAAATCATGAATCGAAAAGCACTCATCGTGTTCGGCGGTTGGGACGGGCATCAGCCAAAGGAAGTCGCCGAGGTTTTCCGCGGCCTACTGGCCAAGGAAAACTTTGACGTCGAAGTTTCCGACACGCTCGATGCCTTCAAAGACGCACCAAAACTCAAAGGCCTGAATCTCATCGTCCCGGTCTGGACGATGGGAAAGATCACGCCCGAGCAACTCAAGCCCGTCCTGTCGGCCGTCGAGGCCGGCGTCGGCATCGCCGGTTGTCATGGCGGAATGTGCGATTCCTTTCGCGAAGCCACGGAATGGCAATTCATGACCGGCGGCCAATGGGTTGCGCATCCCGGCAACGACGGGATCGCCTACCGGGTAAAAATCGGCCCGCTCAAAAGTCCCATCACCGAGGGCATCGCGGATTTCGAGGTCAAAAGCGAGCAGTATTATCTGCACGTTGACCCGGCCGTCAAAGTCCTGGCGACCACGCGGTTTCCCGTCGCCGACGGCCCGCACATCGGCAACGGCCCCGTCGACATGCCGGTCGTCTTCACCAAGATGTACGGCAAAGGCCGCGTTTTTTACAATTCGCTCGGTCACCAGGCGAACATCGTGACTATGGCCCCGGTGCTGGAAATCATGCGGCGGGGATGCGTGTGGGCGGCACGGTGAATGGGCGGCGGCGATTTTCGAATATTCAAAAAACGCGCTCCCCGTTCGGCTGAGCTCACGGCCGAAGCCTTCGGGTCGCGGCTAAACGGAACAGGGAAACCGGATTCGGCATTAGAAATAAATCGGCCGGCACACCTCCGGTGTACCGGCCGACAGAGTCTGCGACTCCTTTCGCATCCTTCCGTGATTCGCAGCCGCGCCGCTTCCAAGAGCGCGGCGTCAATTCCGATCGGCGGGCTGGACAGCGCCCGTATCCAGCAATTCCTCCAAGAACACCGCCAGTCCCTCGTCGCTATTTCGCCCAATGACCCTGGCGGCGCATTTCAAAAGGTCGGCATGTGAATTGCCCATCGCCACTCCCAGCCCGGCGTTGCTGACCATCGTGACATCGTTCACGCCGTCGCCGATGGCGATGATTTCCTCGGGCTTGACATGATGCCGGCGGGCGACGTGCAAAATCCCCTGCCATTTGCTGACCGACGGATCGAAAACCTCCAGGACGCTGACATCGCCTCCCAGGAAGCAATGGCTCATGATGCGGTCGCCAAAAACCTCTTCCAGCTTGGCGTGAATGGGCCGTGCGATCTCCGCCGGCCCAACCATCCCGACGCGGATGGTATGCTCGTGCGAATGCCGCGACAGATCACTCACGCGGCGAATGGACACGTTGGTGATTCTCAACCATTGCTCGGTGGTGCGATGCAATTCGATGCCGCCGGTGATGAGGTAATCGACGCCGGCGGCGGCGGTATCCTGAAGCGCCAGGGCCGCCTCGCCGCGCGATTCGAAAAATGCGCACAACTCTCGGGCCAGCTCAGGATTCATCAGCTTCCGATGGAGGGTGACCCGCTGGCGGGTGTCCATCACCATGGCCCCGCCCACAAAAACCGCCGAGTCATAATGTTCGATGGCATCGAGCACAGTCTTACACTCGGTAAAATTCCGGCCCGTCGCGAAGCAGATCAGCAGCCCCGCTCCCAAGGCCCGATGAATGGCCGCTTTCGTTCGCGGCGTCACCTGGCTGCTGGGGGACAGGAGAGTCCCGTCCAGGTCGATGGCGATCATCTTGTACTTCATGACCTCACCATCGCCGAATCGGCCATAGCTAGCAAGATGTCCATGAAAGTGCAAAGAATTGGGCAGTTTTCCACAAGCTGTAGTATATGCGCCGTCGGCACACCTATTAGGATGGTCTCGTCGGTTGGTGGTATTTCGAGGCCCAGGGATAGCCATCCCTGGGCTTTTATTTGATGGATACGCCTTTCACGGATGCTCACGTGTGGCCAGCTACCGGCTGGGCGTAAGCCTGTGAACCTCCCAAAACCGCCGGACCGGCATACTTCCGCACGATCAGCAGCGATGTGGTGGTTTGCTGGGCGACGCGTTCCGGCCGAAACCCGAAGAGATGCGATTGCATGCCCCATTGCTCCTCGACGCCGATGACCACCAGATGGTATTGGCCGGCCGCCTGAATCACCGCAACCACCGGCGAGGAATCCTCGATGACCTGAAAGTTCACGGGCATCGGCTGGGTCGGATCGGCGAAAGTCCTTTCCACCGTCGCGCGTGCATTCAGCACCTTATCGCTTTGGGAGCGGTGGGGCGGCACAACGTGCAGGACGGTCAAGGACGCATTGGCGTTGCGGGCGACGCGACCGGCCAGGTCCAGCGCCATCTGGTCGTGTTTCCCTCCCAGAAACGGCACGAGAATATTCTTGGCCGACTCGAAATCCCGGTCCACGAAAACCGCCACATCGGCGTCGCTGGCGGTCATGACGCGATGGACCGTCCCGCCCAGGATGGCCTGCCCGAAGACCGGCTTGTGAAATCCCATCAGAATCAGGTCGGCCGCCCGCAGACGAGCGAAGCGCGCGATATCGCTGGGGACGTCGCGGCTCACGAAGGCGATGGGTTCGACGGCAATATCCATCCCTCGGGCCGCATCCAACAGCGGTTCCAGCGCTTCGCTCCTCTGATTGGGTGTCTCGGACAGTCGCACGGAATACGGATCGTGATCCGCCAGTCGCTGCAAATGCAGGGCGATGATCCGCCGGCCGGCGTCCAGCGGCGGGGGAGGCGCCAATAGCGACGCCATCCTCGCCAGCGGGCCGCCGCTGGCCGGCAGCGAAACCGGTATCAGCACGGTAAACGGCCGGCGCTCGGCACGTTCCCTCGCCGCCGCCTCCTCCCCCTCCGCTTTCGCCCTCGGATAAACCAAGTGGAGGATGGGCGTGGTGAGCGCCGTCGTCACGATGGCCATGATGACCATCATCACGAAGACGGCGTCGGTAATGACGCCCAGGTTTCGGCCGATGTTCAGGATGACCAACTCCATCAATCCGCGGGTGTTCATCAGGACGCCGATGGCGCTGGCTTCGCGCCAGGAAAGCCCGCAAAACCGCGCCGCCACCGCCGACCCGCCGAACTTCCCCAGGCTTGCCGCCAGGATGATCAGCCCGGTGTACATCCAGAGCGAAGCGTGATTCAGCATGCCGATCTGGGTCCGAAGCCCGATGTACGCGAAAAAAATCGGCAGCAGAAAGACGATGGTGAAATCCTCCAGCTTGTTGCTCAGCGTTTGCACGAACGCCGTACCCTTTGGCATGATCGCGCCCATGAGGAAGGCGCCGAAGAGTGCGTGGATGCCGATCCAATCCGTCGCGATCGACGATCCGAGCACCAAAATCAGGATGATCGCCAGCAGATTCTGGCTGAGATGGTTGCTGCGCTCGAAGACTAGTTCCAAGCGTTTGAGGAAGGGGCGGACCAGGAAAAACATGACGGCGATATAAAGGATCGACTTCCCGGCGGTCATCAGCCCCGGCCCAACGCCCGCCACCCGCGCCGCGGCGATCACAAACGCCAACATGCACCAGGCGGTCAGGTCATTCGCCGCCGCGCAGGTGATGGCGATGGCACCGATGGGCGTCCTGTGCAGGTTTCGCTCGGTCAAAATTCGCGCCAGGACCGGAAAGGCCGTGATGCTCATCGCGGCGCCGAGAAACAGGGCCACGGAAGTAAATCGCATGGCCGGCGTGGCGTTAAACAGCCGCGGGTACAGAAACAGCGCCAACAGCGCCCCCATGAAAAACGGGGTGAGAATGCTGGCATTGCTGATGATTACCGCCGCCTGCCCGCGGTTGCGCAACATCTTTGGATCCAGTTCCAAACCGACCAGGAACAGGAAGAAAATCACCCCGACCTGGCTCAGGGCGTTGAGATATTGAATGCTGTCCGCCGGGAAAACCTGCTGGAACATCCCCGGCATCAGCAAGCCGAAAAGACTCGGCCCAAGCATGATCCCGGCGATCATTTCACCCATGACCTGCGGCTGGCGCAGGCGGATGAACAAGAAGCCCATGACCCGGCTCAGCCCCAGGATCAGGCCCGTCTGCACCACCAGCAGGAAGATGAACCGGCTTGCTGCCATGCGGCTTACTGATGCGTGCCTGGTTCCATGGGCGGCGCCGGCGGGGAGTTGGTTGGATTCATGCGTTCAAGTCGATAGGTTCCGGAGCGCGGTCCCTGGATTCCAGGCGGCCCCTGGAAGGTGAAATTCACGGCATTGCTGGCCTCGAAGGCTGTTCCCTCAACATGCCAGCCATCACCATCGAATTTGAGTATTTGATCCGCCGCACCCTCGGCAGGGCGGGAGCTTTGCGTCAAAACAACGTCGAAATGCTGTGAGCCATTGTCCGGGGAGAAACGGACGAATTCCCCGGATTGGCTGATGGAAAAGCCCTCCGCCGGCGGCGTGGCGGGGTCCGCCGGCGCCCACCGGCCGGACAAGTCCCGCGGAGCCGTCAGAAACGCGTTGCCCAGTTCGAGGATCGTCCAAATCCCAAGGGCGAATATCGCGCAGACCCCCAGGTAGACCAAACTTGTGCGGTTCATGCCCAGATGCACCGAACAGCTCCTTGTCCTCGATTAACTTAGCAGACCCCGCCGGCGCTGCCTACTGGAAACCGACCCGCAAGCCAATCTTTTGGGGCGGGCATTTTTCGTTGATTCGCATGTCCGCGCAGTCGCTATAATTCCCGGTAAGGAGCCGGCTAATGTTCTACCGCCTGATCGAAAAGAAGATCGTCTTCAAGGGGAAAAAGCTTCAGTTGGAGGTGCATCGGCTGCTGAACGAGGAAACGGAAAAGGAATTCAGCTGCGAACTATGCATCCATCGCGGCGCGGTGGTGATCTTACCGTTCCTCGCTGACAAAGTTTTGCTCATTCGCAATTACCGCTATGCCGCCCAGCACACGCTGATTGAGTTGCCCGCCGGGACTTTGGAAAAAGGGGAAGATCCGATGAACTGCGCGGGTCGGGAGCTATTGGAAGAGACGGGGTACCTGGCGGGGCGGCTCAAGCCGCTGGCCTCGTTTTTTTCTTCTCCCGGAATTCTCACCGAGAAGTTATATGCCTTCGCTGCCTACGATCTGGAAAAGAAAGTCGCCGCCTTGGAAGAAAACGAGGAGATAGAGATAATGCCGGTGACCTTCGACGAGGCCGTGGAGATGATCCGCACCGCCCAGATCATCGACGCAAAGACGATCGCCACGCTCCTGTTGTTCGACCGATTCCACCGCGACCGCACGTGAAGGGACTGCACGTATGGCCTGGGAAGATAGACCTTACTATCGCGATCGCAGCTGGGCTTCCACCAACCCTCTTTTGTGGCTCATCAGGGGGTCGGTGCCGATGTTCCGAATCTTCGGGCTCCGCTTCCGCGCCCAGGCCTCGCTGCTCATTTTTATTCTCGCCGTCCTGCTCCTGGATTGGGACAAAGGTTTTCCAATCCAGCTGCGCGTCTTCGCCATGGCGCTGTGGACCGGCGCCCTCATCCTGCACGAGTTGGCCCATTGCATTGTGGCACGACGATTGGGCGGGGGTCCGGATGAAGTTCTCCTATGGCCGCTGGGCGGACTAATGCCGCATGATCCGCCGCACCGGCCCCTGCCCACTTTTCTCACCGCCGCCGCCGGGCCGGCGATGAACCTGCTCCTGTGCATCGGCTCGGCCCTGGGCATCTATTTTTTAACCCCGGTGCAAAGCGCATTCCCCCATTCCGCCCACGTTCTGGTTTCGCTCAACCCGCTGCATGGTCCGGCCCCTGATTTCCATTGCCGCTGGCGCGATCCCGCGTTCTTTTGCTGGGCGATTTTCTCCGTCAACTATCGGCTGCTGCTCCTGAATCTATTGCCCATAATCCCGATGGATGGCGGCCACATGCTTCAGTCCGTCCTTTGGGCGCTGGTGGGGAATTTCCGTTCCACGCTCCTCGCCACGACAGCCGGCATCGCCGGCGCCGTGGTCGTCGGCATCGTCGCGCTGGCGTCGCAGTACTGGTTCATGGCGGCGTTCATGATTTTCTGCCTCTACGAGTCTTATCGCCAGCGTCTGATCCTGCGTGAGAACGGGCCGGAAGATTGGCGGGAATCGTCCGATTACAGCCAGAGTCTATTCGATCCGTCGAGCGAGCCGAGGCGTCGCCGTCTCTCTCGCCGCGCCATTCGCAAGGCCCGCAAAATCGCCCATCAGGAAAAGGCCGCCCGAGACCTCATCGACGCCATTCTCGCAAAGGTCTCCGCCCGCGGCCTGGGCTCGCTAAGCTGGCAGGAGCGGCGCACCCTTCGCAAAACCACCGACCAGCAGCGCCGGCGCGAATCCGAACTCTCGCGATTCCAATAGCGCAATATTGACAGTCCACGGCGGGAGCCCCGCATGTACATGCGGGGCTTCCATGGCAATATCGGACCTGTTCGTTGGCACAAATCCAGCCTCGAAATCCACGTCGAATAAATGCCGAAGCAATGACGGCAAAGCGTTTACGCAATGAATCTCACGACCCAAGACCACTCCAGGCAGATTGTCGCCCGACGGCTGCGCGCCGCCTTTTGGATCGTGCTGGCGGGGATTTCGTTGGCCGCATTCTTTGGCACAGTCAGCGACGCGATGGAAAGTCCCGGCACCGATTTGCGCTGCCGCGTTGTCGGGGCGCGGGCCATGATGCTCGGAATGGATCCCTACTTCATGCCCGCCAAGACGGATGAAGTTCAAACGCTTCAGGATCCCGATCGGTACGCCGCGGTATGCACTCGCTGCACCTATGCGCCCAGCCTGCTATGTCTTTACGTGCCGCTGGCAAATCTGCCCTATCAGGCGCAGCGTTACATTTGGTTCGGCATTGAATGGTGCGCACTGGCGGGGTCGATTGCATTGTTGCGCGCGACCCTCCCGGGCCGCTTGATCAAAAACGCATTTACCGCGATCGCGATCGTCTTTTTCGCCGACGGCGTTTTCTGGCGACTTCACTTAGAGCGAGGCCAATATTACGTCTTCGTCGTTTTCCTGTTTTCCCTGACGGCGTGGCTTTGCCTTGGAAAATCGGCCGCCGGGGAAATTGCGCCGGCACGTGACCGCTGGTGGCATGGGATTCCGCTGGGAATCGCCGCGGCCCTGAGGCTGACGCCGCTAGCCGCATTGCTGCCGCTGTGGGTGGCCGGGTTTCGCCGCACGGCGGTGGGGGCGGCGGTCGTGTTCGGCGCGTGCATTGCCGCCACGCTGCCAATCGCCGGTCCGGGACTTTGGCAAAGCTATTTTCGCAGCGTGTCGATCCAAGCGCAGTTGCGTTTCGACGGCGATTTTCATAACAGCCAGCGAGCCCTGCTTCCGCCGCTGCCGGCGACCGCGGAAGGAATGACCTTCAAGCGATCGATCGGATTCCCGCTTGCCGACGTCAACCTCGCGCTGGAAGTTTTGCAGCCGCTGTCGGAGCATTTCCGTTGGATGCCGGGCCGGGATAAATGGCAACTCATCAGCCAGGCGGGAGCCGCCGCCGTATGTCTGCTGTTTCCCATTGCCCTGCGTCGGCGCGGGTTGGGTCCGGCGGAGAAACTCGCCGCGTCGCTTCTGTGCGTTTTGTCTGTCGATTTCTTTCTTCCAACGCGCATCTCCTACGCGGACATGCTGTTCTTGCCGCCAATTGCCCTGCTCATCCCGTCGATGCTGCGACATGGCAAGGGATACATCTGGCTGGCCTTCGTACTGCTGGCGTTGGCGATATGCCACGGCACCGTTCCGGGGCAAACGCCCATTCCGGTGCTTCGGCCGCCGCTATTGATGATCGGGCTTGTTGCATATCTCGCGGTCAGGCGAACGGAGCGAGCGGCCCCGTCGCCGGCCCAAACTGTCGAGGTTGCAGAGGTTCACGCCCGCGCCGCATAGATTCGAGGGCATGCTGACTTTTTGATCGCCTCTCCACAGTAATCTCAACATTTTTCAGGGTCATCATGACCCTATGATTCATCGCCTTCACAATCCATTATTTAACCGCAGAGCACGCGGAGAGCGCCGAGAAGAATAGAGAAAATTTCGTTTTTGTGTTTCTTCTCCGTGTTTGTCTCCGCATTGCAAAGCTGTGGCATCTTGTTTTTTTGGCAAGGTTCAGTGGTCATGCGGCAAGTTTGGTTACGTCGGCCTCGCGAAGAATCAACGCGGCGCTCATCGTCTTGTGCCCCTGGGAAG
>JBEKHH010000016.1:0-88540 GCA_050012375.1 Tepidisphaeraceae bacterium
AGAACTCATTGGCACATCCTGCACAACTGAAATGAAAATCTTGTCGTAAAAACAAGAAATTGCAGGATATCAACGAAGAGCGCGAAGACAGCCGCGAAGAAATTCCAATTTGGTTTTGCATTTCTTCGTGGTTGTCTTCGTGATCTTCGCGTCTTCGTGGTTGTTTTCTCTTGATTTGCAGCGCTACCACGCCGATAATGCCTGTATGAACCATCGTTCGATCCGATTGATGGCGATGCGATTGGGATAGCCGCACTTGAGCTTCCGCCCCGAGTGAGTCTATCCCGTGCGCAGCGTCTTCAGTCGAATAGGGCGATGGTTTTTTTGTCGCCTTTCAGTTGAAAGATCTTCCCCATGAGCGAGACGTTTTACATCACGACGCCGATTTACTATCCCAACGGCGAGCCGCACCTCGGCCACGCCTACACCACCATCGCCACCGATGCCGTGGCCCGCTTCCACCGCCTCAGTGGCCAGCAGACGTTTTTTCTGACCGGCACGGATGAGCACGGGATCAAAATCGTGAAAACCGCGGCCGCCCAGAATCTCGAGCCTCACGTCCTTGCCGACTCCATGGTCGCGGTCTTCCAGGCATTCTGGAAGGAAATCGGCATCAGCAACGACGATTTTCTGCGCACCACGCAGCCCAGGCACAAATCCTCGGTCCAGGAGATCATCCGCCGCCTGCTGAAGAGCGACGACATTTACCTCGGCAGCTACGAAGGCTGGTATGACGAGGGGCAGGAGGAATTTGTCTCAGAAACCGACGCCAAGGCCGGCGAATACAAGTCGGCGATCAGCGGCCGGCCCCTGACGCGGTTTTCCGAGAAGAGCTATTTCTTCCGACTCAAAAAATATGTCCCCCGCCTGCTCCAACACATCGAGCAAAACCCCGAGTTCATCCAGCCGGCCATTCGCCGCAACGAGGTGGTGAGCAAATTGAAGCAGGGCGTGGAGGACCTTTCCATCAGCCGGGCCACGCTCAAATGGGGCATCCCCATGCCCAACGATCCCGAGCACGTCGTCTACGTCTGGATCGACGCGCTGAGCAATTACATCACGGCCCTCGGCTACGGCTCGGACGACCAGGGCCTGTTCGACAAATTCTGGCCCGCGGACGTGCAACTGATCGGCAAGGAAATTCTCTGGTTCCATACGGTCTATTGGCCGGCGATCCTGTTTTCGCTGAACGTGCCGCTGCCGAAAAAAGTGTTCGCCCACGGCTGGTGGACCAGCGGCGGAAAGAAAATGAGCAAGTCGATGGGGAATTTCATCGATCTGCAAAGGCTGCGCGAGGTTATCGGCACGTATTCGCTGGACGCGCTGCGGTATTATCTTCTGCGCGCCGCCCCGTTCGGCAGCGACCTCGATTGGACCGACGCCGATTTCCTGAAATCCTTCAACGAGTTGAAAAACGTCGTCGGCAATTGCCTGAACCGCACGATCAAAATGATCGATCGCTACCGCGGCGGCGTTTTGCCGGCGGCCGGCGAATTAGAGCAGATCGACCGCGATTTGCTGGCCCAGGGCGAAACGCTCCCATCGCAAATCGCCGCGGCCTACGATCGCCTCGAATTGCAGCAATGCGCCGAATTGCCCGTGCACCTGGCCCGACTCACCAACGGATACATTGACGCGACGGCGCCGTTCAAGCTGGCCAAGGACGCGTCGCAGGCGGCGCGGCTAAACACGGTGCTGAACGTCGCGGCGCGGTCGATCCATCGCAGCCTGATCGGTTTGCTCCCGATCCTGCCGACAAAGGCGGCCGAGGGATTGTCGCAGCTCAAGATTGACGTTGCGGGCAAGACGCTGGATTGGCTTTACGCCAATCCGCCGGCCGCCGGGACGAAATTGGGCGATGCACATCCGCTGTTTCCGAATGTAACGGCACCCGGGTCGGCGACTTAAGGTCGTTTAACGCGGTTCAAATCCCGTCACTCCGAGTCGACGGGACAGAAAGCCATTTCTGCGATTTAATATCTCTATCTATTTGTTGGGCAAGTGCTTACGACGATAAATCGCGTTCGATGAGTTCGCCGAAATTCTCCCGAAAATCAAGACTTACGACGACCAAGCGACGGGATTTGAACTGTCCGCGAATCGGACCCTGGAACTCGCTTCGACTTCATGGTGAAACCTGGCGCGGCCAAATTTGTACGTGATCACGGCGCAACGTATCATTGGAGTATCAAAACTTGACCTCTAGGAGGTACGCGCTCGTGTCATCATTTTCCATGACCGTGGAGGAAGTATTTGCGATCAAGGGCCGTGGTACCATTGTGACCGGTCGGATCGCTAGCGGCACAGTCCGAAGGGGTGATGGGGCCTTACTTGTGCGAAACGGGTTCCGAAAAGCGGTCCAGATCGAACAGATTGAATCTTTCGACAAGTTACTTTTTGAGGCGAGCGCGGGATCGAATGTGGGGCTGCAACTCCAGGGCATCGAAAAGGCGGAAGTGCGTCCCGGCGACACACTCCAAAGCGATGAAGATGTAAGCGAGGCGGACGAATTGGCCGCGAAGGCAGCCCCTGCGAGCGCCACAGTGCAAGCCGACAAGGAACGATCCGAGGCCAACGGGAAGATCCCGGTACAACCAAAAAGGACATCCATAGGCGTGTTTAAGCGACTATTTGGCGGTCGCAAAACACCGTGTCCATCAAACCAAAACCAAACCCCGCAAGGGACAGAAAGATTTCAACAGCTGGTTACGCGGCTGGCGAGTAACGACGAATCTGTATTTGACTCTGCTATGACGGAGTCGTGCAAGTATGGGCCTGCGGGGAGTGACTTTGGCATCCGCGCAATGGAGGATGCTATGCGCCAGCGCGCTGGGCGGCGTGACCTTGACTTTTTGGAGCCAACCCTCGGCAGCTTGACAGTGCGTAGCGTCGACGCGTATGCCAACGCTCCCGAGAGGATTCTACAGTTGGCGCAAGAGAGGGCCTTGTTGCGCGATCCCCGACTCTCTCAAGATTTAATTTCTGCATCCTTGGCGTCGCGCGGCACCGACGTGTTTTGCGGGTTAATCGTTCAAGTGGAGAAGGTCGGCGGCACCGACCAGATGTGCGGTCTTTTGCTGCTTTACAACCACCTGAGTCAAGCAACGAAGCTGGCCCACGCACGGGGAGCGCGCTCGTGGACCGAGAGCGCGTCTGAGGAGGCCTGATAAAACGGGGGTTCCAAGGGGTCGGGAGTCTTTGCTGGGGAAGTGCCAGGGATTGGGGACATTCACAATTGTCCGGGGATCTGAATTTCCAACCAGCCAATCCCGTAACAAAAAGTTCTATTGGCGTTCTGTCACCCCGAATTGACCGGACAGAATTCGATTGGTCGCGATGCGTCGTCCCATTCACTTGTCATATCCTCCCCGGGCAAGACTTGAAGCATATTTCATTTGACCCGCCGGCGCAAAGCCGGTTATTGTTCCGCCATGGACGCGAGCGATTTGATCACCATCGACGTGGATATCCTTGGCGGCACGCCGGTGTTTAAGGGCACGCGCGTCCCGGTGAAATCGCTGTTCGAATACCTCGAGGATGATTACACGCTCGAGGAGTTCCTCCAGTGCTTTCCGTCGGTGACGCGCGATCTGGCTTGCCGAGTCCTTGAGCGCTCCGAAGCGGCCCTGGTTCCGCCGAAAGTGGCATGAACATCCTGCTCGACGAATGTGTTCCTTGGCCGGTTCATAAAATCTTGATCGGCCATGAATGCCGTACCGCGCAGCAGCGCCGCTGGGGTGGAATCAAAAACGGGGACCTATTAAAGCGCGCCGAAGGCGAATTTGATCTCTTTATCACCGCCGATCAGAACATCGAGTATCAGCAAAATCTTTCGGGACGCACGATTCCGATTCTCATGGTTTCCACGAACAAGCTTCGTCGCCTCATGGCCGCCGCTGCTTTTATACAGGCGGCCGTTGCGGCGATTCAGCCCGGCGAAGTGAAAAGGCTGCGGATTCCCTGAACTCCAGGTTCTAGGAAGAACTGAAAGGGATTGTGGACATCCGTAATTTGTTGGTCAAGGTTCGCGTCTGTCGCCCTTTTGCGAAGTCCCTGTGCCACGCGTGATTCTTCGTCGCGGCTTTCGGATATAATTCGGGGACATGGAACTCAAGTCGAAAACCAATCGACGCCTGTACATCCAAACGCTAGGCCGAATGACGCCCGCGCAGCGGCTGGCCAAGGCGATGGAACTCTCCGAGCTTGGCAAGCGGCTCTTTCTTCACGGCCTTCGGCGGCGGTTTCCAGGCGCCAATGAAAAGCAGATCCTCGCTGAATATCTCCGCCGGACCGCGCGATGTCACAATCGGAACTACTGAAAAAGGTCGTTGCAGCGCTGGAAGCGACCGGCACGCCATACATGCTGAACCAAATCAACCAAGCTATTTCGGCATTTCCAGAACGCCAATCTGCGATCGCAGGATCGCATTGACGATCTTCGTCAGATTCGCGGCGGCACGTTTGTCTTTGCCGAGCAGTTTTCCCCGCACGTCATCGTCGAGGTAAATGGGGACCTGCAATGTTTTGGCTGGCCGGCAGAGCTTGCCTTGGACCGCCTTGGAAAAGTCGTAATGCTTTTTCGTCGCTTTCGCGCCGCTCACATCTTCATCAAATGTTCTCCGAGACGTTCGAGCGTCTGCTTTCCGCCTTCGATTGCGCCGTATTCCTTGACGATCTCGTCGCGCTCCGCCGCCGAGGGGAAGACCATGCGAATGGTGACTCTCGTCTTGCCGCCGCCGTTCAGTGCGTCGAAAGACCAGGTCGCGTCAAAATGCGCGCCGGGTCCGCCCTTTTTACCGCCGCCGTGCGAGTAGACGATGCGCTCGGGTTTCACGACCTCCCTGAAAATACTGCTGTTGGGATAATCGGTCCCGTCCGGCCCGTGCATGATGTGCTTCCAGACGCCGCCCGGCCTTACGTCCATTTCCTGGATCGTGGTGGTGAATCCCCGCGGTCCCCACCAGTGAATAACCTGCTTGGGATCGGTCATCGCGCGCCAAACAAGCTCGCGCGGGGCGTCGAAAATGCGCGAAATGACGATCTCGTTGTCAGCAGCGCCGGCCGACGACAAATGTTCCCCCAGGCGCTGCAGGCTTTGCGTCCATCCCGCTTCCATGCCGGAGAGATAGGCGGCCGCGTACGCGATCATTGCCGTGCCGCGCGTTTTGAGCGTGAGTTTCGTCCCGCCGCCATTCTCGGCGAAGGTGACGGTGGTGAGACCATCGATGATCGGCTTGCCCTCCTTGTCCACCGCGATATTGGTGAAGACAAGTCGTTCCGGCTCGACGATCTCGCGATAGACGCCGCCGCAGGGATATTCCATGCCGTCGGGGGCGCGCATGACGATTCGCCAGGCCCCTCCGATCCTCGCGTCCACTTCGCACACCGGGTTCGTAAAATTCTTCGGCCCCCACCAGGCCGCCAGATGCTTTGGATCGATCCACGCCTTGAACACCAGCGCCGGGGGCGCGTCAAACTCGCGGGTGATGACGATCTCCCGGCTGGGAAGCTCAACGGCGGGCTTATTTCCTTCGGACATGTTTTTTCTCCTTGGTTTGCAGTTCTTTGAGATAGTCATCCAGGCGATCGAGGCTCTGTTCCCAGAACCGGCGGTATTCCTCGAGCCAATCGACGGCTTTCTTCAGCGGTGCGGCCTTGAGCCGGCAGGGCCGCCACTGCGCCTCGCGGCTACGCGCGATCAGCCCGGCGCGTTCCAGCACCTTGAGATGCTTGGAAATCCCCGGAAGGGTCATTTCAAAGGGTTTCGCCAGTTCGGTCACCGAGGTTTCGCCCTTGGCGAGCCGCCCAAGGATCGCCCGCCGCGTCGGATCGGCCAGGGCCGCGAAAGTCGTGCTGAGAAGATCGGCTGTCATCCGTATTGCACCGAACGGTTAATTAACCATAAGGTAAAATAGTATCTCAGTCCGCAGTTGTCAATTGATTTCTGGTTTTATTTGTTTCGCTGGAAACCGACCTTTGCAGTTCGGCTTTCAAGCATGACCTCGGTCGAGCTTGAATCGACTCCGCCAGGGTCTGAAATCGGATGGTGGAAGGAATATCTGGATAGTGCCGAAGTCAGGATATAATCATCTTCATGACGCCCGATCAATTCAGGCAGCTTCTGGTGCAGAATCCATTCGTGCCCCTTCGGCTCCATCTGAACAGCGGCGAGGTCGTCGAGATCGGCGATCCCGGCTGCGTTTTGATTTTCGGCGCGACGCTGCAGGTTTTCACGATCAAGAGAGGCAGGGCGCCCATCCTCGAAGATAACCGATACATCCCCTTGCGAAGCATTGCCCAGGTCGAGCAGACAACGGCAGCCTGAATGTCGGTTTGATTATTCTGTCCGTTATCCCAATTCTTCGTCCGAGAACGTAGCGGGAATTGCGGTTTCCTCGTCAATTTTCGGCGCCTCCGCATTTTCAAACAGCGGCTGTTGCTGCACGCGCGAGCGTCTGGAGCCCTCGCCGGCCAATTCCACCCGGCCTTGGCCGTTCAGCGTGAATTCCAATTCCTCCTTCATCGCCGGCGTCGGACGCACCGACCAGGCATTGTCCAGAGTGATCAGCGCTCGCTTCGAGCCGTTGGCTGGGACGCTCAGGAAAGTTTGGCAATTCCCCTTGTGTTTGGTCAGAACCGGCTTGAGTTGCCGGAGAACTTCGGCCGCTCCCTCGACGCGGTCGATTTCCACCTTCACCCAGCGGGTGAGCCGCGACATCGAATCGGAGATGGGGATCAGATCGTTGACGATCACCCCCGGCGTCTCGCGGCGCTTGTCCACCTTGCCGTGGAGGAAAACGATCTCCCCGGCCGCGATGGCTTTGGGATGTTCCTCGACGATTTTAGCCAAAGTCTCCGCGAAGATCGTTGCTTCGATCTGGCCGTCGAGGTCTTCCAAGGTCAGGATCGCCATCGGCTGGCCGGCGGAGCGGCCGCTCTTGGTGATCGGGCGTTTCAACTTGTTGATCATTCCGCCGATCGTCACTTCCGTGCCTTCGTGGAGATTTTTGGCCTCGCGCGTCGTGGCCGTGGCGTAGTTGGCCAGCGCGGCCTGGTGCTGGGTGAGGGGATGGTCGGTGATGTAGAAGCCGAGAAGCTCCTTCTCGAACTTCAGCAGCTCGGCGCTGGGGAATTCTTCCAGATTGGGCAGGACATCGGCGGGCTTGGATGTCCCGCCGGCGGCGGCGAACATGCTGAGTTGGCCCATGCGCTTGTCCTGCTGCGATTGCTGGCCCATCTCGACGGCCCGGTCGAGGATGGCCAGGAGTTGGGCGCGCTTGGCCTTCAGAGATGAGAACGCGCCGCATTTGACGAGGGCTTCCATCGTGGAGCGCGTGACCTGGCGTTGATCGACGCGCTCGCTGAAATCGTAGAGGCTGGCGAAGGGCCCTTTGTTTTTCCGCTGCTCGATGATGGCTTCGACGGCTTTCTCGCCGACGCCGCGCACGGCCATCAACCCGAAGCGGATCACGCCGGTTTTCTTGACGTAGATGGGCGTGAAGTCCTTGTCCGAGGAATTGATGTCCGGGGCTTGCACGGTGATTCCGCGGTGACCGCATTCCTCGATGTATTCGACGACCTTGTCCGTCGAGCCCATCTCGAAGGTCAGCAGGGCGGCCATGTATTCCACCGGGTGATACGTCTTCATGTACGCCGTCTGAAACGCGAGGATGGCGTAGCGCGTTGAGTGGCTCTTGTTGAAGCCATAGCCGCCGAATTTGAGGATCAGATCGAACAACTCCTCGGCCTTGTCCTTGCTGATGCCGTTGGCACGCGCGCCCTGGAGAAAATCGGGCTTGTACTTGGCGATGACGTCCGATTGCTTTTTGCTGATCGCTTTGATGAGCTTGTAGGCGGCGCTCAGTTCGATGCCGCCGAGCTGGTTGAATATCCGCATCACCTGTTCCTGGTAGACCATGATGCCATAGGTCTCGGCCAGGATTTCGTCCATGATGGGATGGACCTGCGGGACCCTTTCCTTGCCGAGCTTGCGATTGCAATAGAGCGGAATCAACTCCATGGGTCCGGGCCGGTAGAGGGCGTTGGCGGCGATGAGATCTTCGAGGCGGTCGGGGTGCATTTTCATCAGCAGGTCGGTCATCCCGCCGGACTCGAATTGGAAAACGCCTTTGGTTTGCCCGCGGCAAAACAGGTCGAGAACGGCTCGATCGGTGAAGTCGATCTTTTCGATGTCGATTTCGATTCCCTTGATTTGCTTGACGAGATCGATCGACCGTTGCAGCGTCGTCAACGTGCGCAGGCCGAGGAAATCCATCTTCAGCAGGCCGACTTTTTCGACGATCGGGCCTTCGAATTGGGTGAGGAGATCGTCGCCGTTTTTGCAGAGGGGGATAAGATTTTCCAGCGGCTGATCGGCGATCACGACTCCGGCGGCGTGCATGCCGGCGTTGCGGCACAAACCTTCCAGCCGCTTGCCGAGATCGATGATCTGTTTGACCTGCGGATCATCCTCATACAACTTGGCGAGTTCGGGCGATTGGGCGAGGGCTTTTTTGAGGTCCATTCCCGGCGCGGCGGCAATGAGCTTGGTGATCTTATCCGTCAGCGCCAGCGGGACGCCGAGGACCCGGCCGACATCTTTGCAGACCGCGCGGGCCGCCAGCGTGCCAAAGGTGATGATCTGGGCAACGTGCCCGTATTTGTTGCGGACGTATTCGATGACCTTGGCGCGGCCGTCCTGGCAGATGTCGATGTCGATATCCGGCAAGTCGTTTCGGCTGGGGTCCATGAAACGTTCGAAGAGCAGGCCGTAACGGATCGGATCGACATTGCTCAGCCCCAGCAGGTATCCAACCATGGTGCCGACGCCCGAGCCCCTCGCTCCCACGGGGATTCCCTGCTGGCGCGCGAACTTGCAGAAATCCCAGACGATCAAAAAGTACGAGCAGAAATTTTTGCTGGAAATGATTTTCAGTTCGTAATCCAGGCGCGTGCGGATTTCGGATGAAATCTCGCGCGTCCCATATCGCCATTTCAAGCCCTCTTCGCAAAGTTGACGGAGGTATCGTTCGTCGTCGGCCGCGGCGGATGAGCCGGCCAGCGGCTCCGGCAGGGCTTCCTTGGGCACGCGATAGACCGGGGCGAACCGCTTGGAGAAATCGAGTTGAACATCGCACATCGCGGCGATCCGGGCGGTGTTCTCGATCGCCTGGTCGAAACTGCCGAGGGCCTCGGCCATTTCCTGCGGGCTTTTCAGGTAAATCTCCCGGGGATATTTCATTCGGCTTTCGTCGGTGATCAGCTTGCCCATGCTGATGCAGCACAAGACGTCGTGGGCGTGATGATCGTCCTTATTCAGGAAGTGCACGTCATTGGTCGCCACCAGCCCGACTCCGAGCCGTTTGGCCAGCTCGGCCAGCTCGGGATTGACCTGGTCCTGAACGGGAACGCCTTGTTTTTGCACCTCGATGAAGAATCGATCCGGGCCGAAAATGTCCAGATAGGTCTCGGCGATGATCTTGGCGTTCTTGGCGTCGCGGCGCATGAGGCAAGAGGGGATCTCGCCGCCGAGACAGGCGCTGGTGGCGATCAGCCCGCCGCGGAATTGCTTCAGGATTTCCTTGTCGATTCTCGGCTTGTAATAGAAGCCCTCGCGGTAGGCGATGCTCGAGAGCCGGATGAGGTTCCGGTAACCCTCGAGATTCTGGGACAGAAGCAGCAGGTGATAGGATGCGTCGCTGCCGGTGCCGCTGGGGCTCGAGCGTTCGCGCCGGTCGCCGGGGGCCATGTACGCTTCCATCCCCAGAATGGGTTTGATGCCGGCCTTGATGCATTCGGTATAGAACTCCACGACCCCGAACAGGCAGCCATGGTCGGTAATGGCGATGCTGTCCATTCCGAGCGCTTTGACCCGCTGCACGACGTCGGGAATGCGGCAGGCCCCGTCAAGCAGGGAATAATGGGTATGGCAGTGAAGATGGACAAACGAGCCGGTCGGCATAGGGCGATTGTCGGGCGCGGCCCGCTTCCCAACAAGTGCCCGGGGACTTGATGACAGAATCTCCACGGTCCATCCCCAACAAGCGCGGGGTTTTCGGTATATTCTCAAGTCGATGTCGTCCGCGGCTGATAAATCCTCAAGAAGCCATGGTGGCTGGGCGGCGGACGGCAACATGCCGAGAGAACTTCAACTTGCCGGAAGGATGCGCGGCGCACTGCGCGCGCTGATGCCGGCTGGATTAAAGATCGCGCAAAGCTACGGCCCCGATTTCGAGCCGCTTGAGCGCAAGGGTCTTTGTGCGCGATGCCGCCGCGACTGGCCGGACGATCCGGCTTTCATCGCCAAATGGAACACGCTGCTGTCGCGCAATCCGACGGCAACGGTGTTCTGCTCTCCCACATGGCAATCCGCCGTGGTGAACGAGTTCGTCCCCGCCGGGCAGTTTCGCCTGATTACCGTGATGCGAGGCCAAGAACTGCAGGCGGTGCTTCCGCTGGGGCTGAATTCGGCGTCGATGCTGGAAACCCCCGGCCAATGGGTGACCGATTATCTCGATCCCCTCATCGATGCGGGCGCGGCCGACGAATGCTGGGCCATCATCCTCGAGTTGCTCGGTGATTTGTGGGACTGGTCGGTGGCGGGGGTGCGGCTTCATCTGATCCGCGGGGATTCGCCGCTGCGGAGAATCCTCAAGACCCTCTCGCCCAAATTCGGATTTGAATGCCACCAGCGGCGCGTCATGATGGCCCCGTACATTCCGTTGCCCGCGACGTGGGATGATTATCTGGCTTCGCTCGACCGTCATGAACGCAAGGAAATCAATCGCAAAATCCGCAACGCGAAGACGAAAGGCCGACTTCGCTGGCTGACCTTGACGCGGCCCGAGGAGATGGCGACCGCGCTGGAGCGGGCGCTGTCCGGCATGCGGCAGGCGGAATCCTTCAAGGCCGATTTCACCGAGGAGGTCCTGCTCGGATTTCTTCGCCGGCTTTGTCCGAAATTGAGCCGGCAGGGGGATTTCTACGTGCAGGAGCTATGGCTGGACGGCAAGGCGTCGGCGTGGCTGCTGTGTCTGCGATCCGCACAGGGTCCGATGATTTACAACACCAGCTACGATTTCGCCCAGAAGCATTGGAGCCCCGGCATCATCTCGTTCAGCCTCGCGATCCAGGATGCCATCGCGGCCGGCCATCCCATCTTCAATCTTCTCCGCGGCGGCGAGGAATACAAAAAGCGCCTCGGCGCCAAGGACCTGGAACTTTTTCAAGTCACGTTGCGCCCCAATTAATCCGCGTTTGTTTAGCCGGCCCGGCCTCGGGCCGCTCGCTCACCTTTACCATCGCACCCCCCCCCCAAAAAAAGCCTGAAATTACCCTTGCGCGCAACGTCATATTTGTACCCATGCGCAAAGGAGCAATCCGATGTCAAACAGGTGGATAACCCTGATCGCGGCGTTTCCCCTCATCGCCGCATCCGCCACTCAGCCAGCCCCGCCGTTCACCATTTCCCCCGAGACGACTTCCGCGCTCGGCCCGGTCCGTCCCGATGGCAGCGTCGATTACGTCGCCGCCGTCAACCAGCGCTTCAGCCAGGGCGTCACCCCGGACAACAACGGCTTTGTCCTGTGGCTCGGCGTCATGGGAATAGACGACTTTCCGCAATCTGTCCGGCAGCAAGTACTGACGATGTGCGGCGCGGAAAACCTCAAAGCGGGTTCAATCTGGACCAACTTTGATCGAAACACGCCGGAAGATGGGCGAGGCCTTCATTTATGGAATGCCTCGGAGAACCCGGCCTACGCCGAGTTTTTGAAAAGCCACGAGGATTTGCTGGCCGACGCGACGCAAGCGGCCGCTAGGCCGCGCTGGTGGGCGCCGTCGGTTTCAACCAACGGAGCGCTCTTCGGGGTCTTGCTGCCCCAACTGCGCAACATGCGCGACGTTTCGCAGGCGCTGTGCAATCGGGCGCTCTTGCGCGCACAGCAGGGCGACCTCGATGGCTTCCTCTCGGACGTCATCACCGCCAAACGCCTCGGCCGCCGGGCCGCAGGCTTTTATCTCATCGGCGATCTCGTGGCCATCCGCATCAATGATACGGCCGACCACGCCATCGGCGCCGCCGCCGGCGCCGGCATTCTCTCCGGCGATCGGTGCCGGAAATTGGCCGCGGCGCTCGATGAGCTTCAGCCGTCTTCCCAGCCGTGGGAATCCGTCGATGTCGGCGAGCGCTGGGGCAGTCTGGAGTTTGCCCAGACGATCGCAACCGGAAACTTGCAGCGCCTCATCCAAGGGGACGACAACTTCACCCGGCAGTTAAAACCCTTCGACTCCATTGATCGCGACGCCGTGGACTGGAACACCGCTTTGCGTCAAATCAACGGCACTTACGACCAGATGGTGCGGATCATGAAAATGCCTCCCGGTAGAGACGCCCAGCTCGCCAGGCGAGAGTTCGATCGGGAAATGGCAACGCGTAGAGCCAATCTGGCGCCGCTGAAGGCGCTGACGAAGTGGCCGGCGGATGCGCCCCCGGCCTACACCCAACGCGTGACCAACGCGATCGTCTCGGTCCTTATGCCGAGCCTTTGGCGCATCCAGGACCAGTTCCGCTCTTGCGCCATGGAGGATCAAATGGCCCGCGCCGTCCTCGCCGCCGCGCAATATCGCGCCGACAACGGCGATTGGCCCGACACCCTCCAGACCCTGACGCCGAAATACCTGCTCGCTCCGCCCAAGGATATCTTTCTCGGCGATGGAATGAATGTAGTGCGTTACGAGAAGACGCAACGGGGCGTCTGTCTCCGCGCTCGCGGCCTGGACGGAACCGACATCATTGTTGGAGCAAGGTAGCGCCCCATTTCCCCGCCCAACACCCCGCCCGGCAAAAATTAACTTTTGACGGGCGGGAAATGTTTATATGATGGCGTTATCGGACGGTTCGGAGCCAAAACTGGCCGAACCGTTCGAAGTGGTGTATATCCAGGAGAGGCGTTTTGGCGCCGGCGAATCAGGGTGGATTCGCATCAATCATCTGCCATGGAAAGTGGCTGCCTTCGGCAGGAAGGCTCACGCTGCCACGGGAACGTCGGATTGCGACAACTTGTTTGCTTTGGAAACCGCCATGCTTGAGCGGATGATTCATAATCCCACGGACGGCTCGCGCCAGGACCGCTTCGAGCGCTTTCGGCTGATCGAGTGGTGGGATCAGTCCAAGCTTTCAGCGGCAAAGGTATTGGTCGTCGGGGCCGGGGCGCTGGGCAACGAAATCGTCAAGAACCTGGCGCTGCTCGGCGTCGGAAACATTTTGATCGCGGACATGGATCGCGTGGAGAACTCCAATCTCTCGCGATCGGTGCTGTATCGGGAATCGGACAACGGCCGCTACAAGGCCGACGTCGCCGTCGAGGCCGCCAAGTCGCTTTATCCCAGCATCCGCGCCCACGCGTTCAACGGCAATGTCGTGCACGACCTGGGCATGGGCGCATTCCGCTGGGCGGACCTGGTCATCGGCGGTCTGGACAATCGCGAAGCGCGCCTCGCGATCAACCGCCATTGCCATCGCGTCAATCGTCCCTGGATCGATGGGGCCATCGAGGCCATCGCCGGAACCGCCCGCGTTTTTCTTCCCGGCGACGGGCCGTGCTATGAATGCACGATGTCCCAGACCGATTGGCGGCTCCTCCAGGCCCGGCGCTCGTGCAATCTCCTGACCCGCTCGGAAATGGAAGCGGGCAAGACGCCGACCACGCCCACGATCGCCTCGATTATTGCCGGCGTGCAGTGCCAGGAAGCGGTGAAGCTGCTGCACGGATTGGCGAGCATCGCCGGCTCCGGCTGGGTGTTCGACGGGCTGTCGGCGGGTTCGTATCTCGTGGAGTACCAGCGAAAGGAAGACTGCCTGAGCCACGAGACGCTCGGTCAGATCTATGCGCTGGATGCCGGGGTGGACGATCTGACGGTGGGGGAATTGGCGTCGGAAGCGCGGCGGTTATTGCCTGGGGTGCAACTCGAATCATGCCGCGACGTGCTGCAATCGCTTGATTGCCCGCGTTGCGGCACATCGGAAAAGCTGTTCGTCTCGCTGGGAAAGGTTCGGGCGGAGAAGGCGTTTTGCCCGCAATGTCCGGGCGTTCGCCGCGAGGTCAAGACCTTTTTCCGCATCGGAGATGACCCGGAGTTATTGGACCGCACCCTGGGCCAGATCGGCATTCCGCCGCTGGACATCGTGTTGGCCCGCCGCGGGGATGAAGTGTTCGGCTTGGAAATGTCCGGCGACCGCCAACGAGTGCTGGGTCCGCTTGCTGAAGAAACGGAGGCGCTGTCATGGGAGTGATTCAAACGGTTGAGAATGAGAGCGGTGTCAACGGCGCGATCGATTTCTCGCGATTACCGCAGCGGGACCCGGTCAAGCTGAAGCTCAGCGGCCCGCGCACGACGCCGTTTCAGGTTGTGATCCGCCAGTCCGCGCTCAATCGCGTTCACGAGCACGGCGATGGCTCGTCAGCCGTGGAGGTTTGCGGGGTGCTCGTGGGTGATGTTTATCGGGACGCCACCAGCCCGTTTCTCCAGGTCGAATACGTCATCGAGGGCGAAGCCGCCACCGGCAGCGCCGGCCAGGTGACGTTTACCGCCGACACCTGGCAGCACATTCAAGAAACGATGGACAAGCAATTCCCCGAACTTCGCATCGTCGGGTGGTATCACACGCATCCCGGCCATGGGATTTTTCTCTCGGAGATGGATGTCTTTTTGCACGAGAGCTTTTTCGGTCTGCCGTGGCAGACGGCGCTGGTGTACGATCCTCGTAGCGGCGAAGAGGGATTTTTCGGCGCCGAAGGCGGACACCCGCAACGGATGCCGCATCTGATTGAAGCCGACGAGCCGGCGACCGCCACGCTGGCTCAGGCCGCTCAGCCCACCGGGGCCCTGGAAACCGCTCCTGTCGTGGCGCCGCGGCGGGTGGCCACGCCGCTGATGCGCACCCGTAAGCCGCGCAACGGCCCGTCGCTGGGGCGAATTTTCCTGGCGATTATCGGCCTGCTTCTCTTCGCCGTCTTGGGCATGCTCCTGGGTCTGTTGATTCGGATGCAGGACCTGCATATTCCCGACTGGATTCAGAGGATGTGGCATCCGTAAGACTTCCCGCCTGGATTGCCGGCGCGGGCGTACAATAGCGGAAAGCGGGCCGTCGGTGTTCGAGGGCCATGGACCGCGGTGGTGCGTGACGGCATGGCAAGCTTGGTCATCCAATTCGGTGATCTGATTCAGGCGGCATCGTTTTCCAAGCGCGTGCTGATCGGCCGCAAGGCATTCAACGGCGTGCAATTCGGCCAGCGCGTCGTCTCGCGCATTCATGCCTGGATCGACAAGGAGGGGGAATCATTCTACATCGCCGACGCCCACAGCCGAGGCGGCACCTTCGTCAACGGCCAGCGCATCGAAGCCAAAACAACATTGCGCGACGGCGACGAAATCAAAATCGGACCGGCGAAGATGAAATTCCACGATTCCGGCGCGTTGCCGGAAGGCTCGGTGACATTCGAAATCGCCGAGGACGGAACCAACCCGGAATTTGAGAATCCGGGCATTCTGCTCGCCTGTTCGTGCGGCGCGCCGATGTGGGTTCCGGCCAGCATGGCCGGCGCGTACGGAAGATGCGCCATCTGCCACGGAGAGATCACGGTTCCCGGCGATCCGGCATCGGGGATTCGCCGTCCGCTGACGCCCAATGATTCGATCGTGGACATGGCGGCAATTACGCAGCCTGTGGAGCTGGGCTCGAGCGCGCGGCCGTTCGATCCGCTGGCGGCGGACATGCCCGAGCCGCGGCCGCAGTCGGCGGCGCGAGTGTGCGGCATCTGCCAAAGCCAGATCCTGTCCGGCGAGGCGACGACCTCCTGTCCCGATTGCTCGCAGAGTTATCACACGGAATGCTGGCGCGAGAATCGGGGATGCGCCGCCTATGGCTGCGCGCAGGTGGGAGCCCTCGATGAGCCGATCGCGGCTGATTCAAGTTCACCGGCGGCAGCGGATCCGGAGGACCTGGCGGCTGCGGCGGCGACAGCCCCGGCGCGTCCGGCGGAGCCTGCCCGGGAAGCCTTCCCTTGGGATTTCGCCCTGCTGGGCGGCAGCGTTTTCGGTTCCGTGCTTGGAGCGTTTACGTTCGGCGTGCCGCCCCTGGCCGTCGGCGCGGCATCCGCTGTCTACGCCATGCGTAGCCGGAACGGAGGCAATCGCATCGCCGCCGTGTCAGCGGTGATTTGTGTCTTTGGCGTCGCCTTCGGCGTTGTCATCAGCCGGTTCGTTTGGTTTAACGTGCCGTTGTGGGGTGGCCGATGATTCGCTTCGCCTGCTCCGGTTGCGGCGGCCGATTCAACGTCCCGGAAGGTTTCGCCGGGAGGCAGGCACGTTGCAAAAAATGCGGCAGCGCCATTGTTGTCCCGGCTGCGGGGGACGCGCCGCCGCCGCCGATCGCCGCGCCTGCCCCGATCGCCGCGCCGGCGAAGATGTCGGTGCGCACCCGCCGACTTATCGCCGACCTTCGCCAGATGCGCGAGGCTTTTGGCCAGGGTTCGCTGATCCGGATTATCGAGACCGAGGGCGAACCGGCCGAGGTTTACAAACTCGAATACAACATCCGGGGAATCGAAACACTCAAGGGCAAACATCCGGCGTTTCGCCAGCGGCACCTGGCGGAGATTCGCATGACCCGCGATTATCCCCGCCTGGCCCCGGTGTGCCGGATGCTCACGCCCATCTTTCATCCCAACATCGACGAATCCGCGATCTGCGTCGGCGATCATTGGGTGGCCGGCGAGCGCCTGACCGACCTGGCGGTCCGAATCGGGCAGATGATCGCGTATCAGTCGTACAACATTAAAAGCCCGCTGAACGGCGAGGCGGCGATGTGGGCGGATTTGAATCCGGACAAGTTGCCGATCGACGCCCGGGACCTTTATCCGCCCATGCTAGAGCCAATTGTTTAGCCGGCTCGCTTGCGAGCCGCTTTATCTCTCCACCACCAGCGCACTCCACCCCGCAAAAACGCACAGGCCCACAATCAGCACCACAAAAAACCTGGACATGAAACGGTCGAATTGCGTGGTTCGCCGGGCGTCGCGGGCCAGATATTCCAGGAATCGCATGCGTTTGGCGATGCTGCCGTGGCACCAGCTTCTGGCCGCGATGGGAATGTTGTTGACCACCGCGACGCGCTCCAGGGCGGAGCAAAAAATCGCCGCCCCTTGCCGGCCGACATGACTGCCCGGCGGTGCGAGAGCGATGGCGGGCTCGCCGAGGACGGCGGTATTGGCCAGGCCCGCTTGCACCACATCGGGATTGCCGCGCGCCGGCTCGGCCGATGCGTCGATGGAAGTTTGGATCGTCCGCGCGGCGAAGACGTCGGCCTGCCGCTCGAATTTGCGGCTGACAAAACCGAAAACCAGCGCGAACAAACCGATCGCCGCGCCCAGCATCAGCGCCGTCTGCAGCGAATCCCCAAGCCACGCGTAGCTCTCCAGCGGTTGCAAGGCATCGGCGATCATCTGACCGGGACCGGCGGCGGCCAAAAACATCGCCGCCATCGCCGCCACCAGCCAGTACAGATGGCGGTGCACGACGTGCCCCAACTCGTGGGCGAAGATCGCTTCGATCTGTTCGTCGGGCATCGTTTCCAGCAGCAAATCGCTCAGCAGCACGTAACGGAATCGCGGGACGAACCCCATCACGGCGGCGTTGCCCATCTGCGATTCGGTTTTCCAAAGCAGGACATCGCGGAATCCGACGCGGTGCTGCCGGGCGATCTTCTTTAACTTGCGGCGAAGCGGGCAGTCGGGCATCGATTCGGTGTGCAGAGCCCGCCGCAGGACTTCCGGGCTGAAGACCAGGAATATCAGGAACGACGGGAGCGTGATCATCGCTTCGATCAGGTCCTGCTGGTTGGCCAGCGCGCCGAAGTGGTGAAATATCGGCGGCAAAATCAGCGACAGGGCATCGTGCAGCACAAGCAGCAACAGCGCCGGCGCGATCGTGAGCAAAAGTTGCAGGCGGAGGTTCACGAAAAAATAAGTGCGAAACGACGGCGGCGGCTGGAGGGGAAGGCTTTGATCGAGTTGAATCAGAATGTTCTGCTCGCGCAGGGCCCGGTCGGCCGGGAACTGCGCCCACCACAGCGCCATCCAGGCGATAAACGACGGCAGGCAGCCGAGCAGAAGACCCGGGAAATCGATCGGCAGCCGGCCCAGCGGCGTTTGCCCGAGCAGCCAGAAAACCTGCTCCCTCCAACCCAACACGAAGATTCCCACGGCCAGCCAGACGGGAATGAGAATTCGGCTGGCATAGATCACGGAGTGAAAGGTCCGCACGCGTCGCTGAATGTGGTTGAAATGGGCCAGGCGGGCGACCCGCCGGCTCCAAACGGCCAGCACCGCGATCATGACCAGATGAAAGCCGAGGAAAATCGCGCCGCCGGCCAGGGGAGGCAGCCCGCCCATCGGCGGCGCCGACGGGCTGGACAACCAGATCACAAGAATAACCAGCGGCAAAAAACGCGACATCTTCGTCTATTGTTCAACCTATCGGAGTTCCTATGGGTTGTCGAGAATTTTTAGCGGCGGGAAATCAAGCGTTCGTTATTCATCCTGCATTGTCGGCTGGGCCTGATCGGCCCGGGCATAATTGCGGACGGTCGCCGCGCACACGATGCCCAGGGCAATCAGCACCGGAATCGCTCTCACGGCGAGCCGCCATGCCGGACGTTGTCGGCGGAGGACCGGCAAATCGCCGGTGAAAGCGAGCAGCGGTGACGCCAAAAGCAGCCCTGCCCAGATTTGCTGCCCGGTTGTCAGCGCGTCATCCGTGTAGAAATATCCGTGGATGAGAATGAGTTGAAGAAGCAGGACGATCGTCTGGGCAAATCCGCGCGAAAAGGAGATTCGGCTGTTCCACGTCGCCAGGACCATGGCGGCGATGGACATCGCCACCAGCGCCCCGGCCATTGCCCCGGAAGCCTGGATGTGCCAGCCCATCGCCAGCAGGATGGCGCTGGCGCCCGCCACCGCGGCGAGGATCAGCGGCGTCACGACGCCGGGTGAACGATCCGCCAGATGCTCAAACGTGAGCCACCAGCCCAACGCGATCAGCGACAGCGCGTCGATCCACAATTCGGCGTTGGGCGCGGAAATCTGCCGCGGAATCTGCGGGAGCAACAGCAGTCGAACGAAAATCCGCCACAGAAGCAGCAGCACGACCGCCCGCAACCACAGCGGCGGCTTCAGCAGCGAATCCAGCAACCCAAGAATCCCCACCGGGACCGCGAAATAAAAAAGCAGAAAAAGGACGTTGCCGCCCGGCGGCCAACCAGGTTTCAACTCGAAGTTCCAATACGCAATGCAAAACCCGATTGCGATGATCGGAGCGAAGACCCAGCGGGCATCGGCCGTGGCGCGACGGCTCCACGGTCGCCAGGCCAGCGCGATGGCCACGCCCAACAACACGGCCGGCAGAACCATCCCGGCCAGGATTTGCATCGGAGTAAAGGGCATTCGCGGCCGTTATTGCTTGGTCGCTTCAATGGCGACGATGATGTGAATATCGTTGCCGATGACCGGCGGCGGGTCGGCCGTCATGCCGAAATTAGTGCGATCGATCTTGAAGTCGGCCCGGAATCCGGTGCGGGTTTCGCCCCTCATGCCTTTGCCGGTGCCGGTGACTTCCACGGGAACCGTGATGGATTTGGTGACTCCCCGCAGCGTCAGATCGCCGGTGACGTCCATGGTGGCATCGCCGGTCTTCTTCACGCCGGTGCTCTTGAACGTCATGGTCGGGAACTGCTTGACGTCAAAGAAATCGGGGCCTTTGAGGTCCTTATCGCGATTGGAATTGCGAGTGTCGATGCTGTCCACATCAACGCTGATGTCGAAGGTGGTCTTCGTCAAATCGCTGCCGTCATAACTGACCGAGCCGCTCGGCCCGCCGAACGTGCCGTAAACGTATCCCGCCTCCAGGTGATGAACGTCGAACACGACGAACGAATGGACGGGATCCGACGTGTAATCATCGGCCAGGGCCGCCGAAGAAAAAACCAACGTCATAGCCAACGTGCTGAAAATACCCAATAGACGATTCATGGATGCTCCTTGTAAAAAAGCCAACGTTCATTTTACGGCAAATCGAGCAGAATCAAATCGGCATCTTTCTTGGCCGCGATGTCCAAATGCGTTTCATGATCGATCCGGGCCTGATCGCCGGCTGAAAGAAGCTTATCGTTCAATTCAATCTTTCCTTCAACTACGAACAGATAGGCCTTTCGCCCAGCGGCCAGAGTGTGCTGCACCTGCTGGCCCGATGACAGTTTGGAGAGATAAACGATCGCATTCTGATCGATCTCCAGCGTCTGGGGGACGTCCCCGCCTGAAACGACGGGCAAGAGCTTCCCGAGCCTGCTCCGGGGATCGAACTGCTTTTGTTCCCAACGCGGCGTATTGCCGCGATGCCGCGGAATGATCCAGATCTGAAGCAAATGGACCGGATCGGTGGCCGAATTATTATGCTCGGCGTGGACGATCCCTCGGCCGGCTGTCATGACCTGGACCTCGCCCGGGTGAATCACGCCGGCGTTTCCGAGATCGTCCTGATGGCGCAGCTCGCCCTTGTAAACGATGGTGACGATTTCCATGTCGCGATGGGGGTGGAGATCAAAGCCGCCGCCGCCGTGGATGATGTCGTCGTTAAAGACGCGGAGCGCTCCCCAGTTCATGTTGTTCGGGTCGTGATAATCGGCGAAGGAGAAATGCCAATGAGTGTCCAGCCAGCCGTGCTCGGCGTGATGACGCTGGCTCGATGGGATGATGTTGATCATAAAATCTCCAATCTGGAATTCGACCAAATACTCGTTCGTACAATATATGTTATAACAAGTATTTTGTCAAGCCCTCATGCTTCAGAGTGCTTTCTAGCCTCCTCGATGAGTTCCAATAGCATCTTCAGGCGCTGGGTCCCCAGATGCCGCAGCAGCTTTTGGTTCAAATCCACGATGATCGGATCAAGTTCCGCCAGCATGGCCAAGCCGGCGGGGGTAATGGTGATATGAACGACTCGGCGATCATCCGTCTGCCGTTGCCGGTGGACCAGCCCGCGCTCCTGCAGCCGGTCGAGAAGGCGGGTAATGTCCGCATCCCGCGTGATCATGCGTCGCGCAATCTCTTGGCATCCAATGCCTTGTGGATTGACTCCGCGGAGAATTCTCAGCACGTTGTACTGCGTGGGGGACAACCCCATCGGCTTGATGGCGCTTTCCACGCTTCCGGTGAGCCGGTCGGCCGTGCGCAAAAAATTGAGCAGGACCTCTTCTTCCAGGGAGGCGAACGGGCCGCTTTTTCCAATCTCTTCGCGAAGTTTTCCGCTCATCATGACCCATATATCCGTCATAACAGACATTGTCAAAATGTCGTTAATTGGGATAAATGAATCGGTTATAAAATTTTCTATCTGTTCTTCTCAAAATACCCAAATTAACAAAGTCACCCGGACGAATGGCCGATGTCTTTACTGCCGCCCAGAATAAGGAGCAAATCTATGAGCCAGATGTCTTCTCTCGCCAAGGAAAGCGTTGAATCGGTCATGGAATTATCGACCACGGCAGAGCGGCGGGAGCATCGGCGGCACGATCTCGAGACCCAGGAGATCACGGTGGATCGTTGGGAAGGGGGTCGGCGCTCGGGCAAGAACTTCGGGAAGATCGTCGATATCTCCGCCGGCGGCCTTCGCATCCGCACCAATCAACCCAACGTCCAGCCCGATCACCAGATTCGCCTTCGGATGGAACTGCCCGCCTACGCCGGCATCAGCCCGTTTGTCACCCGCGCATCCGGGATCTCCCCGAAAACCGAATGGACCGGCTGGATGAGCGTGGCCCGCGTCGCCAAGGTCAGCAAGGACCAATACGACGTGTGCGGCCGACTGATGGACATGGACGAGATCGATCGTGGAATGCTGGGTCTGTATCTCTCGACGCAGCCGCTGGCCGCGTAACAACGACCGCGCGGCCAAGTTCGCCATCACCAATCAACCCCACCGGCCCCCGGGCTCTTTACCTTTCCGACCCGCGGGCCGGCCCTTTTTTTACTCCCGTCCCACCACCAGGATCATAAACGTTCCCGGGACCATCCGCGGGCGAGGGGGACGGCCGCTCGCGGTCTGATGGGGCGCGGGCGCGGTTGCGGGGGCTTCAAACTGCGCGGTCACCAAAATGATATGGTGAGTCTTGGAATCCAATGCGCAAGTCCGAGCGCCTATTTTTGTCTGGACATTCTGCTCGACCTCAAAACTCGTTGGACTGTTTTCTTTCACCACGGTCAACGTGCCGTCGCCGTTGGAGCTGAACGCTTCCATTGTGTCGGGATCGAATGTGCCGGCATCCGTGCGCCGACCCGTCGGCAGCGTGGCCAGGATGTTGCCGTTGTCGGCATCGAGGATGACCATCTTGGCATTGCCGCAGCAGGAAAAGATGCGGCGGTTCTTGGCGTCGAGGCCGATTCCCGACGGGCCCTCGCCCTCGCCGAGTTTGTAGCGCGCGGTGACCTTCATCGCGGCGGGATCGACAACGACGACCTCGCTGGTGCTTTCCAAATTGACGTAGACGTGCCCGTTGCCGTCGCTGGCGGCCTGTTCCGGCTCGCCGCCGAGGTCGATCGTCCCCACCACCTTGCCGTCCGCCGGGTTGATGACCGTTTCATTGGGATCGGAGTGGCTCTCCACGAAAATATGCTTGGTGAACGGCTCGAAAAAAATCCCGTCAGGCCGGCCCGTGACGCTGATCTTTTTAATGACCTGGAGGGTCTTGATGTTGAACATGGTGACCGACGGATCGCTGCGGTTGCCGTTGCTGGTGAAACCGTGGCCGGATTTCGCGTCCCAGGCCACGCCGTGCACGTTCGGGGTGTCGGGAATCTCGCCGAGCTTCTCGAAGGAACCGGCGTCAAAGACATCGATGCGGTTGCCGCGCGAAATGTAAAGGTAGCGGTCATGGGCATCGACGGCCAGGTAATCCCATCCGCCCTCGCCGCCGACCGTGAGGGATTTGAGCAGTTTGTACCCGCCGGTGTCATCGGCCCGAGCGCTCGATGCCCGCATGGAGATGAAGACGGAGATCAAGACAACCAAAGTCAGCTTCAATTTCATGGATAGCTCCCTTATTTTGCTAGTCTATAGGTTCCTTTGATGAAAACCATATGAAAAGCGGTGCGGCCGGAGACAAATTGTGGGTAATGAATAGGATTTAGCCATGCGCCTCGCCCTGGCCCAGATCAATCCGACGGTGGGTGACATCGCGGGAAACTGCCGCAAGGCGATCGATTTCATTGCCCGAGCCAAAGGGCAGGGGGCGCAGCTTGTCGTGTTTCCGGAGTTGTCGGTGATCGGGTATCCGCCCAAGGATTTGCTGCTCAAGCCGCAGTTTATCGAGGACAACCTGCGTGGGCTGCAATCGATTGCCGAGCATGCCAACGGAATCGATGCGGTCGTGGGGTACGCCGAGCGAAATGCCAATCCGGTGGGTCGGCCGCTGCACAATGCCGTGGCCCTGCTCAGGGAGGGTCGCATCGTCAGCCGGCATTTCAAGACGCTGCTTCCGACCTACGACGTATTTGACGAGAGCCGGTATTTCGAGCCGGGCCCGGCCGAGGAGCGGGAGAACCTCGTGCAGCTCGGCGAGGTGGTGGGGGGGCTGTCCATCTGCGAGGATTTGTGGAACGACGAGCGGCTGATTCCCCGCCGGCTTTATCATCGCAATCCAATTGCCGATCTGCATCACGCCGGCGCGCAGCTCATGATCAACACCAGCGCCAGCCCGTTTGTCGTTGGCAAGCATCAATTCCGCCTGGAACTTTTTTCGTCGCAGGTTCGGCAATACGGTCAGCCGCTGGTTTACGTGAACCAGGTTGGCGGCAATGACGAATTGGTCTTCGACGGCAACAGCGTGGTCTTTGACCGCGGCGGCAATGTGATTGCGCAGGCCAAGGACTTTGAGGAGGATCTGATCGTTGTCGATGTTCCCGTCGCCGGCCGATCGGAAACGTCATCGGGCCCGATCAATCGGCCCAGCGAGGGGATCGAATCGATCTATCGTGCGCTGCTGCTGGGACTGGGCGATTATGTTCGAAAATGCTCTTTCAAAAGCGTGGTGCTGGGGCTGTCCGGGGGAATCGATTCGGCTCTGACGGCTGCCCTGGCCGTCGCGGCATTGGGCAAGGATAAAGTGACCGGCGTGGCCATGCCCAGCCGATTCAGCTCCGACCATTCCGTGGCGGACGCGCGGGCACTCGCGCGGAACCTAGGAATCGCCCTTCACATCGTCCCGATCAACCAGGTGCATGAGGCGTATGAGAAGACGCTGTCCGGCGTTTTCGAAGGCCGGACGGCTGATGTTACCGAGGAAAACCTCCAGGCCCGCGTCCGCGGTGCGCTGCTCATGGGATTCAGCAACAAATTCAATCATCTGCTGCTGACCACCGGCAACAAGAGCGAAATCGCCGTGGGATATTGCACGCTTTACGGCGACATGTGCGGCGGCCTCGCCGTCATCAGCGACGTGCCCAAGACCACCATTTGGGAACTGGCCCGCTGGATCAACCGGCAGGCGGGGCGCGAGCTGATTCCCCAAAGCAGCATCGACAAGGTTCCCAGCGCCGAGCTTCGCCCCGATCAGACCGATCAGGATTCGCTTCCGCCCTACGAGGTGCTGGACGCGATTCTTTATCGGTATGTGGAAGAGGAGAAAGGCGCCGCCGAGATCATCGCCGACGGATTCGACGAGCAGACGGTCTTGCGAGTCATCCGCCTGATCGATCGCAGCGAGTACAAGCGCCGCCAGGCCGCGCCGGGAATCAAGGTCACCAGTCGCGCCTTCGGCTTCGGCCGGCGGATGCCCATCGCCCAGAACTACCAGCCCGCGCCCCCGCTGCCAAAATAGTCAGCGGCCGTCTCGCAGTCCATTTAGCCCCCGGTGATTCACCGGGGGCATCGCTCAGCGAACGATCTGGATCTGATATTGGGTGATGGTCGCGGTGAAGCCGCCCACGTTGTTGCTCCACTCGTGTCCGTCCATGGTCCCCAGGAACAGCGCGGAAGCGTTGGGCGGAACCACGATAATTTGCTGGGTTCCCGTGCTCGTTGACCCATCGCCAACATAGAAGGTTTGGTTAAGCTGCGGTTCCAGCGACGTATAATCGCGCGCGGACTGAAGGCTGAAATCCAGGCCATTGGGGGTGGAGGGGGCGGAAGACTCAGTGGTCTCCTGAGAACTATCCGCGCCATAGGTCGCCCCGTTCTGGTCCATGAAAACGCCGACCACGGAATTGATCGGGATGATAATATTCGATAGGCCGTGTTCCGTGCCGCTCGTGGTGGTGGAACTCTGGGGAAGGCCGGGGTTCGCCGCGTCGTCGCTGTAACTGGAAGTTGAACCACCGCTGGTGCCGGTCCCGTCGGCATAGACACTGCCCGTGCCACCGTTGAGAAAGCCTTGATTGTTCGACAGATTGTTCGAATTGTCCAGGATGGAAACCGTGACGATCGATCCCGGCGTAAGAGTCAATTGGAATGCGCTGGGAGAGCCATACGGCTCGCTGCCGGAGTAGTCCGTCGTATACAGTTTCGTCGAACTCGGTTCTGTCGGCGGTGTGTAATTACCAGAGGACCCCGCGGCGGCAACCGCCGCGGCAACAGCCGCCGGGTTCGCCACGTCACTTTTCCACGGGTGGGTGGTGTTTTTCGATGGGCTGTCATATCCGGGATCCGGCACGCTGCCCTGCGTGCCCGCAGGCTCTCCCGCCAGCCACGGGTCCCCGTGCGCCGAAACAAACTGAGTGGTTGTACTCGGCTCGGCAACCAACGCGGCCACCGAAGTCGCCGTCACGCTGCACGTCGACATGCCAATCATCGTGCCGAACAGCAGAGGAATCTTGACCTGGTTCGCGGGGACTTGCACCTGGACGGCCTGGTATGTGGTGACATTGTCCGCGCTGCCGCTGGAGCTGAACACGCCGGTACTCTTATTCCAGATGCCCATTTGGATGTTGGAATTGGTCAAAGTGAGCGCGGCGCCGTTCACGTTGTTGCTGCCCGCGATGGAGATCGCCTCGGTTCGGATGGAGGAAAGTCCCTGCGGCAGGCAGGCCGCGCCGGCGCGCGCCGCGGCGTCCACCGCCCGGCGCAGTTCCGTCTTGGACGTCTGAACGCGCCCCCAGTCCACCGCCAGCGAGCAGAAGCTCAGCATCGCCACCAGGGTCAGGATCACGTACACGATCGCCACACCTGAACGCCGACTGTCCGAAGCAGATATTTTGTACCGCATACCAGCACTATCGGCCGCTAAGGGCAGTGAGTTAATCTCGCGGTCCGATAAAAATGGAGCGGGCGAGAAAGCTAACGCCGTTATGGTTTAAGAGGTGCGTATCAAGTTTGCGACGGCTTCTCAGTGCCTGCGCCAGAAGAAAAGATACGCCAGGACCGCAAGCGCATTCACCAGCGTTACAAGAGCGGCGTTGCCAAGTATTGCACGTGCGCCGGGGGGGCATGCGTCCAAGGGTGCGTTGATCCATACCAGGGGTTTCAGATAGATCGGGACCGGCCGATCAACATCCTCCGGCACCGCCACAGCCGGGGCCTTTGCCGGCTCCGACGCTGGAGCTGAATCGCTTGATTCAAAGCCGGCGGCCCGCAAAAGGGCCGATCGCTCGTCCCCGGTGGGTTGGCCGTTTGCCCCGTCGGACGCTTCGGGGGTGTTGGGCGAATCGAATCCAGCCGCCTCCAGCAGCGCGGCGCGTTCGGGACCTTCGGCCAATGCCTCAACTGTAGCGGCGGCGATGGAATCGAGAGCGGCGGATTCGGCGGCGGGTGTTTTGGCGGATTTCGGCTTGCAGTCGGCGTCGGCCAAAAGACGATCGATCTCGCTGGCCGCCAATTGGGAAAGCAGTTCGTCGGCGTCAACCGCGGGTGCCTGTACCATAGGAATCCTTCCTTGAGGCCGCGCCTCCATGCGCTTCTTCGGACACCTTTGACATCAGCATAACCTTGCGGCGCCGCCGAGGCAACGCGCCAGGGCCACTCCTCTGGGTTGCCGTCAATCCGCCGCGGTCCGATAATCGGTTCCCATGACGCGTCTCTTGCCGCCGTCCCCGAGGCGAGCCAGAACCAAGTCGCCTGCCCCGCTGCAAACGCACGGAGAGCAGAACCCGGAAAAGAATCACGGCGCAATCGGGAGCGGAAACGCCTTAAATTATATAATTTTCTCTGGCGTTCGCAAATTATATTATATAATTTAGTCCATGGGCAGCTTCCGCTGGAACGAATGGAATTTGGATCATGTGACACGACACGGCGTTTCGGTGGTCGAGGCTGAAAAGGTAGTAAGGCGAGCCAGCAGGCCGTGGCCTCGTCGTGCTGGAGAGAGAAAATGGATAGTCGAGGGCCGCGGCCTGGGAGATCGTCCGGTACGCGTGGTGTATCTGGTCGATTCCGATGACGCAATTTTCATCATTCACGCCATGCCGCTGACCACGCGGCGGCGGCGACGGAGCCGGTGACTATGAAGAACAAGAAGTCCCCCGTCGAAAGATTTATGGCGCTCTCTGATGCCGAGAAGGAAGCGGAGATCGCGCCATTCCAGAAGGAAGATTTGGGCCCTGGCTTGCCGGGACGGGCGCTCACGCCCGCGGAACGCAAGAGATGGCAGCGGGTCAAGCGAGGCCTCGGACGACCTAAGATTGGCCAGGGCGCGGCGATCGTACCCGTCAGTATCGAGCGCGGGCTGCTCCAGAAAGTCGATGCCTATGCGCGAGCGAATCGTCTCAAACGGTCGCAGATGGTGGCCGAGGGACTGCGGCTGCTCATGCGAACCCGAAAGGCGGGATGACGTGAAAACCAAACGGGCATAACCTAGCCGAAGCGCCGAGGCAACGCGCCAGGGCCACTCCTCTGGGTTGCCGTCAATCCGCCGCGGTCCGATAATTCTTTCCCATGCGGCGAATACTTGTGCCTCAGGCCCACCTCGGGCGGATCGATCTTCCGCCGGCGCAGGCCCACCACCTGCGCGACGTTCTTCGCATGAGCGAAGGGGCGGAGCTTGAAATCTTCGATTCCGCCGGCGCAAGCGGGCGGGGGCGAATCGTGTCGATCGCCCCGGGCTCGGTCTCCATCCAGATCGAGCAGGTCGATCCTCCGCGCGCCCAGCGGCCGCCGCTGGCCGTCGCCGCTGCCGTGCCCAAGGCAGCACGCGCGGATTGGATGATCGAAAAACTCAGCGAGCTGTGCGTCGATCGCTTCATTCCCCTGGCAGCCCAGCGCAGCGTGGTTTTGCCGCGGGGCCAGGCGAAGGTTCAACGCTGGCGGAGATTGGCGGAGGAATCGGCCCGGCAATCCGGGCGGCGTTACGTCATGCGCATCGACCCCCTCGCCGAGCCGCGGACCGTTCTGGACCAAGCTCGCAGCGAAAATATGACGGCGTGGTATTTGTCTCCAGCCGATGACGCCGTGCCGATTTTTCAATTGGCCGGCGACATGCCGTCAGGGCTGGTGCTTCTGGTCGGCCCGGAAGGGGGATGGAGTCCGGCGGAGATCGAGGCCTTCGCTGCCGCGCGAATCGTCGCCGCCCGTATTACCCAAACGATTCTTCGGGTTGAAACGGCGGCCGTGGCGGCGGCGGCGGTCGTGCAATCCGCCTTGACGCTCGGGCCGCCTGCCGCGACCATCCTTCCCGACGCCTCCAGGAAATCGTCTTGAGCCAATATCCCTATCCCCCGCCGCCCTATTCCCCGCCGATGGTCGATCCCTCGGCTTGGGCCTACGCCCCGCCACGTTCCGAAGCCCTCGCCGCGGGCTTGTGGCAGTTGATCCTCGGGGCCTTGATTTTCCTCGGCGGCACCTGCGTCGGCGCCGCCATTTGGGTTGCCCCGGACGAGCTTGTCATGCAAGCGGCGCGGCAGCAGCAGGCTTCGCTTCCTCAAATGCAGAATTTCACGCTCGTGCAGGAAATCCGCCTGGTCTTCTTGGTCTTTTCCGGAATGATGTTGCTCACCGGCGGATTGCTTCTGCTCCTGACCATTTTCGTCCGCAAGGGCGGAAAGGCATCCACGGTCTGTTCGATCGCCGTGAACTGCATCGTCGGCTTGTTCCTGGCGTTGAGTTTGCTCAGCGACTTACTTCAGGTGGCCGGCAATCCGATGGTGATTGCTCCGCTGCTGCTCACTTTGGGCGTTCTGGGTTTGTGCATCGTTACCATCGCCAAGCTTGTCGTCGCGCTCAAATCCTCCGGCAGCGCACAGGCGCAGGCGATGCAACAGGCGTACTATTGGATGATGCAACAGCAGGCCGGAGGGTACGGCCAGGCCGGATACGGCGGCTATCTCCCGCCACAAGATGCTCCGCCGCCAGCGCCCGAGAATCCCCCTGTTCCGCCCGGCGATAGCGGGGGTCAACCGCCGGGTGCATAACTGAATCGGCGGGAACAAGGGCGAATAAACCAAGACGATGATGATCGGTTGCGGTGTTCCCGACGGCCGAAGGCGCCAACTCGAACGTAACAGGCGCTGCCGCCGCGGACAGGAACATACGGCTCCAAACTGAATGGCCTGCCCACCCGCCACTGCTTTCGCCAGAAACATCGGCCATCGTCGGTGGAGGTTCCACAGGATCTTCGGCGGGAGGTCGGACAGTGGGGGTTGTGAAGGACGGTTGAGGTCGCGCTTGGGCGCGAAACTCATTCGCATTTGCCGCGGCACGCGGCGAACTTTAGTCTTTCGATTGCCGACAGCCTGTTCGATGGCCGACGGGCCAGCCAGGTGCGTCCGCGGCGGCAGCGCCTTATCCTATACGAGCCGGCGCCGCCGATCGTCACGGAGGATTCAACCGATCATCTTCCCGCATCTTCTTGATCGATTTGCCCTCAGCCCCCTTCGATCCCCAGCGATCGCGAAAAGTAATCCTGCTTCATCGCCGCCTTGGCCAACGCGAGCGTCTCCTCAGCCAGGACGTTGGCCCGGCGCGTGCCGTTTCGCAGTGCATCCAGAACGTCATCCGGCCGGGATTCATATTGTTTTCGCCGCGTGCGAATCGGCTCGATCAGCGTGTTCAACACCTCGACCAACTTTCGCTTGATGATGACGTCGCCGACTTTGCCGGCGCGGTAGGCCGCCTCATGCTCGGCCACCCACGCTTTGTCGGGATTGAATGTTTCGTGGAATATCCAGAGCGGATTGTTCTCCACCGTGCCGGGATCGGTGGCCCGGATGCGCTTGGGATCGGTGTACATCCCCATGACTTTTTTCTGAACGGCATCCGAATCATCCGAAAGATAAATGGCGTTGTTGAGTGATTTGCTCATCTTGAGCAATTCGCCCGTGGGTCCGGGAGCGCCCGTGCCGACGAGCCGGCGCACGCGCCCGAGCTTGGGCTCGATGACCGGAAACACCCCGCCGCGCGCGACGTAATCCCCATCTTCGGTGTGCGGATCGACGCCGCAGTAAATCTGGTCGAATCGCCTGGCCACCTCCCGCGTCATTTCCAGATGCGGAAGCTGGTCTTCCCCCACCGGCACCAGGGCCGGGCGAAAGGCCAAAATGTCGGCGCATTGCCCCACGGCATAGAGCGGAAAACCGAAGGAAATCTCCTCGCCGAGCCCCTTGTCACGGATTTCCTCCTTCAGCGTGGGATTGCGCATCACCCGATTGAACGGCAGGAGCATGGCGAAGAAAAAAGCCAATTCGTCAATGGCCGGTACTTCGCTTTGAATGAACAGCGTGCTGCGGTTGGGATCGATCCCCACGGCCAGGTAATCCGTGGCGATGTCCAGCACGGACTGCCGAATCTCGGCCGGCTTATCAGCCCGGGTCGTGAAAGCATGCTTATTAGCGATGATGAAATAGCAATCATACTGATCCTGCAACGCCAGCCGATTTTCGACACTGCCGACGTAATGGCCCAGATGAAGCCTGCCCGTCGGCGTATCGCCGGTAAGAATCCGCTTGCGCGCGTCCATGGGCGGATTTATACGATAATGCGGGAAAAGAATCGAACGGCGCAGCTTATCCCCTCGCCCCGGCATTCCGGCAGGAACAAGGACGATTGAACCGCCAAGACGCCAAGAAAGCCAAGATTTTTGGCCACAGATGAAAGACCGATGCACGCAGATAAAAGACGTTATTGATCGCATTCCATCTGCGTGGATCTGATTTTCATCCGTGGCAAATATGCCTTTCTTGGCGTCCTTGGCGTCTTGGCGGTTCATTTACTTCCGTTCAGGAATTTTGCCAGACTCAAGGCCATGGTGAGGGATCCCCTTGCCGATCAGAGTGACTTCGAGAGAATCTGCGAGGAATCATGAAAAGCAAATCGGCAAACAGAAAAGCTCGCGTTGGCTCGGCCAAGAAAGACCCCAACCGATACCCCAAGGGTTTGAACCGCCGAAAGGTGCAAGCGATCATCGCTCACTACGATCACCAGACCGATGATCAGGCGATTGCCGAAGCCGAAGCGGCGTACGACGGCAAAACAACCACCATGATGCAGATTCCCAACGAACTGGTGCCGAAAGTCCGCAAGCTCCTTGCCAAACGGGCTGGATAGAAAAGAAATGAAGCTGCACTACTACAAAGAGACCGATTCGCTCTACATCGACCTGACCGATGCTCCGTCGGTTGAATCCCAGGAGGTTCGGCCGGGAATCGTCCTCGATTTCGACGCTCAAGGCCGCCTGGTTGGGATCGATATCGACCATGCGTCCAGGCACGCATCGCTCCAATCCCTGCAAATAGACGAACTGCCCCTTCGCCAAGTCGAGGTGGCCTGAGTCGGCTGCCGCGGTGTCATGCCGGTTTTATGTGATGAATTAGCGGAAGAATCGAACGGAAGGCCTGAAGCCAAGAATGAATCGCGCCCTCTTTATTTCTCCCCCCTTGGTCGCCCGATCTGCACCCCTCGCCCACTGTCCCCAGCGGCGGTACGATCTACGGCCGTACTTTGTCGCTGACAGCATATGTCACGTAGGGAAATCGCGATGCTTGAATGGATGCGATCTGCGAATAGTTATGGCGTCTGGGGATTTCTAAGTACGCTTATCTTGTTTATTTCCTACTTTACGGCACTGAAGGTGCTAGTTCTTCCGAAGCGTCGCGTGCCCCACTTGAATTTCATATTCGAGCGCAAGCGCGATAACAATTACGACTGGCCGTTGAGAATTATGGTCAAGATTCGCAATTTCACCGGCCAACCGTGTGTTATCACATCCCCATACGCCACTCTGGTCAAATTGCGCCCAGACTCCAGGGCGGACCGAGATTCGCCGTCAGGGCAACTTGAAGTGAAATTTGATCCACGAGAAGGTGAAATGCTCACCGAAATCGACACCCTCATACGTCACAGAGGTGAGGTACATACCTGGATTCCGCTGGACCCAGCGCAGCGTGACGAAGAAGTTGATGCGGCGTTAAGCGAAGCCACGGCTGGCGTCTTTGAATGTAAGTGTGTATGGGTCGGTGAAAGGCTTCGTCGTCATTCGCTCCGGGTGAAGATTCAACGCCACCCACCAAGTGGCAAATGATCAATTTACGAAAGGATCAACGATGGAAATCGCCGAGTTGAAAAAGCAGGTCGCGGATTACCGCTCGTTTCTCAAAGAAGCGACAGGAAAGATGCCTAGGTTCAGTGAAACCGGACCCGCAAATATGGGGTTGATCGACGCCCTAGTTGCTGTCGTTGAGAAGCAGGAGCAGCGCATCGTGGCATTGGAAAAGCGCGGCGTCGTTAAGCCCTAGGGGCGGTCAGAAAAAAACGGGACAGCTCTGAATTTCCACAGTGTCGGAAAATTCAGATCTGTCCCGTTTTTCAAATTCGACTAAACTGAAGTTCCGGCTCGATCATTCAGCTGCTTTTTCCGCCAGCGTGGAAACGATGGCAATATTGCCGGCCAACTCCTCCGGAACGTGATGGCGGGCGCGCAGATATTCAACGGAGTTGAGTGAAATCCATACCTTGCCGGCGGCATCCTCCCAGACCAAGAGTTTCAGCGGTAGATCGATGGCGATGCTTGGGGCCGCGATCATCAGCGGCGTGCCCGCCTTGGGACTGCCGAAGATCAGCAGCTTCGTCGGGCGCATTTTCATGCCAACCTTTTCCGCCTCGCCGCTGTGGTCAATCAGCGCGAAAAGCCGGACGCCCTTGTCGTGGAGCATCATCTGCAATCGTTTGGTAGTCTCCTCGACCGAATGATTGCTCGGGTGATCGACAATTCCAGGATGTTCTCGGGATTCCATGGCTACCTCTGGCATAGAAGTAACCCAACGTTACACATGCCGCCCTCCAAAACCCAACGCCGGCAGATATATGGTGATAAGTTCTGCTTCCACAAGAGCTTATAGCGACACATAAAGCTAGTGTACACTAATCGTATTCGAAAAAGTGTAACGTTTTGTAAACTTCTGTAACATCTCTTCCGCCCATGCCTGAAGCCAACAAAATCATTTACTCCATGATCGGCGTCAGCAAGTCGCACGAGAAAAAGGTCATCCTCAAGGACATCCGGCTGTCCTATTTCTACGGGGCCAAGATCGGCGTGCTGGGTCTGAACGGCTCGGGGAAAAGCTCGCTGCTGCGCATCCTGGCTGGGGTGGATACGAAATTCGAGGGGCAGATCAGTCTTCAACCCGGATACACCATCGGGTTTCTGGAGCAGGAGCCGCATCTGGATGATTCGCTTACCGTTCGGCAACTCGTCGAGCAGGGGATGCAGGCAACCATCGATCTGCTGGCGGAATATGAGCGCATCAACCATCGCCTCGCTGAGCCGATGAGCGATGCGGAGATGAATAAGCTCCTGGAAATGCAGGGACACGTGCAGGAGAAGCTCGATGCGTCAAATGCGTGGGATTTGGATTCGCAGTTGGAAATGGCCATGGATGCCTTGCGCTGCCCGCCGGGCGATGCGCCGGTGAAGATCCTGTCCGGCGGGGAACGGCGGCGCGTGGCGCTGTGCCGGTTGCTGCTGAAGAAGCCGGACATTCTTCTGCTCGACGAGCCGACGAACCATCTGGATGCGGAATCGGTGGCCTGGCTTGAGCAGCATTTGTCGCGCTACGCCGGAACCGTGATCGCGGTTACGCACGACCGCTATTTTCTGGACAACGTCGCGGGCTGGATCCTGGAGCTTGATCGGGGGCAGGGAATTCCCTGGAAGGGGAATTACACCTCGTGGCTCGAGCAGAAGCAGGCGCGTTTGGCGCAGGAAGAGAAGTCCGAAAGCAGCCGGCAACGGGCTTTGGCGCACGAGCTGGAATGGGTGAGGAAATCTCCCAGCGCCAGGCGGGCCAAATCGAAGGCCCGGCTGGCGGCGTATGAAGCGATGTTGAATCAGGATGCGCAAAAGCGCGCGCAGGAGATCGAGATTTATATTCCGCCCGGGCCGCGCCTGGGCGCCAAGGTGATCGAGGCTGTGAATGTCAGCAAGGCCTATGGCGAGAAGATTCTGTTTCAGGAGATGAGCTTCGTTCTTCCGCCGAACGCCATCATCGGGGTCATCGGGCCGAACGGCGCGGGAAAGACGACGCTGTTTCGGATGATCACCGGAGAGGAAAAGCCGGATTCCGGCGAGTTGCACTTGGGCGAAAGCGTGAAGCTGGCATACGTCGAGCAGAGTCGTGATGCGCTCCAAGCCGACAGCAGCGTGTGGGAGGCGATCACGGGGAAGCAGGAAACCATTCGGCTGGGATCGGTCCAGGTGAATTCACGAGCGTATGTGTCGCGGTTCGGGTTCAGCGGCACGGAGCAGCAGCGGATCGTGGGGACGCTTTCAGGGGGTGAGCGCAATCGGGTGCATTTGGCCCGGATTCTGCGGCAAGGGGCCAATGTCCTTCTGCGGGACGAGCCGACGAACGACCTGGACGTCAATACCATGCGGGCGCTGGAAGAGGCCTTGGAGAATTTCGCCGGGTGCGCGGCGGTGATCAGCCATGATCGCTGGTTTTTGGATCGCATCGCGACGCATATTCTGGCGTTCGAGGGCGAAAGCCAGGTGAAATTCTTCGACGGCAACTACAGCGAATACGAGGCGGATCGCAAGCGTCGGCTGGGGATCGACGCCCAGAGGCCACATCGAATTTCCTATCGAAAACTCACTTTGGGGTAGCCAGGAGCATTTGGGCGGGCCTATCATCCGGCAGGAGCGGGGAACGGAAAAGACGTTGCGGCCGAGGCTGGGGCCGCTTGGATGTCCGTTGCGATGACGGGGAAATGGGCCGCTAGCGGCTCGGTGGAATCAGTTTCAACTTACTCATTAAAGGATTCATTATGGAACACCGTACACGTGCCAGCGGGTTTGCGTCGATGGATCAGAGTAAGCAGCGTGAGATTGCGCGCAAAGGCGGGACGGCGGCCCATAAAAAGGGGACGGCTCACGAGTTTACGACGGAGGAAGCGCGTGATGCCGGAAAAAAAGGGGGTCAGCAGGTCAGCGCCAATCGCAGCCACATGATTGAAATCGGCCGGTTGGGAGGTCGTCGCTCGGCGGAGTCGCGCCGCAACCGTGAGTCGGTCGCCCATCGGCAAGGGCCGGTGGAGGTGACCGTTTCTCCAGCCGTGCGCGCGGATCAGAAGGAAGAGCCCACCATGCGGCCGCAGTAAGCGGCCGTCGAGCAGACGGCTGGGCTTGTTTTTATTCAGGCGAAAACTTTTACCGCTCTGCGGAGGGCTGGGACGCAGGCCAGGGCCAGCAAAGCGACGAGGGATTGCCAGGCGGCGAGCGGCGCCGGTATGACCTCACTGACGAAACCCTGCGGTGACTGGTCCAGAGAAAAGCTTGGGAAGGCATCGGTCGCCGCCGGATTACCATCGATCAGCAAATCATCGCCGGGATTGCTGCTGCCCCAATTAGATGTCGCGCCGTTAAGCTGGCTGCCGGTGTAAGTAACCAACGTGCGCGGGATGCTCAAATCGACGGTCGTGTAGTTGACGCCCGTGCCGAACGGAGGCACGAAGACGTTGGAGATGCCGTCAAACGCTGCCGAGCCGGAAAGCGAGAATGCAAAACTGGTCCAATCTGAGCCGGTTGAATTTCCGATCGTTTCGGTGGCGATTTCGATGAACGGAACGGCGTTAGCGCTCACCTGCGTAAACGTGATGCCCTGGGGATTGGCGCCGGTGACCGTCATGGCTTCATTTTGGATCACCAGCGTTTGGCCATTAACAGAAATGCCGCTGGCGGTGACGGCCGGATCGGGCGTGATCTGCCAGCCGCCGAGCGCGGTGGGGTCGCCGCCTTGCAGGTTCACCGATGCACCATTTGCGTGGTTGAGCGCCAGGCCCAAAACCAGCGAGAGCGCAGCAGACAACGTGTTCTTGAGTAACCCGGACATATTCTTCAGCTCCTTAACGTCTAAGACACCTAATACACTCAGGTGCTAGGCGATGCGATTGAATTGGTAGCGAATAAACTTTCTTCTCCTGCTCGCAATGCTCCAAAAGCCACCCAGCTCCAGAGCAATTGACCCACTGCAAATTAGCGCGAGCATCAAGACGACGGTGGATACTATATCCGGCCGGACTTTTTGATACAAACATTAAATCAGCATCTTTCGCTCTGAATGGAGCTGAGGCACGAAATTTCGGCCGTTGCGTCCGATAAAGCTGGTTCCGTCCTCTTAAACCTCAAACGAGTAATAGAACGAATATCCATCAAGCCGAGGGAACGCCCAAGGGGATGAACAGCGCTGATTATCAGACTGGGGATAGAAAGGGGCCGGCGAAGCTGGCCAAAGCCAAGCGGCAACCGCCTGGACTACCTTGCGGAGGGGGAGAAATCCGTCCCGGTCACAGAGTTCGGGGAGGCGTTTTTACGAATGGCTTGCCTGAGACTATCCAATTCAGCCTGTAAATCACCGCTGAGATGAGTGCCCGGCAGAACCAGGTTGTTAATTTGGGAAAGATAGCGAACGGCAGCATCGATCTGGTGGCTATTCGCGTAGGTCGAGGCGAGGCCGATCAGGATGTTCAGGTCCTTGGGATTAAGGGCATATCCCTTTTGGAATGAGGCAATGGCATCGACCGAACGACCCTCCTTGAGCAAAATTTGCGCTTGGGTAGCATAAAAGCTGACTAGGTTGGGATCTTGCGGATGGCTGGCGATGGCTTGTGAGACCAGACTTTCGGCTTCCTTGAGCGATGCGGGATCGCCACTCTGGCGCAAAAGATCGGCCAAATTGTTCAGAGCGACGCCGTTATTCGGATCGACCTTGAGAGCTTGGCGATAGGCCCGCTCGGCCGACAGAGTATCGCCGGTTGCGGTCATGGCTGATGCATAGGTCAGCCAATGCGGCGCGGTCATCCGGCCTGATTGCAGGAACGGCTGGAGAGCCTGTGCGGCGAGGGCGTAATCAGAGGGAAAACTCTGGCGATCCGCGCAAGAAAGATACGCCTGGGCGAGGCCGGCGTGTTCATCGATCGATTTCGGATCAAGCGAGGGACGAATCTGGTCAATCCAGCGTCCCGACATGACGCCATCGCTATAAGCGTCGGGAGCGATTTCCAACCAGGCGAGACGCCACTTGGCCGAATTCCGGGCCAGCGGTTGTAGCAGCGCTGCCGCTTCGGATTCGCGGCCGGCGCGAATCAACGCCTGGGCGTAGATGGTGAGCAAGCTCTGGTTGTCGTCGGCATGAGTCTTGGCATTGGCCAGATAGGGCGAGAGGCGGTCGATCGCGTCCTGGGCTTGATCGACGAGAAGATCGGCTTTGGCGATGAAGATGTCCGGCGGCTGGGTGTCTTCGGTGACGCGTTGCCGCCATTGGTGCGCGGCGATGATGGCGTCGTTCCAGTTTCCGGCGGCGGCGTTGACTTCGGCGCAGGCGCGAGCGGCGTCGATGGATTGGGGGAAACGGCCCATCGCCTTGTTCGCCACGGCTGCCGCTTCCACGGCATGGCCTGACGCCACCAGCCGGCGCGTCGTCAATTCGTAGAGCGGCTGGAAGTCGGGATATTTTTCCAGAAGGGCCTGGATTTGCGTGATCGGCGAAGCTGGATCGGTGGCGACGGGAATGGTGTCGCCGGCGGCGGCGTTGTGCGGATCCCTGGAAATCGCGTCAATCAGCGATCCCAATTCATCGGCGCGCGGATAATGTCCGAATGCCGCAATCGCACTTTGCAAATGGGGCAATGTTTCATCGGAGGGCCAGCGGGTCATTGCCGTGGCGAGGCGGCTTTGCGCCATGCTCCAGTTTCGCTGCCGCATCAGGAATTCGATTTGCCGGATGCAGCAGATGGGATCGTCGGCGGCGGCTTGGATGGCGTCTTCGTACAGTTTTCCGGCTGCTTGCAGGGTTCCGCGCTCTTCCTCGAAACTGGCGAGGATCAGCTGGCGCTGTCCCGGTGGAAGGGGGATTTCGCTGAGGCGGTCGAGGAACTTGTGAGCTTCGGGCAACTGCCCGGCGGCTCCGAAGAAATCGGCCGCCTCGCGGATCGTGTTCACGTCAAGCTGCTTGGCGTGAACGAGATTGAAATAAATCGCCGCCGCTTCGTTGGGTCGGTTTTCCAAACGGTACACCTTGGCGAGCGTGGCGTCGTGCATGACCTGGTTGGCGGCATCGGGATAGGCCAGGAGCAGGCTTTCGGCGCGCTGCATGTCCCCATCGGCGGCGATCAGTGTTGCCGCAACCAGCGCCATGTCCGGTGGAAGGTTGCTGATTCTCGCGAGCTTGTCGAATTCCACTCGTGTTTCTTCACGCTTGCCGGCGTTGTGAAGGGCCTGGAGGAGGTTGAATTGTGCCTGAGGCGATTGCGGCTCCAGGTCTGCCGCCTTGTGCCACTCATCGAGCGCGGCGGAGAAGTTTTTCAGCCGCGCATAAGCGGTCGCGAGCAGCACGTGCGGCAAATATTCCTCGGGATTGCTGGTGGTGACGCCGCTGAGCAGCACCACCGCTTCCGAAGCCTCACGCTCGGCGCTTTCGCCGCTGAGCAGCCATCGTGCATACGCGGTCTTCCATAGGATCGCCTGGTCTCCCGTGAGCGACTTCAAACGGTCGATGGTCGATTGAATGAACGTTCGGTTCGACCAGGCTGATTCCCCGGTGGTCAGAATCGCGGTTTGGATGCCGATGTCGCTCGGATAGGCGTCTCCCAGCTTTTGCCAGGCTGCGGCGGCGCCCGGATCGTGCGAGGCTTCGCGATATTGACAAATCGCCCGCTCCCAAAAGGCGGCGTCGCCGGGGACCTTATTTTTATCGCGGTCATCCTGGAGCAAGCGAAGCCCGTCGGCTGCGCCGCCATTGCTGAGCAATTCCATCGCCCGCGCGTAGACCAGACGCGGAGTAGCGCCGTATTTCCGGTCGATGGCGGCATACAGCGTGTCTTCCATTCCGAGCTTTGCCGTTTTAGTGAGTTGGACAAGGCTCATCAGCGTGTCCTCGCCGTCGGGGCCGGGGTTGTTGCAGGCGCCTTTGATGACATCGATTGCCGCGGCGCGCTGCCCGGTCTGCGACAGGAGAGCGACGTAAACGGGGAGGGTCCCCGGCTCGTAGGGAAGCTGGGTTTGAATCTGCTTGACCTCGTCCAGCAATGCCGCCGCGGCCGTGGGGTCGGGCGCCGCGGAGAGTCTGGCGAAACTGACTTTGACGTTGGCGACAGCCGCACGCAGGTCCACTGAGCCATTGGCGTTGGTGCCGGCGAGGGTTGCGTCTTCGGCGGCGAGGCTGGCCTCGTCGCTTGCGCCGTGGCCAAGGCTCACCAGCAACAGGGCCACGCGCACGTGGGGCTCGTCCCAACTGGGCATTTCGCGGCAGGACTGGCGCCACTCCTGAAGCGCCAGCTCGTTTTCGTCCATCTCTGCATAAGCGGCGCCGAGCAGAAATGCGATGTAGCCGTTATCGGGCAGGGCGGCCTGCGCGTCGCGATAGTGCGCTAGGCGCGTTTTTGCGTCCTCTGGCGGGGAACTGAATTGTGCTTTCAACGCCGTTGACCATCCCACGGCAAGAGGATCGTCAGGACCGCGGGCGGACAGTTGGCTGACCAGCACATCAGCGGATTTGTTGTCGCTCAAGCCGTAGAGCGCCAGCGCCTTCATGGCGATCAACTGCGGATCGGTTGTGGCGGCGCTTGGATCCAGGTCCTTCAGGCGGGCCGCGATTTCCCGGTAATTCCGATTCTCCCAAAGCCTGAGGATTAATTGCTGAGTCAAGAGCGGATCGCTGAATTTGGTGGAAGCGCGGGTGAGCAAATTCTGGGCGGCGCCGAATTGGCCGAGTCCGTCCAGCAGGCCGATGGTCGTTTTGGCGAACTGACTGTTGGGAGGGTCCTGCTTGGCGGCTTGCAGGATCAAATCTTTGTATGCCTGGGCGTCGTCGCTCCGCTTCTGGGCGGTCTGGGAGGGACTTTGTCCGAAATAATACGCCCAGGCCTTGATGATCAGGAACCTGGGATCGGCGGGGTATTTCGCCCGCAGCGCGTCGGCCCGATGATGCATCTGCGATGCCGGCCGCGACAGCGCCTGCATGATCTCGAAATTCAATTTCTGCATCTCCAGGTCAGTCGGCGCCAACTGGGCGTAGCGGTCGGCGGCCGGGGCGGCTTCCTGATACTTGCGCTCCCGCACATAGATTTGCGCGATCGCCTTCAGCGCGACCAGATCGTCCGGATTGCTTCGCAGAAGGTCGTTGGCCCGCGCCAGCGCATCGGGCTCGTAACCGGGCGAAGGGGCTTCCATTTCCAGGAGGTGATCGCGCTCCTGAGTATTCTCGGGAACCAGCGAGCAGTACGCACGCAGGCTGGAGATCGCCTGCACAATGTAGTCGTCGTTTTTCGTCGGAACCTTGGCACGGGCGTTGGCGAACGCCAGCAGCGCCTTGGGATCCAACTGGCCGTGATCCCCCTGCTGTTCGTGATCGATGTATTCAGCCAGCTTGTCGATGGCAGTTTGATAATCCCCCGCCCGGTAGGCTTCCATGCCGGCCTGTTCATCGAGCCGGAGCTTGCTTTCGGCGATGCGCATGCGGTAGGCGTAGAGCCAGGCGACGGCGGCGGTGAACACCACCAGGCCGCCCAGCAGGATCAGCACTCGGCGCTTGGTTTTCGGACGAATGGTCATGCGTGGGATACCTTGCGGAATACCTGGGTGATTGTTTTGTAGATGATCCAGAGATCGAGACGCCAGGAACGGTTCTCGACGTATTCGATGTCATACTTGATCCATTCCTGGAAGTCGGAGCCGGTGCGGCGGGTGCGATGGATTTGCCAGAGACCGGTAATGCCGGGCCTGACGCTCAGTCGGGCGTCGCGCCACGGCGGGCAATACTGATTTTCCTTGCGCGGGCTGGGGCGCGGGCCCACCACGGACATATGACCCACCAGCACATTGAGGAATTGTGGCAGTTCGTCCAGGTTGTATTTGCGGAGCAGCTTGCCCACCGAGGTCAGGCGCGGGTCTTTTTCAATGTAAAACTGCGGGCCGTCCGCCTGGTTCTGCGACTGAAGCTGGGCCTTGAGTTCTTCGGCATTCTTACGCATCGATCGGAACTTGATGCATGGGAATTGGCGGCCACCGAGGGTCTCGCGCTCGTGCGTGAAAAACCAGGGCCGGCCGTCGTCCAGCCAGATCGCCAGCATGATGATGGGGTAAAGCCAGAAGGTCAGCAGGAGCACCCCCAGGCTGAAGGCCACGTCAAAGGCGCGTTTGAACAGGCGATTCAGGGCGGTGGCGTCTTTGACCGAGGCCTGTTGGGGGATATCGCGCGGTTCGATGGTGAGCCACTGAATCTCCTCCATGGGGGGGCGGGCTTGGGGGTTGTCCCAGATGATCGCCGGGCCCACGACGGTGGTGCCGGCGTCGATTTGCCGGCCGGCGCCCACCCATACCGGACCAATGAACCGCGCGTCGGGATCGATCGAGGTTTGCGGGTCTTTCCAGACCTGCGGCTCGAAAATCCGGGCCCGGCCGATGGTCGAGTCGGGATGCTGCCAGGCCTTGGTCAGATCGCGCAGGAACATGGCAATTTCGCGGTCGATGGTTCGGTCGAAAACGCTGCCGTCGATGGAAGCCGTGCTGCGCTCGCTGCGCCGCAGGTTGCGCCGCAGCCGCCGCCAGCCGCTCAGCGGGTTTGGCGACGATTGCCAGAGCTGGGCGACTTCGCGGTCGGGCGTGAGGACGGCCCTGGCGAGGCGAAGGTCCTCCGAACCGTGATAGAGCCGCTGAAATCGCACGAAACGATTGTTGCCGTCGGTGATGACTTTCTCGCGATAGCCGCGCTCGCGACCATCATGCAGGCGCAGAAAGAGCGCCTGCGGCTTCAGCCAGTTCAGCGTGTCGATCACGCTGATCATTCGAAACAGGACCAGGGAGCGCGGGTCTGTCAGGAGGTAAAGCTCGGCATGCTCGACGATTTCAGAAGGCTCGCCCTGCCTGACGACCTGTACGCCGTGGGCGGCCCAATATCGGTGATGCAGGGCAACGGGATCCAATCCCCAGATGGTGCGCGCGATTGCCGGCGCCGGCCGTTCGCCGACGGCAACGGGCGGGGCACTGTTGGTTTGCAACGCCGTCATAACTGCGGATCAAATTCCATGCTCGTGTCCCGAAGCGGCGGTCCGCACCGACGACGCCACCGCGCGGGCCACGGGACCGATTGCCTCGCTGCGGCGACCATTGGCGCCGGCCGGGACGGAGCCCAAGCCCAACCGATTCGCGGAACGCTCGAAATCGTGCGCCTGCGCCCGATTGAAAACCACGCCGGCGAGTCGCGCGCCGATGGCATGCAGATGCGCCAAGGCGCGATCGACGATCTGCCGCTGCTGGCCGCGCGAGACGCACAGCACCACTCCATCGGAAGCGACGGCCAGGGGCGAGGTTTCGATGCTTCCCAGAATGGGGCCGGTGTCTATTAGGATTACGTCGAAGTGCTTTCGGGCTTCATCCACGAGGCGGCGAACCGCTGCCGGCGAGATCGTCCCCGTGTATCCGCCCATGGCCTTGCCGACCGGCAGGAAGGAAAGGTCCGCCACGTCGGTGGTGCGGATGAAGGGCATGATGTCGCGGGAGGCCATGGCTTCGAGCACGCCATGCTCGGCCGTGACGTTCAATCGGGCGGTCAATCCGCCGCCGATCAAATCGCCGTCGACCAGAAGGGTGCGCGATCCGCTGGCGGAAAAGCTCAGTCCCAAAGCCAGCGTCAGGCTTGTCTTGCCGTCGCCAGGGGATGCGCTGGTTAGCGTGAATACGCGGCGCTCGGTGCTCTGGCCGGTAATTTGCAGGATGGTGCGAATTTGATGCACGCAATGCGCCGCCGTTGCCGCCTGCGTCGGGTCGGTCAGGAGGTCCGGCAGATTCGGCAAAATTCCCAGGAGGGGAACGCCGCCCATGTCGGAATTGGCTTCATCGCTGAAACGGAAGCGGTTGTCCAACCGGCCAACCAGCAAGATGACGAGCGTCGGCAGTGCCGCTCCGCCCAGGAAGCCGATGATGCTGAACGCTTTGCGGCGGTCGGTGGACGGTTCAGTGGACATCACCGGGGTGCTGATGACCTGCATCTGGTGATTGCCGTTGAGGTTCCTGAGCGAGATCAGCCGTTCGTACTCCGCGTTGGTGGTGTCCAGGGAAGACTGGGCGTGCTGCATATTGTCTTTGACCTGGCGAATCCAAGCCGCGTTTCGTCCGATGTCGGCGCACAATTGTTTCTGGTGCTCGTATTGTTTCTGCAAATCCTCAATGCGGACTTTGAGCGATACGATGTCCGTCTGTACCGGGGCCAGCCCAAACTGGCCGGAAGTCGCGTCCAAACGGTAATTCTGGATGTAATTCTGCACGTAGGAATTGATGTCTTCATTGTCCATTTCCAAGGCATTGTGCAGACGCTGCACCTTTGGAGATGCATCTTCATAGCCATCCAGATTGGCCAGCCGGATTTCCCGCCCGATCCGGTCCCGCTCGCCGCGCATTCTGTTTAGGGCTCCCCCGTCGTAGGCGGCAATCTGTTCCTCGGTCAAGGGCGAAGACCGGGTGGTGTCCCCGCCGATGGGGTGATGCTCGCCGATCAACCGCTGGTCGATGTCCAACTGGGTTTTCAAGTTCTCCAGCTGATTGGACAACTGCGCGAATTGCGCCATGTGGATGCTCTGGTAAGACGACAGGTCGTCCGTGTTAAACACCCTTTGCAGGTCGGTAAGCTGCGCTTCACCGGTCTGTAAATCGTTGGTGGCCTTTGTTCGCAGCTTCTCCAGTTCCTGGAGCTTGCTGGTGAACATCATCGGGTCTTCATCCTGGAAGAATTCCCGATAGGCCTTCATGACGGCCATGGCGCCGGCGTAGGCCAGTTTCGCATCAGGATCGGCATAGGTAATTTTGAGAATTGCGGTATTGGGAATGGTTACGACTTCCAGGCCGTTGGAGAAAAGACCCAGCGCCGCGTCGCTGCCGCGAAGGCCGCCGGCATCCTTCCATTCGTCCTCGTCCAGCGCGCGCTGGATCACCTCGTAGCTCCCGATCACCCTCACCTGGGATTCCAGGAATAAGCTGTAGCTGGACATGGTCTCGCCGCCGTACGAACTGAGATTCTGGATCACCGGGTCGATCAAGACCTGGCTACGGCTGGAAAACATCGGACGTTGGCTGAGGTACCCCAGGAGTGTACCGGCCACACCGAACAGCAGGCCCAGCGTGATCACCAGCGGATAGCGCCCGCGCAGCAGGCGGTGAATCTTCTTCAGCCCCATCGGCTTGCCGACCTGGTTGGCCGCCTGGGAATACGCGATGTCCTGGCCGGCCATGGGCAGCCCTGCCGCCTGCGCCAATTGCATTTCGTTGGTCATACTTAATTACCTCCTGGATCTCTGTTCTCCAGGGTCCGGATCAACTTCTCATTGGGGCTCAGCAGATCGAGAAACGCCTGGTCCCGTTCCTGTCTGGTCATTCTTGGTCCGGTTACCAGTTGGAATTCAGCCGCGCCGTAATATCGCCGCTGGTAATCTTCGCCGGACGTATAAACGCTGCCGATGTCCGGGCAAATCACGCCGTCGAGTTCCTTGTGCGATACCGTTATCGCCGGGACCCGCGGCATTACGAAGAAATTATACACCACTCGCAACTGATCCGTGGGACTCTTGGGAGCGAAATGGTATTCCATCCCGGTTATGTCCATGTGTTCCAGACGCCAGGTCCTGAGCTCGCCGTTCTGCGCCTTGCCCTGGTCGTTGGTCTTGATCAGCTCCATGCCCTGCGCCGGATAGCAATTCGGCGGATAGTGACCCTGAAGGTAGCGAGCGTCCTTGCAATTGACGATCAACAGCGAAACCATCGTTTTTGTCTCGTCGTTGACATAATCCCGGCTCAGGATCGCGTTGGGGTGCAACAATTGGATGGCCGGGGCGGGGACTTCCGAGTTCCGGCCTGTCCACGTGCCCGAGGCCCCCTTCACCATCGCCGGGAAAGCGGCGATCGCTTCACGGCAACGCGCCAAATACGGCTCGGCAACGGCCGGCCGCACGTGCGTGCCCGCCTCGGCGATCATCCCAATAAGCATGAGGATCGACAGCATTGGCCAAAGCCAAATGCCAAAGCCCAGTTTTCCATGCCTCAAATTCAACGTTGCGCTCCCAAAACGCGGCTACTGTGACGCGAGCGTGTATTCGTTCACCGGAATCATCGCCCATTGAAGCGTCCTGATTAGTCCATACAACAATCCAAATGCCAGCGGAAGCATCGCCCATCCCGCATAGGTATGAAAGATCAGGGCGTATTGCGGTTTGTATCCATACATCCAGATCGTCGGAATTACGCGCACCACATTGCAAAAGATCGCTGCCAGCGGGCTGGTAAGCAAAATGAGCGCCCGAACGAGATTCTTCAGCGGCATCGCGAAGCAAAACGCGAAACCGACCATGATCAGCGAAAAGACCATTCGCAGGCCGTTGCACGCCTCGGCAATCAACACGGCGTGGCCGTTGATCGTCAGCGCGTTTCCCGTCACCTCCGTGTTGACCACGCCGGCGGCTTCAAGCAGCCGCTGGGTGATCGAGGCGGTCCAGTTCTGCAACGGTCCGGCGACCGCCAGGCGTATTCTTGCCGGAGCCGGCACCAGGAATATCAACACCGCGAAGGCCGGAAAGAAACGAAAAATTACATTTTTTCCCAAAACGGAAAGCATGCACCCTATAACCACCAGCACGGCTCCGCCGTGCCAGAAGCTCTGAACGCCGCTGTAGAATCCCAGGGAATTAAACAACCAGCCCACGGCAACGACAAACGGCCCGATACTTCGCCCCGAGGGCTTGCAATGCCGAAGCCGCACGCGGCGAACCCAGACGAGAAAGATCGCCACCAGCGGCACGATGAAAATATGGCTGTATTCTTCATCGTAGCGGGCGATCAGATATATGTCCTGCCATGCGTCGAACGTAGCCAAGACCCCAAGCGCCCCCATCATCGTGGCCAAAGCCACGTGGCCGAGGGTGAGGCGGTCGTCGCGCAATACCGGCAGCTTCATATTTCAAGCCTCGCAACATCGGCTTCGGACAGGCGGCCGGTGGATTCGACGCACAGATCAACAACCTTGCGGTCCCTTCGCACCGTTCCGGCAACGAGCGACCGCACGACAACAGCGCCCGACTCCACGACCCCACCGGCCAATACGACCGAGTCGTGAATGCGCGCGCTGGACGACACCATCGCCCCCGGCTCAACGATGGCGAACGCCGACTTCCAGTCTTCGGCCAATGGATCCGTCGACGCTCCACGCACCGGATGATGTAACGCCCGCAGAGCGGCTATGTAGTCCGATAGCAACCGGATCGGAAGCCCGGTAGGCCGGCGGCATTGCACCACGCGCACGTCGTATTTCGAGGCAATGTTCGGCAATGCCTGCTCCTTCATATCGACGAATCCCGTCTTGGGAATAAGCCGCAACGCCCGACAGGTTATCAGCATCAAACCGCTCGGCTCGCCCTCGCGATGGCCAACGACGGCGATGACTCCGCGAGTCTTATGCAGCGAAGTGTATAGGGCCGCCAGAGGGTCCAGCAACACTTGCGCCGCATTGCCGACGAGGATCATGTCGTCGTCATCGTAGTCCACGGCGATGTTCGCCAAGAGTCCACCCGTGCCGCGGTATTCGGATTGATCCCGGTCCATGCGGTAGCGGTCCGTCGGGACGCTTCGCGGCTGGGCGGCGCCGTGGTCCATCAAAAGCCGCACGGGCAGATGATCGATTCCGAGCAATCGCGCGACCTCTACCGCCTCATCCAGCCATCGCCCCAGAACGGTCTTGCCGTTGCCTAGGGGCAGGTCCAGGACGCTGCGGCCAATGGCCGTCGCCAGCGGCGTCGCTCGAACCCCGCCTCCCAGCAGGACCAGCCCCCGCAGGCGGCCGCGGGTCGGCGAGGCAGGAAGGACCGCTTCATGTTGGACCGCTTCCTCTTCGCCGACGGCTGCCGTCGTTCTCGCCGTTGCCACGCCAAGCGTGACATCGTCTGTCGATTCCATAGAGTCGCCGTATTGTAGGCGCGCGGCATATTGTTCGGACTCATCAAATCTCATGGCTTCGATGGAACCGCCGTCAGCCTGGTCAGGCGGGCGCCCAAAGAAGCGATTGGCAATCCCGCGCATCAGTGCCTGCAAGAGAAGCCATGCGGCGAAGGGAATGCCTACGACGATATACCGCCTGAAGAGTCGTTTGGGCTCCTGCATCAACCGATGCGTCCATTCCAGGCCGCAATTCCGCATCCAAACCGGCGCGCGGCGAACGTTGCCGCAAAGAAAACTGAAACTAACACCGACGCCCAGCCACCAGGTCCTGGGCAGGTTTCCACGAATCCGGTCGATGAGCCGCTCTTGTTTGGGCGAGCCGAGGGCAACGAAGACGATGTCCGGCTTGGCTGCTTGCAGTTGGGAGGTGATGTGCTGAAGTTCTGCTTCGTCTTTCTCAAACCCGATGGGAGGGCATAGTTTTCCGGCGATTTTGAGTTGGGGATAGCGGTCGCGCAAGATGGCGGCTGCGGCTTCGGCCGTTCCCAAATCCCCGCCCAGAAGAAAGACCGATTTGCCCTGCCCGGCGGCTGCGGCGCTGAGGCTGGAGATCAGGTCCGATCCCGCCACCCGCTGCGGCAGCGGAGTGCCTTGCAGCCTGCTCGCCCAAAGCAGCGGCATTCCATCCGCCACGACCAGGTTTGCCTCGGCAACCAATGCCGCAAAGCTCACATCCCGTCCGCAGCGGCGGAGATGATCGAGGTTGGGTGTGACGGCGAACCCCCCGTCCCCGGCCTCTAATTCCGAAAGAATGTGCTCAACGCACCTCTGTTCACTGATGGCATGGATGCGAACGCCGTGGAGAACAATGGTTGGCAGCCGCCGACTTCCCGCAACCGGTGGGGTGGGGCGCTCGGGCGACAACCGCGCCATTGCCGCTGCCAAGCCGCTGCCGCTCCAACGAGGTTCTCCCTCTTTCACATGCATTCTGACCCACGCCTGCGTCTTGAGTTTGTTTCCGTGATTTTATGAAAAACACGTCTTGGACCCACAAGTGGCCGGTGATCTATTGAATGATCGCATTCACCGCTGTCAATTGTAACCCGCATTATGGGACCTTGGCCATTTTCTGCCTACCGTGCTCCGGATCGGCATTCAGCTTTTTTGCCGCTTCGGTCTATAACTTCCGGAGCGCATTTCTTTTATCGTCATTACGAGTTAGCGTCATCAGTTGCCGTTCGCCCGCGCAATTATTCCGCAACCCGCGTTGAAATCTGCGAATCTAGTCACGCGCTACCAAATCGTTAGTTTCACGCCGGATGGGGTGCTGCCAAACGCCGGCCTAATTTGCGTGTAAATCCGCCGTCGCCCTTGCTTTGCCATGGATCAGGCTGGACCATTGCCATTTTGACAGGAAACTGCGAAACGCCTTGTCCCCATATCGAGGCTTTCGTTGGATCATGCTTTTGAAGTATCCCCACAAAATCGCGATGGATCCGAGAAGTATCGGCGGATGTGCCAAACGGTGGATGGCGCTGGCAAGCATGTAACAAACCCCCGTGCCCATGAAATACTGGCCCATGCCATGTCGGACCCGGCCCGTCCACAAGCTTTTGTCGCTCGTACCCATCGGCCGCAAATGGACGAAATTCAACTCCGGATCATCCCACGACACGGCCATCCATCCGAGCATACGGCAGCGATGGCAGTCGATTCCGTCCCACATCAGTTCCCGGACAAACCCGCCGATCTGCTCGAAGCAGGCCGTCCGATAAAACTTCACCATCCCCACGGAGTTTTCATCGCCGCAGGTCTCCATGATCTTGCGGCCGGTTTCCTCGTCGATGAAGTACGGCTTGCCGCTGGCGGTGCCGATCCGCGGCTCGGCGTCCATCCGCCGCATCAGCGTTTCGAAATATTTCGCCGGGAGGCGCAGGTCCAAATCGAGCTTGCAGACGAAATCGAAATCCCTGGGGTCGATGGTTGCATAGCCGTGGTAAAACGCGTCGATCACCCCGCCCCCCAGCTTGCGAAAGCCCCGGTTTTCACGCCGCAAAACCCGGAGGTACGGATATTTCGCCGCATACTCAGCCAGGATTCCCGGCGTCTGGTCCGTCGAGCCGTCATCGACGATCAGCCAGAGCGCGGGCGCAATGGATTGGGCCGTCACCGAATCGAGGGTGCGGCGGGCGTAGATGGCCTCGTCGCGGCAAGGGGTGATGAGGCAATAGCGCGTCTTCATGCGTGTTGGGCGGCGGCCAGGCACCGCTCCAGGCGGTCGAGGTTCAGGGCCGCGGAAAATTCCTGGACGACTCTCTGCCGTCCCGCATCGGCCACGCGACGGCGCAGAGCAGCGTCCGTCCATAGCATAGCCAGTTTATCGGCCAGAGAGAGCGGGTTGTTGCCATCCACCAGAAGACCGCTGACGCCGTCTTCGATCAGTTCGCGGATGGAGGGGAGGTCGCCGCTGACGACGGGAAGTCCGCAGGCCATGGCTTCGATGAGGACGACCGGGATGCCGTCGCGATCGCCGGCGGCGTCCTGGCGGCAGGCCAGGGCGAAGATGTCGGATGCCGCCAGCATCGCGGGGACCTGGGAATGATCGACAGCGCCGATCCAGCGCAGCCAATCGCCGCAGCGCAGATCGGCGGCGAGGGCTTGCAGGCGGGCCTGGTCGGGGCCGTCGCCGGCGATGGTCAACTCGGCGCGCCTGCCGCGGCGATTCAATTCCGCGACGGCGGCAATGAGCGTATCGACGCCCTTTTTTTCGACGAGTCGGCAGAGGGTGAAAATCTTCAGCGGGGTTTCTCCGGTTGATTGCCGCGTCGATTTCACCGGCCGCCAGGTTTCCACATCCACGCCGCAGCGGATGATTTCGTATTTGTTCGAGTCCTCGGCCTGGATGGATTGGTACCACTGGCGATGCCATTGACTGATGCAGGCGACGAAGGCGGCGCGGCGGAGTTTTGTCCGGAGCAGGATGCGTCGCGGGAAAAGATCGTTGGCGTGTCCGGTGAAGCTGAAGGGGATTTTCATTTGCGCGGCGCAGTACATGCCCACGGTGGTGGGGGCGTGGGCGAAATGGCAGTGGATATGTCGCACGCCGGCGGCGCGCAGCCGGCGCGCCACGCCCAGCGCCACCGCCGCCTGGGCGGGAAGTTTGATGCGCTGGCCCAACGGGGTCGGTTCGCCGGGACGGATGGAATCGAACAGGGCGAGGGCAAAAGTCCGCAGCGATCGTAGCGGATGGGAGAAGAATTCCGCGACGGCTGAGGCAATCGTTGCCCAATAGCCCGGTCCGTAGACGATGAGTTGCTCCAGTCGCTGATCGGCGTCGAGCCCTTCGTAGGCGTGCAGACTGACGGGCAGGACCGGCCAGCCGCGGGCGCGGAGGCCGCGGAATTCGTCATGGACGAACGTTTGGCTGGGCAGCGAAAAAATGCCGGAGATGTAGGCGATGGGAAATACCGTGGTCATGACCAGCTCAAAGCCGCCGGGGAACTACACCGGTTCAATCGGATCAAACGTCGATTCAATCTTCCGCTGATAATTAAATCGCTCCGGATATTGCAGGGCCTCGATCAACTCGACGATGTGTACGCCCAGCTGCGCACTGAGCCGGCACTTGCGGTTCTGGCGGATCGCCGCAGCCAGTTCACCGGGACCCAGCAGAAAATCGACGCGTTTTCTCCTGAGGGCCATGGCCCCGGATGGCTTTATCGCGAAGGGATATTTCCGCGGAAAGCTCCATTTGCGCCCCATCCAGGAAATGCTCGAAAGGTGATGTTTCAACCATTTCCGCAATGGATTGAACCGGCGTTGCAGCCGGGCCTGCATGCCGCCGGCGGAAATTTTCCGCACGTAAACCGGAGAGTCGTCGTGACGCACATTGGCGGTGGAAATCGTGCCTTGGTCGCCGACGAGCGTGATCGATTTGTCCCGCGGAGCAACCAGCCCGATGGTCACCCGGGCAACTACGCCATCGGCATATTCAATGCACCCCACCGAGAAATCCGGGGCCATTTTCTCCACGGGTATTCCTTTGTCGGGAATTTGGCAGCTTGCGAACGCCGTGACTCGCCTGGCCGGACCGAAGATCGCGGCCAGCCAGGTGAGGACATATCCGGCGTGCTCGTAGGTGCAACCGATTTCAAATTCGTCCTTGGCGGGCCAGGGAGCGCCACAGTCATTTTCCCACGTCCAGGGGGCCAGATTCGGCGCGATCATCCCGTCGTCGAAATTCGCGTAAACAAGACGGATCTTTCCTACGGCCTGGTCTCGCACGGCCTTCCACATGGTTTGCGCCGTGGGGCACAGCAAACTGCACGGCGCACTGGCCAATCGCAGGCCGCGCTGCTCCGCGAGCGCCGCAAGCTGGCGGGCCTCCGAAACGGACATCCCCAGCGGCTTCTCGGAGTAAACATGTTTGCCTGCCTCCAGCGCCCGCCGCGTAATCTCAAAATGACTCCGCGGATTGGTAAGGTTCAGAACGAGTTCAACCGCCCCATCCTCCAAAAGTTCCTCCAGACGGTCGTATCGCCGCACGGAAAAGAGCCGGCAAAAACCGTCAAGATGCTCGGCATTCCGGTCGAACGCGCCGAGCAGCTTCAGCTCCGGATGAAAGGGGAGCGTCCTGGCATATTGGTCGGCAACGTAACCGGTTCCAACGATGGCCATCTTCAGGGGCGAATTCATGAGTCCTGTCCTATCTTTTCGGCAAGGAGGGCATCGAATTGCGACCGGTCCACGGGGAGCTGCACCCATTGGCCGGTGGCGGAACTGAGCCGGATCGCGCTGGCCAATTCGACCTCCTGTGCGGCCTGGACAGCGGTCACGGGCAACGGGTTCCGGCCCGCGATGGCCAAGGCCACGCTGTCGTGAAACAACTCAAGCAATTTGTTCGACCAGGTCATCCAGGCCCAGGCCCACCGCTCGGTCCGGCCGGGAATATCGGCAAACGGACGCGTCTCGGCCGCGCAGCGATTCTGGATCGATTGGTCCAGACGATCCACCGCGACTTCGCCCTGCTCGATGGTGATCCGGCCCCCATCGCACACGATCACCACGCGCGACGTCGCCGGAGCCTCATTGATGCTCACATGCACGTGGCCCTGCGCCCCGTCGGCATGCTGAAAAACGGCATCCACCGCGTCCTCAACCTCAATGCGATGCAGAGCCGTGGCGCAAACTCCGCTGACTCTGGCCGGCATTCCACAGAGCCACGCATATCGGTCCAGCACATGCGGCGCCTGGTTCACCAACACACCTCCCCCTTCCCCTTTCCAAGTTCCGCGCCAAGGGCTTGAAGCGAAATAGACCTGCGGTCGAAAACTCGTCTCCACCATATCGCAGCGCACAATCCGCCCCAATTCCCCCCTCTCCAGCAGCGATTTCGCAAATTGATAAGCCGGTTCATACCGGCTCTGATAAACGACCGTAAAAAGCCCTCGAGATTTCGCCGCGGCGTTCCGCACCGCGTCGGCTTGAGCGACGCTGATCGCCAGCGGCTTTTCGCAGATGACGTGCAGACCCGCCTGCAACGATGCGATCGCCAACTCCGGGTGCAGCCGATGCGGCGCCGCAATCACCACCACGTCCACCTCGCCGCTTTGAATCAATTGTTCGGAGGATTCAAAGTGTCGCACCTCCATCCCCTGCGGTGCTTGGACGGACTGGCCGTCCGCAAACCCGCCGATTTTTGCATACGGACGCCTCCGCAGGATGCGCAGATGGTTCCGACCCATCACGCCCAATCCGATCAGACCGTAGCGCAGCGGTGGAAGGACGCGCAACGCCGCCGTATCAAAGGAAATCCGCGGCAGCGGTTTGCTTCCGGAGATGAGGGCCCGTGCAGTCCGTGTCAGGCGCGACCGCAAAATGCGAAGAAGTTTGCCATTGAACTGTTTGAACGTCTCGTCCATGCAGGGCAGCGGCCGCTTGGGATCGTGCGGGCGTGTGCAGAGTTCCAATCCGGGAATTCCCGTATGGACCTCTGCCGACGAACGTCGTCGGCAATTCTGCGTAGTGTACCGAGGTTTGGGGTTCGGACAAACGTCTCGCTGGGCAGCGGGAAAATTCCCGCGACGTACGCCGGCGGCCGACGCGGCGGTCCAGCCGACCTTGTCACGTTGGACTTCCGCCTGAGGTGGCCGGCACAACGCGAGCGGGGATTCCCACCGCGGTGGCGCCGGCGGGCACATCTTCCAGGACGACGCTCATGGCCCCGATCTTGGCGCCCCGGCCGATGTGAATTGGCCCGAGCACCTGGGCGTAGGCCCCGAATTCGACATCGTCCTCGACCACCGGCGCGGGTCCGCTGATCTTGCGGTTGCCGATGGTGACTCCTTGCCGGATCGTGCAGTTGGCGCCGATTTTCGAGTCGGGATGCACAAAAATGTTTCCGAAATGATAAATCCGAAGCCCCGGCCCAATTTCGGCTTCCTTGGGCAGGCTGATGGCCGTGACGGTTTCGACGAGCCGGAATCGAATCCAATAAATCCGCGTGAGCAGCGCGCGCCAAAGCCCCGGCCCAAGGCGATCGACCCGCCTTCCAAAACGATAGGTGGCGATCGCCCAAATCGATTGCTCGCGCGCAAAGGGGCGGCGGGGATAGCGGGCAAGATCGGCGGCAAAATCGGGATCGCGGCTCATCGAACTGCCCCCGCGGGCCGCGGCGACGGACGCTTGTATTCAATCAATTGCGATCGCTCGCCTCGCGCCTGGCCCCGGCGATATTGGATCCGCCCCCAGAACCACGCCCACTTGGCCAGCATCGTCAGCGCCCCATACGCCAATGCCGCTGGCGGCGGCGCGCCTCGGGCCAAGGCTCTGAGAGACAATCGAGCCATCTGCATCGGCAGCGCCAGAAATACAATTGCCGCGGCGAAGCGTCCGGCTGCCGGCTGTCCAATCGCCAGCCCAATGGATCCCGCTGCGATCACCGCCGCCGGCCAACCTACGGCCCACATCAGGGCGCTGCGCGTCGGCTTGGCGAATAAGCGTTCTCCACCGATCTCGAATCGCCGGTAGACGTCCATGGCCCCGTACCCGCCCCGGACCTGTCGTCGCCACCATTGGCCGAAGCGTGTGATCGCGGCATCGTGCAGCGTCATCTCCGCGTCCACGCGGAGCAATTGCCATTGTGAATGTCTAAGACGCAGGCAAAGCTGCGGCTCCTCGCCGGCCATGACGCTGGCGTCAAAACCACCGGCGGAGTCGAAGGCCTGGAGGCGGAACATGGCGTCGCCGCCGACGCTCTTTGCCGGTCCAATGGGCGTGTCCCATTCCAGGTCCATCAGCCGATTGTAAATCGAACGGTGTGGAAATCGCTCGCGCCTCCGTCCGCAAACGGCGGCGAGCTTCGCGTCGGCGTCGAGTTCCCGCCGGGCGCGGCCCAGCCAGGATGGGCGAAGTTCGCAATCGCCGTCCAGGAATTGAACATACTCGACCCCCGGGGCGAGGGCCTTGAGCCGCTCGACGCCGGCGTTCCTCGCCCGAGCGGCGGTGAACGGAGCGCTGGCGTCCAGTTGCAGCACGTCGGCCCCTATCCGCTCGGCGCTGGCGACGCTGGAATCGTCGCTGGCGGAATCGACGTAGACCATCGCCGCCGCCTTTCCTTGGGCCGATTCCAGGCAACGGACCAGACGCCGGCCCTCATTGCGGCCGATCACCACGACGCCGACGTCCTGCAACTTCTCGGCGGATAAGTCCGTGGGAACCGGGGAAAATGTGGGATCGCACAGATCTTCCAGGAAATTTGAATAAGATTCGGCGATGCTCGACCAGGCGAATCGCCGCTGCACGAGCTGGCGCCGCCGCGAAATCATTTCCGGTGATTTTTCTTCGATCGCCCGTGCAAGCGCGGCGGTTGTGGCTTGCTCGTCGGCACAATTCACGAGAAAGCCGCAATCCTCCAGCGTCCAGCGCGTGACTTCCCAGTCGTGCGTGACGATCGGCAGGCCGGTCGCCAGCGCTTCCATGTAGGCGTTGGCGGAGGCCTCGTCGCGGCTCATGTGCAGAAAAACGTCGGCGCAGCGATACAGCCCCGGCATCGCCCGGCGTGGCAAGCGAAGGCGGAGATACCTACCGGGCAGGAGCCGATGGGCATCCTCGTCCACCTCCTGCCGGCGTTCGCCGTCGCCCGCGACCACCAAAAATAGCCCGGGAATTTTCGCGGCCGCGCGAACGCCTTCGATGACCCGCTTGGAAGGGATGAGGGCGCTGACCATCAGCGCCACCGGCCCGTGGGCCGGCAATCCATACGCCGTGCGATTCCCTTGGCCCGGCGAGAAGAGGTCCGGGTCCACGCCGTTGGGGATCAGCACGCAGGGGTACCGCTGGGCGTGCCGCGCGAAGTATTGCGGGTTGGTGCAGACCAGTCCATCGCAATCGAAAAAGCGATATTCCGCGGCGCGGTTTTGCACCATCCAATCGCCGTTCTCGGTGACGAACACGTGCTTGGGAATTTCGCCGAGGCCGCTGCGGAGAATCCAATTCAGAAATGGATAGGAGCAGGCGATGGCGACATCAAAATCACGCGGCCTAAATCGCAGCAGCATCCCGGCCGAAAACGTCAGCTCCTCCCAGGCGTAATGCGAGCGCAGGCAGGGGAATTTCGGCCATCTCTCGAAGAATTCGCGGGGGATGCAGGGGATTCTGGCAAAGCGATACAGTTGGTCCGGTCGCGGAGGTCCGGATCCGAAAACGGTGACCTGATGCCCCAGCAGCGCCAGCCTTGCGGCGATCTGCTCGAACGCCGTTTCCGCTCCTCGCACCACGCGGTGCAATCCCGGCAGCGCAAAGGCGATGCGAAGACGGCGCGGCATTTTTCGGTCACCTCTTATGCGCGTCGGCCGGCCAGTGCAGCAGCATGGCCAGCACGTCGCGCTGCGTGGCGAATTCGGGCGAACTTCTGCCCCCGCGCACCAGCAGTTTCAGAAAGCGCAGGCCGAAGCTGGCGATGTCCACCGCGCGAAGAAATATCTCGGCGACGAGGCCATAGCAATGTCGCTGCATGAGGTATCTTGCCTGCCAACGCATGGCGTCGCGTTGGCTGGTATCGAGGCGGCTGGGATCGCTGGAAGCTCCGGCGAGATGAATCACCGCCACGCGCGGATCGTACCAGATTTTCCAATCGTGTTTTCGCGCCCGGCAACAGAATTCGACGTCTTCGCCGTAAAAGAAGAAGTGCGTATCCAGTCCGCCGAGTTTGTCGATGACCTTGCGACGGATGAACATGAAGGCGCCGCCGACCCATTCGACCTCGCGGGCGACGGTGCGCCGGTCCCAGCCCGGATCGTCCAGGTTCGCCCAGGTGAACGCCTTAGGCCACAGCCAGGGCAAGCCGAAACTGCAAACGGCCATGCGCAGCGGCGTGGGCAACCGCCGCGCCGTGTTCTGCACGGTCTGATCCGCGTTGAGAAGGAGGCAGCTCATCACCCCGATCGAGCGATCCGCCTGCATTATTTCATAGCATTGGCGCAGGACATTCGCTTGGACAAGGGTGTCGCTGTTGAGCAGCAAAACGTACTTGTCCTCGAAATGGTCCAGCAGCCTATCCAATGCCAGATTGTTTCCGCCGGCAAAGCCGAGATTGACCTGGGAGGGGATCAGCGTGACCCAACGTTTCCAGTCATTGGCCGCGATCGCCTGGCGCAGCATGGGAAGTGAATCATCGTCCGATCCGTTGTCGACGACAATGACGTGGGAGTCGGGCACATCGTCGATCTGGGGCGCAAGGGATGCCAGGCAGTCCAGCGTGAGCTTGGGCGTCCGATAATTAACGATGATAACCAGCAAATTCATGTCGCTGTCCCGAGCTTCGCCATACTCATTGTTCGGTTATGGCGGTCCACAGCTTCAATCGTCCATTCCGCGCGGCGACGATACCAGTTTTCCGATGCGTGATAATCTGCCGCCGTTCGTGCTGAGCGAGAAAGTTCACTTAAATGACGGCGGTTCTGTGCCAGCGCCGCCAGGGCCGCGCCCGATTCGTCGATCCGATCCCGAGGCAACAAGCAGGCGGCGTGCTCCTGGGCATGTCGCTCGCGAACGTAGTCGATATCGAACGCCAGCAGAGGCAACCCGGCCGCGTAGCCGTCGAAAATCATCCGCGGCGTGTCTTCGGCCGTCGGTGTGAACAGCAGGGCGTCGTATTCAGCAAGGCGTTTCAGCAGATCGCCGTCATATGGCACGGAGCCGTGAAACCGCACCCGCTCGGCCAGGCCAAGCGACTGCGCCAGCGCTTGCAGCCGCCGGCGTTCGGTTCCGTCGCCGATGAGGTCGAATTCGACATCCGCGCCGCGTGATTTTGCGATGGCCAGAATCCGCAGGCTTCGATCGACGCCTTTTCGCGCCGTCAGGCGCCCGCAGTAAACCAGGCGAAGCGGCCGCGGCTGGCTGAGCGTGGCCAGCCGCCGCTCCAATTGTTCCTCGCCCACGATGTCCGCCAAGGCGAAGGAGGTGTCGTGGAATTCCCTGGCGTTTTTGGCGAAGCGGCCGTATCGCCGGATCAGCGAGGCGCCTTTCAGCAGGGAAAGGTCCGCCCGCGCCACGCCCCAGCGGCACATCCGCTCGTAGATCCAGACATACGCGGCGACCTTGGCCCTCTGGGCGGGGCCGTGATCGGCAAAGAGCTGCCGCTGCTGGATTACGTTGTCGGTGTCCTGCACGAAAACGGTCGGCTTGCCCAGGCGCAGGCCCGTGCGAAAACCCTCGAAGGCGATGGGACGATAGACATCATCGACGCCGGCGTGGACGACGTGGGCATCCGCGGCCAAGGTTGCGAGGTCCGCCTTCCAGCGGGCGCGGTCGCGCAGCCAGAACCGGCGCGCGCGGCATCGTTTGTCGAAGCTGGGAAAAAGTTTCAGGCCATCGGCGTCAGCGGGCACATCGATCAAGGTTTGCTCCGCGGAGGCGGTCTTGGCGGGCAGGGTGGGGGCGGCGACGACGACGTCGCCGAATCGCCCGCCGAAGCTGTCCCGCAGCAAGAGCAGCGAGCGATGCCATTCCGTGGTGACCAGCTTGCGCTCGCCATCGAGATAAATCGGAACTTGGATGGGTACGAGATACATCCGGATCGCGACGCGAAACAGGCGTGCCCGTTCAGGCCGACGCGGCGCCGGGCGTCATCGGCAGCGGGCGCACCAGCGCGGGGGTCATGTAGTTGGGATGGGTCGGCGTCTGCTGGGCCGAGCGCCGCAGCGAAAACGTCATTCCGGTCAGTCCGCCGGCGCAGAGAATGAAAATGGGGTTCACCATGGCGTTAAAACAGAGATCGGCCATGTGCAGTGTGAGCAGCACCCCCAGCGCAGCAGCGGGGGCAGCGCCGGGATGGCTCCAGTAGCGCACGGGAATCCTCCACGCCAGCAGCAGCACCGGCATCACCAGGGCGACGGTCATGGAAATGAGGCCGATCAGTCCATTTTTTCCGAACACGACGATCCACATCTGGTCCGGCACGCCATGCTCTCCCGCCTCCTTGTTTTTGTCATAGAGGTGCCAGCCGGTCCAGCCGTAGATGGGCTGCTCCAAGGCGCGATCCGCCAGGACGCGTTCGCTTCTGAGTCTTATCGCCAGCGATTCTGCCGACCGCGGGTCGCGCTGGCTGAGAAACTCCACCAAATCTCTTCCCGTCCAGAGGTCCGCCGTGCGGACAAAAATCCAGGTCGGAGGCCCGAGCGTCAGGAGAATGACCCAGATGCTCAAGCGGGTGACGCGCGTGAGCCAGAGCACGATGAGCGCGATGCCCATGAGCGCGATCGCTCCGACGGAATGGGTCGCCGCGGCTGTTCCGACCAGGACCAGGGCGACCCAGCGCATTTTAATTCCCATGACCCGGTCGATGGCTTTGGACCACCAAAGCCAAAAGGCGGTCATCGCGGCGGTTGACATCCACATCGACACGGCAAGGCCGTGCTGCATGAAGACCATGGGCCTCCATCCGCCGTATCGCTTGGATTGGGCGAAGTCAAATTGCGTGTAGCCATAAACGATTCGGTGAAGTTGCGGGCTCATGCGGATTTCGTACCAGACGAGCGGAACGTAGAGCAGCCCGCCGAGGATGATCCCGCATGCCAGGTCGCGCAGCGCCTTGAGGTCGTTGAAGTAGATCCTTCCGATGAAGTAGGGCAATCCCCAGCTTGTGGTTTGGTAGGCGATGGCGGAGAGGCCGTCGTAAGGCCCAAGATTGTTGTAGTAGGATGAGATGAACGGGCAGGTGCAAAAGACGAACATGGGGATGTCCCAGATCGAGGGGCGAAAGGCGAGGATTGTGTCCACATCGAAAACGAACGCCCCGACGAGCACGCCAACGCACGCCGCCGACATTTTGTTGTAATCGGTGAGGCCATGCAGCGGCAGGTCGGACATGGGGAGAAAGAGCCAGGCGAAGATGAAGTTGTAGATGACGGCCTTGCGGGGCGGCAGGATGGAAAAAAGGAAGAAGCAGAACGGGATATACCCGAACAGGGCGATGGGGACGAAGATATTGCCGCGCATTGCGAACATGGAAACCACTCAATCCCGAACGGCCGACGGACCCGGGGCTTTAGCCGCCGATGCGCCGGGCGTTCTTTGACCGATCGATCGCCGTCTGGAGCGCCCTTTCCATTAAGCCGGCGGCGTCCTGCCAACTATATCGGCACGCGGTAGCATACGCGGCATCGGACATGGCTTGCCACTGTGGGTCCGATAATTTGAGCACGTGGACCAGCCGCTCTGCCAGAGCGTCGGGATCTTCCACGTTGACCAGAAAGCCGTTTTTTCCGTCTTCGATGGTGTCGAGCGGTCCGCCCACCCGCGTTGAAACGACCGGGCAGCGGCAGGCCATCGCTTCCAACGGCGGGAGATGAAAGCCCTCCGCTCGGCTTCCGCATAGCCAGACATCGCATTGGGCATAAATGTCCTTGATCGAATCCTGGCTGGGCTTGATCAAATATTGCGCACCCGGAGGCAATGGCAACCATTTGCGGAGCGGGTCCTGTCCGAAGGCGATGAGCTGCAAATCCGGAATTTGCCGCAGGGCGATCTCGATGGCCTTCAAAGCCACCTCGCAGCCTTTGAACCAGAGGCGGTTATAGAGCAATCCTACCGTCGGGCGCTTTTGTCGGCCGCGGGGTGGGGCGTTGAACAGCTTCATGTCCACGCTGTTGGGCACATGGGAAACGTCCGCATCGCCGAACTTGTCCCGAGCCAGTTCCGCCAGCCACTTCGAGATGACGATTTTGTGCAGCGGCAAGCGCCAGGCGGCGTCCACGCGTTTGGGATAGCCGCCCCAAATTTCATAATGCTGGATGAAGAATGCCTTGGCGCCCTTGGACGGGGCGAGCCGCCAAACCCATTGGGCCGTTTCCCACCAGGTTGCGACGACGACGTCGGCATCGGGCAGATCATGATTGTCAATGGGGCGGAATTTGGGGATTGTAGTATGCGCAACGCCGCTGCCGTCGAAAAATGATTCTCCCGGCCCCCAGATTTTCGGCCAACTTCTTCCATGCAGCAGCGAGGAGAGGGTCTTGCGAAACCCCGGCGGCTTCGGCGGGGTGGAGAAGGCCCGCACTTCGTGCCCGCGCGCCATCAACTCCCGGGCCTGCGTGACGATCACGCGCGTCCCGCCGGACATGCTCGCGTTGGTTACAACAAAGTTGATCTTCATGGCTTGGAATACGGCCGGCGCGGCAGAGGCTTACTTCACCGCCGCGTCCTGTTTCCCCGCTCTTTTCAATACCAGCAAGGCCACGCTCTTCCACGCGCCCAAACTCGTGGGACGCGCCAGAGCGGCGCGGAATCCCAGGTCGATCGCTTTCTGCTTGCGACCCGCCCGATGCTCGCGCCAGCTAGCGCCCATCAGCATCTGCTGGGTCTGTTGGCGTGTCTCCAAGGCCGAACCGGCGGAATCCCCGGCGGGCGGCGTCGGTGGATTTCCCTTTTCCAGATCATCGTATCCCCGCGCCCGCCTCTGCTTCTGAAATTCCTTCGCGGTCGCCTCATAAAAGGCTCGCCGGTTGTTGGTCTGCGTGTGCGTCATGGACGTGTCGTGCAGCCGCCAGCGATAGACGATTGCGGGATCAAACCAGACCCGGCATCGCTCGCCCAGCCGCAGTTGAAAGTCGATGTCCGGGGAGGTCACAAAGAAATTGCGGAAGGGGGCGTTGGCCAGGAACGTCTCCCGCCGCGTCGCGTACGTGCAAAGGCTCGTGCGCGTGATGGCGTTCCGCAATTCCGCGGTGATCTCTCCGTCGGACGCCTCGCCGTGCAGCCAGGCGATGCTCGTGCCTTTGGGCGTCAGCGTCTCCATACCGCCGGCCATGGCGCCGTATTCCGGATGCTCCCCCAAAAAACGCGCCTGTCGCGCCAATCGATCGGCCGGATACAGATCGTCGGCATCGCACAGACAGACGATCTTCCCCCGGCAATTCTCCAGGGCGACGTTGAGGGCATTGGCCAGTCCCGGCCCGGTCCGATTCGAAATGACGCGCACGCGCGAGTCTGCCGCGGCTCCCGTCAGCCGCGCGCATTCGTCAAACCCGTCGGCGTCATCAATGACCATCAATTCCAGATCGCCCAACGATTGCTCCAGCACGCTGCGCGCCGCCATTGCCAGATAGGACCGTTCCGCCCCCACCGGCATGAGAACGGAGATTTGGGGTGATGGAGCCGACATGCATAAGCCTATTGAAAAGTCCAGCGCGAGCGCGTCAGGACCGAACCCTCGAAGGAGAACAGCGTCCGCCCATTGCCGAAGTAATCGCCGAACTGCACGTCGATCACGGTCGCGTGTTGGATGTAGTCCGCCACCTTGCTGCCGCTGAAGATTTCAAGGTCCACGATATACCGTCCCGCCGCCAGCGGAAGCTTCTCCACCTCGCAGCAGACGGACTGTTTTCCAATAGCGAGCGTCGACAGCTCTCCTTCACAGCGCGAGCTGATGCCCAGGATGCGATAGCCCTGATCGTTGCTGAACATCACGGTGACGGAGGCGTTGCGGATCGGCTCGGTGACGTTCAGGTCCAGCCGGAAAACCACCGGCGCGCCCGAGGCGACGTGTTGGGCGTTTCGCGCCGGCGAGCAGGTGAAACCCGCGATTGACGGCGCCAGCCCCCTGAACCGCGGCCGCGCCAGCAGGTCCACCTCCTGCGTCTCCATGGCGGAGTTCATATACTCCGTCACCACATCCGCCGTCGGACCGATTGACACCAACCGCCCGTTGCGGAGGTAAACCGCCCGATCGCACAGCCGATTGACCGAGTTCATGTTGTGGCTGACGAACAGCACGGTGCGCCCGTCGCCTTCGGCGATCTGCTGAATCCGCCCAAGGCATTTTTTCTGGAATTCCTGGTCACCGACCGCCAGGACCTCATCGATGATGAGGATTTCCGGCTCCAGGTGCGCCGCCACCGCGAATGCCAGCCGAACGTGCATCCCGCTGGAATAGCGCTTGACGGGGGTATCGAGGAATTGTTCGGTCTCGGCGAAGGCGACGATTTCGTCGAACTTTCGGTCGATTTCCGCCTTGCGCATGCCGAGGATCGCGCCGTTGAGATAGATGTTTTCACGTCCGGTCAGCTCCGGATGAAATCCGGTTCCCACCTCCAGGAGGGACGAGACGCGGCCTCTGAGCCGGGCGCGTCCTTCCGTCGGCTCGGTGATCCGGCTGAGGATTTTCAGGAGGGTTGATTTTCCCGCCCCGTTGCGGCCGATGATTCCGATCACCTCGCCGCGCTTCACGTCGAATGACACGTCCTTCAAGGCCCAGAATTGGCCTTGTTCCGGCCCCCTGCCGGCGAGTCCCGCCATGCGCCGCAGCGGCGCCTTGATCGCCGCCATGATCGTGTCGCGCAGCGTCAGATACTTCTCAGCCCTGAGTCCGAGCTGATAACACTTGCTGATGCCGTCGATGGTAATTGCGGGGGTCATGGCTGTTGCTAGGCGAGGTCCGCGAATCGACGCTCGGTCTTTTTGAAGTAATACATTCCGAAGAGCAGGATGCCGGCAACTTCCGCGATGGACATCGCCAGCGCCGGGAAATCCCAATGTTGCCCCAGCAGCGCCGAGCGGTAGGCGTTGATGATGCCGTACATCGGGTTGACCCGCAGCAGCCAGCGAATCCACTGGCGACGGGGATCGAGCGGGTATCCCACGGGGCTGCAGAACTGCCAGGTCGAAACCATGAACGGCAGCAGAAATCGAAAGTCCCGATAGGTCACCGTCAGCGACGAGAACAAATAGGCCATTCCCGACGCGGCCATCGCCGTCAGCAGAACCAGCAGCGGAATGAAAATGACCGTCCATGACGGGACCACGCCATAACACGCCATCAGCACGAAAAACACGGAGAAGGATATGGCCATGTCCACCAGGGCCGCTCCGACCACGGCGGTGGGCACGAAAAGGCGTGGGAAATAGATTTTCGTCAGCAGGTTTTGCTGGTTCATCAGCGACGTGCCGCCCCCGGTGCAGCCCGTGGCGAACAGCATCCACGGCAAGATTCCCGCGTAGTTGAACAGCGAATAGGGAATGTGCCGTGCCCTCAGTTCCGCCGGCAGCTTGCTGGCGAATCCCGCCACGGTCCCGAAAATCACCGTTTGAATGATGACGTTGAGGACCGGCTGAATGATGGCCCAGGCGGCCCCGAGCATGGTCTGCTTGTACCGCACCTTCACGTCGCGCCAGGCGAAGAAATACAGAAGCTCGCGATAGTGCATCAATTCTTGAAAATCGATCGCGACCCAGCCGCGGTGGGCTCGAATCTCGAATTCCGGAGTGTCCGTCGGCTCCGATGGCGCCAAGGGTGCTGGGGAGTCTGGTGGTCGGTCAATCAGCGGTGGTTCGGCCTGCATTGAAGGAGCTGTCAGATTCATTTTGGCGGATTCCCGCGGAACAACAGCAGCGTCCGAGAAAACCTAGGGTGTTTTCTCGTCCGGGGCATACTATCCGTCCGATCCCTGCGGTCAACGGTAACATCGTCCATTCCCAAACGCCACGTGAGAACTTGCCGATGCGCCTTTTAAGGGAGATTGTCGGACCTGAACCAAGCCCAGCCAGCGCATCAAATTAGAAAGCCCACGGGATCGCGATCCGTGGGCCTTGCTCCGCCAGGGTTCAATGCGCGCTATCTTTGCGCGTTGTCGTAATATCCGCAGAAGTACAAAAACCGATTCTGGTTCATGAAGGGAATGGATAATCCCTTGGCCTTTTCCAACTCGGTCTCGTACGCCTGGAGCTCAGCTTTTTGATCGTCCTGCAGGCGCCGGTTCAAGGGGTCTTGCAACTCTTCATCCGTGAATGTCCCGACCACCGGCACTTTCCCCATCACGACAAAATCGGTGTCCACATTGATCTCCTTCTGAACGTGCCCACCCCATTCCGTCACCAGGGCGGCAATCTTTTGCCCGTCGGCGCTCTTCGCCTGTCCGGTCTGCCCCAGGTCGAAGTTGCCGTAGATCACGAAGTTGTACTTCGTATTCCGGTCATAAACCAAGTTGGCGATCAGGTCTCCTTCATTGATATGCTGGCCGACTTCCATTTTGAGCACCCGGCACTGGCTGTCCGAGGCGTACACGCGTTCCACCTCGATCGAAGCTTCGCCAATCGGCATGTTGATCTCGCTCATGAGATCATCCTGCTTAGGAATCCCTTCACGGTGGTTGTAAACCTCGAAAGTCATCCCCGGCACAAGATGGTCTCCCATCCCCAGATTGATGTAAACGACATCGTCGGAGGCCACGGATGAGATCATCCCGTCCGGCTGCCGCAACAGGGGATCGACCACCGACATGCGCCTTCCGGCCACCTTGTCGCCCAGCGCGGTCGCCAGCCTTTTTTCCTGATCCAGTTCCCGGTCCTTTGCCTCCACCATCTGCTGAGCCTTTTGAAGTTCGGCGTTATGATCCTTGCGCTCCCCGTCCATGGCCAGCGACATTTCCCTGATCCTGAGCACCGCATCGTTTTCCGCTTTTTGGGCCCGATCCAAGGCATCCTGCTTGATTTTGTTGGCTTGGGCGAGATCGTCCTCAGCCTTCTGGGTCAATTGCTGGGCGAGTTTGATTTGGTTGGCGGCATCTCCCGCCGCCCGCTGTTGCTCCAATCGAAGCGAGGTGCTCGTGTACTGCTGTTCCGCGGCAAAGTTCGCCAGTTTGTTGATCGCGTCCACGAGGCTCATGCTGGTGGTAAGGTTCAATGGCGGCACCCGAGCAGCGGCATCCGTCAATGCCTTGCGAGCCTGATCCGCCGCGGCGCTCGGCTGCATCGCGCTGGCGGCCGATTTGCCGTTTACCAACTCCGCCAAATCCTGGGAATCCTGAAATGCAGCCTGCAAAATCGTCTGGCCCGGCTTGCGGTTCTTGCTGATCTGCGTGTAGCGAGCGCTGACCAGGTCCTGCGATGAATAGATATCTTGTGTTCGTTTCAACTGCATCGTGTATTGCTCGGCTCTCTTGCTGTCATCCACGCCGAAATAGATGGCGAAGATCGTCGCCGTCACGAAAAGGATCGTGAAGATGACTACCGCGGTAATCAATCCACCGCGAGAGCCTTGGGGGCCAACGGCTGGCATACAGAACCTCCAATCATATCAACGGCGACGGGGGTGAAGCTTATGAGCCGGCCCGGGAGTTCAACCGGCCCTACGGGCAGGTAGGATTTTCCGCCGTCCGCATGGGCCAGACGGCAATTTTAACGAATGATCGGCCGTCAGGTCAAGAAGTTTATGTCCTGCCGCCTGGGTCGGTTTGAGATCACAGGGCTTGGCCGCTACGGATTGACGAAGCACCCCTGCGGATCGCCCGAAGGGTCTATCACCCCCAAATCCACGAGTTGCCCGGACAGCGTCTTCCAGCGATCGGACGTCATGGTTCCCAGGCCTGCGCTGCGGGTCTGGTCGGTTTCGATCAGCGGCTTCTGGGCCGCGGCCGCCTCGCCAAATGTTTGCAAATCCATGTCTGGATTCAAATCGTGCATGACCTTGTTGACCGGGTCGGGATGGTCCAAATAATCCCGCCACCCCTCCCGGCACGCCTCCGCCATCGATTTCACCTCCTCGGGATGCGTCTTCCATAGCTCACCCTTGCAGATGACCACCGTTGTGTACGGATTAAACCCCTCCGCCGCGATCAGGAACGTCTGCGGATCACCCCCCTGATGCCGAGCCAGGATCGGCTCGGACGTCACGAAGCATTGCTGCGAATAGTCCTTCTTAGCCAGGAACTCGGCGATTCCGCCGCCATAGCCCGTCGTCTTCACCTGAACCGGAGCGAACTTCTTTTGCAGAAATTGCAGCCAGGAATTGTTCTCGGCCAGCAGAACGCCGTCGTGCGTGAACACGTCCTTGATCGAACCAAACCCGCGCGATCGATGGACCATGATTCCCTGCGGGAAGGTTTGATACACCGCGAAGATGGCGATGACATCCGCGTTCTGCTTGCGGGCGATCAAAACCTGGTCCGCCGAGGAAGTGGCGAACTCGGTCCTGCCGGTGGCGACGAGTTGCCAGGTGTCGGCGCCTTCACCGGCCGCCTGGATCTTCACGTCCAGGGCATGTCTGGTGAATGCCCCATGCTGCTGGGCCGCGTAGAAGCCGCCGAATTCCGGCTCGGGCTTCCAGTCCAGCGTCAATTGAATGGGCGAATGGTCGCTGTCGCTTTTCGCGCATCCGCCGATCAGCGTGATGCAGGACAATAAACAAATCGCGATTCGACCGAACATGGCTAAGTCTGCTCCGATGCATGCCAGTGCCGCAACAGCAGTTTAGCCGCCAGATTGATCGCGGCAAACAACGCCAGACCCAGCAACGATGCGATCAAAACGGCCGCGAAAACCTCGTCGGTATGGCCGGTCTTCTTTGCCGATACGATGCGAACGCCCAGCCCCTCGCCCGGGCCGAACAGCCCGACGAGAAATTCGCCCACCACCGCGCCGATCACCGCCAGTCCGCCGGCGACGCGCAAGCCCGTGAAAATGTTCGGCAGCGCCGACGGCAGCTTCAGTTTCCACAGCCGTGACCAGCGGCTCGCGGCGTACAGCCGGAACAAATCCTCCAGCGCCGGATCGGTCGAAAGCAGTCCGCTGAGCGTGTTGGCGATGACCGGAAAAACCGAGACGATGAATGCCGACAGCGCCACCGCCGGGATGCCGGGACCGCACCAGATGACCAGCAGCGGCGCGATCGCGACGATCGGCACGGTCTGGAAAAATACCGTGTAGGGATAAAACGCCCGCCGCGCCAGCGGCGATGCGGCCAGCGCCATCGCCACCGCGGCCCCGGCCACCGCACTGGCGAAAAATCCGATCAGCGCCGCCTCCGCGGTCGTCCACAGCGAAGAGGCCAGTTCCGCCCGGCGATCCACCATCACCCTCAGCACCGCTTGCGGCCGGGGAAGCATAAACGGCTCTTGCAGCATCCGCGCCGCGATGTCCATTGCAACGGCCGCGCCGATCAGCACGAGAACGGGCGGCAACAGCGAGCCGGCAATCCTGCGGGCTGATTTCATGCCCCGCCTCGCTCCAGTGCGCCGTAAATCAGTCGCGTCATCGCCGCAAACGCCGCTTCTGACCGCAAGGGCGCCTCTCGCTTGGCCGGCAAGTCGATGGCCAAATCCTCCACGACGCGCGCCGGGCGGCTCGACAACACAACCGCGCGATCCGCCAGGAAGGTCGCCTCCGCGGTTGAATGCGTCACGAACACGACGGTCATCCGATGACGCAGCCAAAGTTCGCGCAACTGCTCATCGAGCTTTTGCCGGGTGATTTCGTCGAGCGCCGCGAACGGCTCATCGAGCAGCAGGAGCTTCGGTTGGGTCACCAGCGCCCGCGCCAGCGAGACGCGCATCTTCATTCCGCCGGAGAGCTGTGCAGGATATCGCTTGATTGCATCGGCCAATCCGACTTGCCGCAGCGACTCGGTCGCCGCCGCCAGCCGTTCGGCCCGTGGCACGCCCATCAGCTCCAGCGGCAGCGCGACGTTCCGCAATACGTTTCGCCACGGAAGCAGATGGGCATCCTGAAACACATACGCGATCTTTCCCTCGGCCAATTCCACGGAGCCCGAAGTCGGCTGATCCAGTTGCGCGATGATTCTCAAAAGAGTTGATTTCCCGCACCCCGACGGCCCAAGGATGGCCACGAATTCGCCTGGATGAATCTCGACGGTGAGATCTTCGATGGCGACGAGGTTGGCGTCGAAAACCTTATGTAGATGCTGAACGCGCATGCTTTGGCGATGGATGATAGCCAACAGAGCCGGGGCGTGTCGTCCCGGAAAAACCGCGAACGGGTCTGCCCAAAGAACCAGGCAAAAAGAATCGGCCGGAGGACCGCCCGGCCCAATTCCGAAAGTGAACCGGCCGGTCTTCAGCGGCCAATGTCACCTCTTCGCGGCGAGGGGGAGAAAATCAAATCCGCTTACGGCCTCGGCGGCGAATCGCAACGCGGCGCGGATGTCCTCGCGCCGGAGAGACGGGTATTCGCGGAGAACTTCGGAAATTGTGCTGCCTTCCGCCAAGCTACCGACAACGACGCTCACCGGAACGCGAGTGCCCTTGATGCAAGGGTCGCCGTGGTGGATTCGCCGGTCAATGGAAATTCGGCTTCGCCAGTGAGTCTTTCGCATTCTGGCGTAATCCTATCATACGGCCGGTCCAACGTCGTGAGCGCCGCTACGCTTGGACGATCGCCTCGGATTCTCCTACCATTACCCAAACACCGTGCCGGAACGAAAAACGTTTTACATCATCGACGGCCATGCCCAGATTTATCGGGCATACTTCGCGCCGTTTCGCGATCTGTCCAGTCCCGGCGGCGAGCCCACGAAGGCGACATACGTCTTCACCCAATGGCTGCTGAACCTCGTGGAAAACCGCAAGCCGAATTACCTGGCGATGGTGATCGATACGGGCGACGAATTCGTGTTCCGCAAGGAAATCTTTCCGGAGTACAAGGCCAATCGCGAGTCGCCGCCGGATGACTTTTTTCCGCAGGAAGAGCGGATTCTCGACATCGTCCGCGATCTGGGCATCCCGATTTTCTCCAAGCGGGGCTTCGAGGCGGACGATCTGATCGCGACGATGGTTCGCCGCCTCGGCGATCAAGGCTTTGAGACGGTCCTGGTCTCAAAGGACAAAGACCTCCGCCAACTCATCAACGATTCCACCAAGACGTACGACATGCAGGCGGACGATTTTCTGGATCGGCAGGGGATGCAAGCCAAATTCGGATATTCGCCGGAGCAGGCGATCGACGTGCAGACGCTGATGGGCGATTCGGTGGACAATGTGCAGGGGATTCCCGGCGTGGGTGAAAAGACCGCGGCCAAGCTGATTGCTGCCTACGGCAGCGTCGAAGGCGTCCTGCAAAACGTGGATAAGCTCACGCCCAAATTGAAGGAGAATTTCCAGAAATATGCCGACCGCCTGCCCATCGCGCGAAAGCTCGTGACCCTGAAAGACGATGTTGAGATCGAATTCGATCCGGAAAAATGCGCGTTCAACGGGTTGAATGCGGATGCTCTTCGGCCGCACCTCGAGGAGCTGGGATTCAGCGTCCTGCTGAAGCGTCTGGGCGAGAATGACGAAGCGGCCGCGGCCGCGCCGGCGCCGAGCGTCAAGAAGGCGGCGGCGCCGGAAATGGGTTTGTTCGGCTCGATGCGGGAAACCGTCGCGCCCGCCCAGCCGCAATTGCCCGTTCAAACCTGTGCGGATTGCGATTACCGGCTCGTTCAAACGCCCGGGCAATTTCAGGCTTTTCTGGCCGAGTTGAAGAAGCAGGATCGCTTTGCCTTCGACACCGAAACCGACGCCCTGGGCGCGATGTCATCCTCGCTGGTCGGCATGAGCTTCAGTTGGGGGCCGCAAACCGGCTGGTACGTCGCGGTTTCCGGGCCGCAGGATTCGCAATTCCTCGATCGCGAGCAAACCGTCGCGCGGCTGAAGCCGATCCTTGAAAACGGGCGAATCAAAAAAGTCGGCCACAATCTGAAATACGATCTGCTGGTCATGCGGCAACTGGGGGTCGAAGTCCGCGGCGTGTCGCTGGATACGATGATCGCCGCTTTTGTCCTGGATTCCAGCCGGATGCAATACGGCATCGATCGCCTGGCCCTGGATTTTTTGAACGTTCGCAAGGTTCCCACGAGCGATCTGATCGGAAAAGGGGCCAAGCAGATTTCGATGCGGAACGTCGATTTGCCGCGCGTCGCCGCCTACGCATCGGAGGACGCCGATGTCGCCCTGCGTCTGGCCAATCTGTTCGAGCCCCGCCTGGCCCAGGTTCCATCGCTGAAGAAACTGTGCGATGAGGTCGAAACGCCGCTGATCGACGTGCTGGTGGAAATGGAAGCCAACGGCATCGCCATCGATCCGGCCATCCTCAAGGAGCAGAGCCAGGTGCTGGCCGTCCGCATCGAAGAGCTGCGAAAAAAAATCTTCGCATCGGCCGGCGTCGAATTCAATCCGGATTCGCCCAAGCAGCTTCAGGAAGTGCTGTTCAACCGGCTGGGGCTCAAGCCCATCAAGCAGACCAAGACCGGCCACAGCACCGATGTGGAAGTTCTGGAAAAGTTGGCTGATAAACACGAGTGCCCCAGGCTCGTTCTGGACTATCGCAGTCTGGTGAAGCTGAAGAACACCTATCTCGACAACCTGACGGATTTCCTGAATCCCCGCACCCGCCGGATTCATGCCAGCTTCAACCAAATCGGCGCCGGCACGGGCCGGCTGAGCTGCAGCGATCCGAATCTGCAAAACATCCCCATCCGCACGGATGAAGGCCGGCGAATTCGCCTGGCGTTCGTGCCCGGCGATCGCCAAAAAAATGTCCTCCTCACCGCCGATTACAGCCAGATCGAGCTGCGCGTGCTGGCGGACCTCACGCGCGAGCCGGCCCTCTTGCGGGCGTTTGAGGCCGATGAGGACATTCACAGCGCCGTGGCCGCCGAGGTTTTCGGCGTCCCCCTGGAAGAAGTCTCGCGCGACCAGCGGGCGCAGGCCAAGATCATCAACTTCGGCATCGTTTACGGCGTCACCGCTTACGGCCTGGCCCGGCGAATCGACGGAATGACCGTTCCTTCCGCCCAGAAATTAATCGACGACTACCACCGGCGATTCCCGGCGATCCGGCAATTCCTCGACCAGTGCGTGATCAAAGCCCAGACCCAGGGATATGTCGAGACGATCCTCGGCCGGCGGCGGCCGATCCCGGAAATCGGCAGCAGCGTCCTGTCCATTCGAAATGCCGGGGAACGCATGGCGATCAACAGCGTCGTGCAAGGCTCGGCCGCGGACATGATCAAGATTGCCATGAACCGCATCCATCGAAGGATTGTGCGTGAGAACCGCCCCAGCCGGATGCTCTTGCAGGTGCATGATGAACTGGTCTTCGAGACCCCCGCTGATGGCGTCGAGGCTGAGGCCGCCATGGTCCGGGAGGAAATGACCGGTGCCATGAAACTGGCGGTGCCCGTAAAGGTGGAGGTTGGCTGGGGGAAGAACTGGCAGGAAGTGAAATAAATGCTCCCCAGGAGAATTCCAAGCACTACCTTTCAAATGAGTTATTGCAAATCGTTGGCCTATTGCTCGTCGGCCGGCATTTTTCGTGACTGTTTGCCCTCGCCTTGGGTATAGTCTCGCCTTTTGCCAAGGGAAGTTTCATGAGCGAGCCATCAGAAGAGATTCGTCTTGAAGCATCTTCGAGCCCAATTGAGATTGGCGACGATCGGCGACCCAAGATCGAAGAACCGCCCCCGGTTCGGCTGATAGCCGTGGAGGACTGCCTGCTTTGGGCAGCCGCCGGGCTGGAACGGGAATTGGACGAATTTTACGTCGGCCTGCTCAATTTCGAGCGCGATTCGGCCGAGAACGAGATCATCTACCGGGCCGAGAATTTGCGCCTGCGGGTCGCCGTCCTGGAATGTCCCTTGCCGAGGGAGGATTACCGGCCGCTGGCGCTGGCGGTGAATTCGCTCGGCGAACTCATGGGGCGGCTACACGAGGCAAAAATCGAATTCGTGCATCATTACGGTTTGACGCCGGGGCAGGACAATCTGCTGATCAGCGATCCGGCCGGGAATCCCGTGGAGATCAGCGAAACCAGAATCGCGATTTAGTGTTCGGCGCCGAACCAAACCGCTCCGGATATTCACAGTCCCCCCAACACAACATTTAGCCCCCGGTCATTGACCGGGGGGCTATAAGCGCCATCAAGGCGTCACACCTCGAGCAAGACCGGATTACTCCACGCGACAACCGCGTTTCACTTCCCGAGGCGATCATGATGAGGAAGACGCTGGAAATCCGCGCGCCCCGGAGCGCCTACGCCAGAATCTGACGGCGAGATATGCCAGCGAGGTCAAACAAAATACCAGCATTAGAATTTGGATCCATCGCGCGGTTGAAACGGAAACGCCTATACCGGTGAACATTGCGACATAGGCAGCCACGCATAGCGGGCATTTCGGCATCAACACCAGGACGGTGGCGGGGAAGAGCCATTGAATGCTTCGCCAGGCGCGACGAAGAAAACCGGTTGGTCGTTTGCCGTCGCCCGAGTCAGGTTGCGCTCCGTCTGCCCCCGCAGAGTTAGGCGCCGGATCAAGATTGCAGAATGGACAATTGCTCATCCCAGTGGTCCTTTCGAGTCTTTCTTCCCGTATTCATCGTGGCGGCGCCACCAGGCGAACGCCTTGGTTCGCGGCCCGCCGGCCGGGGAGTCTTCCCATTCCTCCTGCCGGCCAAGTGGTGTCAGGTCAAGGAATGTCCAGATGTTCAGCCCCTCGACCCCGCGGCCGTTGGTGTGGTAGGTGCGATAGACGTCTTTGTCGTCGTGGATGAAGACGCTCAGGCCATACTTCTCGTGCTTGTCGGTGGTGAGGCCAAAGTCCTCGTTGAATTCGCTGCCATCGGAGGAGTACCAGGGATATGTCCATCCCATCCGCTTCTTGAGTTTCTCAATATTCTCCAAAGGCGCGCGAGAGACCAGGCAGAAGGAAGTATCGCGGGCGTGGAAATGCGCCAGGTGGCCAAATTGGTCGGCGACCATGGAGCAGCCGATGCATCCCCCATCCGGCCAACCCCCGACCGTGGGAGCGAACATGAAATGATACAGAATGAGTTGGCGGCGGCCTTCGAATAAATCGAGCAGGCTCATTTTGCCCTTCGGTCCGGCAAAGACGTATTCCTTATCGATCCTGACCATCGGCAGCCGTCGGCGCTCAGCAGCCAGCGCATCGCGCGCCCGCGTTGCCGCTTTTTCCTTCACCAGAAGCGCGTCGCGCGCCTTCTGCCATTCGGCCTGGTCCACGATTTTTGGAAATTTGATCGCGCTTTCGTCCTTTGCTTTCATAAATAGGTTTCCTTTGTTCAATTGTCTGTTGCCTCGGAATGCGTTCAGCGTCACGCCCCCTGGCTTTACCCCTCGTCACCGCTGGGGCCGTAGCTGGAGGGAACCTTTGCGCCAACGAGCCTGAGATACACACCCAGCTGTCCGCGATGATGGATCCAGTGGTTCAGCATAATCGATCGCAGAACCATCACCTTGGGCATGGTCATGATCGGCTTTCCATCGCGCATGGCGGACCAGTTGGTCATCAAGCGGGCATCGTCCAGTTTGGGAAGAATCTCTCTCACTGTCTCGGTGCTTTTTTCATGACTGCTGAGAATCTCCTGCACGGTTGCGGGTTGCTTGAACAACGCGGCAAAGTCGGGCAGCGGTGACTCATCCACCAGTGCGAGCCGAACCACGGACCCCGGCACGTTGGCGATGTGCAACCCCAGTTCGCCGGCCGTATGCGATTTCTCGTGCGGTTTCCACCTCAGCTTGTCCTGTGGAATGCGCTCCAGGAATTTGCGGGTGATTGCGGACTCATGTTCGAATTCACCAAGCATGGCGTGTGCGATGGACATCAGTGCTCTCCTTTGAAAAAACAGTGTTGAATCAAATCGTGTCACGATACGGTTCTGAAACCACTTCTAACCGCGCTTTCTCTCCGCGGCCGCGCGAATCTGCTCCAGCATTTCTCCCCAGCCTTTTGTCACACCTAGCTCGAGGTCGGCTGCGATCAGACCCATGGCCCGGTGAGTGAATTTCAGCAGCGTGCCGCCGGGCTGTTCGGTGAGGCGGTACTGTATGTGCGAGATCGCCGGGTAGGACATCATCGTCGGGCCGACCAGTTCCAGCAGTTTCGGCGGTTTGATCACCTGGACATGACCCCACAGGTGCCCGGTGTTGTTGCCCAGGTCGCGGAACCAGCGCCCGCCGGGCCACGGTTCCAGCTTCATGTTCATTTCCTTCATGGGGCCATGGGGTTCCAGCACGGTTTGGAAGACCACGTCCGCCGGGGCGGCTATCAGCACTTCTTTGGCGATGTTCAGGAATTTGATTTCTTCAGCGACCATGACTTTGCTCCTTTAATTGGGGTTGGTGTTTCGAATCTGAGATATCGTTCGCCGCAATTTGTTTGGCTTTCAGTTCGGCGGCTTCCTTGATGCTAGCCAGTTGGTCGGTCCAGAAACGCTCGAAATTTTGAATCCAGTCGTGCACGGGTTTTAGCTCCTGCGGGTTCAGCCGATACAACCGGCGTTGCCCGGCCTTGTGAACGGCAACCACACCTACCTTTCGCAGCACACCCAGGTGCTTGGAAACGGCCGGCTGCGGAAGACCGAGCTTGAGCACCAGTTCAGTCACATCGCGCTCGGCCCCCAGGGCGAGCAGATCCACAATCTCCCGCCGGCGTGGTTCGGCGATGGCGTTGAAAACATCGGAGGTTGTCGCCGCCCGAGCCATGAATCGAGTATATTCCGATATAGGAATATGTCAAGCAAAAAAGAATAGATGGCTTCGAAAACATCTCTAGCCGGTTCGAGCCTTCGCCATAACTTCAGGGTAGATACACAGCTTGTTTACGCCGTCGGAATATGCCGGTCCCTCTAATCTCGCTCGGATGCCACGCGTTCGACCTGCGAGACATTCTCGATCACCGCACGACCGACAATCTCCTCTCTCTGCACCCAGCGCGTATAATGCCCGTGAGAATATGCGAGACGCGGAAGAGCTGACCGAAGCCGACTTCAGGGCCGCCGACGCGGTCCTCGCGCGCGTGAGAACCGGGCCATCGGCGCAAGCTCCTTTGCGCGATAAAATCAGGAACTTCTGTGCCTCATTGCACGCACGTTTTGGTGCAGACAAGTTTGCGCTCCGTTTTGGCCTCCGCGAGCCGCGTACTTCTCTAGAAGAATTAGAGGTGTTGTTCTTCAGTCAGCAGATCGCAGAAGACGAGTACGAGAAGCGATTTAAAGAATACGCTACCCGCCCCGTCGACCAGCCAATGTTGCAGAAGTTCTTCAGCGAGTATGAGGCGGCAGTCAAAGAGTATGGTGACGTCCTTCAACTGATCGTGGAGATCGCGACGGATCAGCATGACCCGAATGTTTGGCGAAGACGCGAGCGGGAGGTCGATGCCGCCATCGCAAAACTCGACGCGAAGTTTGACCTATTCAGCACAGAATTAATGACCGTCTCCGAGTTTCTGACGAAAGTCCAAGCGGACAGGGATGAACCGATCAAATGCGCCGACTATACTGGTGACTCGGCACACTGGATCGCAGCGCTCGCTTTCTCGCACACTTCGAAGGCGTGGAAGAACTGCAAAGAGGTCGCAGACCGCAGCAGGAGAGATCCGAGCTACCTGTACTCTACTAATGCATCGGCGCTATTCTTCAAAACGTGGATTGAGCCGAAGGAGCTGCCAAGACCGAACGATCTCGCCGCATTGATGCGCAGCGAGCGGGCGAAGGCGCTAGCGAAATTTAATGCAAGCGCGGCGCTGGTGCAGCCCGCCGCCGGTAAGCTCGCGCGAACTGTCCAGCCAGTGCACTTCGAGGACTTTAGTGGCCATCAGTTCGAGCGGCTCGTGTTCGCGTATCACCTGCGAATCGAAAAATGGCGAGCACTGGAATGGTACGGCCAAAGCGGCAGCGACCTTGGCCGCGACATTTGGGGCGAGAGGGCAACGGGCGGATCACTGTGCATCCAATGTGTAAATCGGAAGACGACCACCGCAACGAAGATCACGCGCGATCTGGACAAGATAGTTCGTGCCCTTGGCGGAATGCCCGACGCGGTTCTCGTCGTGTGCGCCTCCAGCGTATCGGCAAAACTGCGCGACAAGGTGAAGGATCACGCGCAAAAAAAGGGTATCGCTCACTGTGATATCTGGTCCGGCCACGAGTTTGAGGAGCGATTGCGTCGAGACGCGGAAGCTCTTCTGAGGCGGTTTATTGTCGGCGAGCAGTTTCCTGATGGTTCCGAACAGCTTCGTCGCTTTGCCGACTCAAAGGCGGTTGGTGTCTGAAGAATCCTTCACAGCTCTCTTCAGTTCAAAAAAACTCCAGATTTTCCCCTTGCAACAAAACTGATGTTAGGGTAATGTTCAGGTGGTTTCGCCGCGTTGGGTTGGCAATGTCCTGTAACCCAAGGAGAGATTTCTTATGTCCGCCGAGCCAAGCCCCAAGAATCCCCTCTTTCTACTGTTCAACTGTCTACTGTTCCCCTCTCTCGCGCAGCGCCACCCCCCTCCCCCCCTAAATGGGATATTCTGAGATAGGGTGTGACTTTTTTCCGGCCTAAAGCCCTGACGAGGAAAGCCCACGGGATGGCCAACCCGCGGTATAGTATGTCGATTGATGATCGATCTGATGAAACCGCACAACAACAGCCGGATTTAGTGTTCCGCGGAAAGCCCATCATCGGTATAACCGGGGGCATCGGTAGCGGCAAAAGCACCGTTGCCCGAATGTTCGGCGAGATGGGTTGCCTGGTCATCGACGCCGACGAACTGGTTCGTCAGGCCTACCAGGACCCTGCGGTGGTGCAACAACTGCGCCAGTGGTGGGGGGATGAGGTTATCGAGCCGGGGGAGTTGAATCGGAAGAAAATCGCGGATATTGTGTTCAGCGACCCCGTTCAGAAACAGAGGCTGGAAGGGCTATTACATCCCAAGGTGGCCGAGCTTCGGCAAGAGCGCATGGCCGAAGCGGCCGATGATCCGCAAATACTGGCCTTTATATGGGATACGCCATTGCTGTTTGAGGCCGGGCTGCGGGTGGGATGCGACGCGATTGTGTTCGTCGAGGCGCCCTTTCAGCAGCGTCTGGAGCGGGTTGGGCGGTCCAGGCAGTGGGACGAGGCCGAACTACGCCGCCGGGAAAAATCGCAATGGCCTCTGGACAAGAAGCGGGAAATATCCGATTATATTGTTGATAACACCGCCAATGCGGAACATGTCCGCGGCCAAGTCAGTGAAGTGTTTTTCCGAATTCTCGCTAGACGATTGCCGGAGTGAGCCTGACGCGAGCGGGCTATGATTGGGGCGGATTGATTCACTGGGTTTGCACTCATGGCGAAATAGAGTTTCTTCGAACCTTCGGTTGTTTCCGAGGGTATGATTGATTGATCCCCAAGTGTTAAGAACGTCGGTTTGAGGTGCTACCTTCCCGTTGATTGGATCGGTCGTCCGCGTGTGTTAAACAAATTCCCTTACGGTGTGCGATCGGGATATGGCTTCCACGGCTCATGACCACGGCGGTCGGGGACGAACGCGAGGCTTGCGGGATTAAGACTGCACGATTTCATTTCAGGAGGCCTTTCATGGCAAAGACAAGCAGCGGCCGTCCACGGCGGCCCAGCGGTTCGCATCATTCCTCCTCTTCCGAGCCTGAGGTGCGCGAAAGCAAGTCCGCCGAAACCGCGGTGGCGGTGGATGCCCCCGCCGAAGTCGTCGAGGAGCAGCGCAGGCCCGAAGAGCCGGCCAGTCGCGGCAACGGCCAGCCCGCCGTCTCCGAAGATGTCGCCAACTTCGACGCCGAGACCAATGCCAAGTACGAGCAGGTCAAGGGCGGCAAGCTATTCATCAAAGACCTCCAGGCGATGGACGTGCACAAGCTGCACGAGATCGCCAAGGAAGAGGGGATCGCCGATTTCATCGGACTCAAGAAGCAGGACCTGATCTTCCAGATCCTGCGCGCTCGCATCCGTCAGAACGGGCTGATGTACGGGGAAGGCGTCTTGGAAATCCTTCCCGACGGCTTCGGATTCCTCCGCAGCCCCGAATACAACTATCTCCCCTGCCCCGATGACATCTACATCAGCCCCAGCCAGATTCGCCGATTCGGCCTGCGCAACGGGCACGTCGTCCAGGGGCAGATTCGTCCGCCCAAGGAATCGGAGCGCTATTTCGCGCTGTTGCGCGTGGAGGCGATCAACGGCGAAGACCCCGAACGCATTACCGATACGAGCAATTTCGAGGACCTTACGCCCCTGCATCCCAATCGCCGGCTCATGCTCGAGCACGACCCCAAGGACCTGAACATGCGCATCGTGGATTTGGTGACGCCCATCGGCAAGGGCCAGCGCATGTTGATCGTCGCTCCGCCGCGCACGGGCAAGACCGTTCTGCTGCAAAAGATCGCCAACGCCATCACCAAGAACCATCCCGAAGTGGTGCTGATCATCCTGCTGATCGACGAGCGGCCGGAAGAAGTGACCGACATGGAGCGCAACACCAAAGCCGAGGTCGTCAGCAGCACGTTCGACGAGCCGGCTTCGCGCCACGTCCAGGTCGCGGAGATGGTCATCGAAAAGGCCCGGCGCTACGTGGAGTTCGGCAAGGACGTGGTGGTGCTGCTCGACAGCATCACGCGCCTGGCCCGGGCGTATAACACCGAAGTCCCGCACAGCGGCAAGATTCTCACCGGCGGCGTTGATGCCAACGCCTTGCAAAAGCCCAAGCGGTTCTTCGGCGCGGCCCGCAATATCGAGGAAGGCGGCAGCCTGACGATTCTGGCCACCGCCCTGATCGACACCGGCAGCAAAATGGACGAGGTGATTTTCGAGGAATTCAAGGGCACCGGCAACGCCGAGTTGCACCTCGATCGCCGGCTCGTGGACAAGCGCATTTATCCCGCGATCGACATCAACTCCAGCGGCACGCGTCGCGAAGAGCTGCTGCTCGATCCGAAGGAATTGGAATTGGTCTATCGCCTCCGTCGCGTGCTCAGCGATATGAACCCGGTGGAATCGGTGGAGCTGCTCAAAGGCCGGCTGGAGAAGGTGCCGAGCAATGCCCAGTTCCTGATGAGCATGAATTTGGACTAATTTGGAGGGTTTTCACGTCGATTGACGCAGGACGCTCCAACTCTCGATCACCCATCTCCTGAGCCCCGGCTCGCGGAGCAATTGACGTTGGAAGAGGGCCATGATTTTGTCCGTGTCCTCTTCCCCGCAGCGCCCACCTGGATCCACCTGCTGAACATTTGTCTGCACATCGCGGTCGCGATCATGTCGATGATTGTGCCGATCACGATTGCCGCCCTGATCTGGCACATGACCGGCAACCTGAGGCACGTGTCTCCCGGCTTCGAAGCCATGATTTGGCGCTCCTTCTTATTCGTGATCTGGATGCCGGCAGTGTTGGCCTGCTTTGAGTGGTTTTCTGCGATCATCGCCTGGCGGGATTTTTGCCGCTGGGGACGGGTGTCCCGCGTCCTGCTGGCCAGCAAGGACCGTCTCTCCTTATCCTATCTCCGCTGGGGGCGGATGCGACAGAAACATTGGCCGGCAAGCGAAATCACCGCAATTGAACTTCGACCCCTGCGCGGAAATCTGACCTGGTCGATACCGGCCGCTGATTTGTGGATTCTACGGGAAAGGCGATTGCCCCTGAGATTCCGCTTGTCTTCGAATGATTCGGAACTGCCGGGCCATATTGCCACGCGAATTCAGTCGCTTCTCGGCCATAGCCCGCAACTGGGGTTGGTATAATAAGCGTGAAACGGATGAGCCAAACAATCGCCAATCCCGTGAAGTATTCCGTCCCGGCGCGCTATCGCACCGCCGCTGATTGGTGGGATGCCCTTGGCAAAGTTCCCTTTGATCGCATTGTTTTCGATCCTCTACCGGGAACGGCCACGGAGAAAGATGTCATCCGCCTTGACGATCACGAAGATCGCCTTTGCGAATTGATTGATGGAACGCTCGTGCAGAAGACGATGGGCTATGAAGAATCCCTGGTGGCGATTCGCATTGCATATTTGCTTTCCGTTTTTGTTGTGCCTCGCAAGCTTGGATTGGTCAGCGGCGAAGCCGGCATGATTCGAATTTTGTCCAACCGTCTTCGAATTCCAGATGTGGCGTTCGTCAGCTTTGATCGCCTGCCGGGCCGCAGAGTGCCCAGCGATCCTGTTCCTGATTTGGTGCCCGACTTGGCCGTCGAGGTCTTATCCGAAAGCAATACGCCTCAGGAAATGCAAATCAAGCTCGCCGAGTACTTCGCCGCCGGCGTTCGACTGGTTTGGTATGTGGATCTGCCGACGCGCTCCGTTCGGGCGTATACCTCGCCGGATCAGGTCCAGCAGCTTTCCGGCGATGCCATTCTGAGCGGCGGAAACGTTCTGCCCGGACTTGAAATTCCGGTTTCATCTCTCTTCGATCTGGTGTGATCCGATTTCCCAGTTCATGCGGATCGTCGGCGAACTGCAAGGGGAGGAACTCCGGCGGGTGCGCCTTGGGCTGGCCAAAAATAGCTTCCTGAACCAGACTCTGTGGGGCCTATAGCGCGTTTTCCTGCTGCACGATCACGTCGTAGATTTCCTGGGCGGTCTTCGCCTGCCCCAGCGCCACGCGAAATTTGTCGATGGTCATCAGCCGGCTGATTCGGGCCAGGGCGTGAATATGCGGCCCGGTCTTGTCCGGCGGCGAGGTGAGCAGCCAGATCAGCGATACCGGTCGGCCGTCGATGGATTGAAAATCGATCGGCGCATTCAGCTTGCCGATCGCCATCACCAATTGATTCGTTCCGCCGCATTTGCCGTGCGGGATGGCCAGGCCGTTGCCGATTCCCGTCGTCCGCGTTGTTTCCCGCTCCAGGACGGCGTCCAGAACTGCCTTGGCATCCTGGATCTCACCGTTCTTGCCCAGCAGGGCAACCAGCTCGCCGATTGCTTCATTTTTTGTCTTGGCCTGCATCGGCACAAGGATGTTTTGGGGCTTGAGAATTTCGGTCAAACGCATTTCGTAACTCCAGGCTGACTCACGGTCCCGGCGATTTTCAGCGCGAAAGCGAAATCGTACCTTTGGCGACGAAGCGAAGCAACCGAGTTGGCGAAATGATGGCCCGCCAGGTTGAAGCATCGTCCCCGCGGGCTGGCCGTCTCCACGGCCCCTTGCACGACGGAATCGAATTGCTACTTTCCCCCTGATATCCGCGGCCTATCCATTTTCTGCCGTCCTGTTCGACCTGGATGGCGTGGTGATCGACACGACGGCGTTGCACTACCGCGTCTGGGACGAGTTCGCCCGGGCGCGGGAATATGTTCCCACGCGCGCCGAATTGCTGGCGACCAACGGGCGACGGGCGGGCGAAACAATACGGGCATGGCTCGGCGCTGAACTGGACGAACAGGTTGTAGCGACGCTGACGGCCGAGCGGGAGGCGCACTTCAATCGTCTGCTGGAGACCGAACCCGTCTCAGCGGTTGCCGGTGCTCGGGCGTTCGTGGCGGCTCTGGCGGCGGCCCGAATTCCGCGGGCGGTGGTGACCAGCGCGGTGCCCGCCAACGCCCAACTCGCCCTGAAGCGCGTCGGAATGCAAAGAGCGTTTGATGCCATCATCACCGCTGCCGACGTGCAGCGGGGCAAGCCGGACCCGGAAGGTTATCTCACGGCCGCCGCGGCGCTGGGAGTCCCGATCGCCAAATGCGTCGTGATTGAGGATTCGATCTCCGGCATTCGCTCCGCCAAGGCCGCCGGCGCGCGATGCGTGGCGATGACGACTACATTCCCGCGCGATTCTCTGGCGGCCGAGCGTCCCGACTGGGTGATCGCCGACTTCCTGAATCTGCCAAAAGAGCTTCGCCCGTAAATCAAATGCCGCTGGGTTCGTTCGAGCTTTTGGGCCTTGCCAGGCCGATGGCCAGACAAATCAATGCGCAGCCCCAAAATATCCACATTTCGATCCGAGCGGGGTTTTGAAAATCGATGCGATGGGGATGATGCGCATCGTTGAACGCCCAATCGACGATCAATTTCAAGCCGATGAGCAGGATCAAAAAGTACGCGCTTCGATGCAAGCGCCCAAATCGTTCCAGGAGCCCGGCCAAACCGGCGGCGGCGAATCGCATCAGGACAATTCCGAGCGCTCCGCCAATGGCGATCACCCAGAATTTGGGATGAATTTCCGCGGATGAATTCCGCGGCGCCGGGCCGACCAGCGCCACGGCCGCCAGGATCGAATCGGCCGCGAAAGCCAGATCCATCAGTTCGACGCCGATGATGGTCGGCCAAAACCGCGCGGTGGCGGAAGTCGCCGGCTGGGAGTTTGTCGATGTCTTGCGCGGCCGGCCGACGAAATACCGAATCGACACCCAGGAAAGGTAAGCTCCACCGAGCAGCTCGATGATCGACCAGCGGATCAAAATCGCCGCCGCGGCGGTGGCCGCCAGACGCAGCAGGATGCCCCCGATCAGCCCGTATGAAAGCGCCTTGGCTCGCAGCGGCGGGGCGAGCCGTTGAACCAGCACGCCCAGGACCAGTGCGTTGTCGATCGACAGCAGACTTACCAGAACGACCAGCAGTGCGAGGGTCGCCAGATCGCCGGGGGAAAAGGTTTGTCCGAACATTGTCCAATAGTGTAGGGACTAAACTAAACCGCGAAATCTTTCACGCAGCTTCTGCAATTCGCCGAAAAATAATTCAATGAAATCCCGCCGAAAAGCGTTTGACAATACCATGGGGGGATATAGTATGCCGCCATGCCGCATACGGTACGGAATAAGGCGAAGCTCCTGGCTCGGATTCGTCGCCTTCAGGGCCAGATCGACGGTTTGGCCAAGGCCGTGGAAGAGGAGCGGGGTTGCACGCCGGTGTTGCATTTGATCGCCGCCTGCCGTGGGGCGATCTCGGGCCTGATGTTCGAGGTTCTCGAAGGCCATGTCCGTGAGCACGTCATGGACACGAGCCATAGCCCGACCTCCGATCAGAGCGAGGCCGCGGAGGAACTGATCGACGTGCTCAAGACGTATTTGAAATAGCCGTTGCGTTTCGTCGGCGTCTGTCGGCGTCCCCGACTCACCGCGATCACTTCGGCAGGACCAAATCTCGCATCATTCGCGGGGCGGTTGATGCACAGGAGATATTGCGTTCCTTGGGAGCACCCATGCAGGCAGGACAGACGGTCATGGAGCGGAGCAAAGGGCCGCCGGACTCCGGAATGAACCCGCTCGCCAGGTTTTTCTTCGGGTTTCGAAGATCGAGCAAGGCGATGCGGATCTTCCTTGCCATCGCGGGACCGGGCATCATCGTCATGGTCGCCGACAACGACGCCGGCGGGATCACCACCTATACGGCGACCGGCGCTCAGTACGGCATGCACCTGCTCTGGTTCCTCATCCTGCTCGGGCCGGTCGCGTACTACGTTCAGGAGATGACGGTCCGGCTCGGGGCGGTCACCAAGCGCGGCCACGCCGAGGCCATTTTCTCCGCCTTCGGGCGATTTTGGGGCTGGTTCTCTCTGCTGGACCTGGTCATGACTGACTGGCTCACGATGATCACCGAGTACATCGGCATGACCGCGGCGATGAGCATTTTTCACTTTCCGCCGATTCTCACCGTCGTCCTCGTCTGGATCGTCATGGGCTCGATGATCGTGTCGGGGCGGTATTGGACCTGGGAGAAGATCACGCTTGTCTTCTGCGTCATCAACTGTATCTACGTCCCAGCCGCTTTCATGGTCCATCCATCGGTCAAAGACGTCCTTTACGGCGCCTTCATTCCGCACCTGCCGCCGGGTGGGTTTACCAATGTGCTGTTCTTCATGCTGATGGCCAATATCGGCACGACCATCGCGCCGTGGATGCTCTTCTTCCAGCAAAGCTCGGTGGTGGACAAGGGACTGAAAGAAAAGGACATCAAGTTCGGGAAGGTCGATACGGCCATGGGGGCGTTCCTGACGGTTTTGGTGGCGGTGGTGCTGATCATCGTTTGCGGCGCTTTGCTGTACGGACAGCCGATAAACTCTGCCGCCCAGGCGGCGATCGCGATCATGCCCACCAGCAGATTCATCGGGACGACTTTTGCCATCGGCCTGTTCGATGCGGGCCTGCTCGGGGCGGTTTGCATCTCGCTGGCAAGTTCCTGGGCCTTCGGCGAAGTGTTCGGCTGGGCGCATTCACTCAACCATAAGATCAAGGAAGCGCCCTGGTTTTATGCGTACTATTTCTTCGACCTGCTGCTGGCCGGGACGGTGGTGCTGATCCCCCGCGCCCCGCTGGTGCTGATCACCCTGTTCGTCCAGGTCATCGCAACGACGCTGCTGCCGGCCGCGCTGGTCTTCCTCATCATTCTGCTGAACGACAAGAAGACGATGGGCAAGTACGTGAACACGCGTTGGGAGAACATCGCCAACATCACGATCGTGGTGACCGTCATCGTTACCTCGACAATGTACGGCGTGAGTACGATCTTCCCGAAGTTGTTTGGCTCGTAAGCGACTTTCGAATTCAAAAGGAGTGTGAACATGAACGCGATTATTCAAAGCCTCATAACGCAGGTTCGGGAAGTCAACCGGAAGTACGCCAAGCCGGAAATCGAGATGACGCGCGTGGTGAAGTTCTGCCTGCTGAGCCTGCGAATTTACCTGCTGCTCCTGGTCGCCTTGATGGTCGTTAAGTTCATCATGGTGGCCAAAGGATAACGCCGGAGTTTCTCATGACCACGACGATCCCGCTCAATGGAAGTTCCACCGAGCAATTGTTTCGCCTCAGCGATCTGATCAAGCGCCCCGTGCTAAAAAGCGGCGAGAAGATCGGCACGCTGTCCGACGTGGTGATTATTGACAAGGGCGTCGTCGCCGAGGTCACGCATATTTGCGTGCATCGGCCGTTCGGGCGTCCGCAATTGTTCGTGCCGTGGCGAAACGTCGAGGAACTCTCGCCCACGGCCGTGGTCCTCGATCCCAAGAGCGAAACCGGATCGGAAGACGCCCCGCCGGCCGCGGTGCTGCTTGAGGATTACATCGTTGACAAAAAGGTCCTCGATCTTGAGGGGCGCGAGGTGGAGGTTGTGTACGACGTCATGCTCGCCCTGAAAATGGACCACCTGTACGTCGTCGGCGTCGATCTGAGCCACCGGGCCTTGCTGCGCCGGATCGGGCTGAAATGGCTGGCCAACTTGACCGCCAGCATCACCGACCGATTGGAGAACGACCTGGTCGGCTGGAACCTGGTTGAGCCGTTGCCCGAAGGGATCGGCAGCTTTGCCGGAGATCTTCGACTCAAGGTTGTCAAGGAACAACTCGGCAAAATGCCGCCGGTCGATGTGGCTCGAATCCTGGAGCAGTTGAGCGACGAGCAGCGAACCGCGATTTTCGACTGGTTGGACGCCGGCTTTGCGTCGGATGCTCTGGAGGAGCTTGATCCCAAGGCCCAGCGCGAAGTCATCGCGGCAATGCCGCCGGAAAAGGCCGCCCATCTGATTGACGCCATGACTCCCGGACAGGCTGCCGACGTTCTGGCGGTGCTGCCTTATGCGGACGTTCAAGCCCTCTTCGGTTTGCTCAATCCGGTGAGGGCCCGGAAGGTGCGCGCCATTCTGGACAAGCAGGAATGGCGGGCTGCGGACTATGCCACCGCGCTCTTCGTAAAGCTCAGGCCCGACACCACCGTATTGCAGGCCCGCGAGAGTTTGCGGCAAGCCAAGGAAAGCAACGCGGTCGCATACTTATACGTCTTGGATGCTGACGACCATCTGCTCGGCATCATCCATACGACAGACCTGCTGACCAGCTCGGATGACACGCTGATAAGAGACAAGATGAAGGGCGCTGCCATCACATTGAGCACGGAGAGCACGTTGAAAGAAGCGATCGAGTTGTTCTCTCGATATGGCTACAGAGCGCTTCCGGTGATCGATCCGAAGGGCAAGATGCTGGGGATTGTGCCCTATCGCGACGTGATGGAATTGGAACACCGCTATTTGGGATAACGCCGGCGAGTGAAAGATTCCGCGGTTTAGGTTCCAAAGAGACGATCCCCCGCATCGCCCAATCCGGGCAGAATGAACCCCTTCTCGTTCAGTTGGCGATCGATAGCCGCACAGAAAACGGGGACTTCCGGGTGGTGCCGGTGAAGCAAGGTGATTCCCTCCGGGGCGGCGACGAGACAGACAAATCGAATGCTGGTGACGCCGGCTTTCTTGAGGAACTGGACGGCCGCCGATGCGCTGCCGCCGGTGGCCAGCATCGGATCGATCAGCAGCACTTCGGTGGAGGCGATGTCGGGCGGGAGCTTTTGGTAATAGGAAACCGGCTCCAGGGTCTTTTCATCGCGATAAACGCCCAGATGCCCGAGCCGGGCGTCGGGAAGCAGGCGCAGGACCCCCTCCGCCATTCCCAGCCCCGCGCGAAGGATCGGCACCAGCGTGACCCGCCGCGCCAGCACTCGCCCGGTGGTGCGCTCCAGCGGAGTCTGCACCGGCCTGGGCGTTGTCGGCCAATCGCGCGTCACTTCGTACACCATCAGCGAGGCGATCTCATACAGCAGCGCCCGGAACTTGCGATGGTCCGTCGTGTAATCGCGCAGCTCCGTCAGCTTGGTTTGGATCACCGGATGATCAATCACGATGACGTTTTGCAAAGTCATTGGAATGCAAACCTGTAACCCTTATTGTCAACGTTTGGCCATGGAATGCCAGATGCGCACGCGGACGCCTAAAAAAGTTTAATGACCGCGGCGGGAACTTTTGGCAACCGAGAGGGTCACTCAACACTCTGTGGCAAGTTCCATTAGTCGTCTCCGCCGCCGCCGCCACCGTTATCGCCACCGCCTCCGCCCTCATCGCCCCCGCCTGAGCCGCCTCCGGAATCTTCGCCCGCGGCGCCGTTTCCGCCCTCGTCAACACTCGCCGGTTCATCGCTCTCATTTTCCATCACCTGCTCTTGCTGTTCCCCGGAAGCCTTGCCGGATGCCTCCTGGTCAATTTCCTCCTCTTCCTCCGGGTTCGGCTTGGCTTGGACTTTGGCAATCGAATCTCCGCCCGACGAAACCCAGGCGGTATCGCTTGGCAATCGGTCTCTCAGCGGTCCGCGGTCCCGGTAATAGTCGTTCCTATTCATGGCCCAAAGCCAGAACCAGGTATCATCATTGTTGGCGGCGTTATGCTGCTGGTAACAGAACCTGCCATCTTTGAGATGGAAAACTCTCTGCATCGCGCTGTGAAATCGGCGGTGATGGTGAAGGGTTGCCAGCGCGATCAAGAATCCAACAAGACCAACAGCCATAACGACGCCGACAATTCGGCGCCGCGCCTTGCGCTGGCGCGCCTCGCGCTGGCGGGGATTATTCGAGCATTCCGGCGTTTTTGGCATAGGGGAAAAGCCCCCCGGCTTCGATGATCGGCAGCACATCCCCCAGCGGCCGCAGATCGTGACGCTGGTTGAGCGTTTTGTTGATGATCACGCTCTGGTCGAGATGAACCTCCAGTTCATCGCCGGTGCGGATTTTGTCGACCAATCGCTCCTTGGATTCCAGCGGAATCAGGTATCCGCCATTGACGCTGTTGCGGAAAAAAATCCGGGCGTAGAACTCGGCAACCACGCATTTGCACCCCGCTTCGGCCAGCGCCAACGGCGCGTGTTCGCGGCTCGATCCGCTACCGAAATTCTTGCCGCCGATCACGATCTGGTAGTCGCTCTTGAATTCGTTGGGCCGGACGAATCGCGTGTGCCCGTCCGGCAAACCCGCCTGGCCATCGGGCACGCTGCTCATGGCATACATGCCGAAGTATTTCCGTTCCTCGGGAATGCTGGGGTTATACGACAGGTACTGGGCCGGAATGATCTGGTCCGTGTCGACATTGTCGCCAAGCACATAGGCCTTTCCGCTGATGATCGTTTGCATAATTCCTCGGGTGAAATACTGGTCCCGGAGAGCGTATAAGGCCAAAGCGGGCTTGTACAGAAGGGGGACGATGGCCCGGAATTGGACCTGGGCGAGGTTTTAGGCCGGGTAGTCGTGGTTTTAGGCTGGGGGAATATCACACTCTATCTCAAAATATCCCATTTCGGGGGGG
>JBEKHH010000017.1:0-87158 GCA_050012375.1 Tepidisphaeraceae bacterium
AAGCCCAACTGGTCGGTCGGTCATGGATCACGGCCCAAAAATACACTTCGAGAATTCGACCATCGGGGAACTGAACGCCTTTGGGACGGATCCGCTTGCTGTTTTCCTCGTAAACAATCCGATAGACTTCGCTCCACAGTTCGCCTTCCATGGCTCGCTCCTTCCTTGCACATGGAGAGCGAGTTTGAGGCGAACTGCTTTTTGTGACAAGGGCTTACCGCGCAGATCAAAAAAGTTGGGTAATCCGGGGGAGGGGAATAAACTTTTCCCGCCTAAAGTGTTACGCACCCGTTGGCGGCGATTCGGGTGACCGACGCTGGACGCTGCGCTTCGCGAGCTTTAATCTTGCGGCATGGCCAAACGCTTCCTGGTCACCGGCGGGGCGGGATTCATCGGCTCGCATCTTGCCGAACTGCTCGTTGCCCGTGGAAATGCCGTGACGATCCTGGACGATCTGTCCACGGGGCGGTTGGAAAACCTGTCGGAACTCCGCGATCGCCCCGGCGTGCAGATCGTGCGGGATTCGGTCGAAAACGAACGCGTCGTCAATATCGCCATGGCTTCCTGCGACGCCGTTTTCCATCTCGCCGCGGCCGTGGGCGTGCAGCTCATCGTCGATCAGCCGGTGCGAACCATTCGTAGCATTATCCACGGAACAGAGGTCGTCCTGGAATCGGCCCAGCGCTATGGCCGGCCGGTGCTGATTACCAGCTCGTCGGAGGTTTACGGCAAAGGCGCCCGCTTGCCGTTCAGTGAAGACGACGACGTGGTTGTCGGTCCGACGCGCTCCAGCCGGTGGTGTTACGCCTACAGCAAGGGGATCGATGAGTTTCTCGGCTTGGCGTATCACAAGCAGGATGGGCTGCCGGTTGTGATCGTGCGGCTATTTAACACCGTGGGACCCCGGCAGGTCGGGATGTATGGCATGGTATTGCCCCGCTTTGTCGCCGCCGCGCTGAAAAACGAGCCTCTCAAGGTCTATGGCGACGGCAAGCAGACGCGCTGTTTCTGTCACGTCAGCGACGTGATCGACGCCTTGGCGCTGCTCATGGATAAAGCGGAGGCGGTGGGGCAGGTGTTCAATATCGGCAGCGACGAGGAGATCACGATCGCGGACCTGGCCCGGCGAGTCATCGCGGTTTGCAAATCCTCCAGTTCGCTCGAGTATGTCAGCTACGACCGCGCCTATGGACAGGGCTTCGATGACACGCCGCGCAGGGTACCCAAATTGGACAAGATTCGGTCCATGATTGGTTTCCGGCCCCGGTACAATCTCGATCAGATGATTCAATCGGTGAAGGAATTCTTAAGCGGCCCTTAAAGCTGGCGCTGCTTGGGTGGAGTTGTTTTTGCGTGGGTTGCCCATGGATGCGCCAGGGCGATAATGCCCTGCGGAAACTGCGAGTTCGGAAAGATCAGCAATGTTCACTTCCACGACGGGTAGCACCAGCATGCCGACGCTTGTATGGGACACGGTGCTTGCGCCGCATATCTACGTGTTTTACGCGGCCTGGCTGGTGGCCTTCATCTTCACCCCGATCATGCGGGCCATCGCCAACTACTACGGCATCATCGACCAGCCCGATCACAGGCGCAAGCTGCATTCAGCGCCGGTGGCGTATCTGGGCGGCGTGGCGGTTTTCATGGGATGGCTGGCGGGGCTGGCGATGAGTCAGCTCCATATTCCCGAGGCTGAAATCGGCTCGCCCCACCTCCAGGTGAAGCTGAACATCGTCTTCGGCGCCCTCATCATCGTTGCTCTGGGCCTGTGGGACGACGTGAAGCGAATCCCGCCCCGAAATAAAATACTCGGCCAGGTCATCGTCGCGTTTATCCTTCTAAAAGGCGGAGTCGGAACGCACTGCCTGGATCCGGTCTTTGACCCGATTAACATCCGTCTGCAAAAGATCTTGGGTCCGCAATTCTTGATACCGGAAATGGCGACGGCGATCCTGAGCTGGAGCTTCGTCATCGCCATGGTCGTGGGGTGCTGTAACGCCACCAATTTGCTCGACGGCCTGGACGGATTGTGCGGCGGAGTCACCGCCGTTATCGGCGCGGGATTTTTATTCCTGGCCGTGCAGCTCGCCATGCTTGGCTTGGAGCCGGATTGGGACGCGGTCCGAATCGTCCTGTCCCTGGCATTGCTCGGCGCCATCCTTGGCTTCGTGCCGTACAACTTCAATCCCGCCTCTATTTTTATGGGCGACGCGGGCAGCATGTTTATCGGTTTCTCATGCGCTACCCTCATCGTGCTTCTGGCTCAGGAGCAACCCAAGTGGCTCCTGGCGGCAATGGTCATGTTCGCATTGCCCATCCTGGACACGGCATTGGCGTTTGCACGTCGATGGGTCAATCGCCGGCCCCTCTTTGGCGCCGACAGGCACCATTTCCATCACCAACTTGTGGAAAGAGGATTTTCCATTCGCCAAACGGTCCTGGTCCTCTACGCGCTGGCATTCGGTTTTTGTCTGTTGGGGATGATGATCGCGTACATGCGGGCGCGCTACGCCGCGGCGTTTTATTTAGTCATCTTTGGATCCATTATGGTGGCGGCGTACAAGATGGGGCTGGTGCACGAAAAGCGGCCAGATGCCGGCCCCGACGACGCAGAATTTTTCGACCAAACCCCGCCGCAGGCGTCGGAGCCATCCGACGAGGTTTGAGCGCTCGTCGTCCCATAACCCGCTGATTCTGCGGCATTTACCGTCCGAGGTGCGCGAAAAATTCGCCGCCGAATCCGGCAAGATGCATCCGCATCTGTCCGATTTGATGTTACATTGGAACGCGAATCGTATCATGGTATATCGGTAAGCGACTCCTCAGCCGTTTCGTGAGGTGAAGATCAATGGATGCAACAATTATTGGATGTGGATATGTCGGCTTGGTCACCGGGACCTGTCTTGCCAGCATTGGTCACATGGTCCGCGGCGTGGAAAAGGATGCCAAGAAGCTGAAAACTCTTCTCGATGGGCTTTGCCCCATCTTCGAGCCGGGCTTGCACGAACTGATGCAGGAACATTACGCCTCGGGTCAACTGCAATTCACGGATAATGTGAAGACCGCCGTGAAAGATGCGGAGGTGGTTTTCCTCTGCGTCGGCACGCCATCCAAACCGGATGGAACCGTGGAGATGGGTGATCTCGAAGCGGCCGGCAAGGAAGTGTGCGATGCGCTGGCGGAATCCAACAACGACTACCTGGTAACCATTGTCGTCAAATCGACCGTCCCGGTCGGCACGAATCGCAGGCTCTACAGTTTTCTCAAGGAGCAGACGCGCGCACACGTGCAGGTGGTGAGCAATCCCGAATTCCTGCGCGAGGGCAGCGCGGTGAAAGACTGTCTCGAGCCCGATCGCATCGTCGTCGGCGGCGAGTCGCCGGAGGCCTTCCGCATCATGCGGCGGTTGTACGACCCGCTCGTCAAACGCGAAGAGAATTTCATGACGATGAACTGGGAATCGGCGGAGTTGACCAAATACTCCGCCAACGCGATGCTCGCCGCCAGAATCTCGTTCATGAACGAGATGACCATCCTGTGCGAAGCTTACGGCGCGGATATCGAGGACGTGCGCAAGGGCATCGGCTCCGACACCCGAATCGGCCCGGCGTTTTTGCGGGCGGGCTGCGGCTTCGGCGGAAGCTGCTTCCCCAAGGACGTGGCTGCCCTCGAGCATATCTCCCGTGCCATCGGTCACGAAAACCTCTTTGTGAACACGATTCAAGCGATCAACAAAAACCAGAAACGGCGTTTTGTCGAAAAGATGGAGCAGAAGCTCGGCCGTCCGCTCGCCGGGGCGAAAATCGCCGTCTGGGGCCTGGCATTCAAAGCGGACACCGACGACATTCGCGAATCCCCGGCCCTGGATGTGATCCGCCATCTCCTGGACAAGGGTGCCCAGGTCAAGGCGACCGACCCCAAGGCCATGGAGAACATGAAGCAGATCTTCAAGGACGAGGTGGAATGGAGCCAGGACCCCGTCTCCTGTGCCGCCGGCGCCGATGCCGTGGCCCTGCTGACCGATTGGCCGCAATACACCACGCTGCCGTTCCGGAAGATCGCGGCGACGATGAGCACTCCGATTATCTTCGACGGCCGCAATTGCCTGCATCGCGAGGTGATGCGCGAGACGGGATTCCAGTATTACCCCATCGGCCGCCCGGCCGTGGAGAATACCTTGCGGTTGAAACACCGGGTGTAAAGTAGCGTTCGATGCCCGCTCAGGGTTGCGTTGTCGGCGCCGCGCGCGTGAACACGGCCGCCTCGCCATCGTACATCTTCTCGTTGTCCAAGTTGGCTTCGATCACTTTTTCCAGCGCCTCCGATGAACTGACGTCCTTGTCCTTGAAGAAATCATCCTTCAGGTTCCGTATCGAAAGCTTCGCATGATCCGGCGATAACGACACGCGCATGACCATGAATTTGTCGTCGATGGAGCCGTCGTCCTTCAGCCCGCGCAAGTTGGCAAAGGTCACCCCGTTCACGTCGGCCGTGTATCCAACCATCCGCAGCGGTTCCTTGGCGTTCCGCGGTTCCTTGCCGTCTTGCCCGCTCTCGGAGTATTCCACAAAGTATTGTTTGTCGTCCAGGTTGAGAATGACGACGGAATCCGTTTTGTCCTTATCCGGCATCGTAAAATCGCCGACGAACGCGCGATCGACCGTGGCGCTGGCCGCGGAGCCAAAAGGGGTTTTTGTCTCGTAACAGCCTAAACCAAGCGTCAGGAGAAGCAGCGAGGCGGCAAGGGCGGCGGTCCGGCGGGGGAACATGGCTACCTCCATGTAAATAAGTCCGCGGTGGATTCTACATCTCTTTGCCGACCGCTGGCAACAAGCCGCGCAGGACCGAATGGAGAATCGATCCGAAATCGCTAAAATCCGCGGCGGTCATTGAATTGAAAGGCAACAGACATGAGTTTGGCGCAAAGCGACCCCCCAATCGCCGAATTGATCCGCCTCGAGCGGCAGCGGCAGGAATCCACGCTTGAGTTGATCGCCAGCGAGAACCACGTTTCGCCCGCGGTGTTGGAAGCCGCCGGCACCGTGCTGACCAACAAATACGCCGAGGGATATCCCGGCGCGCGCTACTACGGCGGATGCGGTTTCTATGACAAAATCGAAACCCTCGCGATTGAGCGGGCCAGGCAATTGTTCGGCTGCGCCTTCGCCAACGTCCAGCCCCACAGCGGCGCCAACGCCAACCTCGCCGCCTTCATGGCCATCATGCAGCCGGGAGATCGCTATATCTCGCTCAACCTGGCCAGCGGCGGACATCTCAGCCATGGGATGAAGCTCAATGCCTCGGCGATCTTTTACAAGCCGGACCACTATGAGCTTGACCCCAAGACCGAGCAGATCGATTTCAACAACGTCCGCGCCAAGGCCAGGGAACTGAAGCCGAAGATGATTCTTTGCGGATACAGCGCCTACGCGCGGACGATCGATTTCGCTAGATTCCGCGAGATCGCCGACGAGGTGGGGGCGATGCTTTTGGCGGACATCGCCCACATCGCCGGGCTGGTAGCGACCGGCACGCATCCCTCGCCATTTCCCCACGCGCATATCGTGACGACCACAACGCACAAAACCCTGCGCGGCCCCCGCGGCGGATTGATCCTGACCAATGACCCCGAACTGGCCAAGGCGATCAATCGCAGCGTTTTTCCCGGCAGCCAGGGCGGGCCGCTCATGCACATCATCGCCGCCAAGGCCGTCGCCTTCGGCGAAGCCCTGCGCCCGGAGTTCAAAACCTATTGCGGCCAGATCATCAAGAATGCCAAGGCGCTGGCCGCGGCCCTGCAACAGCGCGGATATCGACTGGTCAGCGGCGGAACCGACAATCATCTGATGCTGATCGATCTGCGGGCGCGAAACGAAGCCCTCACCGGCGCCGATGCCGAGAAGGCCCTGGAAGCCGCCGGCATCATCACCAACAAAAATGGAGTTCCCAACGACCCGCGTCCTCCAAAAGTCACCAGCGGCCTGCGCCTGGGCACGCCCGCGGTGACGACGCGCGGATTGAAGGAGCCGGAAATGGCCAAGGTCGCCGATTTTCTGGACGCCGCCCTGGTCGGCAAATCCGATCCGGCGGCGTTGGAAAAGATTCGGAAGCAGGTCGCCGAGTTCTGTAAGATGTTCCCGATGCCGCATTAGGAATTCGTGGTACAATGCCCAGCGAGGATTCCCATGACGATCAAGCTATCGAAGGCAAATGAGCGATATATTCGGGAAAAGCTGGCGAGCGGCAGATATTCCTCGACGGACGAAGTAATCGCCCATGCATTGGCGGTTTTTCGCAAAGTCGAGCGCATTCTGCCAGCCGCCCAGGAAGACCTTCGGCGAGAAATCGACATAGGACTCCGTGACATCGAGCAAGGACGACTGATCGACTGGGACGCGGAATCACTAAAGCGCGAACTGCTGCAGAAGACAAGAAAGGTTTCATGAGCCGCGCGGAAGCGCGAGTCCTCCGCCGGGTTCGCACGACAGTCCACGCCGACGCTGACATTCGAAGTATTGCCCAATGGATCGCCCGTGATAGCGCCCACGCGGCAGCGAAGTGGATTGACGACCTCGAGCGTGAATTTTCGAAGATCGCTCAAACACCCGGCATCGGAACCGACCGAAATGATCTGCGTCCACAATTGCGCAGCGTGGCGTTCGGAAATTACCTCATATTCTTCAAATCCATGCATAACGGCGTGATCGTCGTGCGAGTCATTCACGGAGCGCGCGATTACGCCGCGATCTTTAGGAGAAGATAGCTTTCCATATCTTCCCGGGAATCAAAACGTGAACCCAAGAGCCGCGCATTCGCTAAAGCCTTCGGGCCACCGTCGCACGCTTCCGGCGCTTCGGTTTCTTCCATCTCGAAATCTCCGAGCCGCATAGTACGATACCCGTCCCATGGCCAAAAACATCAAAGCCCGCAGTGCAGATTACTCCCAGTGGTATCTCGACGTGATCAAGGCCGCTCAACTGGCGGATTACGCGCCGGTCAAGGGATGCATGGTCATCCGCCCCGAGGGCTACGCCATCTGGGAGGCGATTCAGCGCGATCTGGATCGCCGATTCAAGGAGACCGGGCACGTCAACGCGTACTTCCCCCTGCTGATTCCGCAGAGCTTTCTCGCCAAGGAGGCCGAGCACGTCGAAGGATTCGCCATGGAATGCGCCGTCGTGACCCATTCCAAGCTGGAGAAAGGCGAGAAGGGTTTGCAGCCCGGCGGCAAGTTGGAGGAGCCGCTGATTATCCGGCCGACCAGCGAAACGATGATCGGCTACATGTACTCGCAATGGGTGCAGAGCTACCGCGATTTGCCGCTGCTCATCAATCAATGGTGCAACGTGATGCGATGGGAATTGCGCACGCGGCTGTTTTTGCGGACGGCGGAATTCCTCTGGCAGGAAGGCCACACCGCGCACGAGACCGAACGGGAAGCGCGGGAAGAAACCTTGCGCATGCTGGATGTCTACGCCCATTTCGCCGAAGAATTCCTGGCGATTCCCGTCATCAAGGGCCGAAAGACCGATGCCGAAAAATTCCCCGGCGCCGACGCCACCTACGCCATCGAAGCCCTGATGCAGGACGGCAAGGCCCTGCAGTGCGGCACCAGCCATTTCATGGCCCAGAACTTTGCCAGGGCGTTTGACATCAAATTCCTCGGCCGCGACCAGAAGACCGAATTTGCCTATACCACCAGTTGGGGCGTGAGCACGCGGTTGATTGGGGCGATGATCATGGCCCATAGTGACGACGAGGGATTGGTCCTCCCGCCCGCCGCCGCGCCGACCGTTGTCGCCATCGTGCCGATTTTCAAGACCGACGACGAACGGATAGCGGTCGCCGATTTCGCGGACAAGGTTGTCGCCGCCCTGGCCGGAGCGGAGGAAGTTTCCGCCGCGGCGAGCAGGCCGTCGCCCGATGGGATCAGGAGCTGTTTTTTCGACAAGTCCACGGGCCAGAAGATCGTGGTGGATTGGCGCGACGCCCGGCCCGGGGACAAGCAATATCACTGGGAGCAGCGCGGCGTGCCGCTGCGCATCGAAATCGGCCCGCGCGACGTGGCCGCCGGAACGGTTGTCCTCAAGCGACGCCTCGATCGGGAGAAATTATCCGTGCCCATCGCGGAGATGTCCGGGCCTTGGCTCCGGCAAAAAATGGATCAAATTCAGGCGGCCATGTTCCAAAAGGCCAGGGAATTCCGCGACCAGAACACGCGAGAGGCCGGCAGTTTTGACGAGATGAAAAAAATTCTCGCCGAGCGGGGGGGATTCGTGCGAGCCTGGTTCAAGCCCGATCGCGCCAATGAAGCCAGGATCAAGGAGCAAACCAAGGCGACGGTTCGCTGCATTCTCAGCGAAGACCCCAGCCAAGTTGGCAAGTGCATCTACAGCGGCGAGCCGACGGGTTCGCTGGTGCTGTTTGCGCAGGCGTATTGAACCACGGGCGAACTACTGCGACGGCTGCCGGCGCGAACGCGGACAATGAGGGTCATTTCACCAGGGCAATCACGTTGATTCGCTTATCTCCCTCATCCCGGTACTCCGGAGATATTTTTCACGATCATCGTAATCCCATGGTTCATCACGCTTTTCAATCCAATGTTTAACCGCGGAGCACGCGGAGATCGCTGAGAAGAACTGAGAACAAATTCGCTTTTGCGCTTCATCTCCGCGTCTGTCTCCGCGACCTCAGCGCACTCTGCGGTTCAATTGTCCTTTGGAATTAAGGAGCTTGCGCGATTGGTGAAAGAAGTTGCGGATCGCCGGGGAAGGGGATCAAAGAATCGACACGCGATTGCCCCGGTCATTTCACTTCGATGAACGTCTCGACGCTGCGGAGATCGCGAATGTTCTGCGGCGTGGTTGTCATCGTGGCCGATGCGCCTTTTTCCAACCCCGGATGAACCTTATTGGGCCGCTTGGTCCAGATGCAGCCGCCGCGGCGTTTGGGAAGTTCCTTGAAGTTCCGGCTTCGCTCGGCGATCGGACCGCTGATGGTCTTGTCGCGCATGAACAGACGTTCCAGCGTTTTCCTCGCCGATTCGCGGGTGATGGTTTTGCTGATGGTGACGCGCACCGATTTGCCGGGTTCAAGAGTCAAAGGCATTGAAGATAACTCCCATCAATGAAAGTGCGAGAATATAGCAGGTTTCCGCGTTGCGGCAAGGAGCAAGAAGACGGGTCATTTGTGAAGTGTGCGTGACGCCATCGGCGGGAATGAGCGCAAATCAATCAAGAAGAGGCAAGAAGATGATCGGTTGAATTCTCCGTGACGATCGGCGGCGCTCACTCGAATAGGATAAGGCGCTGCCGCTGCGGATGCCGCTGGCTGGCCTGGCAATGTTCCCGCAGGCCTTTTCGAGGCGGACGTGTGGGATCGCCGCCTTTGGCGGCCAATGCTACGGAGTTTCGCGCCTGAGCGCGAAACTCCTCAGCACTTGCCGCCGGAGGCGGCTCTATGCTTTCGCTTCGCAATGGCCTGTTGGAACATTGACAGGCCAGCCAGAGGCGTCGGCAGCGGCGACGCCTGTTACATTCGAGCTGCCGACTTCGGCCGTCACGAAGAATTCAACCGATCATCATCATCTTCGCTTATTCGCCCTTGTCCCCGCCGATTCGGTCACGCACCCATTTGTCACTTGTCACTGGTCATCGGTGAATGCCTCGGGAGAGTGCGCGCGTTCCACTCAGCCAATGACAAATGACCAATGACGATCTATGCAAACAAATGCCGGCCGCGGTTTTCGCGGCCGGCATCGCCAGAAAGTGGGAAGGAAGCATCGCATCAGGCCCGTCAAGTCGGCCCGTTCAGGCTCGACTCGCCGTTGCGTGCGCCTGACAGACATGATGTACAATTCAGTTGGGCATAATACAAATCGGTCGGACCGAATTCTTTGGTGTCCAATAAAATGCGGCGTTGTCACTTGTCATTGGTCACTTGTCATTTGGAGGGGCAGGCTCACAAATGACCAATGACAAGGGACAAATGACAATTCCTACGTCTTGATCTGCGCCATCAAAAAGATCGACAGCGGCCCAAAAATGAAGATCGGCATCCACGCCATCAGCGCCGGCCAGAGATTCACCAGTTCGGGTGTAGGCGGACTGGCGGCCATCTGGTAGGTCACGAATACGCTGCCCATGCACATCCCCGTCAGCAGCAGGCAGCGGAAGGCCGACGATTTCAGCTTGCCCGGCTCGCGCGTCAAAACCGTCGAAATCGCCAGCAGCAGCAAAAATACGTTCAGCAGCCATTCCGCCACGCGAAGATGCTTGGCCCGCAGCAGATCGATCGTTCCGTAACGCTTCAGGCCCAGCAATTGATTGATCTTCTGAAGCGACAGAAGCTGAATGTAATCCTTCCCCAGATTCAGCGCAATTTCGTCGGGGGTCATCGTCGTTCGGTATGTGGAAACCGGCATGGCGTGGGCGAGAGCCACCTGATCCTTCGGCGGAGCCATGGGGACGCTGAATCCGTTGGTCAAGTTCCATTGTTTCAACCGGTCGTCCCAGACCGCCTGGTCAGCGTACAAATGCGACACCGGGCGCAATTTGGCGTCACGCTCGATGACGTCCAGATACTGGATTTTGGCCGGCGAATCGGCCTTGGGCGGCGAATACATCGCCGCGTTGAACAGGCCGCCGTGGGTGTCTTCCATCATGCGGACGGGAAACGTCTTGATCGTCGCCTCATGAACGTCGCCGTGATCCCGCATCAGCTTGGGAATCATTTTGGGGATAATGAATTCCTGATCGATGGGCAGCAAAATCACGTTCAGCACAACCCCGGCGAGGATCACCGGCATGACGATGCGATACAGCGGCGTCCCCGCGGCCAGCAACGCCGTCATCTCGTTGAACCGGCTCAGGCGCACCACCGTGAACGCCGCCGCCACCACCGCGATCATCCCGGATAAGTGCACGAAAAAGAAAAATGCCTTGTAGAAATAGAAATCCGCGATGTCGTAAACGATTTGGCCGAGCGTTATGTTCACCGTCCACGGCAACGTCTGCGTCAGGTTCGCGAAGTTGAACACCATGTCCAATGCGACGTACATCCCGATCAGCACCATGAAGCTGATCAGGTAGTTCCTGACGAACAGGCCCAGGACGTAGCGGTCAATGATTTTCATGGTCTCGTGCGCACGGCAACTTCGATCAGGCTGCGGCGGATCTGCCGCCCATAACGATATTCGCTCGGGTCCCGGAGGTTGGAAATGCTGAAATCCGACCCCAGCGCGGGCCACGACAGCGGCGGATCGTATCCCTTGGGCAGCCGCCGAACCAACACCACCCGCGCAAACGACCGCGGCGCCGCATCGTCGCCGAAAAAATCAAAAGCCGTGGACCGCGCCGCATCGGCCAGCGGGCGAACCTCCGGCTCATTTGGAAGATAAAAGGACAGTTCAGCGGCATATTCGTAATCGGCGGTGAAGACCGGCGAATCAAGCCGCAACGGCTCGACTTCCCTCGTCGCCAGATCGCGCCAGCCGAACATGTTGTCCCATTGCGGGCTTCCGATCTTCGGCGAGATCTTCCAAGCCAGTTCGGGGAAGTGGATGGCGACCGTGGCGACAGACGCAATGATTATGGCAAGCTCGGCCCAGAACACGCGCCGCCGGCCCCAATCCTCGGCCAAATATCGCGCAAAGAGAATGAGCGCGGGAAAATAAGCGAACAGCGGCCAGTTCGCCTCAACGCGGCGATGCGTTGCCGACCAGCCGAAAAATAGCAGCGGCGCCGTCGCGGAAAACAGCAGGATGCGAATCGGCATTGGGTTGTTTTTCCGCGGCCAGTAAATCGCCAGCGCCGCCACGCAAACTCCCAGCAGGACGGGAGTGCAGATGGCGATTTGCCCGCCGGCATAATCCAGCAGGTTCCGCCAGATCGCCGAATCTCCCGAGGTGATGCCGTGTCGAAACTGGAAGCGAAAGGATGCCCAATGATGTTGCGCATTCCAGGCGACGACCGGGCTGAAGACCGCGGCCGCGAGGATTGCAGCCAGCCACGGCCAGGGCGTCAGAAAATGCCGGCGGCCCTCGGCACAGGAAAGCATCGCCAGAACCACCGCGACGCCGAGCAGAGCGCTGGTGTATTTCGAATCCAGCGCCAAACCCATGAGGATTCCAAACGCCAGCCATCGCCATCCGCCCCGGCCCTCGCCGGGATTGGCTGCGAAGATTCCAAGCGCGCTGGCCAGCGCGGCGCTTTGAAAGAAGCATGCAGGCGTATCGGGCGTGGCGACCGAGCCGACCACCGCGATCATCGGGCTGAGCAGCAATGCGATCGGAACAAAGCTGGCCGCTCGAGCGCTGCCGACGACGCGGCGCGCCGCCAGAGTGAGAATCAGCACGGTTCCCGCCGTCATCACCGCCGTCAGGCAGCGCACGCCCAACTCCGTGTTGCCCAGCAGGATTGTTCCCAGGCGGATCAGGTAGGCGATGACCGGCGGATGATCGAGATAGGACGCCGCGAGATGCCGGGACCAGACCCAATAATATGCCTCGTCGGGGACCAGTTCGCGCAGGGCGTCAAACGCCCAGCGGCTCAGGAGCCAGATGAGGAACAGCGCCGCCACGCCGCGGGGGGACAGCCGAAGCAGCCAGTCGCGGCGAGCGGCCGGGCTCGAAGGCGTGGGTGCGTGAAGGGGCGTACCGAGGCTCATCGTCGTTGAAGCCTGACCGTCAGGTAAATCGCGGCAAGCAGAACGGCCGCGTTCCCGATCCAGATAAACAGCAGCGCCATGGGCAGCGGATCTTTGAACGCCGCCCCCATCGTGTACGGCACGTGCGTCGCCGATTGCTGGCCGCTGATGATCAGCGTGATGCACAGCAGGGCCGGTACGAAACTGGCGGCGAAGGCATTGAGAAAATTCCCGCTGCGAAACATCACGCCCAGGGCGCAGCCCACCATCACCAGGCTCAGGCAACTCAGCGCGAAGCTGGCGCGGCCGTGAAGCTCGCTGCGCGCCGCGTTGTTGGCGCGGACTTGCTCGTGGTGAAGGATAAACAGGTCCGGCCAATGCAGCCGCCACAACCGCTTCCCCGTCGCGGCATCGCCCTCATCAGACACCGGATCGCGCAGAAAATCCGCCAGCGACTTTTTGCCGATCGCTCGGATCGGAGCCGGCATCGGCACGGAAATGGTCCGTGAAAAGCTGCCCCGCGGGGTTTGCACCCCGCTGGGGGTCTCCAGCATGACATTGAAAAGCTCGAGGTTTACGTTCATCCGATCCGCCGGCGGACCCAGCGCGGATTGCGCATTCGAATTCGGTTGAACGCGAATATGGATTTCCTTCGCGTGGACGAACAGCGTCTGCTGTGAGCCATGGCTCTGGATCATCCACGCGGTTCGGGCATCGGCGCCGCCGGGCGCGGTCAGCACCAGATCGGCCCCTTCCCATCTGCACGTCATGTCCTGGGCGCCGATTTGAAACGTATCACCCTCCGCTGTGTCGTTGGCGAAAAGATATGTTGACGTGCCATCCGCGGCGTGGTGGTCGATCGCCGCCGCCACCTGGTTCAAGTATTCCTGGACCTGCTCGCGGCGAATGAAGGTCCGCACAATGGTCTGAACATTTTCGCTCTGGCCCGGGTCCTCGGCAAGCTGGGCCAGCCGCGCAATGTTGAGGAACTTGACGTTTTCACCGATGAGCGAGGGGATTTCAAACGGCCCGAACCCGCTGCTGCCCACCCCGACCTGAACGTTCCCGAAAAACTCCCTGGGAAACTTGATGCCGTCCACGAGGGAGATCGTCACCATCGATGGCTGGGACGGGGAGACGCGGTCGATGGAAACCAATGCGCTGCGCGCCATCCAGAAATCCTTGGGAATGACCATCCACACATCGGTCAGCACGCGCTGGGAAGTCATCCACGCCGGGCCAAAAAGCTCCACGCGCTGCCGCGAGGGATGCATCGGGTCCGCGGGGACCAGCAGGGCGTCGTCGGCGTAGACGTTGAACGACGTTTCGTCGGCGCTTTGAAATTCCAGCGAGTGCGTCCGCTGGATCCGGTTGGCGATCACCCGCGCGATGTTGGAGTAGATCACCTCCTCCACCTTCAGCGAATAAACCGGCACGATGAAGCAGAGCATCACCAGGCTGATCACCGCGACCACCAGCCCCAGCACCAGCGCCGGCAGCGCGATCGAAAACCGCCGCGCGGAAAAATAGCTGATCCCCGATGCCCGCATGGCGGTCAGCTCGTTGTCGGCGGAAAACCGGCCGTAAATCATCGTCGTCGCGAACAGCGCCGAGACCGGCAACGAATAGGCGCACACCGCCGGCATCGAATAGAGCAACAGCCGGTTCACCTGCCCGAAATCCAGACCGTTTTCCGTCAGCGGTCGCAGCAATACCGCGAAGCTCATGATTCCCGCCAGCGCGCCGGTCGTCATGAGGAAAACGCGCAGGAGGTTGCCGAAGATGTACCAGAAGAGCGTTTTGCTCATGCGGGTGAATTCAAGCGGGCATCCAGGGCGCGGCCGGGCCGATCGAGGATAGCGGCGACGGCCTGGGCGATGCGCTCGATCCCGGGATCGATCTGATTGGGGGCGACCTGGCCGAAGCTCAGACGCAAGTGATTATGCGGCGTCCATCCGTTTTCGTCGCTCTGGAAGCAATAATCGCCCGGCACGTAAAGAACGCCGTTTTCGACGCACCGCTGAAACAGCGCCGAGCCGCGCGATGAGTCCGTTCCCGCCGGCAGCGTGACCCAGATGTAAAGCCCGCCGGAAGGATGCGTCCACGAAACGCCCGCCGCGGCGGGGACATGCCTGCGCAATGAATCCAGCATCGCATCGCGCTTGGCGCGATAGCTGTCGCACAGCCGGCGCACGTGCCGGTCGTACAAGCCGCTGGTCATCGCCTCCACCGCGATGTGCTGGGTGAGGCTTGACGAGCCGAAATCGTGATTGCCCTTTTGATGCAGCACGGCCTCCATCAAATCCGCGGGCATGGCGGTGTATCCGGTCTTCAAGCCCGGCGCGAACGGCTTGCTGAACGTCTGCGCCAGGACCGTGTAGCGATTGTCGCGGTCGAGTGATTTGATCGACGGCAAAGCCGGGCCGTCATAACGCAGTTCGCGATAAGCCGCGTCTTCGAGGATGACAATCCGCTGCCGCCGGCTGAATCGCTTGGCGATTTCCAGCAGCCGGGGCCGAGCGGCGGCGCCCAGCGTCAAGCCCGTCGGATTCTGATAATAGCTCGTGGTGTAGATCAACTTGACCCGGTCCAGCCGGTTCTCGCGCTCCAGCCGGGCAAGAAGTTTTTCGATCGCCTCCACGTCGATCCCGTCCTCGGTCATTGCAACGGCCAAGACCGTCGCCCCCAGCGACGCCAGCGTGCCGGTGTAGACGAAATAGCACGGATTGGCGGTGATGACGATGTCGCCGGGATCGATCAGCACGTCGCCGATCAGGTAAAGCGCCTGCTGCGATCCGCTGGTGATGACGATCTCGCGCTCGCTCAGCCCGAAATCCCCGGCCGATTTTCCTTCGAGCTTCTCCAGGTGAGCCAGCGCGGCATGTCGCAGGGAGGCCAGACCCTGCGTGGTGTCGTATTGCAGCGCCGCACGGGCGCGACGATCGTCGGCGAAAATCTTCTTGACGATCTGCCTCGTCGCTTCCACCGGAAGCGTGAGCGGATCGACCAGCCCGGCCGCAAAATTGATCAGATTCGGGTCGGCCTGGACGGCGGCCATGAGATAGCTGATCGGCTGCTCGCCGGTGCGGCGAGCCTTGGCCGAAAGCCCAAGCGCGGAGTGACTGCTGGACATAGGGGCGGTTTATGCTATCGGCGCATGGGCGGGGGGGCAATGCAGGGGAATGCCAAATGCCGAATGCCAAATGCCGAATGTGGCAGGAAATGCCGAATGCCGAATGCCAAATGCCGAATGTGGTAGGAAATGCCGAATGCCGAATGCCAAATGCCGAATGTGGTAGGAAATGCCGAATGCCGAATGCCAAATGCCGAATGAAAGGTCAGTTTGGCTTTACATTCGGCATTTGGCAATCGGCATTCGGCATTCTCTTCTCACACTGCCTGAAAATCCCGCCGCCTGGGGTCCGCCACCGCCAGCACCAGGACGTTGATCGTCGCCGGAGCGGCTTGCGCCATCGCTCGCGCCGCCGCTTTCAGCGTGGAACCCGTCGTGACGACATCATCAACCAGCGTGATGCGCTTGTGACGGATAGATTTTGAATCAACCAGCCCGAAGGCGTGGCTCAGGTTGGCATCGCGGTCGGCAATGGAGCGGACCATCGTTTGCGACGCGGTGTTTTTCAAGCGGACGATGGGATAACCAACGCGCAGTGAACCCCGATGATGCGCCAGCCGGCGCGCCAGGCAATCCGCCTGGTTGTAGCCGCGCCAAATCTGCCGCGACCAGTGCAGCGGAATCGGAACCAGCACCTCCGTTTCGTCCAGAACTTGCCCAATCCGCTCCTGGGCCAACATTTGATCGGCCAGGATTTCGGCGACGGACCAGCGGTAATGGTACTTCATCCCGTGGATTATTTTGCGCAGCGGATCGCGGAAAGGCCCCAGGGCGACGATTTTGCCGAAGGGATGGATGCCCGCGCCCGCGCAGCGAGGACAGGCGCTGCCCAACGGAAGCGGCGCCCCGCAGCGATCGCACGCGGGCGCCGCCGCCAGCTCCGAAAGTGCTTCTCCGCATTTGCAGCAAAACGCCGAGTCGTTTGTCGCCGAGCGACAACAGACGCAGCACGGCGGATAGATGAAGTTCGCCACGTCCTGGAAAAGGCGGACCAGCATGGCCGCATTGTAACCGGCGAGTTTGGGATCGTGATGCAGGATCAGCTATCATTGGCGTAGCGGAGGCTCGAAATGTCCAAGATGATTTTCTGCGTCGTCCTGATGGCCTGGGCCTGCGGGCGCGCATCGGCGGAGGCGGTGCAAATGAAAGCGCAGCCATTTGATTTAAGCGAGGTGCGCCTGCTGGATGGGCCGTTCAAGATCGCCCAGGACGCGGACGCGAAATACCTGCTTTCGCTGGATTTGGACCGCCTGCTGCACAACTTCCGCGTGAACGCCGCCTTGCCGTCGAACGCCCGGCCGCTGGGCGGCTGGGAGTCGCCCGCCTGCGAACTTCGCGGCCATTTTGTCGGGCATTACCTCAGCGCCTGTTCCCTTATGTACAAGAGCACCGGCGACGAGCAATGGAAGAAACGCGTCGATTATCTGGTCGCGGAATTGGCCAAATGCCAGAAGTCGCTCGGCAATGGATATTTGTCCGCCTTTCCCGCGTCATATTTCGACCGCCTTGAAACCGGCCGGCGTGTCTGGGCGCCCTATTACACGATCCACAAGATCATGGCCGGCTTGCTCGATGCGGATCAACTCTGCGGCAATGCCCAGGCCCTGGAGATGGACCAAAAGATGGCCCGCTATTTCGCCGGCCGCCTGGCCAAACTCCCCGACGATCAGATCGAGCGGATTTTCCACACCAGCGGGAACGGCCCCGGCACAGAATTCGGCGGAATGTCTGAAGTCCTCCACGATCTCTACGCCATCACCGGTGATCCCGCCCATCTCAAGCTCGCCAACGTCTTTGACCGTGATTGGCTGGCCGTGCCCCTGGCGGCCGGCGAGGATCCACTCTTGGGATTGCACGCCAATACGCACATCCCCCAAGTGGACGGCTTCGCCCGGCATTACCAGGTGACCGGCGACACAAAGTACCGCGATGCCGCTGAGCATTTCTGGGAGATCGTCACCGGCCGGCATTCGTTCGTCACCGGGTCCAACAGCTTTTCCGAGCATTTCGCCAGCCCTGGCGTCGAGGCCAGTCAGCTCGCTCCCAACACCGCTGAGACCTGCAACACGTACAACATGCTCAAACTGACCCGGCATTTGTTCGAGTGGGATCCCAAGCCGCAGTATGCCGACTATTACGAGCGGGCCCTGTACAACCACATCCTGGGCTCCATCGATCCGCAAACCGGAATGACGATGTACTACCTGTCCCTCGTCCCCGGCCACTTCAAGGTGTACGGCACGCCGACGGAATCGTTCTGGTGCTGCACCGGAACCGGCGTGGAAAACCACGCCAAATACGGCGACAGTATTTATTTCCATGATGATTCGGCCCTGTGGGTGAATCTCTTTATCGCATCCGAATTGAACTGGCGGGAAAAGGGGATCACGATTCGCCAGGAAACGAGATTCCCCGAAGAGGAGGGCACGACGCTGATCTTCAAAACCGCGCAGCCGGTGCGCCTGGCCGTCAATCTGCGCGTGCCGTATTGGGCGACCCACGGCGTTTGGGTCAAGGTCAACGGCCAACCGCACAAGGCTGACGTTCCGCCGGAGAGTTATCTGACGATTGATCGCCAGTGGACGGATGGGGACCGCTTGGAGATATCGATGCCGATGAGCCTGCACCTGCATCACGCCACCGATCTGAAGAATCACGTCGCGATCATGTACGGCCCGATCGTGCTCGCCGGCGAAATGGGTCGCGAAAACATGCCCCCGACGCAGGAGGCGCGCGATCAGAATCATTTCAACAGGGTCCCGCGTCCCTCAGCGCCCTTTTTGGCCACGGACGACGAGAACGTGGCCGACTGGCTCAAGCCCGTGCCGGCCAAGCCGCTGACATTCCAAACGATCGGCGTCGGCAATCCCGCGGAGGTAACGATGATTCCGCTCTACGCGGTGCAGCACGAGAGGTACGCGGTGTATTGGAAGATGGGAACACAATAGATCAGGGCCGTTGCGGATTGGGTGGATTCCACGAATGAGCCGGGGCGTCCTCGCCCCGCTTGTTGCGGATTGCTTGCTGGGCGGGATTGGATAGACTCCGATCGCATCAGGGGGATTTTGATCGGCATACAAATACGGGGAGGCACGAGGCGGTCCGCCGCGCCTCCCCCGAGATGGCCGCGTGGTGAATACACCGGCGGGATTTGACCGGCAAGGGCGAAAGAATATTCCAGTTTGCACGTGCATTCGCAAATTAAGTAAGTATAATATTCAGGCGTGGGATACGAATTTCGCTGGAGCCGTTGGAATGTCGAGCATATTGCCGCGCATGGCATCCGGCCGCACGAAGCGGAATTCGTAGTGTGCCGCGCTCGCCGCCCTTTCCCTCAAGCTCAGGGGCGGGGGAAATTCCTGGTCGCGGGTCAGACCGCGGCGGGGAGCTATATTCAGGTGATTTACATTTTTTCTCCACGGGACGTGGTTTTCGTGATCCACGCCAGGCCGCTCAACGATGCGGAGAAACGGAGATTACGCAGGAGATTCCGATGAAAAAAATGAAGAAGCCCTATCCGGAAATGAACGCGCAAGAGCTGGCCGAGGCGACAAAGGCATTCGACGAGCCATTCGTCATGGACCGCGGGCGCCCGCTGAACGCCGCGGAACGTGAGCGGCATCGCCGCGCCGCCAAACGCGGCCGCGGCCGGCCACGGGTCGGAAAAGGGTCCGAGCGGATCAACATCACGATCGAGCGTGGCCTACTGGCGGAGGCTGATGCCCTGGGCCGCCGAGAGAAGATCGGTCGCTCAGAGCTGATCGCCCGAAGCCTGCGTCTATTGGTCCGAAAGGCGGGATGACGCGACAACCAAAGGATATTGATTTTTCAAACACGGATAAGAGGTCAGGGGATTTTACAATAAACCTTCCTGACCCCCGACGTTTCCCGGCGTCCTGGCTGGAGGGTGTCCCGGAACCCAAATCTGCCGATCAAGATCAGCCCAACGGTCAAGCCAAGCGCGTAGGGTGAGCGGGGGCTCGTAGGAGCCCCCTTCGTGGAGCATCCGCAACCGAGCGGCGCAGCCGCTCGGTTGCGGATTGCTTGCAGGTCGGGATTGGATAGACTCGCGGTCGCTTACTACGCATCGGCCGCGCAGTTGCGGATTGCTTGCAGGTCGGGATTGGATAGACTCCGCCGGAGGAATTGGCGCAATGGCGGGCGGGTTGCGGATTGCTTGCAGGTCGGGATTGGATAGACTCGAGCGCGATTCGTCGGCGGCGCATGGATTAGTTGCGGATTGCTTGCAGGTCGGGATTGGATAGACTCCGGCAGTGACCAACAAAAGCTCACTCCTGCGTTGCGGATTGCTTGCAGGTCGGGATTGGATAGACTCCCTTGCCTGGGCCTACCGAATAGCGGAGCGTTGCGGATTGCTTGCAGGTCGGGATTGGATAGACTCCCTGAACAGAGCGGGTAGGCGCGCCGACGGTTGCGGATTGCTTGCAGGTCGGGATTGGATAGACTCCTATGCGATTCGCGACCAAGGCCGTTCACAGTTGCGGATTGCTTGCAGGTCGGGATTGGATAGACTCGCGGCTGCATGTTGATGACGAGCGGCTGACGTTGCGGATTGCTTGCAGGTCGGGATTGGATAGACTCAAGTCCGGCGGCGAGTGCTGGCGTCCGGCGTTGCGGATTGCTTGCAGGTCGGGATTGGATAGACTCTGGGGCCGGGGTGTTCCCCTATTGCGCCCCGTTGCGGATTGCTTGCAGGTCGGGATTGGATAGACTCAAGCGTGCGGCCGACGCTCTCGGACCTGCGGTTGCGGATTGCTTGCAGGTCGGGATTGGATAGACTCTCGGGGACATGAACATCGCGGTCGATCCGAGTTGCGGATTGCTTGCAGGTCGGGATTGGATAGACTCTTCTCCCCTGCAATGCCGCCCCTGTAAGGCACTTATAGAAGGCCGGGTCAAAAAAATTCGAGTTGTTTCGGCGCTTTCTGGGGTTGCTTGCGCAGTTTTCCCCAGAAAACCTGTTGCCGCTCGAATTGCTTGTCGGTGATGCATATCAGTCGGACCTCGCCGTCGTCCGGGACGCGCCCTTCCACGCGCCGGCTGTGGACGTGCATGTTTTCTTCGCTGGCGCACACCCGCGCATAGACGCTGTATTGTACCTGGGTGAATCCATCTTTCAGCAGGAATTTTCGGAACTGCGCGTACGCCCGCCGCGCCGCCTTGGTGTCCACAGGAAGATCGAACATCACGAACAGCCACATAATCCGGTAGGCGCTCAAGTCCACGCAATGGATTTTCGACTCGGGTAGAGCGGGGGTCGAGCCTATTCCGGGATGGAGGCGTCGGAATCGTCTGCGGGCTGTGAATTTGCGCCCGACTTTTCCGTGAATTCCGGCATCAATAGCTTCTGGCTTTCCCCCTCATAGCATCGCAGCAACGACGCGGCGAAGCGGTGCAGTTGGACCATCAGGGGTCCGGACTGCTCCCCAAGCGTCACTTCCTCAGCCAGGATGCCGAGCAATTTCTCCTTTGATTCGCGGTCGATGAGCCCGGCGCCTTGCTTTACAAGCTCCAGCGCGGCTCGGTCCACCCGCGGACGCAGCACCTCCAGCAGATCATCGGCCAGCGCGAAAGCGTTGTTGCGATGCGAGTGCTGCAGCGAAAAGACCGGATGAAGCCCCGCCGCCACCAGCGCCCGCGCCAAAGCCGAGCGGAGCACCGTGTAACCATAGTTCAGGAGATTGTTGGGCGGCAGTCCCTCGGGATCGCGGCGAAATTCCTTCCCGAAAAGCGCCGGCCAATAAAACCGCGCCGCTTGCCCCTCGACGTTGGAAGCGTCCCCGCTCTTGACTTCCGCCGCCATCGCCAGCAGCCGATTCCGCATCGGACTCTCCGCCGGAAGGTTCATGGCCTGGAGCGTCACCTTTTGCCGGACGATCTGTTTCCAAAGCCGTTTCCGCAGCGGCAGCGGGGCGGACGCCTGCAATCGCATTCGCCTGGCCGTCAATTCATTCGATTCCATCGGCATCACCATTCCCACCGGCAAGTGGTTTGGCCCGCAGAGCACGATAGCCGCTCCAAAATTCACAAGCCGCGTGAAGACCGAATGGGTGTATGTCGTGGCGACGTGGTCCACGAGCAAGACGCCGATGTCCTCGCACGGCACCTGCCCGATCCGTTGCTTTTCGCGCGTGATGACAAGCTGGTCGTTCTCGATCGAAAGAAACGTTGGACCCTGCGAGATGTCGATCGTGCGCTTAATCATTTGAGAGCGGCGTCACTTCACCGAGCGGGCTGACCCGAACCTTGATTGGAGGCTTGGTGGGCTCCGGGCCACAATGTTTCAAGTCCGCTGGCGTTACGTCCCATCGGTCCTGCTCGCTACCTTCAATAACTTTGCCATCATCTCCCTTTGTGCCGCCGGACTTTCTCGCATCCCAGTGCGGTGCGAAGTGAATGCGAGCCTTGTCGAGTTTGCATACGACGAAATAATCGGCCGGCCCTACCGCCTGTTTTTTTGATGGATCCCACCGACGAGCATAGATCATCTCACCCTCGGCAAGGGACATGACGAACTGGCCTTCGACGCCGCTGCTCTGGTCGATGATCGGAAACCGACGGCAGACATCGGCAACAATTGGCTTAAAGCATTCCCGGTCCTTCTTCGGCAAGCGCCGTAGTTTCTTGGACGGGGGAACCCCTGCCTCTCTCAATGCCTTAAGGCGAGCGCACAGTCGCCGGGCTGCATCGAAGCCGGAAACTACTTGTCCGCCTCGTGAACTCCATCGGCCCTTGTTATCCGAGACTATCTCGACATGATGGTTATTGCCGCCGATGTACACTCGTTTGGTTCGCGGGTTCGGCTCACTTAGATTCGTTGGGTCCATGTCTGGAACCATTTTGCCGCTTTCCAAATCAAGTTTCTTACGCGGAATGATGACCGGGTCGCTGTTGCTTCGCAGCAGGACAACGCTCTTGATTGGCACTCCGCTGGCCATTGTGAGCTTGCCATCCTTGGCGATTCGCTGGATTTCCGCGACGGTGAAGCGGTCAGGATCAATCGATTCTCTCAGCAGGCACTTTCTAATTCGATCACGAACAGTGCGGTCGCGGACGATGCCCCCTTTTCCGGCAGGTGGATCCACAATCGCAGACAACTTTCGGCAGATCGCCCTCTTCTCGATTCGGGAAAGCCCCTCTTTTTCAAGTTGTGCGCTTACCTGATCCCACGCACCAGACACCCGCAAATGTCCAGGTTTAAGTCGCTTCTCCCTATGCATGAAAATGGGCATCCGCAACGAGAAGACCTTCGCGCGAGGCTCCGGTCGATGGGACGGCATTTGTCCGATGACGGGACCGTAGGCATCCTGTTCATGGAAAGCCCCAATAAGACGCCGTTTGACTGGTCGATGCGAGATGATCACTAAATTATTATTCGGGCGGCGCGAGTTCCCATCGGCGTCGTCGAACTGACCATAGACCTTCGAGAGCACCGTGCGACGGAAGCTCCGTACATCATTCCAAGGCTGTGGGGGAGGAACCGGCGTTCTCCGCGGCCATCTTCCGTGTTTTTCTTTGTATTCCGCCGCCTGGGTCGCCCAATTGGCCAGCGAGTTCTTGATCCGTGGATCGGTCAGCGCAATAGTTGCGGCATCCAGCGCGTGCTGCCGATGGTCACCGCGATTCTTCTCCGCGAGCTGGACTTCTTCTGCGGCGGATAGCTCATCCCCTTTTAATGTCTCGAACAACTGCCAGTCCTTGCGGAGCATGCTCGTGATGCGGCCAGTGGTGAAGAATATCGCTTGCTTGGCCTCCCCGTCGCCGCGTTCGGGTAGTCCGCGTCCATCAAAGAGCGCATCGGCCAAGTAACCCGCCACCTGCCGCGCCGCGTAGGCGGTATCGGTCAACTGGGAGTTTTTCCACTCATCCGCCTCGTGTAACTCCCGGTTGAAGTTCTCCCACTTCCGCGCGAAATCTCGTTTCGTGAAGTATTCACCCTTGGCCGGCTCCCTTCCCTTGAACGATTCCTCGGCGAATCGCACGCGATTCGCGAAGTCAGTTCCCCACCATTCCCTGGGAGTCCTATTTCCTTTGCCCTGATTGCACGTCTTGTGGACCAGCACTCGGTTATTCAGCCCATTATCCCCACATCGGCTGTAAGGAACGATGTGATCGATTTCCAGCCCGTCACCACGTGCAGCTACCGGGTCGCCGAGTCCGTCTTGTCCACAGTACGGACAACGGAAATTCTGCTGTCGTGCCAGGACAACGCGGTCAACCGCGGCCCTCTGCTGGTTCAGCGAGAGTCGTTGTGCGATCTGGGCTCCAAATGCGACGGGAAGAATCTCGTTGATTATTGCCTTTTTTTCCTTGTCTCGGTTCCGATTTCGCGCCAGCGCGAGATTGCGTTGCTTTTCGGATTGCTTCGTGATTCGAGCCATCTCGATCACAACTCGGTCCGGCTTTCGTCCGAATTTTCTAAGATAAGCCAAGAGGTGCCGGCGAACCTCGTAAATCGCCTTGCGGACAACGGGGTTGGAAAGCATCGGAGCGGGTGGGAGCTCCGGAATTCCCCGTGAAATCTGGTGTTTGCCAAGACGCATGTATCGCCTGTCTGCGGCCGTCAGACCCGCCGCGCCTGTCTCGTATCTCCGGCGCGCATGCCCCTGGGGCAGTGTCTTGGCATAAGCCTTGCGCGCCTCCTGCTGTGTGGGCCAGCGATTGCTGGCCTCATCGAATCGCTCCATATACGGTAGAAAGTTCAAAATCGCGCGCCGGGACAGATTGAGCCGCTTTTCCAGTTTTGGCCGGCGTTTCCACGCGTCGATCAGCTTGCCCGCTGATGTCGCATCCAAGCCCCACCAGCTTTTTGATCCCTCGAGCAGCCGCGCGGCATCATCAGCCTGATCGGGATCGAAACGCAGGATTGCACGGTTTACCGCCTCCCGTGCCCGCTCGGTCAGAGCTTCCCATTTGGCCGTTCCAAAGGCTCCGTGCACAATTTCACGGTGAAACCAATCCGTATTTATCTCTCGGTCCTCATCGGCTTCGATGTTGAGCCTAACGCCTTTCGGCAACGTCCGTTTGATATCCGTCACACTGACGGACGCCTTCGGCTGGCCAGCGTATTTGCCTTTCTTGTAAACTCCGAGCGGCCCTCGTAGGAGTTCAATAATCTTCTCGCGCTCATCCCTTGTCAGCGGTCGCTTGGGATGTCCGCGTTCCTCCATTTGAATGTTGTTGACCGTCTCAAGAACACGAAAATAGCTCGCGTGTCGATCGGCAATTGGCACGCACCTTTCCGTCGGCTCCAAATCACATCGTCCCAGGGTGCCGGTATCCCAATATGTGCGCCGTTGTCCGAACAACAACCCGCGATGACGCCAGGCATCCGTTTGCGTCGCGTCGTCAAGCTGGCGCACCAGATCGTCCGTGAGCATTGCCGCCAACTCAGATTCCTTCGACCGCTGCACCGCAATGATTTTGTGAAACTCCTCTTGAATCAAATTTCTGCCCGCGAACAGCATCTGGTCCTCTGGCATGCGATACTGGCGATTACGAATTGGTTCATTCCACTTGATGCCCTTGTGTTCGCGCACCCTTTGTTCGAAGCAACCGGCCATGAATTCGCCGACGGTCGATGCCCCAGTCCCTTTCATCAGCGTTTCCAGCCGCTCCATTCCTTCCTTGACCTTACCCTCCTCCGGTTCTTCCGGATCAATTACAACGCCGACCGCCCCACGACGTTGGCCGAGGTGGACCAGAATTCGCCCAAAATCCCAGGAGGTGAGAGGTTCTCCGTCTTTTTTGATGGCCTTTCGGCGAAGCGTCCAAGGATTCTTGTCGAAGGCCTTTTGCAACTCCCCTGGGTCTTTCGGAAGAAGCCCCCGTTCCATGAGGAACCGAATCAACTGGCGCTTGCGGAGCGCCCGACGCGCAATATTGCGGCGTTGCGAGCGTGCGTCTCGCCGAGCCTGATTCTTGGGCGCTCCCCGCTTGTCTTCTTGCTCGTCCACGCCAGCGGGAAACACGCTGGCGGCCAGATGAATCTCCCGCGAATCCAAATTAACCCAGGCGCTTCCGACCGAATTGCTCCCAATATCCAGCCCCAGCGTGATCATGCCCGTCCTCCCAAATCAGAATTGCCCTTGACGCCAAGCACAAGATGCTAATAATATCCGCAAGTCTGTCCAATCCTGTCCTGCGGTATTCGCAACAAGAAATATTCGCAGGCACCGCCGAAAGGCGACCACCGCAGCTCGCACAAACGACCTGCGGTCTTTTTTTACCTTGAACTGCCCCAGCCGCGTGAATTTGGCTTCGGACAGACCGAACAGTATCCTGAAACAGGCCGGATTGAAGTGATTCTGTATGGCAAAAGTGACTTACGCTGTCGTGATCGAGCGGGCCTCAGGCAACTTCAGCGCCTACGTCCCTGATTTGCCCGGGTGCGTCGCAACCGGAGCGACCGAAGAGGAAGTCCTCAAGGAAATGGCCAAGGCGATTCGGTTTCATATTGAGGGATTGATTGAAGATGGCGAGCCGATTCCGCCGTCGCAATCGATCAGCCGGACAGTTGAAACTGAATTGGCAGTTGCGTAATCGGCATAAATGCCGGTATGATTCGGTGAGTCTATCCAATCCCGTCCTGCGAGACTTTTCGCAACAAGACGAAAGATTCGCAGGCACTGCTCCACGGAGCATCCGAATGCCTCCATCGACAGATGAGGGCATTCTTTTTGCGCCCTTTACGAAAATTTCCCGTCACCCAATGAAAAAACACGCGACCGGCCGCTAACTTGCTCCATGAAATAACCTTAGCCCTAACCATGAGAAGTTAGCATACACTAATAAAAACGCGAAAAGTGTTCAGTTCTGTTCAGTTCTGTTCAGTCCTCCCATTTCTTGACACGCACCCATCTCCCATCGTATCCTCGCTCCGCAGTTCTGAGTTGACCTGAATCTGTTGTCCGAAGGATCGACTTTGGCTGCGATTTGCGTTATTCCCGCACGGTTCTCTTCCACTCGTTTCCCAGGCAAAGTCGTCGTCTCCGATACCGGCAAGCCGTTGGTGCAGCATGTGGTTGAACGCGCCAGAGCGGCTCGGCAAATCAGCGATATTCTCGTGGCCGCCGACGATTCCCGCATCGTCGATGCCCTCGCGCCCTACGGGACGCGATGCGTGATGACCTCGCCCAAGCATCTCAGCGGGACGGATCGGGTGGCCGAGGTGGCCCGGTCGCTTACCGAGTCGATCATCGTCAACGTGCAGGGCGACGAGCCGGAGATTGAGCCGCAGACGATTGACGCCCTGGTGGAGCGGCTGGAGAAAGGCGAGGGGGACATGGCGACGGCGGCCACGCCGTTTGCCGCCGGCGACGATCCGGCCGATGCCAATCTCGTGAAAGTGGTCATCGGCCTCGATGGCAAGGCCTTGTATTTTTCGAGGTCGAAGATTCCTTTTGTGCGCGATCCGGCCGGGGCTTCGCGGCAGGCATATTATTTACATCAGGGAATTTACGCTTATCGGCGTGAATTTCTTCTGGAATTGGCATCTTGGCCGCCCACGCCGCTGGAGCAGAGCGAAAAACTGGAGCAGCTTCGGGTGCTGGAACACGGGCGGTCGATCGACGTGATCTTGACGCGGCGGGCGGTGCATGGCATCGACACGCCCCAGCAGTACGAGGAATTTGTCAAACGACACCAACGAGGAGCGGCCGCGCAAGCGACGCGATGAAACCATGAGCAATGAAGAACTGCTTTTTCGCATCGGGCAATCAACCGAAGAGACGGAGTTTTACACTCCCATGCCCGAAGGTTACCGACGCGGCCATCACAAGTACGTCGTGGTCGTCGGCACGGTCATGAGCGGGCTGGGCAAAGGGATTTTCTCGTCGTCGCTGGCCAAGCTGTTGCAGGATAAAGGCCTGCGTGTCGCGCCCATCAAGATGGAAGGTTACTACAACATCGACAGCGGCACGCTGAATCCGTACCGCCACGGAGAGGTGTTCGTCCTCGACGACGGGATGGAAACCGACATGGATCTGGGGACATACGAACGGATGCTCGATCAGGACCTGACCGCGGCCAACTTCACGACCAACGGCCAGATTCTCTCAGCGGTGCTGAAAAAGGAGCGTGAAGGGGGCTATCTCGGCCGCGATGTGCAGTTCATCCCGCACGTCACCGGCGAGGTGAAATTGCGTCTGCGCGAATTGGCGGCCAAGACCAACGCGGACGTGGTTTTCGTGGAAGTCGGCGGAACCGTCGGAGATTTTGAAAACCAGGCCTATCTGGAAGCGTGTCGTCAGCTTGCTTACGAAGAAGGCGAAAATTCGGTCACGTTTGTTGTCCTGACGTACGTCATGGAGCCGGGCGCTTTGGGCGAACAGAAATCAAAGGCGGCGCAATTGGGGATCAAGCGGCTGATGGAGGCGGGGATCATGCCGCACATCATCGCTTGCCGCGCCGCCAACCCCGTTAAGGAAAAAGTCCGCGAGAAGATATCGATGTACACGAACGTGCCGATGCGGCGCGTGATTTCGATGCACGACGTGGAGAGCATCTACACGATCCCCGACGCGCTGAGGACCGCGGGAATCGACCGGGAAGTGCGGACGCTCTTGAACCTGCACGACCGCGTGGACCAGGCCAAGGACGATCAGGCCCGGATGAAATGGCGATCTTTCGTGGACCGCATCGACAAGCCGCGCAAGGACGTGACCGTCGCGGTCACCGGCAAATACACCGCTCTGCGCGATGCGTATGCGTCGATCATCAAGGCGTCGGAGCATTGCGGCGTTCATCTCGGCGTGAACGTCAATTTCAAGTGGATCGACACCACCTTGATCGACGCCTCGAACGTGGCCAAGCGATTGGCCGATTGCCACGGCATCATCGTTCCCGGCGGCTTCGGAGTGCGCGGCACCGAAGGCAAGATCGAATGCATCCGGTACGCCCGCGAAAACAAGGTTCCGTATCTCGGCCTGTGCCTCGGGTTCCAAATGGCCGTGATTGAATTCGCCAGGAACGTCTGCGGCATCGAAGGGGCCAACAGCACTGAATTCGAGAAAAATTGCCGAAATCCCGTCATCGATATCCTGCCGGAACAGAAGAAAATCGAAGGCCTGGGCGGCAACATGCGCCTGGGCGGCAAAGACGTGGAGCTCAAGCCCGGAACCCTCGCGTTCCAACTCTTCGACGGCGCTCGCACCATCCGCCTTCGATTCCGCCACCGATATGAAGTCGATCCCCAGTACGTCAAAACGCTTGAAGACCACGGCCTGATCTTCAGCGGCAAGCATCCCACCCAGCCGATCATGCAAATCCTGGAGTTGCCGCTGGAAGTGCATCCCTATTTCGTCGGCACGCAGTCGCATCCGGAATTGACAAGCCGGCCGCTGCGCCCGCAGCCGCTGTTTTTGGGTTTCTGCCGGGCGGCGCTGGCGTTTTCGCAGGACAAATCCCGGCAAGTGCAGGCGGTGTGAGAAGAGATTGCCGAATGCCGAGTGCCAAATGCCGAATGAAGAAGGCACGGAGGCACGAAGGCACATAGGCACGAAGGGAAAGGCATGCCCCCATCCCTTCGTGCCTCTTTCATTCGGCACTCGGCATTTGGCATTCGGCATTCCCTCGTCATTCCCTTGTCCCAAGGGCAATTGCTGCGATAATCCGCTCCGGGGTGTTTTAGCGTTTTTACTCGCTCGTGCCGGCAGCGGAAATCACACAACTTCTGGCCAATCTCAAGAGCGGCGACCGCACCGCTGTGGCGGCCAAGCTCATGCCGCTGGTTTACGATGAATTCAAGGCCCTGGCGGCGCGGCAACTCCGACGCGAGCGGGCCAACCATACTCTCCAGCCGACCGCCCTGGTGCATGAGGCGTATTTGCGCCTGATCGATCAGACCCGCGTCGATTGGCAGGGCCGGACACACTTTTTCGCGGTCGGGGCGCAGGCGATCCGCCGGATCCTGGTGGATCACGCCCGGCAGAGGAAACGGCAGAAGCGCGGCGGCGGCGCCGGGCGCGTGGAACTCGACGAATCGGTTGCATTGGCCCCCCAGCGCAGCGAGGAAATTCTCGCCCTCGACGAGGCCATGGAAAAGCTCGCCAAGCTTGATTCCCGTCAAGCCGAGATCGTGGAGATGCGATTTTTCGCCGGCATGAATGTCGAAGAAGTGGCGCAAGCCCTTGGCGTTTCCAAACGCACCGTCGAGGGGGATTGGACCATGGCCCGCGCCTGGTTGATGCGGGAACTGAGCCGGTAGACTATAGCGGTGAGCATGACTTCCGAGCGATACAAGAAAGTCAAAGAAGTCTTTCTGGCCGTGTGCGAGCATCCCGACGAGGAGCACGACCGGATCGCCGAGCGTCTTTGCGGCGACGACGCGGAACTCAAAGCGGAGGTGCAGTCCCTGCTGGAATCCCATCGGAATGCCGCCCGAGGCGGGAGCACCGTCTTTCTTAGCCAGACCGCCGAGCCGAAGAGCGCCACCACCGAGCCGGATCCACCCGCAGGCAGTGACGACATCCAATCGTCCCAGCCCCAGGGTCGAAGCGATGCAAAGGCATCGGCCAAAAAGCCGGCTTCGGATACGTCCCACCGATCACGCGGCTCGCACGCCGGCGGCACGGTCCATGGCGACACCGCCAATTTCACGGGCAGGGGGCGCTTTGAATCCGGCACGATTTTGGCCGAGCGGTATCGCATCGTGAGCCTCCTGGGGCTGGGCGGGATGGGCGAGGTCTATCGCGCCGATGACATCACCCTCGATCAGCCGGTGGCCCTGAAGTTCCTGCCGCCGTCGTATGAATCGAACCCCGCCTGGCTGGAGCGGTTTCATAACGAAGTGCGGCTCTCACGCCAGGTGACGCATCCCAATGTCTGCCGCGTGTTTGACTTGGGCCAGGTGGAAGGCGAGCAGTTCATCTCGATGGAATTCGTGGATGGGGAGGACCTGGCATCACTGCTGCGGCGGATCGGGCGCCTGCCGCGGGACAAGGCCGTCCAGATCGCCCGGCAACTCTGCGCCGGCATCGCCGCCGCCCACGACAAGGGCGTCCTGCACCGCGATTTGAAACCGGCCAACGTCATGCTCGACGGGCGGGGGCAGGTGCGCATCACCGATTTCGGAATTTCCGGCCGCGTGGACAGCGGGCACGACGCCACTGCCGGAACGCCCGCATACATGGCCCCCGAACAGTTCACCCAGGGCGACGCCACCGTCCGCAGCGACATCTATTCCCTGGGTCTGGTGCTGTACGAGATTTTCACGGGGCGCCCGGCGTTTTCGGCTCATTCGATGCCGGAGTATTCCCGCCTCCATCGCAGCACCCCGCCAACGCATCCCTCCACGTTTGTCGAGGACATGGACCCGCTGGCCGAGCGGGTGATCATGCGTTGCCTGGAGAAAGATCCGAGCAAACGTCCCGGCAGCGCGCTAGCGGTGGCGGCGGCGCTGCCGGGCGGCGATCCCCTGGCCGCGGCGCTGGCGGCGGGTGAAACGCCCAGCCCCGAGATGGTCGCCGCCGCCGGCGATACCGCCGGCATCAGCACGCTCCGCGCGGGCGTCCTGCTGGGGCTGGCGCTGCTGGGACTGACGATCGTGGTCGCGCTGGCCGGCCGGGGTTTCCTGCTGCCGCAGGTGCCGGCCAATGTGCCGCCGGAGGTCTTGGCCGATCGGGCCCGCAGCGTCCTGGTTGCCGCGGGCTATTCGGATTCCATGAGCAATCGCGCCCAGGGCTTTGCGCTGGACGAGCAATATATCGGTTGGGTCCAGGCCACCGATCACTCGGCGGCGCGCTGGGGCCGTCTTGCCGGGCCTCGGCCGGGAGCGGTCCTGTTCTGGTATCGCGAAAGCCCGCAGTACATGATCTCCAAGGACGACATCGGCATGGTCACGCTGGATGAGCCTGCCCGCAGCGTCCCGGGGATGCGCACCGTCGTCGTGGATGTGACCGGCAACCTCAAGGGCCTGGAGATTCTTCCTCGCAACGCCGAATTCCGCCCAGCCACAAGCGGCAACGCCACAGGCCCCAACGCCAGCGGTCCGCCGGCAAAGGCCGATTTTTCGCCGCTGTTTAAGCTGGCGGATTTGCACCCGGAAGACTTCGTTCCCATCGAATCAACCGCCACGCCGCCCATGTTCGCCGATACCCGCCTGGCTTGGCGCGGGCATTATCCCGAGCGGCCCAAGGATGAGGTGGACATCGCCGCGGCGTCGTTCCAGGGGCGACCCGTCTTCTTTCAGATCGTCGAGTCATGGCAGGCCCAGGCGGCCAAAATGGGCATCGAGCCGTCCTCGGACATCCCCATCGGCCGCAACATCATTTTGCAGGCAACGTTGATCCTGGTTGTGACCGGCAGTGCGGTGGTGCTGGCCTGGCGGAACATTCGCGCCGGGCGCGGCGATTCCCCCGGCGCCCAAAAACTCGCCGGATTGTTCCTGATCCTCGGGATTCTCATCTGGCTGCTCGGCGCCAACCATATCCCCGAACTGTTCTTGGAGATGCGACTCTTCTTCCGCGTGTTCGGCTTCATCCTCGTCCCGGCGGGGATTGTCTGGATGTTTTACCTGGCGCTGGAGCCGCACGTGCGACGCATCTGGCCCGAAACGGTGATCTCCTGGAGCCGGCTGCTGACCGGCCGGCTGAATGATCCGCTGGTGGCGTCGCACGTGCTGGTGGGTTTGGTTGTCGCCGCAGCCGTCACGGTCATTGGCGAACTCGCCAATATCGTGCCGATGCACTTCGGCCATGCCGCGCCGGTGACCAACATTTCACTGCTGGTTCGCTTCATGGCCAAGGAAAATCCCGCCGCCATGTCGCTACGGGCCTTGCTCGAAGCGCTCTACATGGGATTGCTTTACCTGCTGTCGCTCGTGCTGTTCCAATTGGTGATCGGCCGACGGTGGATCGCTTCCCTCACCTTTGTTCTTCTCGCCTCGGCGAGCATCGTGTTGCAACAATGGCAGGATGTCGGCTGGGCGCCGTGCGTGCAATCGCTGCTGGTGACCGGGCTGATTTTGCTGCTGCTGGTGCGGTTCGGACTGGTCGCGACGCTGGCGGCCCTTTGGGCCATTTATCTGCTCCGCGACGTTCCCGTGACCGGCGACATGATGGCTTGGTACGCCCGGCAAACGCGCTTCGCCGTGGGTCTGCTATCGGCGGTGGCGTTGGCGGCGGCGATCGTGGCGACGCGCTCTTCGCGGCACAAAGCCGCGCCGGCCTCCACTCCCCGGCCATCCGGCGCTGGCGTCCGGGTATAATCCCCCCATGCCCCGCTTCATCGCGGCCATTGACCAGGGCACCACCAGCACGCGCTGCATGATCCTCGACCGCGACGGCCCGGTTGCCTGCGCTCAGAAGGAACACCGCCAGATTTTTCCCGCACCCGGCCGGGTCGAGCACGATCCCCAGGAAATCCTGAATAGAACCGAGCAGACCATCGGCGAAGCGGTGGCCATGGCGGGGGCCAAGCGCGGCGACATCGCCGCCGTCGGAATCGCCAATCAACGCGAAACAACCGTCGTCTGGGACCGCAATACCGGCAAGCCGCTCTGCAACGCCATCGTCTGGCAGGACACGCGCACCAAAGCGATCTGCGACGAACTGGCCGCGGGCGGCGGCGGCGATCGCTTTCGCGCGGTAACGGGTTTGCCGCTGGCAACCTACTTTTCCGGACCGAAATTGCGGTGGGTCCTGGAAAATGACGCATCCATTCGCCGAGCCGCCAAACGCGGCGACGCCCTCTTCGGCACCATCGATTCGTGGCTGATCTGGCATCTTACCGGCGGCGTGCGCGGCGGCCGGCACGTCACCGACGTGACCAACGCCAGCCGAACCATGCTGATGAACCTGACAACCCTGCGCTGGGATGACTCCATGATCGAGCATTTCCGCGTCGAAGAGAAAATGTTGCCGCGGATCACCCCTTCGATCGACCCCGAGGGATGGGGATGCACCAGCCCCGGCGGAAGCTTCGGCAATTCGATCCCGGTTTGCGGAAATCTCGGCGATCAGCAGGCCGCCCTGTTCGGCCAATGCTGTTTTGAACCGGGTGAATCGAAGAACACTTACGGCACCGGCTGTTTCCTGCTCCTGAACACGGGCACAACGCCGGTGACATCCAGCCGCGGGCTGATCACGACCGTTGCCTGCCAGCGCGCCGGCGAAGAAGCGCGATACGCGCTGGAAGGATCGGTCGCCGTGGCCGGCTCGCTGGTCCAATGGCTGCGCGACAACCTGAAAATGATCCAGAACTCATCGGAAATCGAATCGCTTGCCGCCGATGTCCCCGACAGCGGCGGCGTCTACATCGTCCCGGCGTTTTCCGGACTCTTCGCGCCCTATTGGCGCAGCGATGCCCGCGGCATCATTGCGGGTCTGACCGGCTTTTCCAATCGCCATCACCTCGCCCGCGCCGTGCTGGAAGCGGTCGCCTTTCAAACCCGCGACGTCGTCGAGGCGATGATCGTCGATTCAAACAAGCGGCTGACGCGCATGAAAGTTGACGGCGGCATGACCGCCAACGCGATTCTCATGCAATTCCAGGCCGACTTGCTTGGCGTGCCGGTCATTCGCAGCAAGGTGCGCGAAACGACGGCTCTGGGCGCGGCTTACGCGGCCGGATTGGCCGTGGGATTCTGGCGCGATCTCGACGATTTGCGATCCCAATGGCGTGCCGATCGAACCTGGGAACCCAGCATGTCGCCGGCCGACCGCGATCGCCGCATGGCCGGCTGGCACAAGGCCGTCGAGCGCGCCATGGGCTGGGAGTAAGCGGCAGGGTGTGAGCCCCGGCGCACCCGATACGCATCGGGTATGGGGTGTAACGCTCGTTCTTGGCTCGGGGAACGATTGCCTATTGCCTATTGCCTATTGAATTACACTGTGTCGGTCTTTCAATAGGCAATTGGCAATTGGAATTGCGGCAACCGGAGCCAAGAACAAGCGTCATGCCCCTGCTATCCCCGTCGGCATCCTTTTTGTTGAATTTCATCCGAAACGGACTTACACTTCCGAGCCATGGGCCTTGATCGGTTGAGCACGTTCACCACCACGACGACGGGGGCCGCCGGGTGGTGAATCGCGCCTCTTTCCGTTGCGATTGACGCCGCCTGGTTGATTGCCAGGCGGTTTTCCTTTTAATCTGGCGAACTATGTCAGTCATCAAACTACCCGACGGCAGCCGAAAGGAAATCCCCGACGGCAGCACCGCCATGCAATTGGCCGAGTCTATCGGAAAGGGATTGGCCAAAGCGGCCGTCGCCGCCAAGGTGGACGCCAAGCTGGTTGATCTGTCCTCCACGCTCAGCGGCGAGCATGAGGTGAGCATCGTCACCGAAAGAGACGCCGACGCCCTGTACGTCATGCGGCACAGCGCCGCGCACGTCCTGGCGCAGGCCCTGCGACACCTCTATGGCGAATCGGTTCAATACACCATCGGGCCGGTGATCGAAAACGGGTTCTTCTATGACTTCGAATTACCGCCCGGGTTTTCGGCGGATGATTTGCCCAAGGTCGAGCAAGAGATGCAGAAGTTGATCGATGCCAATCTGCCGTTTTCGCGCGAGGAGGTTGACCCGCCCAAGGCCAAGCAGATTCTTCACACCCAAAACCAACGATTCAAGGACGAGATTATCGACGAACTGGCGCGGGCGGGTGAGAAGACGGTGTCGATCTATCGACAGGGGGATTTCACCGATCTGTGCAGGGGGCCGCATGTGCCGGCCACGGGAAAGATCAAGGCGTTCAAGCTGATGAGCGTTGCCGGGGCCTATTGGCGCGGCGATAGCAATCGCGAGCAGCTCACCCGCGTTTATGGGACAGCCTTTTTCGACAAGAAGGAGTTGGAGAATCATCTGAAGCTGCTGGAAGAAGCCAAGAAGCGCGATCATCGCACGCTGGGCAAGCAATTGAGTTTGTTCACGATTGACCCGCTGGTGGGCAGCGGCCTGATCCTGTGGATGCCCAAAGGCGCGGTGCTGCGTTATCAGCTTGAATGTTTTATTCGAGAAGAGCTGACCCGCCGGGGATACCAGCAGGTCTATACGCCGCACGTGGGAAACATCGAGCTTTACAAAAAAAGCGGGCACTATCCCTATTACCGCGAAAGCCAATTCCCCCCGATTCACATGGCCGAGCGCACCGCGCCGGTCGCCGGAGCGGGGCAGCCTGCCGAGTTAAGCCGGCAGGTCCCCCCCGATACCGAGGAATATCTCCTCAAGCCGATGAACTGTCCGCATCACATTCAAATCTTCGCCGCCGAGCCCAAAAGCTACCGCGACCTTCCCGTTCGCCTCGCGGAATTCGGCACGGTCTATCGATATGAAGACAGCGGGGAATTGAACGGCCTAACGCGCGTCCGCGGCTTTACGCAGGATGATGCCCACCTGTTCTGCACGCCCGAGCAGGTCGAGCAGGAGTTCCGCAGCACGCTCGATCTGGTCCAATTCGTCTTCCGGTCGCTGGAGTTTCGCGATGTGGAAGTGCGGCTCAGCCTGCGCGATCCCGCCAGCTCCAAATTCGCCGGCGAGGGGAAACTGTGGGATTTGGCCGAGGCGCAATTGGCCAAGGTGCTGACCGAGATGAAACTGAACTATGTGACGGCCAAGGGCGAAGCGGCGTTCTACGGCCCCAAGGTCGATTTTATCGTCCGGGACGTCCTGGGCCGCAAATGGCAACTCGGCACCGTGCAGCTCGATTACGTCCTGCCGGAACGCTTCGGCCTGGAATACGTCGGCCCCGATGGCCGGAAGCACCGGCCGGTGATGATTCACCGCGCCCCATTCGGATCCATGGAACGGTTCACGGGGATCCTCATCGAACATTTTGGCGGTGCGTTCCCCCTATGGCTGGCGCCCGTGCAGGTGGCGGTCCTGACCATCAGCGAGAGGTTTAACGCCTATGCCGATGAAGTGGTGCAGTCCCTGAAAGAGGCGGGATTGCGAGTGGAAGCGGACCTTGGCGCGGACAAAATCGGAGCCAAGATTCGCCAGGCCACTCTCCAAAAGCTGCCGTACATGCTGATCCTCGGCGAGAAGGAGGTGCAGGGGAAACAGGTGGCTGTACGCACGCGCGCGGGGGCGGACCTTGGCCAGATGCCGCTTACCGAGTTCATCGAACGCTGCCAGCAGGAAATTGCTTTGCGCGGGGCGGCCAAGGCGGGGGGCTGAAACTCCCGGGCAATCGCATCTTCCCCCTCGCCCCGGTACGCCGGGGAGAGGGTTGGGGTGAGGGGATTGGAAGTCAACATGCGATCGCCCTGGCTGAAATTCCCGGATTCTCCTTGAAAAAACAAACGGGATTGCCGATAATTACGCGTTGGATGCCCTAATTTGGCATCCAGGAAGACCGAAACGGCATAGTATTGATGTGGAGTGACACCACGGATAAGCACCGAATGATGCGCCTGACGCCGAGCCTTTGACGGGTTTGTGCGGGCGCAATTCGGTCGGGTCTGTGGTTTGTTTTTTTGCAAGGATACAACAGCCGAGATCCGGGGCAGGTGTCCCGGCGGCCGAAGTGGTTTTTTGGAGGATCGTTATTTCTACGAATTTTCGCCACAACGAGCAGATCCGCATTTCGCCGATTTTTTTGATCGATGATAAAGACGAAAAGGTCGGCAGCACTTCCACCTCTGAAGCTTTGCGAATGGCCCGCGAAGCCGGGCTCGATTTGGTGGAAGTTGCCCCCACCGCACGCCCGCCGGTCTGTAAGATCATGGACTACGGCAAGTGGCGCTACCAACAACAAAAGAAAGTAGACAAATCCCGCGCCAGCGTTCGCGGCGGACAGCTCAAGGAGCTGAAGCTCAAGACCGTCAAGATCGGCGATCACGATCTGATGATCAAGATCAACCACGCCCGCGAGTTTCTCAAAGAGGGAAACAAGGTTCAGTTCACGCTTCAGTTCAAGGGTCGCGAAATGGCCCATCAGGAATTGGGGCGGGACATCTTCACCCGCATCAAAACCGAACTGTTCATGGTTAGCAAGATCGAACGCGACAGCAAGATGGAGGGCCGGCGAATGACCCTGGTCTTGCAGCCCGACCACAAGCAGCCCGGCGCCAAGCCGCCCACGGCCTCGGCCGGCCACCAAAGCGGACCATTCTCAGCCGGAAGCGGCTTGAACATTCCCCGTCCCCCGGCGGCTGCACAACCCCCCGCGGCGCCCGCATCGCCCGCGACCGTGGCAGCGCCCGCGGCAAACGCCGCCCAAACCGTCGGACGGTAGGGGGATTGCCAATAGCCTATTGCCTATTGCTGCAATCCGGTAATCTTCAATAGGCAATAGATCTTCTCCCGTTGGACAGCGCCGCGGCAGTCTGCTATATTTCCCGCCCCTCTTGCCGGAGGTTTTTTTGAAGGGATCTCATGGCTTACAAATTCAAGCCAAATAAGAGCGTCGCCAAGCGCCTGCGGCTGACCCGGACGGGAAAGCTGAAGCGAAATCATTCCTTCCACACGCACCTGATGAGTTCCCGGCCTGCCTCCAAGCGCCGGAAATTGCGCCGCCCCGCGATCCTGTTTGAAGGGCACGCAAGGAACATGCGAAAGCTCATGGGCGTATCGGGAATCCATCCCAACAAAATCCGGCACGAGCGCGAGTTGGCCGCCAAGACCGAAGCCGCCAAGACCGCAGCCGCCGAGACCGGCGCCGCCGAGAAAGGGAAATAAGTCATGCCACGTTCAACCGGCGGCGCGACGCACAGCCGCAAACGCAAACGAGTCTTGAAAGCCGCCCGCGGATTCCGCGCCGCTTCCGGAACGCTGTATCGTCCGGCCATCGAATTCACCCGCAAGGCGGGCGTTTACGCCTACCGCGACCGCCGCCAGCGCAAACGCCATTTCCGAACCCTGTGGATCACGCGTCTGGGCGCGGCCCTGCGCGCCCGCGGCATCCACTACAACCGTTTCATCCCCGCACTCGTCCTGGCCGGCATCGAATTGAATCGCAAGATGCTTAGCGAACTGGCCATCGTCGATCCCGCGGCCTTCGACGCCATCGTTGAAAAAGTCCGCCCGCATCTGGTTCAGCCGACGGCCAAGGCGACGGCCTGATCGCGCGACGAGGCTCCCTATCGCTTCAGCACCAGACCCTGACCCGTCGGCAGTTCGAGAACGGCGTGATTGCGCTTACGCATGAACTCCAGTTCCGCCACGGTCTGATCGCGATTGCAAACCCATCCGAAATCGTCGAGCACAATCAAACCGCCCGGACTGACGCGGTCAAACAGGCGCTCCAGCGCCAATATCTCGGCCCGCGCCGAATTCATGTCGATGTGGAGATACGCGATGGCCCGGGGCGACTCCCGCTCCAAGGATGCCGGCACAATTCCTGGAATGATTTTCACGTTGGGATATTGGGCGAACGTCCGTCTCACCTCCGCGAGCCACGTCGAGGGATCTTCCGTATACGCGGGGTTCCACAGCCTCCGCTCTTTTTCCGTGGAGGTTTCCTCGGGGAGGCCGGCAAACGTATCGTACAGATAGAAGGCCTTGCCAACTTTTGCGAAGTCGAGGTATTTGCAAAGAACGGCCGACGAAAGGCCTTGAAATACGCCGCATTCGACGAAATCGCCCGGAATTTTCAGCGCATGATTCGCGGCCCAGGCCAGCACGTGCAGCCGCCACACCAGGCTCTTGTCATGCTCGGTGATCGCGGTCGAATTGAAACTTTCCGTGAATTGCCGGTCGTCCAGGAAGCTCAGGTTCCTGCCCATCGCCATGAGCATGTCGTTGGCGAAAAAGCAGCCCGGGTAAAGCTCCGCGATGTCTTTCAGCGCCTGGTTGAACGTTTGGAGCTTGTCGGGTGGAATCCAATAGAACATCCGGCTCCCTGCGGGCAATTGTTGGCCAATACAAGCTGACGCGTCATTCTACCGCGGGCTACTACTTCAAGCGGAGGTCCACGCCTTCCTCTTCCCACTGCTCGACCAGGCGTTTGAGATCCGTCACCGTTGCATCGAGTTCGCGTGCGCTGTCCACCAGCGCCTGGTACAGTTTCGGGTCGTTTACGAGCAGGCCCGCGGTGCCCTGAGCCTTGTCGATCTTCCGGGCAATGCTCTGGACGCTGGACAGCAAGCTCGCAATCTGGGTGAGGCGGTCGCCCACCTGTTTGCTCAAGTCGTCAATGCGCAATTGCGCGTCCTTGAATGTGGCCGACGCGGCGCTGGTCGTGCTTTGAAGGTTGTCGGCCAGATGATTCAGCTTCTCCGTGGTGCTGTGGATATTGGCGATGGCGGCCTTCAAGTCGCCGCGCGTCTTCGGGTCGCCCAGCACGGACTGAAGCGAATCGAACACCTGTCCCACTTTCTCGGCCTGCGTGGCGATCGTCTTGATCGTCTTATCCAGGTCTTCGATGGCGCCGGATTCCCGAAGCTGCTTGGCGGTCTTGCGAATCTCCTCGCTCATTCCCGTGATTTCGGTGGCCGTCTGTGACACCGAGGGGGGGAGCAGATTGAGCCCCACGTATTGCGCGCTGATGATTTCGTTCGCCGCCAGCACTCCACGCGCGTGATCGCCGACAAAGTCAAGGCTGATAATGGAGGCCTCTCCGAGCGCGCTGGTCTGCATTATCTCCGCCCGCAGGTTAGCCGGAAGCGGAGGCTCCCGATCCACCAGGGCATCGACCGTCACGCCCATGCCGTCGGGATTTCGGCTCAACGAGGTCACCCGCCCCACGCTCACGCCCAGATATTCCACGGCCGATCCCTGCGACAGCCCGTCGGCGCGCGCTGTCAAGAAATGCAGCGGGAGCTGCGGGGGAGAGAACAGCTCCGCCGTTCTGCTGCTGAATTTCAGCGCCATCCAACCGAACACAAGAAGGGCGCCCAAAACCGTCACCCCAACGAGAATGTTGCGCTGATAGGTGGCCATCCTCTATTTCCTTATTCAACAATGGATCAATTTTTATCCGAGGGTCCAAGCGTCTGCAATTCCTGCAGGCTCGCTTCGCCGAGAACGAACCGCTTGACCGTTTCGTTATCCGTATTGCGAACTTCCTCGGAAGTTCCGTCGAAGATCAGTTTCCCATCAAAGAGCATGACGATTCGGTCGGCGACCTTGAACGCGCTGTTCATGTCGTGCGTGACGACGATGCTGGTGACGTGCAACTCGTGCTGCAGCTTGAGAATCAGCTCGTTGATCACGTCGGCTCGGATCGGATCCAGTCCCGTCGTGGGCTCGTCGTAGAGAATCACTTCCGGATCCAGCGCGATCGCCCGCGCCAGAGCCACCCGTTTGCGCTGGCCGCCCGACAGCTCCGCCGGCATTTTTTTGGCGGCATCCTGCAGGCCCACCATCCGCAGCTTTTGTTTGACAATTTCCGCAATCTCCTCCGGCTTCCTATTGGTGTGCTCGACGAGCGGGAACGCCACGTTCTGGGCGACATTATTGGAATCGAACAGGGCGCCCTGCTGAAAGAGGAACCCGAACCTCTGGCGCACCTTCATCAGCGCGCGTTCCGGCAGGTTGTCGATGCGCTGGCCGGAAAACCAGACCTCGCCCCAGTCCGGCTTGAGCAGACCGACTATGTTTTTCAGGATCACGGTTTTCCCGCTGCCGCTGACGCCGATGATCACCAGGCATTTCCCCTTCTCGATCTGGAGGCTGACGTCGTTGAGCACCTCCAGCCGGCCGAATCGTTTGAAAATGTGCCGCAGTTCAATCAGGGCCATAAGCATCCGTGCTTCAACTCCCGAAGACGCTTCGGGATCCGTACAGGGCGACGTACCAGTCATGCGCAATTTGCGCGAAGAAGAAATTCATGATGATGATGGACATGAAGCTGGCAACGAACGATTCGGTGCAGGCGCGTCCCACTCCGTTAGCGCCCGCGCCGCAGTTGAAGCCTTTGAAGCAACTGATCAGAGCGATCGCCCCTCCGAAAAAGATCGACTTGGTAATCCCTTCGTTGATCTGCCACAGCTCCACGCCGCGCTGGGCATAATGCCAGAACGATCCCGACGGCACCCCCATGATCCTTACGCTAATGAACCATCCGCCGATGATTCCCGTGATATCGCTGTAAATCGTCAAAATCGGCGTAAGCAACAGGCAGGCGAGAAACCGAGGCACGACCAGGAAGCGGATGGGATCGGTTCCCATGACCCGCAGCGCGTCGAGCTGCTCCGTGACGTTCATCGTTCCCAGTTCCGCCGTCAACGCCCCGCCCACCCGCCCGGCGAGCATCACCGACGCCAGCACCGGACCGATCTGCTTCACCACCGACAGAATGATGACGCTACCCATGCGATCTTCCTGGCCGACGGCTTTGAACTGGCTGTAGGTCTCAACGGCCATGACCATGCCGATGAACGCCCCCGTGATGCCAACAACCGGCAGCGTCCGGACGCCGATCTCGTACATCTGGGGCAGCAGCAGCCGCAGGTTCCTCCATCTCCCACCGCCCATACAGAGCCACAACAACGTGCGGCCGGCGAAGTCACAGAATTCGCCAAACGCCGCCAGAGCGTTGTTCGCCGTCTGTCCAACTCTTTCGATGAACTTCGTTGCCATGGCGGGAAATCATACGACCGGCGCGCGCCGCTGGCCAGTGTGGGCACTAACCAGAATTCAAAAATCCAAATCCCGGGTCCAAATTCGAATCCGTAGAATCCTCCCCCGGCAGCGCCGTCAGCTTGGAATATCGGACGTGGCAGGTCCGTCCGATCGGCGGCTATCGATTTCCCGCCCGAGCGCTTCAGCCACGCTGGCGATAACCCCGCTCCAATCATCCGCGCGATTCCGGCGAAACAATTGCATCGTGGGATACCACGGACTGTCCGAGCGCTCCAGCAGCCATCTCCAATCCGGCGGCGTGGACAACAGCAGCCATGTTCGCTTTCCGATGGCCCCGGCAAGATGGGCAACGGCCGTGTCCACGGTGATCACCAAATCCAAATTCGCCATCAGCCCGGCCGTATCGGCAAAATCATCCAACTGGTCTGTCCAGTCAATCAAGCGGCCGGCGAAGGCGCCGTCGGCAATTTGTGCGCGAGGCGGGCCTTTTTGAAGGCTATAAAAGGACGCGCCGGCGATATCCTTCAAACCGGCCAATTGATTTAGCCGCATCGAACGGTTGCGGTCGTTGATGTGCATCCTTCGGCCGGCCCAAACCAGCCCCACGCGCAGCGATCGCCCGCCATCGTTAAACCGCCGGCCCCACAGACGCACCAACTCCGCAGGCGCCGCGAGATACGGCGTTGGCGCGGGAATCGCTGCCAGCGTTGTCCCCAGGGCCAGCGGAAGGCTCAGAATCGGAAAATGGACATCAAATGACGGCAGCGGCTGGCCGGCAATTGCAACCTTCACCCCTTGCACCGAATGCTGAAAGAGGCGAACCAGCGGCATAAAGACTTCTAAAACAACTTTCGCTCCCCGCTCCAAAACCCGTGGAACATAACGAACGAACTGGATGACATCCCCCAGCCCCTGTTCGCCCCAGAGCAAAATGGTCTTCCCACCCAAATCCCCGCCATCCCACCTCGCCGCGGAGAATTCCCGCGCCGCAATCGGCGATTTCAGGCGGGTTCGCCATTCGTATTCTTTCCATCCGCGTTCAAAATCCCCATGAAGCAACAACTGGATCGCTAGGTTGTAGTGGGCCTCGGCATAGTCCGGCCGAATTTCCAACGTCCGCGCCATCGCCGCGGCGGCCTCGCCCTGACGTCCGGCGTCAATCAACGCGCTGGCGAGGTTCAGGTACGCCTCCGCGTAATCCGCTTCCAGTTCGATCGCCCGCCGGGCTTCGGCAATCGCCTCGTCGGTCTTTCCCAATCGGCGGCAGGCGGCGGCAAGGTTCTTGTGATACTCGGCAAAGTCCCCGTTCAAGCGCACCGCACGCCGGAACAATTCCTCCGCCTCCTCCATCCGATCGCTCTTGGCACAAATCGAACCCAGCAGATTCGGCACATCCGGCTGCTGGGGCGCTTCGATCAACAGACGGCGATAGATCTTCTCCGCCTCGGCAACTCGCCCCGCGAGTTCGTGCTCGATCCCAACCCGCAACAAGCTCTTGGTCTCAGCTTCCGACATCGATTATTTTGTCCGCGCCGCACGGATGGTCTCGACGAACGCCCTGGCGTTAGCCGTCACGCTCGTCCAGTCATTCCGGGCCAGCGCATCCTTGCTGATCAGCGACGATCCCGCGCCAACGAAAACCGCGCCCGCTCTGATCCAGTCGCCGGCGTTTTTCACGTCCACACCGCCCGTCGGCGTCAGCCGCAGTTGCGGAAGGGGCGCCAGAAGGTCCTTGAAATACTGTGGCCCCAGCCCCGTGGAGGGGAATACCTTCACCACGTCCGCCCCGGCCCGCCAGGCGCGCAGAATTTCCGTCGGCGTGAACGCGCCGGGAATCACGATCTTGCCGCATTGCTGCGCCGCCGACACGATCTTCTCGTCAAACATGGGCGAAACGACGAACTGCGCCCCGGCCGCGATCGCATCCCGCGCCGTCGCCGCGTCCAGGACCGTTCCCACGCCCAGGACCGCCCTGTCCCCAAAGCGATTTGCCAGCATCTCAATTCCCTCAATCGCATTGGGCGTGCTCAGGGTCACTTCGATCGCCGGCACTCCCCCGGCCAAAAGCGATTCAGTGATGCCGACGAGTTGATCCTTGGAATGGGCCCGGATGACCGCCACAACCCCCGCGTCGGCGATCTGCTTCAGAAATTGATCCTTGGTTTTGCTCACGAAGTTGTTGCAGCAAAGCACCCGGCCGGAAAAAGTCGCCGGGTGTTCCCGATCACTCCCACCCGCCGCCCAGCGCCTTATAGAGCGCCACCAGATCGGCCGAGACCTGCTGCTCGCTCTGCGCCAGCGCATCTTGCGTCGCGAAAAGGCTGCGCTGGGCGTCCAGAACGCTGAGAAAATCGGCGCTGCCCTTTTGGAACAGTTCCATCGACAGATCAAGCGCCCGCTGATTGGCGTCCACCGCCTCCTGCACCGACTGCAATCTCACTTGTTCCCGGTTGTAGGCCACCAGCGCGTCCTCCACGTCTTCCATGCTTTGCAGCACCGCCTTGCGATACGCCTGAAGCGCTTCCGCCTGCCGCGCGGTCTGCACGTCGATGTTCGAACTCACTTTCCCGGCATTGAAGATGTCCCAGGTAACCCCCGGCACGATCTGGTAAGTTCGGCTGGTGTAGTCAAACAACCGCTTCAAAGATTGCGATTCCACTCCCAGCGCTCCGGTGATGGAGAATTTCGGGTACAAATCAGCCGTCGCCACGCCGATCTGCGCTGTTGCCGCCGCCAGCTGCCGCTCGGCGCGGCGGACGTCCGGCCGACGCCGCAGCAATTCGCCCGGCAAACCCGGCGGCACGCTCGCGGGGCCGACGGGAATCGCCGCCGTGACGCTCAATTCATCCGACAGAGAGCCGGGGTCCTGTCCCAGCAAAATCCCCAGATGATGGATCGTCTGGCGAACCTGCGCTTGCAGCGTCGGAATCGCCGACGCCGTCGTCGCCACTTGCGCCTCCTGCTGCGCCACGTCCAGATAGGGGATCAGCCCTCCCTCGGCCTTGCGGCGAGTCAAATCCAGGGTCTGCTGCTGGCTCTGAAGATTCCCCTGAGCGATCTCCAGCTCGCGTTGCGCTCCCCGCAGTTCGACGTAATTGACCGCCACTTCTGCCAGCAGCGACACCAGCACGTCCCGCCGATCCCATTGGGCCGCCTGAACGCTGTAGTTTGCCGATTCGATGGCCCGGCGCGTCCCGCCGAATACATCGATTTCCCAAGTCGCATCAAACCCCGCCTGCCACAAATCGGATTCAATTCCCGGAAAGGCGCCGCCGCCTGACGAGGCAAAGGCCGCCACTCCAGGCAGATTCTGACTTTCACGTTCGTGCGTATAGCTCCCTTGGGCGCCGACATCGGGAAACAGCCCCGAGGCCTGTATGCCCCGATTGGCCCGCGCCTCGCGAATCCGCGCTTCCGCCGCAAGCACGTCCGGGTTGTTCTTCACCGCCCGATCAATCAATCCGTTCAGCGTCGGATCGTTCAGCGTTGTCCACCAGCGCAGATAGTCCGGCTGGATCACGCCCTGCGTGGCGCCGCGCGTCGTCGGCTGCGTCGCCGAGGCGATCTCCTCATACTGCCCCGGAGTCTTCATCTCCGGCTGCTTGTAATCCGGCCCGACCGCGCAGCCCCACAATGCCAGCAGGACCGCCGGAAGGATTGCGAAGCGTTGTTTCGCTCCGGCCAATGGCGTCTTCAGGGAAAAAATCATGTTAAACCTTCACTCATCCAACGATTTCAACCAAACGTCTCCGTGCGGCAGCGCAATTCACGGGGCGCATTCGATAAAGACGTCCATCTGCTGCCCGACATAGATCGGCTTTTTGCCGGCGTCAAACGTATAAAGCACCTGAAGGACGCGCGTATCGACTCGCTCCGTGCTGTCGCCCGTCAGCGATTTCTTGGGAACGACAAACGGTTCAATTCGATAGAATTTCAGTTCACAGCCGATTTCCCGGTTGCCGCGAAGATACGCCACCGCACGGGTGTCCCCGTCCCGAGGCACCCGCCAGGCGTCGTTCTCATCCACGTCCGTGCGAACCACCAGCTTTCTCACATCGCCGATCAGCATCAGCGGCGTTTCCAATTCGCCTGCGGCCGCATATTCTCCAACGTGCAACTTCACTTGCAATACCTCCCCGTCCACCGGGGCCGTCACCGTCAGCCGATCCATCAGAACCCGATCGCTCTCCACCTGCGTTTGGGCCGATTGTAATTGCGCTCGCGCGGTTTGTATGTCGGCGGCGGCCACTTTCAGGTCCTGATCCCATGACCCGGCCCTGAGCAGCGCGAGGTTCGCCTGCGATTCGGCCAGGTGGGCCTGGGCCACATCCACCGCGTGACGGCGGCGATCGAGATCGTCCTGGCTGATGGCCCGGGCATCGGACACGCTTTGGAGCAATCGCAGTTGATCGCGAGCATCCTCCAGACTATGCAGATCGGCGTCGGCGCGAGCCTGGGCCGGGGGAATTTCCTCCGGCCGCGGCATCTGCTTCAGGCGGTCGTACCTGGCCTGCGCCGCCGCAAGCAGGGCCTCCTGGGCCGTCACCGCCGCCCGCTTGGTCGCCAGGTCCGCCTGAAGTTCCCGGTCGTCGATCTGCCACAATGGCTGGCCCTTGGCGACCGTGTCGCCGACTTTCACGAATACCTGCTTGACGACTCCGGGAACGACCGCGCCGACTTGGATGTTCTCACTGAACGCCTCCACGATGCCGGCGCCCGAAACCGAATTGGCGAACGGCGCCCGGCTCGGCTCGGGCGTTAGCGCAGCCAGCGCCGCCGGGTGGCTTCCATTGACCACCATGTGGATCATGAAAATCACCCCGGCGACCGCCACAAGGGGAAGAAATATTTTTCGAATCATGGCAACTCCGTGCTACGCGTCAGTTTCTTGTCAGGTCCGGCGAATTCGTGATCTTATGAATAACTCCGTCATCCATCTGCGCAATGCGATCGGCGAACTCGAAAATACGCGCGTCGTGAGTCACGATCACCAGAGTTCTGCCGTGGTGCATTCCCACGGATCGCAGCATCTCCATCACCTGATGGCCGGTTTCATGATCCAGCGCGCTGGTCGGTTCGTCGCAAACGATGATCCTGGGATCGTGAATCAATGCCCGGGCGATGGCGACGCGCTGTTGCTGCCCGCCGGATAGGTCCCTGGGCAGCGATGTGTGCCGCTCTCCGAGTCCCACCTGTGCGAGGATTTCCCTGGCCTTGCTGATCGCCGCGGCCCGCCCGACGCCGTTGATGAGCAGCGGAACCGCCACATTTTCCGCCGCCGTCAGCGTCGGCAGCAGATTGAAGGCCTGAAAAACAAAGCCCACCGTCTGCCCGCGCCATCGCGTCTTTTCTCGCCCCGGCATCGACTTGAAATCCTGTCCGAAAACGCTGCACTTCCCGGCGTCGTGATCGAGAATCCCGGCGATGCAACTGATCAGCGTCGTCTTGCCGCAGCCGGATGGACCGACCAGCATGAGCAATTCGCCGGTCTTCACATCCAGATCGATCCCGCGCAGTGCGGTGACCGCCCCTGCCCCGGTTCCGTAGGACTTGGTCAAGCCTTGGCAATGCACCGCCAACTCCGCCGAACGCGGAATGACGGGTGGGTATTCAGCAACGACGGCACTCATCTTCGACTCATTCGTTCATCCCTTGAAGACGATCGCCGGATCCAGCCGCAGCACGCGAATGAGACTGAACACGGCCGCTGTCAGGCAACAGCAGAGGATGGCCGCCGCGCCGATCAGCGGAATCTGCCACGGCATCTCGAACGCCAGCCCGATTTTCGAGAAGGCGATGCCCGTGAGCGCCGCCGCCCCAACGCCGATGCCATAACCGATCCCGCCCGCCCATATCGCCTGGAGGCAGACCATCCGGATGATCGTCGGATTGCTCGCCCCCATCGCCTTCAGGGCCGCGAAGTGCTTCATGTTGTCGAGCATGAACGTGAAGAGCGTTTGCCCGCTGACCAGGACGCCGATCAAAAAGCCCAGCCCGATGGTCAGGCCAAAGTTCACCAGGATGCCCGTCTTCTTCAGCACGTAATCCATGGTGAGGTCGGAAAACTGCTGGTTGGTCAGGGCCTTCAGGCCCGGGAGTTGGCCGATTCGCCCGGCCACTTCCGCGATTCGGGCGCCGGGCCTCACCTTGACCAGGATGAAGCTGGTTGTCCGCCGCTCCGCAGGGGCAATCGTCAGCGCCCGGCTGAAGGTGGTGTAAAGGACCGGCTCCCAAAAGAATTCGGGCGTGGCGCGATACGCGCCCGTGACGATCGCTTCGTTATCATTGATCGCGAGGCTGTCACCGACGCGCAGCGGCCGCGGCGGATCGGCCCGCTTGAGCAGCAGCCCGTCGCCCGCCTGATCGACGTTGATGAACACCGCCCGATCGCGCCGCAAGTCCTCGATCCGCCCCTCGGTCATCTGCCCCGGCGCGCCCGTCAGGGTCGCATCGTCCACGCCGATCAGCCGAACCGTCGTCTGCGTCCCATCCGGCAGCCGGCATTTCAAATACCCGCGATACATCGGCACCGCCCACAGCACGCCGCTGATTCCCCGGACTCGATCCAGCGCGGTGTCGAGGATCGGCTTGTTCGCCTCGACAAAATCCACTTGATCGTTCATCACCCACAGATCGCAGCACCGTTCGTCGCGAAACCACGAGCCGGTTCGCAATGCATATCCGCAGAAGATCGACGCCTGCTGCGTGACCAACAGCGCCGCGAACGCCAGCCCGGCGACAAGACTCAGGTATTTGAGCCGATCCCCCATGAGCATTTTCATCGCCAGAAAATTCATCGGTCCGCCGCCCGCTTCTCCGGTCGCGCCATGCCCCGATGTAAGTTCTCGATCATCACTTGAATCCGCCGCTCAAACGGCCGCCATTCCAACCACGGATCATTTCCCTTGACAATCTCCAGCGACACCAATCCGTGCACGGCCGCCCAGACCACTTGTGAAATCAGATCCGGGTCGGTCATTTCCTCCCGATACCGGCCGGCCGCAATCGCCTCGGATACCGTCTGCCTGAGAAAAGCGTAGCCGTCCTCATCGGGGTTGCCCTTGTGGGAAAGGTCGTCCTCGGTCAGTTTCTCGATGTGGCAGGGCGTCATGAACATCAGGCGATAGTGGTTGGGATGCTCCAACCCAAACCGCGCATACGCCAGGCCGATCTGTTCGATGCGCTCGATTGGGTCGGCGACATGCGAAATCTGATTGAATGTCCCCGCCATTGCCCCGAAGTCCTCCGTGCAAAGTTCGCGAAGCAATGATTCCTTGTCCGCGAAATGCTGGTAAATGATGGTGGGGGAGTATTCGACGGCATCGGCGATCTTCCGCATCGACACCGCCTCAACCCCTTGCGTGGCAAAGAGTTCTCTGGCCGCGTTCATGACTTTGACCCGCACCTCGCCGCGCTCTCGTTGGCGTCTTTCTTTCGAGCTCATAACTGCGTAATATAATATTACAGTGTTATATTTTTCAACGTTGTTTTCAGATTTAAAATCCGTGATTTGTAAATTATTATACAGTAATTACTTACGATACCGTGCCGCGATGGCAAGAATCCCAGCCAGCGAAAATCGCGTTACATGATCGGCCAACTCTTCGATGTGCTTCTCAAGATCTCCATAAACCGGGCTGACCAGCCTCAGAACCGGCCTGGCGAAATGGTAGTGCAGCATCTGGCCCACGACGCTGGCGGTGCACTTGGCAATCACCCGCGGCGGCACGTCGCCGGCCAATTCCCATATAATCCCCTGTAAAACCTCATATCGCGGACGAATCTCCTCCCGAACAAGCCCCTCAAGCGCCTCGGTCGGCTGGCTCATTTCCCTCGCCAGCAGCCGGCCGTGCCACGATGGCCGACCGGCATCGAGCAACCGCCGTAGAAACTGCCGAGCAAACTCCCTCAACCGGTCCTCCGGCGATTCATCTGTCGCTGTAGAGAGCGGAAGCCGCTCATCCGCCCACACCTGCGAATAGCCGATCACGGCCGCGTACAGCTCCCGCTTATTTCCAAAATGATAGTTTACCGCCGCGATATTTGCTCCGGCCTTGCGGCAGATCTCCCGAACCGTCGTCTGCTCAAACCCCTTGTCGGCAAAGACCTCGCCCGCGGCGTCCAATAATCGTCGCCGCGTATCACTATCAATGGCATTGTCATCGACATCCATACGGCTCAATCAATTGTTTGAAACGATCGTTTGAATAATAGTCAAACTGAGAATCCAACCATGGTTTCCTATTGCTCATTATTGAGGTTGAGGGTTTTCAGCGTAGCCGATTCGATATTGTCCTTCAAGAATCGCCCCCGCTCCCACAGCCAGGGTGGGCGCCAGCACGTCACCCTTGATTTCAGCGTCTGGGCCGACCAGGACCGGCCCTCGGCTGGTAATCGTCGCTTTCACCTTACCTCGAATGACCATGCCCCCGCACAGCACACGATCGGCAACGATCTGCCCCTTCTTCTCCACCGTCACCACGCCGCAGGTTTCCACGCTTCGACGGGCCTGGTAGTCCTTGATCGGTAAATCTTCAAGACGCAAAGATTTATGGCAGTATTTGCAAACTACGTTCAGTGCCTTGCGAGCCACTGGCTGGCTCTGACTGCAATACAGGCAAATGATCGTCGTTCGCTCATCGCCGGCGGGAGAATTCGGAATCGGCTCTAGCGGGATCGCCATGAAGTCTCAATCGACAAGCCAATCACTTGAGTTCTCCCAAATAACGAGCGAGCCTCGCCCTCACCCGACGCGAGCCGGCTGCGCCGGCGGTGTGGCCTGTCCCGACGCCTGCCTGGGTGGCCGCGGCGCCCCGGCTTTTACCGCTTCCGGGCCCACGCTCACATGGCCCGAAAAAACAGCGCCTTCTTCCACGATCAATTTGTTGGCTCGCAAATCCCCTTCGTAATGCGCGGAATTCTTCAGCTCGATCCGTTCGCCGGCCGTCAGATTCCCGTGTACCTCCCCCTCGATCAACACCGAACCGGCGTCCAAGTCCGCCTGGAGCTTCGCCTCCTTGGCAACATGGATACGCCCCGGCGTCGTGATCTTTCCTTCAAAACGTCCATGAATTCGCATGCCCTTTTCAAACGTCAACTCGCCTTTGAAGCTGGCATCCGGCCCGATGATCGTCGGATATTCTTGCGGCGATGAATCCGCCATTGGAATCCTCCAAAATGTTGTGGCTCCGGCGATCCTCGCCGGCTAATCAAGCGCGATTATATCGTGAGGATTCCCAGTCACCAGTGCAATGCAACGACAAAATGCCGAATGCCGAATGCCAAATGCCGAATGAAAGGCGCCTCTTTTCATTCGGCAATTGGCATTCGGCATTATCCAGGACTGACTATTTCTCCGAATCACCCTTGAGGAACAAAAATCGCGATCCCTCGCGGGTCACTATATACAGCGGCACGCCTTTGGTCGGATCCAACTTGTTTAACGTGTCGGCCGCCTCCTGGGCATTGTGAATCGGCATCCGTCCGATCTCAGTGATCACAAAACCCTTTCGCAGGCCCGCCTCGGCAGCGGCGGAACCGCTGGCCACGGCCGTGATCACCACGCCCGACTTCACGTCGCCGATGCCCAGGCTCGCCGCCGTATCCGCATCCAGCGTCTTGAAAGTCATTCCGAACGCTTCGGGGGATTGCGTCGATTCGTCCTCCGATGAACTCCCGGCCCCGCCATTACCATGGCCAAGCATCGCCATCACATCTTCCGGCTGCTCGGCAAGGGTAATCCGCACGTCCTGTTCCTTCTGGTCGTGAAAAACGCGCAGCGTCACCGCAGCGTTCGGCTCTGTTTCCGCAACGCGATTGCGCAATTGCGAGACATCCGTGACGTTTTGGCCGTTAAACCCAACGATCACATCGCCCTTGTGGAGCTTTCCGCTGGCTGGAGTGTTGGGGAACGTCTCCACGACCATTACGCCCGTGTCCCCCTGATAACCGAAATATTTCGCCGTGTCCGGCTCGTCGGCGACGTTGGCAATGCTGATCCCGAGCCAACCGCGCACCACCTTGCCGTGTTCCCTCAAGGCGGCATAAACCGGTTTGGCCTCGTTGGAGGGAATGGCAAAACCAATCCCCTGAAAACCGCCGCTCACGGTCGCGATTGCCGTATTGATCCCGATGACTTCGCCGTGCATGTTGACCAGCGGCCCACCGCTGTTGCCGGGATTGATCGGCGCATCGACTTGAATGAAATCCTCGTAGTCCTGTTTGTCGGGAATCACCTGATTGCGGTTGAGCGCGCTGACAATTCCGTGCGTCATTGAACCGACGTAGCCAAACGGACTGCCGAACGCCATCACCCAGTCCCCTTTTTCCAGCTCATCGCTGTCGCCCCATTTTGCCGGCATGAGCCGGTCCGCCTTGATACTCACCACCGCCAGGTCTCTCTTGGAATCGGACCCCATGAGCTTGACATCATGCCCGGAAATCCTTCTGCCATCCGACAGCGTGACCTCCATCTCGCTGGCGTTGCCGGCGACATGGTTGTTGGTCAGGATGTAGCCGTAGCCGCCCTCGGCATCCATGATGACGCCGCTGCCCGTCCCGATCTCTTCCAGGTCCTGCTCGCCATTGTCGTCATTGAAATCGAACGGCATATCGCCGCCATGCTGTTGGAAGAATCGACGAAGCTGTTCCTCCGGAAGACGCGAACGGCTTTCCTTGATCGTCTTGCGAACCCTGATGTTGACCACCGAAGGCTCCACCACCTTGCCAACATGGCGGAACACCGTTGAAAGGTCCTCCACCGTGGACAATTGCTGCCGCGTGGCATCCACATCCGCTTCAGCGCGGGCGAATTCCACGTGTTCCAGCAGCGGCCTGCCGCCGTAATATCCCGCCGCCAGCGCCGAAAGGCTCAACATCGCCACGCCAAAGCCCGACCGCATCAATCTCATAATAGAATCTCCTCTTGATATCGATTCTTATCCTCGCCAAAGTGGATTTGGCAACGTCAAAATTATCGCACTATTTTTCCGCCGCCTTCTCAGCATAGTTGTGCTCCGCAGCCGGATATTTCCCGCTGCTTACCAGGCGCACGTATCCTTGAAAAGCCTCGATCATCGGCGTGGCCAGGTCCCCGAGACTCGGCACAAATCTCGGCCGCCGCGGCGTTAAGCCCAGGGCGTCGTGGGTCACAAATACATACCCATGGCACGCCGGCCCCGCCCCGCACCCAATCACGGGCACGGAAACGGCCTCAACCACGGCCGTTGCGACTGACGGCGGCACGGCCTCAAGTAAAATCCCTGCCGCCCCGGCGCGGACCAGCCGCGTCGCCAACTGCACAATCTGCCTGGCGTCAACGGCGCTGCGACCCTGGACTTTGTATTCCCCAATCAATCCGATGGATTGAGGCCGCAAACCCAGATGCGCGATTACCGCTATTGCGGCCTCCGCCAGCCTTCGGACAAGCCGAACCTGGCCGCTGGCCGCTTCTATTTTCACACAGTCACATCCGGAAAGTTGCATCATCCGTATCGCGTTTTTGACGCCCTGGGTCGTGGAAGCCTGATAAGACCCGAACGGCATGTCCGCTATCAGCAGGCACTTGGGCGCCCCGCGGCGCACGGCGGCGGCTATGTCGATCATGAAATCGAGGGAAATCGGAACCGTGGTTGGATGCCCGAGGATCACGTTGGCGGCGCTGTCGCCAATGAGCAGCGCCGGCACGCCGGCCTCCTGCATCAGCCGGGCGGTTGTGTAGTCGTAACAGGTAAGAATCGGCACCTTCGCCCCGGAAACTCGGGCCGCGCGAAGATCGTCCATCGTAAACTTGCGGGAGGGATCGGCAGGCATAGCGCTTCATTATATCGGTTGCAGCACAGGCGTCTCGCCGTGGGCAATTTCCCGCGCCCCTTTGCTACAATCCACACGGGAGTTTCTGAAAGGATCAGCGTGGCCTGGCAGGATCGCGATTACAATCGAGGCGGCGGGGCGGGGGATTACCTCAGCAATCCCGCCGCACTCCTCAGTCTCTCCGTGCCTTTCGGCGCTTGGTTCGGCGTGCGCGTCCGGCTCCATTTCTGGCTCCTCCTCACCGTTGCCTTCCTTCTGGCCGACCTCTTCAATCGGGCCCCGCCGCTCGTCGTGGGAATTCAAATTGTCCTTCTCCTGGCCGCTCTCTTGGTTCACGACTTCGGCCATCGCATCTTTGCGCAATCCGTCGGCGGCCAACTCGATGAGTTTATGCTCTGGCCCATGGGAGGAATGATCTTCCCAACCGTGCCTCCGGGACCTTGGGCAATGTTCGTCGGCCACATCGGCGGCATCATCGCCAACCTCCTCCTGGCCGCCGGCAGCATCATCCTTTTGCGCGTTCGTGAAGAATTCTGGTTCATTCCGCCTCTGAATCCGCTGTCCATTCTCGACGGCTCCATGTTCCACGGCATGTACCTCGGCCACGACCTGCTTTCCGTCGGCCTCCTCAGCTTCGCCGCGATCAATTCCGCCCTGGCGCTGGGCAATTTTCTACCCTATTTCTGGTTCGACGGGGGGTGTCTTCTCCAGTCCATTCTCTGGCCCTTCCTCGGCGGCATGGCGGCGCTCAATGTGACCTGCATCATCGGAATGATCCTGGCCGTGCCGATGTTCGCTTTATCCTTGGCCCAGCGGAATATCATGGGCTTGGTTTTCTGGGCGTTTCTCTTCGCAAGTTCTTACAGCGCGCGCCAGACGATGCAGGTCCCCGAAGCCCCCGAGGCCGCGACGGGCTGGCGATCTCGCCGCTGGGCCAAATCCTCCAGCCGCGCCCTCGCCAAGCGGCGCCGCGTCGAGCGGAAGATCGACGCCATCCTCGCCAAGGTCAGTGCACAAGGCATGCACTCCCTCACCTGGTGGGAAAAGCGCACGCTCCGAAGCGGATCGAAAAAATTGCGCTGACCTTCGCCCCGCTCGTTTTCACTTGGGTCCCAAGCTCACGATGGTCATCGGATCAAACGGGAAATCCCGCATGAGCCGGCGAAGCGCATCGGCATCGATCGCCAGCAGCGTCTGCATGTCCTGTTCGAGCGAACGATAATCCTTGTTATAGAGCCATTGCCCGGCGATGGCGCGCAGGCGGCCCATCGGCACTTCCCCCTCCAGCACGATTCCGCTGGCGATTTTATTCTTCGCCCGCTCGACTTCCGCGTCCGTCAAATCCGTCTTCACCCGCTGAAGTTCCTGCCGGGCAATCTTCAGCGCCCGCTTGGCGCGTTTGGGATCGGAAGAAAGCGACAGGTAGAAGCTCCCGCAGCCGTCGTGCGGATAAAAGCCGAAATCCGCGTCGTCGGCGATGGCGTTGTCCACCAGCGCCCAATAAAAACGGCTGCCCTCCTCGTCGCCGATCACGTCCGCCAGAACCCGCGCCGCGAATCGCCGCTCATCCTGCGCGCTCGGTCCCGGCGTCATCGCCATCGTGTATTGCCGCTTCAGCTTCTCATCCACCAGCGCCTTGGTGCGGGATTGGTACATGATCGCCGGCTGCTGGCGCGTCGCCGAACCCGGTTCCCAATCGCCGCAGTATTTCTTCGCGATCGCCACGATCTCGTCGAAATCCAGCTTCCCCGTCGCCGCCAGCACCGAATTGCCCGGACCGTATCGCCGCCGGAAATATTCCACCATCTTCTCCCGCTCCAGCGCCTGGATTGCCTCGGCCGAGCCCAGGACGCTCCGGCCCAGCGGATGCCCCGCGAAGTGCGTCTCCATCAGCGCTTCGTAAACCCGATGGCCCGGATCGTCCAGATACATCGCGATCTCTTCCAGGATCACCTTCTTTTCGGTATCAAAATCCTCCTGCCGAATTGCCGGACGAAGCAGATACGACAAATGCTCAATCGCCCGCTCCGTGAACTCCGGCAGGACGTTCGCGAAATAAGCCGTGTTTTCCTGGCTCGTGTAGGCGTTATAGTTCGCCCCCATTTCGTCGAAGATGCGGTTGACATCTTCCCACGTGTATTTGCTCGACCCTTTGAACATCATGTGCTCAAGGAAATGCGAGACGCCGTTGATCTCCGCCGATTCATCCCGGCTTCCCGTGTTGACGTAAAGTCCCGCGGCAAACGAGTGCGCATCGGGGTTCGCTTCGGCGATAATTTGGAGACCGTTGGGAAGTCGATGATGCTTAAAGGCCAGCGCCATTATTCGGTCCTCAACTTCTTCGGACCCACCGTGACAATCGTAAACGGCCCCGGTGGGTGCGAGCCGAGGTATTGATTCACCTGATCGACGGTTAACCGATCGATTTCCTGCTTGATTTCGTCCAGCGTCCGGATCCTTCCGCGCATGAAATAATCGTGCGCGATCGTCCCCGCGCGCGCCGACGTCGATTCCCCCTGCATGATCGTCCCGGCCTTCAGGCCTGTCTTGGCTCGGTCCAATTCCGCCTGCGTGATTCCCTCGGCAAGCCGATGAATCTCCCCAATAATGCAATCGAGCGTCGCCTGAGCGCGGTCATTGCTCGAGCCGGCATAGCTCAGGATCGCCCCCATCGATTTCATGGAGGTGTACCCCGCCCACACGCTGTAGCACAGCGCCCGCCTTTCGCGGACTTCCGTGAACAGCCGCCCGCTCATGCCGCCGCCGAAAACCTCCATCGCCGCCCGAACGGCGTAATAATCCGGATCGGTCTCCGGCACGGATGGATAAGCGATTCCAATATGCGTCTGCTCGCTCTTTTGCCTTTCATGGTGATACGGCCCCGGCGACGGCGTCAGCTCCATCGGCCTCTCTGCCATCCCCGGCAGGTCCCCAAAATGCCTGGCCGCTTCATCCCTGATCTTCTCAAATTCAATGTTTCCCGCCAGCGCCAATATTGCGCCGCCGGCGTGATAGCGCTGCTTCCAATCCTCCCGGGAAAATTCCAGCGTCAGCTTCTTCAAATGCTCGATCTTTCCCATCGGGTTGTTCCCCAGCGGCGCAGGCAAAAACCATTCGCGAAGTTTCACGAGCAGCTTCTGTCGCGGATCGTCGTCCAATCCCTCCAAACTTTGCAGCGCCAGATCGCGTGCCGACTCGAATCCCGCCAGCGGCAACTGCGGCCGGCGCACGATGTCCGCATACGCCGCCAAAGATTCCACCACCCGATCCGCCACCGCCGCACAACTGAATCGCGTGTGATGCACCCCGACGCTGCTGGATCGCTGCAAGCCCAGGCTGTCCAGATAGTCTGTCAATTGCCGGCTGTCCCTCGGCCCCGCCCCGCGTAAAACCAGGTCGGAGAGCACCGCGGCCGACCCGGATCGATTCATCGGATCCGTCGCCGATCCCGCCGGCAGCAGCAGCGTCATCGCCGCCGATTGCACCGCCGGCATCTTTTCGCCCAGCAATGTCAGTCCGTTTGCAAACTTGTGCAGAAAATAACGTTCGTCCAAAAGCGACTCCGTTTCCCTCCAAGCGGCGGGATTATAGGGGTCTTGCCGAAACGCGGAAAGGTGCAAGCCTGCGGGGCATTCAAGCATTCAAGCAGGCGAATTCATTGCCGCCAGAGCGATTCGCAGAATTTCACGGATGTCGCGCCGCTCAAAAGCCGCCTTCCCCCGGCTCCGCAGTTCCCGTCGAGCGGCATCATTCTTGAGCAAGTTCTGGCAGGTCTCCAGAATCCCCTCCAGCGGCGAAAATGCCACCGCTTCCTTAAGATCAGGCTCGATATACGAGTCGGGATGGACATCCGAAACGACCGCTTTTTCGTTGGCCAGCAGATACGAGACGCGCACCACTTCAAAAATCCGGCTCTGCTCGTACCGGTTGATGTTCAGGACAATTTTGGCCCTTGCGATCAGCTCATCTCTCTCCTTGCCATATAAGCCGCAGGCAAACACGCATTTCACCCAGGCTTGGCAAAGGCTGTTGAAAGCCACCAAGCGGGCATTGGACGGCAATCCATAAAACAGGACGTCGATGTCCTCGTTTTCACGTTTGGGGATTCGCCTGAGAATCGGCGACCACCCGACCGGAACCAGCGTCGGACTCCATTTCGGTTGAAATTGTCGCCAAACCTCCATGTTCCGCTGACTGTATTCCCAGACGCGAAACTGGCCGGCGATATTGCGCCACACCGGCCAGAGTCTTTCCGGGGAAATCTCCGCCAATTGCTCGAGGTTATAAAAGACCGTGTCCGCCGGGAATTGCCTGAACTCCGTCTCGCCCAACATCTGTCCGCCGAGCACGATGTTCGTCTTGCCGCGCCCAATTGAATTGATCGCCGCCGACGTTTCATGTCCCAACTCGCTCAATCCCCATCGCAGAACGTCGATCACTTCACTGTAGCCGTACAGACCGTGCAGCCGCGGATTAGGAACAATGTGGACGATGTGAAATCGCATCTTCTATTTCACGACCCGATGCCCACGTCTCAATACAGCGGATTCATCACCATTCCCGTCGCCAATTTCGGAACGAAGAACGTGCTCTTCGGCGGCATCACTTCGTTGGTCTTGCCAAGCTCTTCCAGGGCATGCAGCGGAGTTGCCTTGAGCAGCAGGGCGATCTGATATTTCTTCCCATCCGTCATCGCCGAGACTTCCTTGCTGTAGGCCGTATATCCGCGCCCCGGCTCGACGCCGCCGGCGAATTTCGGCTTCAGCACTTCATCCAGCAGATATCGCTGCACGATCGCCACATCCAATTGCCGCCACGCGGGCGAATGATCCGGTTCCACGCTCTTGAGCACGTCCGGATCGATGAAGGTGATCTGATGCGTCCTTCGCGTCCGCCCGTCGAACAAGCCAAACGTCGCCGCCGGCTGCTTGGGCAGAATGTTGTCGATGTAATGCGGCAATTGATCCTCGGCGACGTTCACGTCCGTCACGTTCGCAACCGGCGCCAGCGCTTGCCTCAACGCCTCGACGTCGAACGTCTTCAATCCCGAAATCAATCGATGCGTTGGCAGGATGAGCAGGCCGTCATCCTGCATTCCCACCAGCACGAACATGCAGAAATTGGCCGGATGCGTCGGCGGCAGGGGGCCGCCGTGCGCTTTGGCAACCTCCGCTTGATACCGCAGCGCCATCGTATAGCGATGGTGCCCATCGGCGATATAAATCGGCCGCGCCCCCATGAGATCGATCACCGCGTTCTCCGTTTTGCTGTCGAATACCGTCCACAAATCGTTGCGAACTCCGTTCAGCGTCGCCGACATTTCCGGCTTGCCCTGGTTCTCGTACAGCATTCCCGTGACCTGCGACTTCGGATCCGAAAACAGGCCGAATATCGGCGAAAGCTGCATCCGCGTCGCTCGCGTCAGTTTCAGGCGGTCCTCAATCGCCTCGGGATACGTCTTTTCATGCGGAACGACCTGCCCTTCGCCGAACGGGCTGAGCTTCACCCGCACGATCATGCCGCGCCGATGGAAGGTCCGCTGCCCATGCGAATACGTTTGGGAATAGGGATAGATCGCCGGCTTCTGATCGCGGGTCAGAATTCCGCGGGCCAACCAATCCTCCAACGTATCGTCGGCCGCCGCATACGCCGCATCCGGACCCACCGTCTTGGCCGGCAGATGAGGCAAATCGACGGTGACGATGTTATGTTTTTGCTTCGCCTGCAGCGATCGTTTGCCCTGCTCGTCCAGGACGTCGTAGGGCGGCGCGATCAGATCGGAGAGATCCAACCCATTGTTCCGTGAATATCGCACTCCCGCAAACGGCAGAATCTGTGCCACGAAAACTCTCCTCGTGAAAGCGCTCGAACATAAGGGTATACGCTAAAACTTCAAGAATCGTGCTAGTCGAATCATCTTCGCCCACTGGCATCGTCATTTGTCACTTGTCATTGGTCATTTGTCACTGGCGACAAAGTGGCGAAAATGAGACAAGGACAACTGGCAAATGACAAATGGAAAAGATGTCCCTTGCCCCCTTTGGCAATCGGCACCGGGCATTCCCCCCAACCCCTTCCAATCAGAACAATTGTTCCAAAATCCTCTCCACCGGCATCTGAACGCAAGTGAAGATCGGCGTGTCGCGCAGCGTGTATTTGCTGCTTTCCGTCCCCCGCAGCTCCATCACCAGATCGAGGAAATCCTTCGGTTCGTCGGTCTCGAAGGCGACCACGAATTCCTGATCGTCCAAGCCAAAGCTATAGGTCGTGTTCAGCTTCACGCTCGGGTATTTGTTGCCGATTCTGATGTGCCCATCCATCACCGCCTGCCGCTCCTCCAGCGGCAAGAGATACCACGCCCGCGTCTTCACGAACGGATAAATGAACAGGTACTTCCGCTTGCCCGGAACGATGTGCGTTCGGCTCTCGGCGGTATGAAACGGATCGACCTTGTCGATGTACATGCTCCGCTTGGTCATCGAGACCAGCGAATGCGGCGTGGTCAGATATCCCCCCAGCCGCGCCCGGTTGATCGCCTGTGTTTGCGCTTGGAATTCATCGGTTCCCGCCGAAATCCGCCAGAGCACAAAATCCGTGTCCGGCCGCAACCCCACGGTGCTGTAGGAGAGGCACATCAATCCTTGTCTCGGCTCGGCGAGGAGGGCGTTGAATTGGGCGCGGGCGTGCTCCTTGTCCAAATCCGGCAGGCGCCGGAAGGCCGGGTCCAGCTTGAAAAACGCGAAGTTCACGAACTGCCGGGTGACGGGCCGCGGGACCGCCTGCTGAGCCTGGGCCGTTGATGTTTGACTCATCTTGATCTCCTTCAGAGCCAAGGATTTTAGCCGTTTGCCCATCTATGGTACAAAGTCGGGACGATGAATCGCAATGTAATCCCAAAGGCATCTGATTCTCCGCGGCCTGTGCGTCTGGGCGGAGGAAGGTCCCGATTACATCGGGGCTGTATTTGTTTCGCATTCCTAACCCTCCTCGCCGGATGCGCGACAAGGGTCATCGCGCCGCAGGGCCCCAACACCGTGATCGTTGTCCCGGGCCTCGGCGGCGACGGCGATGTCTACGCCCAGGTGGTCCGTTCGCTTTACGATCACGGCAGCGACGATTGCCTTCGCGTCTTCGGCTGGGGATACTCCTGGCCCCTGTTCTGGTTCACCATTTCCTCCAGCACATTGCACGATTTCACCGAGCGGCAATTGGCCGATCAAATCGCGCAATGGCGGATGGATCACCCTCATTCGCATATCGTCCTGATCGCCCACAGCGCCGGGGCGGGCGTGGCGGTGGGGGCCCTGTCGCGACTTTCGGGGCCGATCGAAGTCGGCCCGGTCATCCTGCTCGCCCCGTCGCTGTCGCCGGATTTCGATTTACGCCCCGCTCTGAAACACGCGGACATCATTCACGTATTTTATAGTCCCAATGACGATTTCTGGCAGGGATGGGGGCCGATCATTTTCGGAACTTATGACGGCGCCCACCGCGACGCCGCCGGCCGAACGGGATTCTCCCTCGCCAACCTCAGCCCCTCGGAAAAGGCCAGGGTCATCCAACATCCCTACCAAAGCGAATGGAACGACCTGGAGAATCACGGCGGGCATTTCGATTGGATGGCCGAGCCATTCGTCGGCGCCGTCCTCAAGCCCCTGATCGACCCGCCGCTACGGGAGGGCAGCACTATCGCCGCCGACACAGGGCAATCATCCGCGGCGAATCAGCATTGAGCTCGCTCCGGTCGTAATCGCCGTAGCATTTTTCGATCGCCAGTCCGTTTCGCTCCAGCAGCAACTGCAATTCCCGCGGAAAGACGAACGTCAGCGCGAACGCCACCCGCTGGCGATGCTCCGTGCCCCGCTGGTCGAACCATCGGTAGTGAAACGTCACCTTCTGAATCTGCGTCGCCGGATCGCGCTGGACGCGGGTCTCTCGGAAAACCGTGCGATTCAACTCCGGCACGTGGAACAGGACCGGGTCCAGGTTTTTCGACTTCGGCTGGGCGATCAGTTGCAGATTCGGCTGAAAGATGTCGAGCCAGAATCTCCCGCGCGGCTTCAGATGCCGCACAACCGCTTGCAGCAGGGCATCCTGATCCTCCAGCGTTTGAAACGCCAGAAACGTATTGAACAGCAGAACGACCCAATCGAATTTCCGGCGCAGGCGCAGTCGCAGCACATCGGCGCAGACAAAGGAAAGATCGCGTCGGGAGATTCCCAAGGCGTCGCGTTTGCGGCCAGCGATCTCCAGCATGTCCCGCGCATAATCCACGCCGACGACGCGATGCCCCGCCTGCGCCAGCGGGATCGCCGCCCGGCCCGTGCCGACGGCCAATTCCAGCACGCTCTGCCGCCGCCGCGGCAAATGTCCCAGCAGGAACGGAACGTCCCGCCGAAGCATCTCATGATGCGCGCACTCGGCGTCGTAATACTCGGCGATGGCGCGGTATTTCTTCATCGAAGCGCGATTAGCGGCGGTGCGACCTTTTCCGAGCTTGTCGAGGAGAGCACCGCGGGTTCCCCGATCCCCGTCTCCCATTCAGCGATTCCCATCCGGCCAATACCCGACGATGCTGATCTTATACCGCTGGGCCAATTCCAAAACCTTCGGCTTTTCCAGCATGATCGTCTTGCCCGGCTCCAGGACCAGCACCGCGGCGCGATTGGCGTGAAGCTTCTCGATGGTCGTCGTCCCGACCGTCGGAACGTCCAGTCGCATATCGTGATTCACATTGGAAACCTTGATCAGCGTCCACCCGCCGACTTTGCAAAGTTGCCCCGCCCGGTCGATCATCGCGTTGGTTCCCTCCACCGCTTCCACTGCGATCACGTTCTTGTCCACCACCGCGATCGATTGGCCGATATCCAGCCGGCTGATGGTCTGACACAAATCCCAGCCGAAGCGAATGTCTTCCCACTGCTTTTCGGTGGGGGCGGTTCGCGTCATTACGCCGGGCGTCGCCATGTGCTCCATAGAATATGTGGTTTGGTCGATCAAATGAATGCCCTCCGAAGCCAGTTCACGGTCGATCGCGCCCAGCACGGCCTGATCGCGCTTGTCTTGGCGAATGGTTCGGAACCATACGCCGGCGGTTCTGAGGTCCGGAATATACTGGAACCACCGCCAGCGGTTGTAGAGTTTCCCCTTATCGACGCGTCCGACAAGGATCGCCTCTTTGCATCCCTGGGCGCGGAGGACGCGAATCCACTGTCCCCAGCGTAGGATCCCAACCCATTTGAAGACATCGACTTCCTGGCGGAGTTCCGGCCAGGCGCTGCCGCCGAACGCCGCCGCCACCACCTTCCGCCCGGCCGCCCTGGCTCCGCGGGCAACCAGCAGCGGAAAAATCCCCTCCCCCGCGATCAGACCCAGCGGCGAGTCCGATCCCGGCGATTTAAGCGAATCTGGCCCGGTCGTCATGGCAAAACATTTTAGACGCGATTTGACCTACGCCAAGAGGGCGCGATTCAGTTGCCATAAGCGGACTTTTCAACATCGCTTCGTCGTCGGTCAGCCCGCAGTGATTCGCGCCTCGGAACATGATCCGCAACCCGCGATCTCTGGGCAGCCGATCGGAGATGGAGCGGGTGTTCGCCATGACACTTGCTGTGCAAGCCGGCGACTAGGCGGAAAGCGAATGAGCCTTTTGTGATCGCCAAATGAGATACGGCGGCACCGCGAGCGAGAGAATCACCAACGCATGCAATAGGCCGTTGGAAATACCCTGAGCGGAAGATCCAAAGTTGAAACCCATACTGATATATCTGACTCCGCCGGGGACGGCCGTGCGACCGGCGTGAACTTGGGCCGTACCGCCCATCAATGCGATCAGGACCAAACCGACAGTGGGCCAAAAGGCCTTAAATCTTTGGCGGGCGGCGATGAGTCCGATTCCCCAACCGATAAGAATCGGCGCGCCGAAATAGAGCCACCTGCCCACGCCAAAATAAAAAATCGCGAACCCATTTACTCGGACGAAAGGTGTGTCGGTTCCCGGCAAAAGGAATTTCCAGCCAAACCACAAAATTAGACAGGCGACGAAGTATGCCCCGGCCAGAAGGAGCAGCGGGGCGAGACCGAAGACCGCCCACGGCGCTCGTACGCACCAGGATTGGAACTGACGCTGCCCGATCATCGCCTTGGAGAGATCATCCATCCCGCCGAGCCGGATAAGCGCCGCGGATTCCGCCACCCCCCGGCTGCGGCCCGCGCGCTCCTCTTCCGCCCGCAGGTCGTCCAAATGATCGGCAAGCTCGGCCAGATATCGCCGCACATGCCGTGGCGCGACGCCCGCCCGCAGCAAGCGTTCGCGAAGTTCATTGAATAGCTTTTCCATGTTGCCTTCCCGTGAGGGTCTTTTTGATTGCATTCGCCAGATGGGTCCAGGCCTCCGACAGATCAGCCAATCGATGCGATCCGACGGGCGTTACGGAATAGTAGATACGGCTGCGGCCGTTGACGGTTCTGCGCCGCGAGGTCAATGCCCCATCGCGTTCCAACCCGTGCAGCACAGGATAGACTACGCCTTCGCCGACTTCGATCACCGCGCCGGTGCGGCTTCGGATCGCTTGAACGATCTCATAGCCATACATTTCCTTTTGCTTGAGCAGTCTAAGGATCAGGAGTTCGGGAACTCCATTCATAAAATTCGGATTGGTCTGGCGCGCTGCCATCGAAAATTCATGATACATCGTAGTTCGATGCATTGCAAGGCAATCATCGCCGCCGTTTGCAATTACTGAAATGTCGGCGATGCCATAGCGGCGCAGACCGCGACTCAGTTGTCGTCATCATCGCACTTGCCGCTCGGAAGCGTGCGATGCATCACCGGCATGACCGCCGTCGGGCCCTTGACTGTTTTCCAGGTAATCTCGTCCAACTCCGCCGCCGGGGCCGCGTCGGCGTGCGTGAAATCCATCCGCGCTGATCGCAAAGCCATCTCGATCCGCGGATCACCGGCCGTCAGTTCCGATGGGGCCGGGTTGATCTCCGTGAACAGCACCGCGGGCGGCATCTTCGCCTCGTACGGCTCGGCGTTCGACGGCGCGTCGCTCCAATCCATGATCGGATCGGCAACCGCGTCGTACTGCGACAGCGGCTCAAGCCCCAACAGCAATTCAATCGTTTTCAGCACGCTGTCCGTGTTGCAAAAATGATGATCGACGCTGTGCGGGTTGATCCAGGGGCTGAGGACAAAGCCGATCGTCCGGTGCGCATCGACGTGATCCATGCCGCTTTGGGCATCGTCCTCGATCACGAAAATCGCCGTGCTGTTCCAGATGGGGCTGTGGCTCACCGCCTGGACGATTTGCCCCAGCGCGTAATCATTGTCGGCGACATACCCTCGCGGCGAGTGCTTGCCTTCCTTGGCCCCGGTCGTGTGGTCGTTGGGCAGACGCACCATCATCAGCGCCGGGACGCCCGATCCATCCGGCGACTTCGCCAGCATCATCTGAAACTCCCGGTTCCATTCCGCGAACCGGCTGGCCGCTCGGTATTTCCCGTAAACTTTCGTCTTGAACAGCGGTCGCTTGTCGCCTGTCTGCTGGGCAATCATCGCCGGCGCATCGCTGTCGGCATAATCCAGATCGAATCGCCGATAATCGAGGTCGCTGATCCCGGCCAGATCGTGTCCCGGCGGCTGCAAACCCGCCGCCGCGGGATAATTATCCGGCCCTCCCACCAAACCCGCCGCCCGGTCGCTGTAGCTCAGGAAGAACCCATAGTTTCGCAGCGATATCCCCGCTTCCCTGGCCAAATCCCAGATGTTCCGCCCGGTGTTGGCGACATCCGGTATCGTCGCCGCTCCATTCCTGAACGACGGCAGCGTCGTCGCCGGCTTGCCATCGACATCCATCGCGGAGAATCCGCCCGTCACATAGCCGTTGTTATGACCCTCAAAATCAAACTTCCGCCCGCGGTTGGAATAGTGGTACGGAACATTGCGTTCCACATACGCATCGGCCATCCCCTGCGTGCTCCAAACCCAGCCGTCCCCGCTCACCTCGCCGCACGCGTACAAATTGTCCAGCAGCACGAATCGCTCGGCGAGGGCATGCTCATTCGGCGTCACGTCGCGCCCAAACAGAACCAGCGAGTTATCGCCATTTCCATCGGGCAAATCCCCCAACACCTGGTCATATGTTCGATTCTCTTTGATGATGTAAATGACGTGCGTGATCTTCCCAGCCGCCAGGCCCAGACGCGCCAGCGGATTTTGCGCCGGATGCGAAAGGACGTTCAGCCGATTGTCCTCCAGCACCTGCTCGGTGCTCTTTTCCAACTCGTCGGCGGACGGGATGCGAACCAGGCAGACATTTCCCTCGAGGATGCTCAGAATGTACGCGAACTCTCGATGCGGATCGTGCGGGTCGAGCTTGTTGTTGGGATTGCGGAGGGTCGTGCCCTTGGCGTTGGCGACGAGCAAACGGTCGCTTCCGATTATCGCTATCGCGCTGGGATACCAACCCACGGGAATATATCCGCGCAATTGCATCGCCCCGGCATCCACAACCGCGATGGCGTTCATGTCCCCCAGGGCAACGTAAAGCATCTTTCCATCCGCCGATAGGGCCAGCGCCGTCGGCGTCGCCCCCGGCAGATCGCGGGCCATATCCGGCCGCAATAGAATCGTCCCGACAACCGCATTCGAGCCGGTATCAATCACCGACACGGTATCGCTCAGCGAATTGGCCACGAACAATCGCGTCTGATCCGGGGATAAAAGCAGCGCTGCCGGATGAGCGCCGACGCCGATATTCGCCAGCAGGGCGGGCTTGGCCGGGTTTCGCGTGTCCAGCGCATAAACCGCGTCGTCGCGCTCCGCCGCCACGTATGCCGTTTGCCCCCCGCGCAAAACCGCGATGCCCAGCGGGAAATTCGACGTGCCGCCATGGCTGCTGGAAAATGTGTATCGGCCGATCTCGGTCTTGGCCGCTGGATCATAGATCGCCACGCTGCCCGACAGCTTGGTTGGATCGCCATCGCCCGAAGCGTTGTTGGCGACATACAGCAATCCTCGTCCATCCAGCGCCAGTCCCGCGGGAAAATCCCGGCGGCGCGTCTGAATCGAATCGCGAAGAGTAATTGCGCCCTGATCGCCGACATCCAAAACCGCGATGCTGTCGTGAGCGCCCTGCGCGGCGTAAACGACGTTCCCGTCGCCAACGGCCAGGCCGTAATACAGTCCGTTGGACTTGGGCGAACCCGGCGGCGTCGGCGCGTCGTCATCTTCGCCGCCGGGCTTCATCGGGCGCTTTGCTTTCTTTACCTTGGGAGGCTCAAAATCGATGTGCGAGACGCCCTTGCCGTCTGACGTGCGGATCGACCAAAGCGATTGGTGATACCCCATATCGCTCACCAGCGCGTATCGCCCGCCCGCCGTCAGGGCCAGATTCATCGGCATATTGCCCACGTCCCAACTGCTCTGTGTTGCCGGAGTGATGAACTTCCCAGTATTCAGCGGCACCGCCGGCTCGTGCGCGCACGCGGACAAGACAAGCACCGAAAGCAACAAGACCCGATATGACGAAGTTCCCATGGTTCCGATTATGCGTCAGAACATGAAGATCGTGCAAAGAGCCGAAGTCCTTATTTATCGAGTCGGTGCAAGGCCCGGCATTCAAACCTCTCGCGTATGCCAACGACTGGCTGTCGCGCTCCAGCAGGCCCCATTCCTCGTTGTGGTGCCGCGGAATCTCGCCGAGCGAATGGATCAAACCTTCTCCTGCGGCCGCCGCGCTGATCCCCGCCGGATGCGCTCAGCCTCAAACGCATTGACGACCGACGCGACCAAGCCGGGGAATCGCGCGTCCAGCTCGTCCAGGCGCAGGCGGTTGGAGTGCTCGACGCCGCGGCGCCGGCTGTGAATCAGGCCGGCGGCGCGGAGGATCTGGAAATGCTGCGAGCAGGTCGATTTTGGAATGTCCGGATCGATCGCCGACGCCAACTCGATGCAGCTAACGCCCTCGGGCTTATTCATCAACTGGCAGACGATCGCCAGGCGCACGGGATCCGCTAGCGCGTGCAGAAGGTCGGCCAGGGCGACGTGGGCGATTTTGGGATGGGTCAGGGGCTTGATGCTTGAATCATAGCCCGTGTTGACTCGCCGGGGGAGAGATTCTATTGTTCAACAATTATGAACTATCAAACGGCGCCGCCTATTGGCCGTCGGGCCGGTCGCGCCGCAACGATTAAATGAAAGGCGTTCCATGCCCACACTCTTTGACCCGCTGCAAGTCGGCGAACTTCGCCTGCCCAACCGGATCGTGATGTCGCCGCTGACCCGATGCCGATCCGGGGCCCAGCGGACGCCCAATCTCCTGATGGCGGAATATTACCGGCAACGCGCCGGCGCCGGGCTGATCATCTCCGAGGCCACGTCGGTTTCCCCGATGGGCGTGGGATATCCCGATACCCCGGGCATCTGGTCGGCGGCCCAGGTCCAGGGGTGGAAGCGAATCACTGAGACGGTGCATCAGGCCGGCGGGCGAATGCTGCTGCAGCTCTGGCACGTTGGCCGAATCTCCGACCCGTTCTATTTGGCCGGTCGGACGCCCGTCGCCCCCAGCGCCGTGGCGGCCGGCGGGCAAGTGAGCCTAATGCGACCCGAGAAAGCGTTCGTCACGCCCCGGGCGCTGGACATCGGCGAAATCCCCCCGATCGTCCAGGAGTATCGCGCCGGCGCCCGCAACGCCAAACTGGCGGGCTTCGACGGTGTGGAAATCCACGGCGCCAACGGCTACCTGCTCGACCAGTTCCTCCAGAGTTCCACCAACCATCGCACCGACGCCTACGGCGGACCGGTGGAAAACCGCGCCCGACTCATGCTCGAAGTCGCCGACGCCTGCATCGGCGTCTGGGGCGCCGGCCGCGTTGGAATGCACCTGGCGCCGCGCTGCGACGCCCATTCCATGGGCGACGCCAATCCCACCGAGACCTTCACCTACGTCGCCCGCGAGCTGCGCAACCGCCGGCTCGCCTTCATCTGCGCCCGTGAATCGCTGGCCAGCCCGCGCCTCAGTCCCGCTCTCAAATCCGCCTTCGGCGGCGTTTACATCGCCAACGAAAAGTTCACGTTTGCCACCGCGCAGCAGGTGCTGGACATCGGCGAAGCCGACGCCGTCGCCTTCGGCCAGCTCTTCATCGCCAATCCCGACCTGCCCAGACGATTCAAACTGGGCGCCGCGCTCAACGCCCCCGACCCCTCGACTTTCTACGCCGACGGCGAAAAGGGATACACGGACTACCCATTCCTGGATGTCCAACCGGTGGCGGTGTGAGGCGTCAATGATTCATCAGGCTTTTCAATCCGTTATTCAACCGCAGAGCACGCGGAGAGCGCTGAGAAGAACCGAGAAAACATTCGTTATTGTATTGCTTCTCTGCGTCTGTCTCTGCGCCCTCGGCGTACTCTGCGGTTCAATTGGACTTTTATATTAAGAGGCTTCCTCGCTTTATGAAAAATGTTGCCATGTGCGGCGGGGCGACGGAGGCAGTTGGTCCAAGCCGCTCCCCCCCGGGCGGCTGGCTCAGTCGATCTTCACCGCGCCGCGGTGAAATCGCGTGACGATGTCCGGGTCGGGGTAAAGCGTAGTGCGCGAGTTGTCCTTGCCCTCGTAGTCCATCAGCGACAGAAGATATCGAATGCTGTCCAGGCGCGCGCGCTTCTTATCGTTGGCTTTCACGATGATCCAGGGACTGTAGCTGGTGTGCGTCCGGCTGAAAACGGTTTCCTTGTATTTCGTATATGAATCCCACAAATCCTGGGCTTTTCCGTCCAGCGGGCTCAGTTTCCATTGCTTGAGCGGATTGTCGCGGCGGGATTCGAAGCGGGCCATTTGCACTTCGCGAGAAATGGAAAACCAGAATTTCACGATGATCACGCCGTCTTCCACCAGCATGTGCTCGAATTCCGGCACCTGCTGCATGAACCGCTCGTATTCCGGTCGAGTGCAGAATCCGTTGACCGGCTCGACGATGCCGCGGTTGTACCAACTGCGATCGAAGAAAACGATTTCGCCCTTGTTGGGCAATTGCTTCATGTACCGCTGAAAATACCATTGCCCGCGCTCTTCTTCGGTCGGCTTGGGCAATGCCACCACGCGCATGGCGCGCGGATTGAGATGCTCGATGAATCGTCGGATGGTGCCGCCCTTGCCGGCGGCGTCGCGGCCTTCAAAAATGATCGCCAGCCGCTTGCCTTGCTCCTGAATCCATCGTTGCAGTTTTACCAGTTCAATCTGGAGAGCTTCCAGTTCGTCTTCATATCGGATCGCTTCTCTGATTCTCCCGACCTTGAGTTTCTTGTCCCGCAACACCTGAATGAATTCGCGCCGCGAATGAACATCGGCCACCTCGGCGGCGGTCAAATGAAGGCAGCCGATTTCCCCGGCAGGCGCGGCGGCGGGAGACGTCAGCGTGTCGTTTAGAATTTCCCGTCCGGCTTTGACAAGCGGATCCTGCGGTGGCGAGCCCGCGGCCGGAATCAGAACGTCAACCGATGATTTGGACGGATCGCTCATGACTTGCATCTCCTAAATTACGCACGGGGAGACAAATAATCGGCGACCGTAAACGGCATCGGTGAGTCAGATTACCGACTTAAGCGCCGATGCCTCGTTGCAAAGATGCGATTGCGACAGATAACTCGAAGTGACGAGACACCAACTGAATTGTTTGCCCGTTTTTGGCCCGGAATCGAGGATTTTGGGGTGTGCGGTATGCCAACCGCACCCTTGCGTGTGCACGGGAAAGTTCACTTGAAAATGGAGAGGGTGTAAAGCGGTCGAGTTCTGGATTAACCTCGCGTTCGCTCCAATTGAGACGTAGCATGTAAGCGGGGGGGGCAGCGGCATCCACGACATTTGACAGTTGCTCCCAGCAGGAACAAAATTACGAAAAAGGCTCACGCCGGTCGTGGGCAAGAGACCATTGGGAAATGTCAAATGAAATCGTTAGCCCTTAAATCGCAGCGACAGAAATCTATTGCAAAAATGTGGGGGAAAGGCGTTTTTACGACCGCGTCAGTCCTATATTTTTCAGCAATCTGCTGCTCATTACCCAGTTGTTTCGCGGGGGATCCCGTTCCCGCCGGCACGCAGCCCAGTATCGCGGTCAACGTGACGTCGACTTCATCTCCGTCTGTGCTGCCCAAGACCTTCAAATGGACGTCGACGGGCCCGCTCGCTCAGCCAAAGTCCGGATGGGTCTCGCTCAAGGACTTCAGCTGCGTGGTCTACAACAATCTGTACGTTGTCTACATGTCGAGGGCCAACAACGCAGGGAGCTACGGCGGGGCCATGATGACCTTCACCAATTGGTCTCAAATGGCCACAGCCACCCAGTACTCGGTCCCTGTAGGGGGCGTTGCGCCGACCTTGATCTATTTCACCCCGAAGAAGATCTGGGTTCTTATGTACGAGTGGGGCCCGTGGCCTTTCTGTTACCTGACCTCGACCGACCCCACCAACCCGTCGGGCTGGTCGGCCCCACACGAACTCTACGGGGGAGGCTCAATCGACGAAACGGTAATCTGCAACAGCACGACCGCCTATCTCTTCTTCGCGAATGACGACGGAAACATATACCGGGCGTCGATGCCGATCGGCGACTTCCCGGGCACATTCACCAACCCGAAGACCATCATGACCGACACCAGGGCCAACCTGTTCGAGGCCGTGCAGGTCTACACGGTGAAGGGGACGAACCAATACCTCATGCTCGTCGAGGCGATGGGCCGCGCAGGAAGGTATTTCCGATCCTTTACCGCGACCGATCTCGCGGGTTCGTGGACCCCGCTGGCGGCGAGCGAGAGCAATCCCTTCGCCGGCAAGGCCAACGTCACCTTCCGCGACGGCAACGCCTGGACGAGCGACATCAGCAGCGGCGATCTGGTTCGCACCAATCCCGACGAAACACAGACCATCGACCCGTCCAATTTGCAGTTCCTCTACCAGGGTCTCGGCCCCCACGCGGCAGGTCTTACGTACAATCAACTCCCCTGGCAACCGGGGGTGCTCACGCTGGTGCGATAGTCGTCCGCGACGGCGCCCGTGCTAATGCCATATGGCTTCAGTGTTCGCTAACTGCCTCCACGGTGAGCGGTATGTGAAGTGCACTCCACGTATCGCTCACATTTTGGGCTGGTCCTGCTGAACCGGCAAAGATCGTCCTAAGCAATCGGAATCAGCGGCAGGAGTTGACGCCTGAGCGTCGGTGTGGGCGTCAAGCCGCGCAATAACAACGGCCCTATGAATATCCGAGATCGCGAAAAAGGCTGGCAGAGGTCTGGAGGAACGGCGCGGAATTCATGCGATTGTTCCAGATCTCAAGGAACTGCGGAGTGCCCCAAGGACGCGCATCGCAATTGACAAAAAGAGGCACCCATTTCCAGACGGGTTCTGCCGACCAGTCCGCGGCGATATAGTGCCACGCCCCGATGACATCGCTGTTAGCTTGAATGAAATCGATCATGGGCTGGTGCCAGCCATCCCAGATCGCTTGCGCCGTGACCTTTTCCGATTTTCCCAAGTAATACGGGTAATAGGCGCTTTTCGTGATGTTGTATTTCACCGGCGTGGTCTCGGCCAACAGCACGGGTTTGTCGCGCTTGCGGGCTTCGCTGAGGATGATCTTGTCCACATCTGTCGGGGTCCACATCGAGCATCCAAGCCAGTCCGCATAATCGTCGCCCGGATAGAACCGGTTGAACGCTTCCGTGGTGAGCGCCGGCGAGAGGCTCGGAAAATTGGTGGATGCCAACACGGTCGAGACGTTGTCGGCACCGGCGGCCCGCAAGCGATCGACCATTCGACGAAACCCATGCGCGAAGTAGACCGGGTCATAGTGAAAGTCAGGAATCGGGAATCCGCGGTCGAATTCGTAACCGAGGCGCATCAAAATCGGCCGTGGCTGCGCGGCACACCATTGGGCTAATCGGTCGATGTTCTCATCGAACGCGCCTGTCGTGATGATCCTGTTGTTGTCCTTCGTAGAAAGATCGAAGTCCGCAACCCAACTCACGGAAAGATGAAGCACGGAGTCTTTCAGCGCGGGCAGATCACAAACCCAAGACAGACCAGCCAAATCCAATTCCGACGCCACTGAGCAATAGAGCGTGAACCCACCCGGCCGCGTCGGCATGTTGTCCAGGTATCCGTTTCCCAACCCCTCGGCGGGACGGCCGCCGAGCTGCGCCGCCCCCTGGCCGGCGATGAACAACACCTGCCCCTCCGGCGGGCGAATCGGTTTCCGGGCCGCGCGCGTCGATATGATCTCGGCATTTTGCCTTTTGGCCTGGTGTGATCCCGCACAACCGAACAACGCCGTTGAAGCGATAGCCCACGCGACCGATTGGCAAGCCGAGGATAGGAAAGCGCGGCGAGTAAGATCCATCGCAGCCTCCGGGGCACTTTCGCTCCACAGAAAACTCGTCCTACTGAAGTGTAACCGCAAAAGGGCGGCGCGCAATGAGGAAGCGCGGCTGCCTGCTTACCGACGGACCTCATTGGGTTTGATTCTTCTCGATTCCCAGCCCAGTCTGAAAATCCCGCCGCATTCCCCGGCAAAATCGGGAGATCTGACGGATTTTGTTGACCATCCACTTCGTCGCAGTTCCTTGGCCACTAACGAGAAAACCGCCCGATTCGCGTCGAGCGGCGTTCAGTCGGGACAACGAGACGGCTATTGAAGTCTTTGTTCGGGGACTGAATGGGTTGGAGCGATTTTTCGCTCGAAAACAAGAGTGATAAACTGATCGCCGAAAAATTCTGAGGATGATGTCTTCAGTATCTGATACCGTGTTGATTCGCCCACGCCACGTAATCCGGTGTGCCCAATTGCGTCAAATGCTTCCACCGTCGCGATCGTCAGCTATAGTTCTTTTAATGCGCCTGTACATCACGTTACTTGCTGTGGCCCTTGGGTTCGTCGCGATCGAAGGCTGCGGTAAGGCGCAACCAGATTCGGTAACCGCGAGAGCGCGCACAGCGATCGACGGTTGGTCGCAGGGTGGCATGTACCTGCCAGATGCCGGACAGATCGAGTTATTTCAGAATAACGTCGAAGCTCTCACGCCCCTGTTGGCGACCGCTCTGTCAAATGACAATCCAGATGTGCGGATGAGAGCGGCCTACGTCATTGAGCGGTGTCGTCCTCGGAATTCGACATTTGCTAATTTGCTCGCTGATCGTGTCACTTCCGACGGAGATCGACTGGTCCGCATTTATGCTTATTGTGCGTTGTGCGTACACGGAATCGGTTCGCAGAAGGCCTTGGCGGCCCTGCACCAGCGATGGGCTTCGCTTGATAGGAACGCGATCGTGGAGACGAACTCCGCAAGTTACTCGGAAGCGGCTGAAGCGATTTACGTTGCGGGGGCGTTGTCTGCGTGCGAGGCGGCCGACGCGTCCAAGGGTGAATTCGTTTCCTATGTGTTCCATTGGTTAGCGCCGCCACCGAAGGGGCTTTCCGAGGAAATGGCCGATGCGTATTGGGACATGCGATGGAGCGCACTGGCCGCCCTGCGCAGCATGCCACGGACGGACGGGGCGGTGCCGCTTTTACATGCAATGCTGCTGGAAGCGGACACGAAGCCCTGGGTTGAGGCTCAGGTAAAATCTACGTTAGAGGTGCAAGAACGATAGATACCGGCAACGCCTGGACAGTGCCGCTGGCAGAAGAACGCTTGGGAGTGCCCAGAGGTAATGGAACTCTCTGCATTGCGAGATCACCCTTTCTCACCCGGAAGGATTGGGATTGGGGACATTCATAATTCTCCCAGTTGGCGGGCAGAACCCGTCAATATTATGTGAGCGTTAAACCAACCGCATCTTTTTTCTTTGGCAGACCGTCGGCAGACTGGCGAGCATGAGAAAACCGCATCGTCCGGGCGCCGAAGCATGGCGCCAGATCATTGACGGGCAACGGCCCAGCGGGCTGACCGTGGCAGCCTACTGCCTGGAACATGGAATCACCGAAGGTTCATTTTACACTTGGAAACGGCGGCTGCGCCAGCCGGCGAAGCGAAACCGTTCGCCCAAGCCTGCGTTCGTCGAGGTGACGCCTCAGAGGTTCGGGACGGCCGGGACAATAGATATTTGCCTGCGGGGCGAGCGTCGCCTACTGGCACGGCGTGGGTTTGACCGCGAGCTATTGATCGAATTGATTCGGGCGATTGAGAGCATCGCGTGATCGGCCTGCCCTCATTGGCGGCTCTGGATCACTCGGCAGCCACACGCATCTGGCTGGCAACGCAGCCAGCGGACATGCGGTGCGGGTTTGATCGCCTGGCGGAACTGGCGCAGTTTGTCACGAATCAGAACCCAATGGACGGTCATTTGTTCCTGTTTCGCTCTCGTGGCGGTGATCGGCTGAAAATACTGCTGTGGGAGCGAGACGGATTTGTTCTGTGGTACAAGCGGCTAGAGGAAGGTGTTTTCAAAATGCCGCGAATCGAAGGTGACGCCAAGAGCGTGGAGCTGCGGGCCAGCGAGTTGGCGATGATGCTGGACGGAATTGACTTACGAAGCGTCAGGCGGGTGAAAAGATTTTCTCGGAAAAAACAAACCGCCTGAAACAATTCACTGGACAGCGCGTATTTTATTTCGTCGTCATGGAAGATGCATCAGCCATCACCTCTCTGCCGGATGATCCGCAAGCGTTGAAGCAAATCATTCTCAATCTTTCCCGGGAGCGTGACGAGCGAACACGTGACCGTGATGACTGGCACGTCAAATTCCTGCGCGTCGAAACGGAACTGCTTCGTCTGAGGAAGTGGTATTACGGCCCGCGGGCCGACCGGCTCAAGACCCCTGGCGACGTGGCCCAGATGCTATTGCAGTTCGCGACGGACCTGGAAGCGCGGACCGTGAATCCAAACGATCTGCCGCCAAATGAACCGCTGCCCGAAGTTGGCATGGTGCGGCGGGTTCGGCGTGGCCGGCGGAATCTGGCGGCCTTTGAAAACCTGCCGGTAATCCGCAAGGAACACGATCTGCCGGAAGACCAGAAGCCCTGCCCGTGCTGCGGCGAGATGCGCCAAAGAATCGGCCAGGAGACCAGTTGGCAGGTCGAGTTCATCCCCGGCCACTTCGAGCGGATCGAGCACATCCGCTTCAAATACGCATGCAAAAAGTGCGAGCAAAACGCCGAGAATCCCAACATCGAACTGGCGGACAAGCCTGCCCAGCCGATCGACAAGGGGATGGCCGGTCCGGGTCTGCTGGCGTACGTGGTGACGAGCAAATTCAGCGATTTTCTTCCGTTGTACAGGCTACAGAACATCTTCGCGCGCAACGGATTTGAGATCGACCGGGCGACGCAGAGTGTCTGGTGCGGCGACGTGGCCGACCTGCTGCGGCCGCTGTACGACCTGATGGTCCGGCGAGTGCTGCAATCTCACGTCATCTGCACGGACGATACGGTGATGCCGATGTTGTGGCCGGGTAAAACGAAGCAGGCCAGAATGTGGGTCTGCATTGGCGATGAGCACAATCCATACAGCCTCTTCTATTTTACCTTGGGCCGCGGCCGCGACGGACCGGCGACGTTTCTTAAGGAATACGAGCAAACGCTCGTGGCCGATGCTTATGGCGGCTACGACGGTGTGGTAGTGGGCAACGACATCACCCGCGCCGGATGTTGGGCACACGCTCGACGAAAGTTTGTCGATGCCGAAAAGACGCATCCGTCCATTGCCGCCGAGGCGGTGGGAATGATCAAGCGGCTGTACGCCGTCGAAGATCACGGCAAGGGACTGGATGTCGGACAGCGCCTGACCTTGCGGCAGAGCGAATCGGTTCCGATCTTGTCCATGCTGAAAGACAAGCTCTTCTGTTGGCACGATCAATTGCTCCCCAAGCACCCGATGGCTGAGGCGGTGAATTACACGCTGAACCAATGGAAGGAATTGAACGTGTACGCGACGGACGGCGCCGTGCCGATAGACAATAACAGCAGCGAGAGAGAGATGAAGCGGCTCGTGTTGAATCGTAAAAACTCATTGTTCGTCGGGAATCAGCGCGGTGGCCAGACAGCGGCGAACCTCACCGGCTTGACCAGCACATGCCGCCCACACAACATCGATCCCCAGGGTTAAACGCGCGTTGGCGGCATGCCGGTGATAGGGACCGGCAATGGCGTCATTGTGCCTCGCCGACCGACAGAGTATCACGGAACGCAAAGCGCAGGCGCTATCGCTTCGGGTTCTTGCCGAGCGGCTGGTACATGGTGAGCCCTTGCCGCAAGCTAAAATGATCTTTTCAATAGTTGCCTGAGCGCACTCTTACCCCGAACTGCCCTATGATCGAATAAACAAATCTCCCCATCGGCGGCGTCTAACAGGTGGAGCACGGCAATTGGCCGGAAAAACTGAACCATGGCGACAGTGGCTGGAGGGGCACGCGGCCGCGTTAGTTCTGTTCGCCAGGCAATGGTCCGCGACGCAGGCGGATGCCGAGGATGCGGCCCAGAGCGGTTTCCTTAAATTCTGGCGCACGCGGTCGAAGGTTCGGGGTGAGCTGGCGTACCTGTACGCCTGCGTGCGGAGCGCCGCGATGGACATTGGCCGTGGCGACCGCCGGCGCGATGCGCGCGAAAGCGCGGCGGCCACGCCGGATGCGTCGGCGTTCGAGCCGGCGATGGAGCGGGCCGAGCGGCAGGCCGCCATCGAAGCGGCGCTGAGCCAATTGCCGGGAGATCAGCGCGAAGTGGTCGTCCTGAAAATCTGGGGAGGCCTGACCTTCGCGCAGATCGCCGAAGCACTGGGCGTGCCGCTGAACACGGCGGCTTCCCGATACCGCTATGCCCTGGCGCGGCTGGAGACTGAATTGTCCGAGGAGACGGCACGTGAGTGACTGGATGGACACGTGAGTGACCGAATGGAACAGTTCGAGTCGGAACTGTCCCGCCTGCGGCCACGTGCCGCGGGGCCGGAATGGACGGGCAAAATCGCGGCGGAATTGGCGGCGGAGAGGCGATCGGACCGCACGCTGATCGCCGCCATGAGCGCGGGCGCTCTCGCGGCCTGCGTGATCGCGTCGCTGCTGATCGATCAATCGTCCACTTCGATGCCGCCTTCCTCCACGGTAGTTGTCACGCATGAAGTCCCCCAGCACGGAAGCAATGTGCAAGCCTTCGCCGGGGCCGATCTCGACGCCTGGAATTGAAAGGAGACATTAATGTCGGTGCTGTTGCCGCGGCGTCGCCTCGCGCGCGCCGCAATATACATCTTCTGTCTGTTCCTCGTGCTGATCGCGACCGATCTGATTCTCGTGCGGATTCGCAACGTGGTCCATCCGGGCTACGACACGACAAGAATCACATCGCCCACTCTGCCCGACGGCTCGGTCGATTATCTGACGGCGGCCGAGGACTATTTCGGCCGCGGCGTCACGAAGGAGAACAACGCCGCCCAGCTGATTATCGAGGCATTGGGGCGCGCCGCCCTGCCGAAGAATCAACCGCCGGATGGAGTCACCGATCGGCTTGGCATGACGCACGTGCCTGAGCAAGGCGATCATTTTGTCACCTACGAAGACTACTGCCACGATCATTCGATCAGCGAAGAGAATGAATTCGATGCCGACAAGCCGCTGCAATGGCCGGTTACGCTCTCGGCATCGACGGTCCAGTGGGTGAACGCCAATGAGAAACCGCTGGCGCTGATCGCCGAGGCGACGCGCCGGCCGCGATTTTTCATCCCGTGGAATGGCGGCTACCGGCCGGAAATGCTGGCGGAAATCCTGCTTCCTCATGTGGGTCGGATGCGATTGGCGTCGCGTGCGATTCTGGCGCGATCGGTCATGCGTCTGGAAGCCGGAGACATTTCGGGGTTCGAAGACGATGTCCTGACCGCGCATCGCATGGCGCGCCTGCTGGACCAGGGGCCGACGCTGATTGAGAAACTGGTCGCGATGGGCCCGATGGAAACGGACGCCTGTCACGTAGACCGCATGGCTGCGGCCAGCGGCAAACTCACGGCGGAGCAGGCCAGGAGCCTGGCCAATAAACTGGAATCACTCGGCGAACTGACTTCCTATGCGCGGGACATCGATCATGGAGAGCGATATTTTGTCCTGGATATTATGCAAACGATCGCACATGGCGCGTCGGACCGGCGAGCTCGGGTAATTAACACGGTGCTGAACGGATTCCGCGACGATACGGGAATACCGCAGTGGGTTGCGCCATTTCTTCCCATCCCCTGCGAGGACACCATGCGCGTCGCAAATGCGAATATCGACGGCCTGCTGATCGCGTCAACGCAGCGAACCTACGCGGAGCGAAGCAGCGCATTGAACGCATGGCACGACAATATTCAAGCGCGAAGCCAAAGCAAATGGCTGGGCATGTTTTCCGCCGACTGGCCGGATAGCGCATTATTGCCACGCCCGGCCAGACTGGAGACGCGCCTCACTTCCGCGCGGATGGAATGCCGGTTTGCGATCATCGAATTGATGCTGGCGGCGTACAAGTCAGACCATGGCGTGTTCCCTGAAAACCTCGATGATCTGTCGGTGGATTCGACCGATCTCTTCGCCGATCAACCGCTGACGTATACGTTGCACAAGAATGGTTACGAGCTACGCAGCGTTGGACCAGACTTGGAGGACGCATCGACCGTTCACGCCGACTTCGACGAGATATTTCCGCAGTTGGCCCGCTAGTGCGGCATGGAAGACGATTCGGCGGACTTGACATTTTTTGTCAATAAGCGATCACGATTCAATGACGGTCCGAATCCTTCCCGGTGCGTTCCGTCAGATTGAGCAGCTTGAGCCGACGATCCATCGGCGCGTGCTGGAGATTTTGGAGCGATTGGATAAATGGCCGCAGGTCAGCGGCGCCAAGCCGCTGCGTGGCGTAGTCAGACTGGCGGCATGAGCGAATCAGGCCGAGCAGTCCGGGATAAATGGCGACAGCGAATTATCGATCAGCGGGCCAGCGGGCGATCTATCGGCGCCTTCTGCCGCGATTGCATTGTGGCGCAATTTTCGCTGAAATTGAGGCGGGGCGGACGAGTCTGCCGGCGACGCCGATCAGCCGAATCAGCCAGTGGTTACCGGATGACTGGAAGCGACGAAATCCGTCTCCGTCAGGGTAGCGGTGCGGCGTTACTGGATCGATGAGTTTCGACTTGAACTCTTCGGGCGCCGCGAAAACGAAACGACCGCGATCGCCACCACCACGGCGCCCGTTGCGGGCTCGGGAACAGGCGCTCCGCCGTAAGTGATATTGTCAACGCAGAAAAAGCCTTTATTGCCGCCGAGCCATTCGATCTTGGAAATCCCCTGCGGCTCGATGAATCCAACGAACGAGGGGCTCGCGCTCATGGTCGGGAGCTGCGCGGTTTCAAGCAGGTTGTTGGTCGGTCCATAGACGTTCACCGTCACATCGGTGGGCCCACTACCAAAGGAGAATGTGCGGCCCCAGGCACCCACTTCCGTCACGTTCGGAGAAAATTCCGCATAGAGATCGGTGTATCCGCCGGCGGTACTCGCATCGCCGTAAACCTGATTTCCGAAAAGCACCGTGCTGAATGTCGAATCCGCATCTCCGTAAGGTGTTAGCGTTACTCCCGGCACGCTCGGCAGGAGAGTTGATCCGGTCTCGAAAGTGATGACTGAGTCCGGACCCACGAAACTACTGGGCGATGTCACCACCGTTGCGCCGCCGATCGGCGCCAGAGCAAAAACAACACCCGCGACGACCGCCAACCAGGCGGACCAGCCTCCACTCGCTGTGCGCATCATTCCTCCTCTTCAATATGTTCCCGCAGCCGGATTTGTAAATCAGCAACGCACGCCGCGGACCAGAAGATTATTTATTAAGTGTTCGCCACGCTTGCAAGCGCAAAATCGCCATTAGCGAACTCGACCGCCAATTTTTTTCGCGCGATTGCCTGCTAGCGCTCCCAGACGGAAGCTTCGCCAGATGTTCGCAATAAACATTGCTTGGATGGAAAGCTTCGCGAGAAAATTCGCGCCAGACCGGGATTTCGAAGTTCATTCTGTCGTAAACACAACCCAGCGGTGCGCAAAGGTTGATGTCAATCTAGGTAAAGAGCAGAATCATCGTGGAGATTCAGCCGATGTGTGGTCGTTTCCGACTCATTCTCTTCGACATCATGAAGCTCGGCCTGGCGCTGGATGACAAGGCGCGGGAGGCCGCGACGGTGAGGCCGCTGCTTGCCTGCCCTTCAATGATCTGACGCCACCCCTCTAGGCTCGGTAATTTGTTCATGGCCCGCAAGCATGCCGACCGTCCGCCAATGAAAAAAGATGCCGTCCACGTATCGGACACGTCAATATTATGGATGTCCCCTTTTCCCCCTTTTGCGCTTTCTCCTGCACCATTACGTTGCTTCTCATTCGATCATGCTCGGCGGCAGCAGCGCAAGGGCTTCACGTCAGCCCGGTGGCTCGGCCATCGGGTAGGACCTTCATGCGGGCGGCGGCGGGCACTGTCGGCAGGCCCGGCATAGTCAGGATGCTTCCACAAATCACCACCACGAATCCCGCGCCGGCGGAAATGCGCAGCTCGTTCACGGTCACCTTGAAATCCCGCGGCCGCCCCCGCAAGCTGGCGTCGTCCGACAGGCTCATGGCCGTCTTGGCGATGCAGACCGGCAATTTGCCGTAGCCGTTCCTCTGGAGCAGCTCTAAATCCGCATCGGCGTGCTTGTCAAAAACCACTTCGGCCGCGCCATAGAGTTGCGTGGCCACCTTGCCGATCTTGACTGGAAGGGAATCTTCCATCTCGTAAAGATAGCGGAGTTGGCCGCCGTTGCTCTGGTCCAGCACCTGCAGCACGGCCCGGGCCAGTGCTGCGGTTCCCTTGCCGCCTTGGCTGTAATGATCGGCAACGACAGCCCGGGCGCCCTCGCTTTCGCAAAACGAAATGATCTTGCCGATATCCTCGCGCCGGTCGTCGGTGAAATGATTGATGGCCACCACGGGCGTCAAGCCAAAAAGACGGATGTTTTCGATGTGCTTGGCGAGGTTGCCCAGGCCATGCTCGCGCGTGTAGCCGCCGTGATATTCAACCGCTTTGCAGGTGGCCACAATCACCACCGCGCGCGGGTTGAGGCCGGCGCTGCGGCACTTGATGTGGAAGAATTTCTCCGCGCCCAGTTCGGTGGCAAACCCCGCCTCGGTGACGACGTAGTCGGCCAGTTTCAACGCCATGCGCGTGGCGATGGCCGTGTTGGTGCCCTGAGCGATGTTGGCAAACGGCCCGGCATGAACAAATGCCGGCGTCCCTTCCAGGGTCTGCACCAGGTTGGGATGAACGGCGTCGCGCAGCAGAATCTGCATCGCGCCGTCCGCTTCTATCTGTCGGGCTGTGACCGGTTTGCCGTCATGGGTGAAGCCCACCACCATCCGCCCCAGGCGCTGGCCCAGATCGGCATAATCCCGGGCCAGGCAGAGGATGGCCATGACCTCACTGGCCGGTGTGATGTTGAAACCATCGCGGCGCGGCACCCCGTTGTTCACACCACCCAAGCCGATGATGATGTCGCGCAGGGCGCGATCATTGAGGTCGATGACGCGGCGCAGCACGATCCGCCGCGCGTCGATCCCCAATTGATTGCCATGTTGCAAGTGATTGTCCACCATGGCGGCCAACAGGTTGTTGGCCTTTTCGACGGCGTACATGTCGCCGACGAAATGCAGGTTGATGTCCTCCGCGGGAACGACCTGTGCCCGCCCCGCGCCGGTGCCACCGCCTTTGATGCCGAAATACGGCCCCAGCGATGGCTCGCGCAGGCAGATGGCCGTTTTGTGGCCCAAGCCGCGCAGCCCGTCTCCCAGCCCGATCGTCGTTGTCGTCTTGCCTTCACCCTGCGGCGTGGGTGTCATGGCGCTGACGACGATGAGATTTCCATCCGGCTTGTCGGCCCGGGCGGTGAGTTCCCCGATGGGCACCTTGGCAATATACCGGCCATGCAGCAGGATAGCGTCGGCGTCGAGCCCCAGGTCGCTGGCCACTTCCCCCACGCGGCGGCGGGGCAGGGATTCATTTTCGCATTCACTAAGGACTGACATCGCCAATCTCCCTCCGCGCCCATCGGCGACAACGTGGATTCGCGCCCATCATACAAAAAAGAACCACTCAATCCTCCTAATGTGCCCCCATTTCGCCGAATGGTCAAACAAAAGACGTTCGCCTGGACCCGCTGCGGCGGGACCATTTTCTGTTCTGCTTTTTCCTCTCTCCGCTCTGCGGCTCTATTGCGGCTTTGCCGCAATCGGAGTGACAGGATTTGAACCAAAGCATTGTCCGGATTTCGCGGCTGTGGCGTGGTTATCCAGAACCTGCCGGATCGCGGCGAGTTTCCCCTTGCCAGCCTCCGGGGGAACTCCCATAACCCCTTAGCTCATAATAGATCGCAGTCACTTTACGCCGGTATTCGTGTGATAACCCGCCCGCGCGAAATAATCGTTCGTTTTTCTAGTAAGCAGTTTCTTCATTCCGATTCATGACGGCAAGGATTCTTGTCGGGCGCGAATCGAGCCGGGAAGGAGTCGTCATGGGTCTGGGCAATCTACGGCAAATGATCGGCGTGATCTTGCTTACGTTGGCCGTCGTCGGGACTGCGTCCGTGCCGGCGCGTGCCGCAACAACCCGGCCCAGCCCAGCGACCAAACCCTCCAACAATGCCCAAAACCCCGAAGCGACGGACCTCACGCAACTCAGCCTTGAAGACCTGATGCACGTTGAAGTCACCAGCGTGTCCAAGGAATCCCAGAAAATCTCCGAAGCCCCGGCTTCCGTGACGGTCATTGGGCAGGATGACATTCAGCGCAGCGGCCTGGGAAGCATCCCGGAATTGCTGCGGCTCGCGCCGGGCTTGGATGTCGCCCAGATCAACGCCAACAGTTGGGCCGTCACCTCGCGCGGCATGAATGGTCTCCTCGCCGACGATCTGCTGGTCCTGATAGACGGCCGATCGCTGTACACCCCGGCGTACGGCGGCGTGACATGGAACGCCGTCGGATATCCGCTACAGGACATCGACCGGATCGAAGTCATCCGCGGTCCCGGATCGACGCTCTGGGGCTCCAATGCCGTCAATGGCGTGGTCAACATCATCACCAAGTCCTCCCAGGACACTCAAGGTCTTCTGATGGATGTGCGCGGCGGCACGCAGCAGGACCAGGGCACGGTGCGCTACGGCGGACAGATCGATGACGACACCTATTACCGCGTCTATTCGCAATACCAGTACTCCGGCTCCGGTGATGATTCCCAGGGAAATCCCGCGCACGACCAGTGGCAGGGATTGCAATCCGGGTTTCGCCTCGACCGCATTCCCTCCTCAAGCGACACGCTTACGCTTCAGGGCGATTTCTACGAACACCGGGCCGATGAGATGACCAGCTCGCTTCTAGTCAGCGAGCCTTACACCTACTATGAAAACGGCGGCGACATTCTGGGCCGATGGACGCACAAGGAATCCGATCGCGCGGATTCGTCGCTGCAAGCGTATTACGACCGTCAGGTGCTCACGGACTCTCCCGTCGGTTACGAGCAGGACACCTTCGATGCCCAGTTCCAGGATCGTCTTCCCATCGGCAACGAGCAGGAATTGACCTGGGGTCTTGGCGCTCGCGATCATTTCATTCGATTCACTCCGCTGCCGATGGTGACCATCGATCCGATTTACGACAACGAATACATTCTCAACGGATTTCTGCAGGACCAGATCACGCTGGTGCGGGATCGCCTGCAGTGGTTCCTCGGAAGCAAGCTTGAATACAACAGTCTGACGCAGTTGGAGGTGCAGCCGAGCACGCGATTGCTGTGGACGCCGGACCAGCGCAATTCCTTCTGGGGCGCCGTTTCGCGCTCGGCGCGCCTTCCGTCGGCTTACGAGGACTCGAACATCGGCATCGGCCCGTTGCATGCAGGCACAGACGACCCCGAAGCGGAAAACACGCTGTCCTATGAGGTGGGCTATAAACTCCAGCCCGCGAAAACCGTGACGATGGACGTCACCGGCTTCTACAACAGCTACAACGATTTGATTGTCACGATCCCCAATCTGGCGATTCCGAATGCCTATGAGTACGCCAACGCAGCCTCCGCCCAAAGCTACGGAGGCGAACTGTCCGTCAATTGGCAGGCCACGCCGAATTGGCGACTCAGCGCCAGCTATTCCTGTCTCGCCGTCGATGCGCAAAACCCGCGAGACAATCTGGCCGAAGACTTCACCCCGGAATCTGAGTTGTCATACATCGAACGCTCCAGCCCGCGAAATCAGTTTCAGATCCATTCCTACCAGAACCTTACCGACCGATTGCAGTTGAACACGTCTCTATACTTTGTGGACCAGTTGAAAACGGTAAATGAAGGCACTGCCACCGGATTTCAGGATGTTCCCGATTATTTCCGGCTCGATGTCAACCTGCGCTGGGCGATCCGCAGAAATATGTCGCTGACCGTCGGCGTACAGAACGCGCTGCAAACGCGTCACTATGAATTTGGCAGCGTGGACAGCGTGGCATCTCCGGCCGAAGTGCCGCGCACCGTGTTTGCGGATTGGACGATGACGTTTTGAGGCGGTTGCCGTTGACCAAGCCCAGGCCCGTGCTTTTGGGCGGATTTATGAGAAGTCGTCGGTTGCCCGCCATCCTCGCATGGACCGTTCCCGCGCTGATCCTGACCCTCCAGTGCCGCGCTGAAGCTCCGACCTGGGAATATAAGGTCAAGGCCGCTTTCATCTATGCCTTCGCGCAGTACGTGGAATGGCCCAATTCCGCCTTCGCCGGCGCCGATTCTCCCTTCGTCGTGGCCACCGTCGGCGCCGATCCCTTCCAGGGCGCGCTGGAACGAGCCATGGCCGGCAAATTCGTCGGCGGACGCGCCGTCAACGTTCGGCATTTCGATACCCCCGATCACATCGACGTCTGCCAGATTCTGTTTGTCCCGGCCTCGCTCGATTCCACGCTGGACGCCGTCTTCAGCAAAGTTGGCGGCCAACCCGTCTTGACCGTCGGAGAAACCGACGCCTTCTGCCCGGCCGGCGGCGCTATTCAGTTCTTCATCGAGAGCGATCACATGCGTTTCGAGATCAACCGCGACGCCACCGACGCCGCCGGCCTCAGGGTCAGCTCAAAGCTGATGAGCCTCGCCAGAATCTACAAGAAACGAAATCGAGAATAAGAGTTCAGCGTGACGGCCATACACATCGGCGTGTGCCAGGCAGGAAAGGAACTGCCTCTTTTGGCCGAGATTCGAACTTTTTTCAAGGACAACCCGACCTGGGAGTAGTTGCTTTGGGCTTCCCCTGACCCTTCCCCTGCGGGGGAATGGTGGCGTCGGCCATTTAGGCCAAGCGTTGCAAGGGTTTAAGCTCGATTCCATCACGTCGTACCCTGCCCGACAGCCGTCCACTTTCTCTGTCGCTTCGCCCTCACGGGCTTCGCTCGCTCGCTCACGCTCGCCAGAGAGAAAGCGTCCGGCTCTCGGCCGCCTCACGGCGTCCTCGATTGATGGGGGTGGGGGCAAGGCAAATGTCCTTTAGGACGAGTGATGTCCTTTATCAAGGACATGCACGGAAGGTGCTGACGCCCCATCCCAGAGAGAGCCAGTCGCAACCCCGGAGGTTGCGACGTTGGCCAGGGCGCCAACGGGTTAGGAACGGCATATCTGGTGGTGGCCGCTGTGGCCTCACGGCCAGAGACACCCCACGTTGTTTTGTGGTATTGCGGGTGTCGTTTTCCGGGTGTCTTTCGCCCGGCGGGCGAGGCGGCCTTGCCGATGCCGGGAAGATTGCCGCCGCGTGCTTTGATTATACCGACTCGCCCAGGCGGTAAAGCCGCAGGGGCGTTGACCGCCGTTGCATCGCCTGTGGTTGCCTTGGCCAACCGATAACGGGTTAAGGAGAAAATGACCAAGTTCGGGCATAACTCCAATGGAAATTACTGGTTTGATTCACGACCGTAGAAGATCGGCCGGGTGTACGTTTAGGGCTAAGGGAAAAAACCCTGCCGCATGAAGATTATACAGCTGGCCAATTGAACCCAAGCCAGGTATCTGCGGTCGATGCGGTCCAACCGTCGGCACACTCGG
>JBEKHH010000018.1:0-80598 GCA_050012375.1 Tepidisphaeraceae bacterium
CATTCATAGCGTCGCTCCTCGATAGAAGGTGAAAGGTGTTCACAACTTCACCTTACCCGGCGAGCGACGTTTTTTTTAGCTTTGGTTGCGGCTCTGCCGCGCTGTGCTCTTCGCGTCTTCGCGGTTGCATTTCCCCACGCATTTCAGCGTTGACAACCGCGGCGAAAAGTGAAGGCTTGTTTGGCAAGGAGAGCCAACGAAATGTCCAAGCAATATGCGCAGCCGCCGAAGATGAGCATCGATCCGAGCAAGAAGTACGTCGCCACATTCGATACCTCGCGGGGAACGATCGTTTGCGATTTGTACGCAAAGGAAGCGCCGGTCACGGTGAACAATTTCGTGTTCCTCGCCCGCGAGAAGTTTTACGATGGGACGAAATTCCACCGGGTGATTTCGAACTTCATGGTTCAGGGCGGCGATCCGACCGGGACGGGCAGCGGGGGACCGGGATATCGCTTCGCCGATGAACTGAAGGACAATCCGCACAAGCATCAGGTGGGAACGCTTTCGATGGCCAACGCCGGGCCGAATACCAACGGAAGCCAATTCTTCCTCACCCATGTGGTGACGGATTGGCTGGATGGCAAGCACACCGTGTTCGGGAAGGCGAAGGACAGCCAGAGCCAGCAGATCATCAACGCGGTGAAGCAGGGGGATACGTTGAACAGCGTAACGATTGCCGAGGGCTGAGGCTGTGGCCGGTTGGAAGGCGAGTTTGCCGGTCATTCTCGCGATGGCGGGGATGATTGCCGCCGCGCCCGCGGAAGAATTGCCGCGGGATGTTCTGGCCACGCTTTACCGGGGAGAGTTGGGGAATCAGTTTAACGCCGCCGAGATGCCGAGGCTCGTTGCAGCGCACGAACTGCTGGAACGATATTTTGCGTCGTCGTCGGCTGGGGAGCGAAGTGAGATTGCGGGGAAGATCGACGCGGTGGGGCTGGACCGATCGATCGTCGGGCGGCTGGCGAGGTTGCGGATGGGGTGGGCGGCGCTGCCGCCGGGGGTGTATTACATCCATGAAAAGGCCGGGCCGCTGGAGGTGCGGTATTTTCTGGGAATCCCCAAGTCATACGACGTGACGAAGGCGTGGCCGCTGGTGGTCAAGCTGCCGGTCGCCAACGCGTTTTTGAGCTCGCCGCCTCCGGATGCGCAGCGGGTGACGGATATTTATTCGCGGTGGATGACCGATGAACTGTCGGCCCATCCGGATGCGATCGTGCTGATGCCGCTGCTGAACCTGGATGAGCTTTACGGACCGGGGCCCGTGGGGATGAACCTGGTAATGCAGCCCATCTTGGACGCAGCGGGAAGAGCAAATATCGACCCGGCGCGGGTCTATCTGAGCGGACATTCGATGGCAGCGCATGGCGTGTGGAACGTGGCGATCCACTATCCGACGTATTTCGCGGCGATCAATCCGATGGCGGGTTCGATGCATGATGCGTGGCAGCGATTTCGGCTGGGGAACCTTCAGAACGTATTGTGCGTTGTTTGGCACGACGCTTCGGATGATGTGGTGAACGTGGTGGAATCGCGCGAAATCGTGCGCTATCTGCGCAACCTGCAATACGATGTGGATTACACGGAAACGCAGACGGCCGGCCACGTGCCGCCGCCGGCGATTGTGGAGGAGGAATACCGGAAACTGCGGGGGCGGGAGCGCAGTCTATATCCGCGGCAAGTGTTTGTTCAGTCCAACAGCGCCGAAACGATTTATAACCGAGCGGATTGGGTGCAGATTTACCAGCCGATGTCGCCTGGACAGCAGGCGAAGGTGGAGTTTTCACGCGGAAGCCAGGGGATGTATCTGTATCAGAACGGCTTCCGGGCGGCGGGCGAGATCGCGGATTCTCACACGATTGAATTGAATACGAGGAACGTTCGCGTCGTTCGGCTGTATCTGAACGAACAGATGGTGGACCTGGATCAGCCGGTGAAAGTGGTGGTGAATGGGAAAACACGATTTGAGGGGATGGCAGAACAAAGCACGGAGGAGATGCTGAAGGACCAGGTGTTTCTGGGGCGGGGCTGGCGATATTACACGGCGGTGATCGATCTGGACTTAACCCAATCCCCAACAACGAATCCAACCGCGCCGAAGTGACATTCGAGCCGCTCGCGTCCTCGCCCCGGTTACTTGACCCCCTGCCGGCCTGTCCTACCATCTGTTGGCGATTCCGGGCTTTCTTTTCCATTCGGATCGGCGAAATGGCCGATAAGTGTCGGAGAAACGGAGTCAGCCTATGCGACTGGTCAGGGATGAGCCTGTCATGGAAGCGGAAATGGAAAGCGTTCCCGATGCCGATGGACCCGTGCAGGACGCGGCGGAGGATGCCGAGTCCGAGGAAGGGTTGCATCTGGTATCGGAAGAGGTGGACACCCGGCTGCTGGAAGCGCTGCTGCTGTCCACGCATCATCCGCTGACCGCCGGAAGGATCGCGGAGTTGATGGATTTGCAGGCCACGAAACCGGTTCGGCAGGCCATCAAGGACCTCAATATCCAATACGAGGAATCGCACCGGGCGTTCAGGGTGGAGCAGGTGGCGGGGGGGTATCAGATCCTGACGTTGCCGGAATTCGGGGAGCACCTCAAGAAATTGCATCAGCGTGAAATTGACGCGAAGTTGACTAAGGCGGCGTTGGAGACCCTGGCGATCATCGCCTACAAGCAGCCGATCCTGCGGGCCGACATCGAGGCGATTCGCGGCGTGATGTGCGGAGAGACCATTCGCAGCCTGATGGAGAAGCGGCTGGTAAACATCGCGGGGCGCGCGGAGGAGCCGGGACGGCCGATTCTGTACGGGACGACCAAGCGGTTTTTGGAAGTCTTTGGCCTGAATACGCTGAAGGACTTGCCGCAATCGGAAGAGGCGCTCAAGCCGAGGGAATGATTCGCGTCGGGGAATAACGCGTAACGAGCGAGGCGGCGTTGGCAATTACTGTTGCGACGGCTCGGTCGCGGGATGAATATTGCCCATTCCCCGCCCAGGTTCGACGGACTTCAGCGGCGGATATGTGGGTAGGGCATCGGCCTTGAAATCCGCGACGATTTTTCCTACCGTCAGATGCGAATCGATCTCCAGTGAATCGCCGGCCACATCCAGCATATTTTGGACCTTGTTGCCCTTGGGCTCAATTCCAGAGGGGGGAATCTCCAGCGGATTGTAAAAGGCATTGACAAGTTTGGTCAGATCGACGGTCGCCTCCACATGAGTTTTGTCGGTGGCGGTGAGTGCCGCGCTGTCGAGCATGGCGCGCCAAGCCAAGTTTCTGCGAGATTCCCGAGCGGGCTCGGCCGCCGCGCCCGAGACCGATTCGCGGAAGGCCTCGACAAACGCGACCAGGCCGGAAACATCCGCCTCGGTCATTTCGGCCGAGACATGAATTTTGTCCCCGGTCCGAATGAGCTTTGCCTTGCCGCTGACAAGCGCCGAACGAAGCGATTGGAGGGTTTGGGTATTGAAGGGATCGTCGATCCGAGTCGTCGGCTGGCCGCGATCGGACGATTCATGTCGCATGGCCCAGGTGGTTTGATCGATCACGCCCTTGGTGAAGGCGTCCCAGGCCATCTGCGAGGTCAGTCCGCTCTGACGATGCTGAAATTCGGAGTCGATCCAGCCGACGAGCGAATTACTCGTGGCCGCCGCGAGGCGGTGATTCGCGGCTTCGACCATCTCATCCACGGTTTTGCCGGGAATGACGATCTGCTGAAAATAGCAGAGGCTGTTGCGTCCCCGAATGAAAAATCGCCCGGGCAGGACCTGAATATCATCCAGGGGAATCGTGGCGATTTCGCGGGTCAAACCCGATGTGGCGGCAGCGCTCAAATCCACACCGGCATACAGCGAATTGGAAATGCGAAGATACGCCCCTTCGCCGAAGCCCTCCCACGGCCAAGGCGATCCGATGGGCGAAAGGATCAGATGATCGCGATTGGCATACAGCGAGCGGAGCCAGGCGAAATCGGCGGCGGACTTGTCGGCTTGTGTGGCGATGTTCTGAAAGACAATCAGGAATCGGAATCGGTCGTGCTGGGCGTCGTACGCAGCCGAGACGGACTTGTCCGCGGTTAAACAGCCCGGGATATACAGGGCAACGAGGGTCAAACAAATCAGGACGAGAAACGATTTGGGAAATTGAATGAATTTCATCGCGGCTCCCGAAATGCGATGCCCACGCGACGGCATCGCCGTGATCGTTCAAGCCAGATCAACCCGGACCAATGGAAGCGGATCAAGGTTGTGCTTCCTCCTTGATTCTCCACACGCTGTTGAAATTGCCGGCGCCCTGAAGGCCGACGATCGAGCAGCCTTGCAGCAGCTTGGCGGTATCGTCGGCGGGACTGCGGCCCACCACCCACACCCGGCGGTAGCCAAAAATCCGCCGCTTGACGTCGTCGCTCAGCGGAGTGGATATCAACAGCACGGGAACTTTCCATTCGCCGTTGTAATGTTCGATGGCGAAGTATGTGAATGCGGGATCGTCCCCGTTGGCTGCGATAATGACGGCGTCGCCGGAGATGACATTGTTCCTCAAGAACTTCGCCGTCGCCCGGTGGTCCTCGAGTTGATACACCGAGGCGATGCCGAGTTCAGGCCCCTGCTGATAGCGGGCAATGCCGAAGGCCATGGCCCCGAATAATACCACGAGCGGAACGATTTTTCCGAGCCGGCCAGGCAGGGGCATCGCCAGGATCGCATAGACCGCCGGCGCGGCAATGAAAGGGTATCGATCGATCTGAAGAAGGCCGGAATGTCGGAATAGATCGACGGCCAGAACGATGCCGATCGTGAAAAGGGTCCATAGCCACCACAGCGTTTTGCGACGATCAAGCGGCGGGAGCACGTACGTCATGATGGCCAGCGCTACTGCCGCCGGCCAGTTCATGAAATTGACTTGGCCAAGCGTCAGTCTCTGCGCCACGTCGAGGGTGGATTTCAAGGGAGTTGGCGTGAACCTAAGCACGCCCAAAGCGTTATGAAACGCCCCTCGATTATGCCATAGCTCGGGCGCCCAGAGGGCGGCGGCGAGGCCGGTCGCGAGTGTAATTGTCGCGAGGGTCCTCGAGCCAGTCGCTCTTTTGAACCTGAGCAATGCATAAACCGTCGCCGCGATGACGATTCCGATGGCGAAGTAATGGGTCAGCACGAGGGCCGCGACGGAAGATGCCAAAGCGAGCAGCTTTAGCGCCGATGGACCGTGGCGTTCGATTCGGAAGAGAGCGGCGGCGATGAGCAAGCCCTCAAACGCGATCAGCGTGTAGGGCCGCGCTTGCACGCAGAAGTCGATTTGGATGGGCGCGAAGGTCATGATTCCGGCGCCTACCAATCCGTACCATGGACCTCGCCAGGTGCGTATTGAATCGAAGAGCAGCGCGATACAACCCAAGCCGAATAGCAGGGACATGATTCTAACGGACCGATCGCTTTCGCCGAAAAGGTCCACCCACCCTCGCAGGAGGAAGTAGTACAAGGGGGGATGGGTCACGCTGTGGAGGCCCGTCCAGATGTGCCACCAATGAGGCGCGCCCGCAAATCCCACCGGCGGGGGACTGGTGATCAGCGTTTGAAGCGGAATCTGGAAAAGCGCGTCGCCTCTGCCCGTGGCCAGGTAGAGCCCCCAATATTCGTCGCGCCAGGCGCCGAAGCGGCCAAGGTCCGGCAGGCGGATGAATGTTCCAACGATCAGCAGCAGAGCCAGGCAGGCGATGTGATACCAGCGCAGGTTGGTCATCGAGTTCGGGGATTATAGAGAATGGAGTGGTGAATTCCGATGGCGAAAGGGCGGGTGCAGTTGCGGCTTGCGGGCAGCGGGCAATTGCCGATGATATTTCGCCCAGGAAACGGACGGAAATAATGGCATGATCATCACCATCGACGGCCCGGCCGGGACGGGAAAATCGACGGTAGCGCAGACGGTGGCGCGGGAGCTGGGATTTGATTTCCTGGATACCGGGGCGATGTATCGGGCAATCGGCCTGGCAGCGCTGCGGCGGAACGCAAACCTAGAGGATGGGCGCGAGCTGTCGTACGTGGCGCGGCTGGCGAAGATAAGTTTCGATTTTTCGATGCAACCGCCGGGGGTGTCGCTGAATGGCGAGCCGGTGGGGCATCTGCTGCGAGCGGGGGAGACAACACGAGCGGCGTCGTTTGTCGCGGCGGTGCCGGCGGTTCGCGAGCTGCTCGTCCGCCAGCAGCAGGAAATCGGGGCGGCCCGGCCGAACCTGGTTACCGAGGGAAGAGATCAGGGGTCGGTGGTCTTTCCAAATGCGGAGTTGAAGTTTTATCTGGATGCAACGCCGGTCGAGCGGGCACGGCGGCGGGCGAATCAACTCCGGGCCCGCGGCGAAGTGGTGGACATCGCCCAGCTTCAGAATCAGATCATGGATCGGGACAGGCGGGATGCCAAACGGGCGGTCGGGCCGCTGGCGGTCCCAAAGGATTCCGAAGTGATCGACACGACAAGCCTGTCGTTGCAAGAGGTGGTGGATCGCATCGTGGGCCGGGCGCGGCAGCGGCGTGCCGAGAGGTGAGGGCATGGATCAGCGTTCATTTGCATGGAAAGCCCTGCAGGCGATTGCGCGGGTTGGGACGACGCCGCTTTTTGATTTGAAAACCTACGGACGGCGGAACGTCCCGAAAAAAGGCGGCGTTTTGCTGGTCGCCAATCATCAGAGCTATCTGGATCCGATTTTGGTGGCCGTGCATCTCTATCGCCCGGTGAGTTTTCTGGCCAAGAGCGAGCTGTTTGAGAATCCCCTTCTTGCCGGGCTGCTGCGGCTGCTCACGGCGGTTGCCGTGCGGCAGGGGGCGGGGGATGTCGGGGCCATGAAGGAAGTCATCCGTCGATTGCGCGAGGGATATGCGGTGAGTATTTTTCCCGAAGGGACGCGGACATTGACCGGCGAGATCGAGCCGTTGGAAAAGGGGGTGGCCCTAGTGATTCGCCGAGCCGAAGTGCCGGTGGTGCCGGTGGCGATACATGGGTCGTTCGAGGCATGGCCCAGGGGAAGCAAGGTTTTTCATTCGCATCGCATCCGGGTGAAATACGGCAAGCCGATGGACTTTAACGGCAAGAAAGCCGACGAGATTGTGAGGGAATTGGAAGGGGAGCTGAGGACGTTGTTGGCGGATTTGCGCAGGGAAAATTGAATGGAAGCGCGCCAGTGGCGTACAATACTCGCATGATGCAAGATCCCACGCCGACTGGGCCTGATGTTCAGCGGCTGATGGTGCCGGAGGAATTGCTTCGCCAGCTTCATGACGCCGACGAGCGGCTCCGAGTCGCCAAGCAACGCCTCGAAGAGGCCATGGATGAGACGGAGCTGGTTTCCCGTCACGAGCAGCAGGTCGAAGACCGGCTTGGCGACCTGCGAAAGACAGAGAAGGAGTTGGAGGAGATTTCCAAGAAAATCAAAGAGATCCTGGGGCGGACGGTTTAACATTCCAAAGCGGAGAGCGGCGGCGTGTTTGTTTACAGTCGTCGGAAAATTGCCAGGCTGATGGGGTTGGATTACCTCGGAGCCGGTTTGGTCGGACAGGCCATGGGGACGGTGCTGACGGCAGCTGCCTGGGGAACTGACCAGAGGACGCCGGGGGCGATTGGGAATCTGCTGCTGGTGCTGGGGACCGGTGTCCTGCTGGGGGGGTGTGGAATTTATGCGCGATATCATCGGCTGAGCCGGTGGTGGGGGCTGCTGGGAGTTTTTAGCGTCGTCGGGGTGTTGATATTACTGGTCCTGCCGCTGATCTCGCGGGAGCGCAAGTACGGCCCGGGGTTTGGGGTGATGTTTGCCGAGCCGTATCGGCGAGATGTATGGCGCATGGACGTGCGCGTGACATTGGATCAAAACGTCGGGACGGCGGTGCGCGAACCGATCCTGTTGCAATTGCCGCGCGGCGCGAATGTGGGGACAGCGATGAAGACGCTCGCGGGGGTGATCCCGGAACTGGACAGCGGGGAGTTGCCGGCGGCGCGGTTTGCGATCAACGGACAGCCGGCCGATCGGAGAACGGAATTGAGCCACGGAGATGAGTTGGCGGTCTGTGCAACCATCGCGGAGGGTGCGCGTGAATAGCAAAGAATTGGCGTCGCGGCTTGACATCCATTTGTGCGGCGCGTAGTTATCTGCCTCTTGCAAAGAGGGTTTTAGCGTGATTGTGGTGAGCGAGTTGACCAAGATGTACGGTCAGACCTTGGCGGTAGATCATATCTCATTTGAAGTCGGCAAGGGCCAGATCGTTGGGTTCCTGGGGCCCAACGGCGCCGGCAAATCAACGACTCTGAAAATCCTGACGTGCTACCTGCCGCCCACCAGCGGCGGGGCGACGGTCAATGGATTCGATATTTTTCATCAGTCGCAACAGGTGCGGCAAAACGTGGGGTATTTGCCGGAGAACGTGCCGCTGTATGCGGAAATGAAGGTGCGGGAATATCTGGATTTCCGCGGCCGGCTCCGAAAGATGGATCGCGGCGCGCGGCGGAAGAGGATCGATTATGTTCTGGAGCGATGCTGGCTCAAGCCGGTGGAGCACAAGACCATCAGCCATTTGTCCAAGGGGTATCGGCAGCGTGTGGGTCTGGCCGATGCCCTGCTCCACAACCCGGCTGTGCTGATTTTGGATGAGCCCACCATCGGCCTGGACCCGACGCAGATTCGAGAAACGCGCAAACTGATCAAGGACTTGGGCGGCCACCACACGGTGGTTTTGTCCACGCACATTCTCCCGGAGGTGGAGGCGACGTGCGACCGTGCGATCGTGATCTCGGCGGGGCGGATCGTGGCCCAGGGTTCTCCGGACGAATTGCGCGCCAGCCGTCGGCTGACGGCCCGGGTGCTGGTGGAGTGCCGAGGCCCGCGCGCGGAAGTCCAGGCCGCTCTGTTGCGCGTCAGCGGCGTGAGCAAGGTGGAAATACTCGACGGCAACGCCCCGAGCGGATCCGACGGGAAATATGTCACCGCGGCCCTCCGAGCCAAGGAGGGTTGCGATATCCGCGAGGAAGCCGCCAGAACGGTGATCCAGCACGGTTGGCCGCTGCGCGAGATTCGGCTGGAGCACGCGACGCTCGAGGAATTTTTCGTGCAGGTGACGGCCGATCAGGCCACGGCAAGGGTGTAAACTCCATGACACGCGCGGCCACCATCGCTCGACGGGAATTGACCAGCTACTTCTATTCGCCCATCGCGTATGTGGCGATGGCGGTGTTTCTCATCGCCTGCGGGTTTACATTCTGGGACGATTTTCAGCCCGGGGAAATCGCCGGGATGAGGAATCTGTTCAACTGGATGGTTTGGTTGCTTGTCTCGATCATTCCATTGCTGTCGATGGGATTGCTGGCCCAGGAATGGTCCACGGGGACGATTGAAACGCTCATGACGGCGCCGGTGGCGGAGATGGAGGTGGTGATCGGAAAATTCCTCGGGTCGTTCGGATTTTTTCTGGTGATGCTGGCGCCGACGCTGTTGTACGCGGGGGTTTTGGCGGTTTACGCGAATCCGCGGATCGACTTTGGCCCGATCCGCAGCGGGTATCTGGGGATCGTTCTGGTGGGGGCGCTGTTTATCTCCATCGGGCTATTTTTCTCGTCGCTGACGCGGAGCCAGATCGTCTCGGCGGTGGCGACGGCCGCGGTCTTGTTCGCGATCACCATCGTGCCGTGGTGGGCCAGCGGGAAGATGCTGTCGCAGACCTCGGTGAAGATCATCGATCAAACGGTTTTCAAGCGGTACACCGATTTCAGCCGGGGAATCATCGATTCGGGACACGTGGCTTTTTTTGTTTTGGCGACCGCCGTGTTTTTGTTTCTGACGACAAAGGTTTTGGAATCACGGCGATGGAAATGAAGACTTGGAATGTTTCCCCCCAAGCCCGCGGCGCCGCCGTGGGTCTTCGCGGAGAGCGCTAGAAATGGCCAACCCAACCCTGCCCCCCCCGGAATCCCAGCACGAGCGGTGGATAAAGTACGGCGCAAACGTCCTGATCTCCAGCATCGTCGTCGCGGCCCTGGCGGTGATGCTGACCTGGATGGCCCAGGGGCACGCTCTGCGCGTGGATACGACGGTGGGCCAGACGCAAAGCCTCCGGCCGCAATCGGTCAATTTCATCCGGGACCTCGCCCGGAGCGTGCGCCTCGTCGCCCTCTATCCCAAGCTCAAGAACGATTCGCACGAGCAGGATTTCTATCAGCCGGTCGCGGATTTGCTCAACGAATACGCCACCAAGGGAAAGAACATCACCGCCGAACTGCTCGATCCGGATACGCAGAAGGACGAGTTCAACAAACTGGTCGCGGACGTGACGAACAAGTACGGCGGCGAGGTGAAGGGTTACAAGGAAATCCTCGGCGCCCTGCCCGATGAGAACAAGCAGGTGGATCAATTTGTCGTGGATGAGGCGCAGAAGTTCCGGACGCTGCCGCTGGACCAGGTGCAGGACCAGCAGGTTCAGCAGGACCTGTACGCGGCCTATCTGACGCTGGTCATGGCGCATCATCAGCTCCAGGACCTGAAGACGGCGGTGGATTCCGAGCTGGATCAGCAGGTGCCGAGCTACAAGGACGGCGTGGACGACGCCAAGACGACCTACACGTCGATTTCGCAGCTCTTGCAGCAATACTCGCAGGTGCTGAGAACCTTTCCAGCCATCACCACACTGAGCAAGGAGATTCGCGACTTTTCCACTCCCGCCGCGGCGCGCGCCGACGCCGTCCGGAAAGTGGCCGATGCATTTCTCGGTAAAATTGCGAGCCTGGGTTCGCTGAAGGAACTGGATGAGTTCCGCACGCAGTTGAGGAGCAAGTCGATCCTCGTGATGACGGACGGCGGATATAAGATTCTGTCGTTCGATCAGGTGTGGAAGGTCCCGGAATCCAGCCGGTTCGCGTCGGCGGCGCCGGACGTTCAACCCAAGCTGAGTTTTGCCGGCGAGCAGCAGATCACGGCGGCGATCGCCTCGCTGACGGGCGGTCCCAAGCCGATGGTGGTTTTCGTCCGGCCGGGAGGGCCGCCGCTGGCGACGATCACGACGCCCGGGCAGGCCCCGATGTTCGCGGTGCTGGGTCAGCGCCTCAAGGATGAAAACTTCGACGTGCAGGAGAAAGATGCCAGCGGCCAGTCGGCAATGCAGGAAACGCCGATGCCGGAGCCGACCGATTCGCAGATGACCTCGGCGGTGTGGGTGGTGGTGAGACCCCCGTGGGAACAGCCCTCGGAGCAGCCGCTGCCGCTGGATCAGATGCTGGCCGACCATCTGAAGTCGGGCGGATCGGCGATGGTCCTGCTCTTCCCGCTGAAGGACCCGATGGATTCGGCCCTGGAGCCGATGGGCATTCGGGCAAGAGCGGATTTTGTGATCGTCCACGAGGCGCTGCCGCCGCCGGAGCGAAGGTCGAGCGATCTGGTTGAGGCGGCGTTGCAGTCGAACCAGTTTGTGTTCAAGGTGAATCATTACGGGGACCATGCGATCGCGGCTCCGCTGGAGGGGTTGGATTTTTTGCAGGCGGGATCGATGCCGGTGATGGCGGCGGCGGAAGCGCCGGCGGGTGTGAAAGCCACGCCGCTCCTGCCGATCCCGATGTCGCCGCATTTTTGGGCCAGCGCGGATGCCGAAGCGATTTTGAACGCGGACCGCGCCCGGGCGGTCACGTTCACGGCGAGCGCTGACGCGAACAGCGGCCGACTTTACGGAGACATCGACAACACACCGGCCAGTCCGCTGTACGGCGCCGCGGCATCCGAGAAAACTGATGGGGCACGCCTGGTGGTCGTGGGCAGCTCGCTCTTTGCCAGCAGCGACCTCGTCGATTTGCCGGATAACGAGATGTTGGAAAAACACGGACTGACCGTGGCCCGGCTGCCGGGCAACGGTGAGTTTTTCGTCAACAGCATCCTCTGGCTGGCGCATGAGGATTCGATGCTGGCGATCAGCCCGCACGCGCTTCAAGTCGCGCGGATCAAGGAGATGTCGCCTGCAACGCTGGGGTTCTGGCGCATCGGAGTGTTCACCGTGGGTTTGCCGCTGGCGGTGATCTTGGCGGGATTGTTGGTCTACTCCAACCGGCGGGATTGAGTCAGGGCGATGAATTTCAAAACGACGATTGTTCTGCTCGTGGCGCTGGCGGTAGTGGGCGGTGTCTTTTGGTATAGCCAGCTCGGCGAGAAGAAGACGCCGGAGCAGGCCAGCGAGCAAGCGACGGCCGGAGGGGGGCAGAAATTGCTCGATCTGCAAAGCGACCAGGTGACGGGATTCACGCTCACGGATTCGGATGGGAATCACACGACCGTGGAAAGGAGCGGGGCAGCCTGGCGGATGACCGAGCCGGTGAGCGCGGCCGCTGTCGATTGGCAGACGCAGGACCTGATTCGCACGTTGTGTGATCTGCGGTCGCAGGGCAGGCCGGCCAGCGCGCCGTCCGATGCGGGGCTGGATAAGCCGAGGTACAGGGTTGCGCTTTCCACCAGCGACGGGAAGACGGCGCGGATCGTGATTGGCAACAAGAATTTCACCGGCGATTTGATGTTTGCGCAGGTGAACGATGGGGAGGTCAACCTGATCGATTCGAGTTTGGCGAAAACGTTGAAGACGGCGGCCGATGATTTGCGAGACAAACATCTGCTGACGGCGAATTCGCTGGAGGTGCAGCAGATTCGGATCATCACGGCGACTGGACGGCTGGTGCTGAACAAGACGGGATCGAAGTGGAAAATCGTGGAGCCGGTGGAGATGCCCGGGGACAGCGAGGCGATTTCATCGCTGATCTCGACGATCACGGGGACGGAGGCGAGCGAATTCGTGAAGCCCGATTCGGATGATCTGGCGTTTGCAAGGTTCGATCGTCCCAGCGCGCAGATGTGGCTCAGCACGGAAGCGCCGCCGACCCGCCCGACGACCGAGCCGGCCGCCCTGCCTTCGGGCGGCCAGACGCTGACCATCGGAGCGCCGGACAGTCTTACCAAGGATCATTATTTCGTTCGGACATCCGATGGGTTGGTGGCGAAGATTGCCGGCTCGTCCCTGGATAATCTGAAGAAGACTCCGCTGGACTTGCGGGACAAGGATGTCGTGACGATTCTGCCCGAGGACGTGAAGGGAATCTCTCTGGTGAAGGAAACCTGGCCCGCTCCGGCAACGCAAAACGCCAACGCCGTAATTCAGCGAGCGCCGGCAGTGGTTCTGGCTAGGCGTCCCAAAGAATCACCCAAACCATTCGGCCCCACGCTTCCGGCGAATCTGAAATCCGGCGCAAGGCCCACCACCGCTCCGGCGGCCACGGCCCCGGCGACACAGCCGGCCCAATCCCTCTGGATTTTCGCCGCCCCGGCCGACAAGGCGCAGCCGGCGGATGATTCCAAGGTGGACGCGCTTCTGGGGCAATTCAATCCGCTGCACGCGGACAAATACCTGGAAAAGAATCCCAATTCGCCGCCGCAGCAGAGATATCTCGTGTCACTCGAAACGAAAATGCAGCGCTATCACGTGGAGTTCGTTCGTCCGTCCAATGGACAGTCGGCATACGGGATCTACGACGATTTGGAATTTGAAATTCCCACGGCGTTGCTCGACGCCCTCGACGCGGATTTCCACAGGACGGGGCCGTGATGGCCAAGCACCTGGGGCACAAGTCGATCTTGACGGACCGGCAAATCGCCGCGCCGCGGACAATTCTGGACACGTTCGCGAATCCGCGTCCGGGACGGGATTACGAGATTGAATTTGTTTTTCCGGAGTTCACCAGCGTCTGTCCGGTGACGGGGCAACCGGATTTTGCCACGATCACGGTGAGTTATGTGCCCGCTCGGCTGTGCGTTGAGATGAAAAGTCTGAAGCTGTATTTCTTTTCCTATCGGAACAAGGGGATTTTTTACGAGGCCGTGGTGAACGAGATTCTGGATGATCTGGCGGCGGTGGTGAAGCCGAAACGGATGACGGTAACGGGAAAGTTTACGGCGCGCGGGGGGACGGCGGGGACGGTCACGGCGGGTTTTATCGCATTGAGAAAAAAGAATTGAGCCGCGAAGACGCGGTTGCATTTTGATTGCAGTCTTGGGGAATGACGCAGTAAACTAATAATCCGGGAAAGCCCCGCTTCGAGAGGTGCCATGGATTTTCAAGTGCTCATGCGTTTCGCCGCCGAGCGAGGAGCTTCGGATATTCATATCCAAGCCGGACTCTCTCCAAAGCTGCGAATCCAGGGAGTTCTACATACGGTGGATCTGCCGCCCATCGGCGATGAGGCGCTTCATCAATTCATCACGTCGATCGCCCCGGCGAGGCTGCGGGACAATTTGGACGATCGGCTGACGGCGGGGATGGATTTTTCTTATGCCGCGCCGGGGATTTGCCGTTTCCGGTGCTCCGCGTATCGGCAGTTGGGGCTTGCGGGAATTTCGATGCGGCTCATCAAGAGCAAGATCCCCACCATCGCGCAACTGAATTTGCCCACGGTAATCAACGACATCGCGATGTCGGGCCGGGGGTTGACGCTGGTGACCGGGACGACGGGATCGGGCAAGTCGACCACGCTGGCGGCGATGATCGATCTGATCAACCAGACAAAGGCGACGAAGATCATCAGCATCGAAGACCCGGTGGAATATTTGCACACGCCAAAAATGGCGCTGATCGCGCAGTTGGAGGTGGGGACGGACACGCCGAGCTTCGAGCAGGCGCTTCGGCAGGCGTTGCGGCAGGACCCGGATGTGGTGCTGGTGGGGGAACTGCGCGACATGGATACGCTGCGGATCGCGCTGCGGGCGGCGGATACGGGACACCAGGTATTTTCGACGGTTCACTCGGCGAGCGCGCCGCAGACCATCGAGCGCATCATAGCGATGTTTCCGCCGGCGGAGCACAAGCTGCTTCTGACGCAATTGGCGGGGAACCTGGAAGCGATCATTTCGCAACGGCTGGTAATCGCGCGGGACGGCATGCGGCGTCCGGCGGCGGAGATTTTGCGCGGGGGGCCGGTGCCGCAGAAATACATTCTCGAGGGGCGAGCGCTGGAATTAGGGGATTACATGAAGAGCGCTGGAAACGGGCAGCAGACGTTCGATCAGCATTTGCTCCAGTTGTTCCAACAGGAATTGATCTCGCACAGCGAGGCGATCCAAAACGCCACGAACCGGGAATCGCTGGAGATGTCGGTACGGGGGATCGGCTCGGCGAAAACGGCCGAGGCGGCGAGCGCGTCGCGGCCGAAGCCCGCGCCGGCGGTCAGGCCAACCTGATAAAATCGTCGGCATGGCGCTTGCGAGCCCGTCATTCACGTTACTGGGCGTAAGAGGATCAGTTTCTTCCCGCATGGGCCGCGTCAATCACTCGTCGCGCTTCGGTTGCCAGCGGAGTATTTGGGAGATCATGGATGATCCGCCCCATAATTTTGGGCAAATCGTTTGCACCGAGCGGTTCAAAGCTTCGGCGGTATTGATTGACGGCCGCTTCGACCAACGGCTTGCCATAGGGACCCAGCAAATCGACTCCGCCGGCCGAAGCCATGGCACGCTGTTTCTGCCAATAGGCGACCTGATCTTCCAATGCACCGGGGCGCATCATGTCCTCCGCAATGGGATTTGATGGCCGCCTGGGCTTGGGGGCGTTGAGCAGGTCGGACTTTCTTTTTTCAAATGTCCACCGCAGGTCGTTCATCGCCACCTCGTCATATGCACGGGCGCTTTTATGGTCATGAACGGCATTGAGGATAGATGAGCAGAGTATGCCCGCCCGCGGCACCATGAGTTCCGTGGATTCAGAAGTACCCTCGGCATCGATCCTGTAATACTTTTGGTGATCGTATCGCTTAATGATGTCTTCAAAGACTTCAAGCGATTCGCGTTCCCTGGGCGGAGAGCGCTGACCTAATTCCACCGCCAAGTCAAATTCAATTTTCAGATTCTCTGGATCGTCGGGGCGCAGGGCCAGTGCATTTCTGAGGTGGGCAACTCTTTGATCGCGGTTGGCGGCCATTTCGGCGGCGGCGATCTCCGCGACGAACGTCGCTGGCGAATTCGGGCGAGTTGCCGGCATCGTCGCGGGAGGCGGAACCTCGGCCGGAATCGGATCAGCCACAATGCAGTCCAGCGTCAGATGCATGGGATCACCTTTTTCAGGCGCATAATAGTCGCCGGCGATATAGACCGTGTGAAATGCAACCTGTTCGACATAGCTGCCATCATTGGTCACCCATGCGATCGACCATTTGTGCTGCGGATCATCGTTGAGCCAGGTCTTTCCGCCATCCAATGTCATTTGTGCCCGGACCTCCATTGGTTCATTGATCCAAATGCTCCAATGATCCGGCGGCTCGATGATTCGCACTTGGAGAGTGGGAGGACGTTCGGCCGGCTGCGGGGAATTCGCCGCGCATCGCGCGGTCAGGATTATGGCAACAAGACCCGCAATACGGTGAACGCCGGCCTGGAGGGGATAAGGATTGTCTCTGCCGTGAGCGTGACGTTGCCAGGTTATCACCTTCCAATTATCGCGGGGGTCCACCGGGAATGGAAATTGCTTTCAGCTAGGATTCGGTTTAAGGGCAATCGGCATTTGGAATTCGGCATTCTTTCGCGGAGTTGTTAGAATTTGTGGATGTATGACACAAACACTTCCTCCAGGACAGGGCCCGGTTGATCCGCGTGGGGCGTTTGCGATGCCGCCAAGCCCAGGCGGCGGCGGAGGGCGGGGTTGGCCGCCGCCGGGAGCGCCGGTGCCGATCGTGTTTCCGCCGATGCCGCCGTTTCCACCACGTCGCCGCGGCGGTCTCTGGATCGTCATCGTGCTCCTGCTGATCGCTCTGGCCGTTTCCGTGCTCGTCAACATGGCCCAATTCGGCGCCACGTTGGCCGGGGCGGAGGTTCGGCAAACCGTGATCTCCGGTGAAGGCAGCGACAAGATCGCGGTGGTGCCGATCGACGGGATCATTGATGACGATAGCGCACAAACGTTCGACAAAGAGCTGAAAGTGGTGGAGAAGGATTCGGCGGTGAAAGCGCTGGTGGTGGAGATCGACACGCCGGGCGGAACGGCCACCGCGGCCGATGAGATGTATCATCGGCTGGATCGGTTCAAGAGCGAAAAGAAAGTGCCGGTGGTGGTGGCGATGCGCGGGATGGCCACCAGCGGAGGATATTACGTTTCGTGCGCGGCGGATTACATTTTTGCCGAGCCGGGATGCCTGACGGGGAACATCGGCGTTCTGTTTCCGCGGTTCAACATGAGCAAGATGCTCGACAAGTGGGGCGTATCGGAGACGACGCTGACGGCGACGGCGCCGGGGCATTCGTACAAGAACGCCGGGTCGATGTTCCAGCCGGAAAATCCCAGGGACGAGGCGTATCTTCAGGGGCTCGTGGACGGCACGTTCGCACAGTTCAAGACCGTGGTGCAGACGGGGCGGAAAGCGAAGCTCAGCGACAAGCTCGGCGATATCTTCAGCGGCAAAGCATTCATCGCCCAGGATGCGCTGGATCGCGGGCTGGTCGATCAAATAGGATATCCGGACAAGGCGTATGATTATGCGGCGAGCGCGGCGGGCGTGACGAGCCGGTCGGTCGTGCGATACACGCCAAGCCCGACGTTGCTGCAAATACTGACGGCTCGGTCGAATATTCAGCGTGGAGAGTCAGGAACTTCATCGGGAATGGTGAGCATTGACGGCTTCAGCATGGATGCGCGAGCGGTGGAGGGTTTGTTTACGGCGCGGCCGCTGTTGCTGTGGCGGGGGAACTGATGCGCGCCATGGGGGGTTGGGTGATTATGAGAATGCTGATGGAAATGGGTTTTAAGGCTTTCCCACGGCGGCGCCGTGGGCTTTGTTTTGGAATGTGCTTCATGGTGGCGGTTTTGGCGCGCGCGGAGTTGGTGCGCGCGGCAACGCCGGATGAGGTGCAGAATTCCATCGATAAGGCGGAGCAATATCTCTACGCGAAACAGATGGGCGGGAATTGGGAATCGGCGAAGAAGAAGAAAAAATCGGCCTCGCCGGCGCAAGACCGGGGCGGCATGACGGTCACCGCGGTATATGCCCTGCTGTCGGCGGGGGAAAGACCCGAAAATCCGAAACTGGCGGCGGCGATCAGTTACCTCGAGGGGACCGATTTCACCAGCATCTATGCGCTGGGAATGCGTTGCCAGGTCTGGCGGACGCTTCCGCCGAATGACCTGGTGAAGGCCGCGCTGAGGCGGGATGGGGAGTTGCTGGTGAAGGGCATTTCTCTGGATTCGGGGATGTATGGTTGGAACGGAGTGGCGGCTCGCGCAGCCAGTGCGTATGGCGTGCAGGGCGTTTGGGCGTGCGCGCGGGAGGGGATGGAGATTCCGACCGGCTATTGGCAGAGTGTGAACGCTGGATGGAGAAAGATTCAGCGACCCGACGGGAGTTGGTATTACGGCAGGAAAACCGTGGATGAGAATCAGGTGTTGCCGATGACGGCGGGGGGCGTGGCCACGCTGTTTATTGCGCAGGATGAGCTGGCGCTGGGCACGAGCCCATCCTGCACGGGGAATTTCAACGATCCGCGGATCGAGCAGGGACTGACGTGGCTTGGGGACCATTTCGCCGGCGCGTTTAAGGGGAATTATCTGTATGACGGGCTGTACGGACTGGAAGAAATTGGAGCGGCGAGCGGACGGAAATATTTCGGGAGCACGGATTGGTATGCGCAAGGGGCGGATTTCCTGGTGCGAACGCAGCAGGCCGACGGCTCGTGGGGGACGAGCCTGCCCGATACGTGCTTCGCGATGTTGTTCCTCACGCGGGGGCGAGCGCCCGTCGGAATGAACAAGCTGCAATATTTTGTGTCGGCAGACCATCAGGAGACCGAGGGGAATTGGAACCAGCGGCCGCGCGATCTGGCGAATTTCGATCTCTGGATGGGGCGGCAGGTGGAGTTGGATCGGCTGCTGAACTGGCAGGTGGTGAATCTGCGGGCGCAGGCGGGCGATCTGCACGATGCGCCGATTCTCTACATCGCCGGAGACAAGGCGCTGCATTTTGCCGACGAGTCAAAACAAAAGCTCAAGACGTTCATCGAGCAGGGAGGGATGATCCTGTTCAACGCGGATTGCGGGAGCGCGGAATTCACGGAGTCGGTGAAGCAGTTGGCTGCGGAGATGTTTCCGCGGATCGGGGAATTTCGCGAGCTGCCGACGAATCACTGCATTTTGAGGAACGAGCAGTTTCTGGGCAGCGACTGGAGGGATCCGCCGGTGATATTGGGATTCAGCAACGGGGTGCGGGAACTGATGATCTTGTTGCCCAAGGCTGATCCCTCGCGCGCGTGGCAGGCGCAGCTCACGGCATCGCGGGAACCGATGTTCGAGCTGGGGGCGGATTTGCTTCTGTATGCATCCGGCAAGAGGAATATTCGGGAGAAGGGCGAGACGTATATTGTTGGGCCGAGTTCACGGATTAGCGACACGAGGTCGCTGAAAGTGGCGCGGATTAAATACGACGGGTTGTGGGACCCGGAGCCGGGCGGGTGGCGCCGGTTGGCCGCCGTGATGCACAACCGCGATCAGCTTGATTTGCAGGTGGAGCCGGTGGCGCTGGGGCCGCAAATCAGTCTCGGCGATTACAAGGTGGCTCATCTGACCGGGTCGGGACATATCAAGCTGAATTTAGACGACTGGATTCAGCTTCACGCGTTCGTGGAAAATGGCGGAACGCTGATCATCGATGCGGCCGGTGGCTCGCCGACGTTCGGGCAGGATATTCGGGCCCAGCTTGGGTCGGCGTTTTTTGACGATGCGAACCAGCTCGATCAACCGCTGCGAGCGGGACACGTGCTGTACACGGAGGTCGGCAGCAAAATTGATGAGGTGGCGTATCGGGCGTATGCGCGGCACGTGCTGACGGAGGATTTCAAGATGCCGCGGATTCGGGGGATCAAGGTGGGGGATCGGATCGGGGTCTTTTTTAGTGCTGAGGATATCAGCGCGGGATTGGTGGGGGAGCCGGTGGATGGAATCGTGGGATACGATCCGGATTCGGCGACGGCGCTGATGGAGCATATGATTTTGTATGCTGAAAGCGGTGGCCGGCCGACAAAGGGGAACGGGGACGTCAGCGGAGTCCGTTAGCCACGCGCGGTCGCGGCGCTCTCCGTATATTAATTTTGATCAGAATTTGGATTGGATTGAAGATTTACCTTGACAATCCCGCGCGGGAAGATTTATTTTAAGTCCACGTCGAAAGAATTGTCTCGGTAACCTTGGGTTGGGCAACAACCGAAAAGGATAACGCAATCTTTCGGCGAAACACATCATATTGGGTTGAGTCGCACCGTCTCGGCGGCGCAACTACAAGGAGGAGCCATGACCGTGCTGCATCCTTGGGGCGTTTCGGGAGGGAAGTCCCCGTCAAATATTAACGTCGCGAAAGGCTTTAGGACAAACGGATTCCGTAAATCTCATCGGCGGTTTCATGGCCGCTTGAGAGCGGCGATTCAGGCCGTGATCGAGCCTCTGGAGCAGCGGGTTCTTCTTAGCGTATCCGTGTCACCCACCAATATTTACGCGGTGGAAACAAAGTCCTTTGACCCGGGTGACTTGGACGGGACGGGCTCGGTCTATGTGGCTTCGGGGAACAGCCTGTCCGCCGATCGCGTTCGAGAACAAAGCCTAACCGTCGATGGCTCGATGGTGATCGACCCTGGCAGCGGCGACGACGACCCCTCCCACGCGAGCGTGGTGGATAATTTGGTCATGGATACCAACAGCAGCGGCCAGTTCCTGGGAACGCTGGACCTGACCGACAACGCCCTGATCATCGAGACGACGGCTTCGAATCGCCAGAACGTGTTGAATATGCTCCAGGCCGCTCTTTATAGCGGGTACAACGGTGGTTCCTGGAATGGGACAGGCATCATCAGTTCAACGGCCGCAAGCAATTCCAATTACGGCTTGGGCTTCATTGTCAACGATGGCAACTATAACTACTCAACGGGAACCGACGGTAGTGGAGGGGCATCCGCGATTCATACGTCCTACGCCGGTCAAACGGTTGATGCAAATTCGATCATTGTTGCCTACACGCTAGTGGGTGATACAAACTTGGATGGGTTGGTAGACGGGACCGACTTCACCACCTTAGCGAGCCATTTGGCGCAACAGGGAATTTGGGCGACGGGAGATTTTAACTACGACGGCGTGGTTAATGATGGCGATTTTACCTCCCTCGTCATAAACGAAGGGAGATCCGTCAGTTTTTCGGCGGCACCGGACACCTCCACGGCGCCGCAGTACGTCGCCACGTTCACGGGTGCAACCGACGGATTGGCCAGCGGCTATACCGCCACCATCAGTTGGGGCGATGGGACCTCACCAACGGCGGGAACCATCATTGCCGCGGGCGGTGGGAATTACGACGTTCTGGGAACTCATACCTATCCGCTCGATCCGACTTCCAGCGGGGTCACCACCGGGACCTATAACGTGTCTGTTCAGGTTACGGAAACGGCAACGGAAGACACCTCTACCGCTATCAGCACGGCGTATGTCACCTTTGTGCCTGACCTGATGATCGACGGCGCGGCCAGCGCGACGAATAGCCCATACTCCCTTGACCTGTCGGCGATGTTCGCGACAGATTTTGACGGCGCCATGAACGACATCAGTTCCTGGACGGTTGATTGGGGCGATGGCGACACCCAGACGTATTATCAAACCCCGACATTCAATCCCGGCTGGGCGGTTGTGACGCATTCGTATTCGGGTTCCACCGGCTTATTTGACATTACGGCCACTGCCTTCGACGGCACCCATACGTACACGGCGCCGGAAACAATCCCTGTAGCTCTAAATTTCTCCGGCTCCGGCAATGGCGCGATTCAGACCACCCAGGGCCAGAGCTATAGCGGGCCTGTCGCCACTTTTGTCGGCACTCCCGATGGAGACACGAGCAATTATTCTGCCAGCATCAACTGGGGAGACGGCTCGACCGTCGCCAGCGGGAGCATCGTCTATGAGGGCGGCGAAAACTATGAGGTTACCGGCAGTTATACTTATGAGCAGGAGGGAACTTTTGGAATCCAGGTCGGAATTACCGAGGCCGACGATGGCGCCCAGGTGTCCGTAAACAGCACCGCGGATGTCGCAGTAGCGCCGACAACCGCCTCAGCCATCACCCTGCCAGGAATCCTGCCGACATATTCGCCCAATGGACCAGCATCCAACCCGACGCTGCCCTCGGGCATGAATACGTTCACGCTCAACACAAGTGAAATCAGCGGTTCACCCGGCACGGGGGCTCCAATTTTCGCGGCGTCCGATCCCACGGCGCAGCCGGATCAGACCATTACCGTGACCGGAAGCAATTTCACGGTTTATCCAAACGAAACCGACGCATTCGCCGATACGCAGTTCATTGTCTACGGACAGACGAGTTCGTCGAACGGAAGATTCTCAGATGCTCAAATCCAGGATCCTACACTGAACGGGGCGATGTTGACGATTGGCACATCCGAGCCCGCCAACTCGATGTATCTGGTATGGGCGGTGAATGCCAGCGGGGCAAGCGCGCCGATCGCCGTTAATGACACAACAGCTTGGTGGGCCGGGGCTCCCACCGAGCCGATCCAGCAATCTCAGTCTCCAACATCGGTTTCCGCGTACCTCGGCCAGACGTTGTCGGTTTACGGCGAAAACCTCTCGAACGGGGCAGCTACCCCGCAGTCCTGGGTATACCTCCAGCCGACCGGTGGCGGCAGCGGAACCTGGGCCACCGTGACGGCGGTCAATCCCTACAAAGTTGATTTTACAGTTCCCGGCACGCTCACCGTCGGCGATACTTACCAGATATGGATTAATAATGGTCTGGGCGGCCAATATAGTTGGTCGGAAGCGCCAACGACTCTGAGCGTCGCGGCAAGCAGCGCGCCAACATGGTCCGGCACGACGATCAATGTAACTTCGTACGGCGCTGTGGGAGACGGAAAGACGAATGATTATAGCAAGATTCAATCCGCGCTCGATGTTCTTCAGCCGGGAGATACTCTATATTTTCCGGCTGGTACTTATTTGGTTAACGACACCTCTGGCGCTTACCAACTGTTGATCCCAACAGCGCTATCGGACATCAGAATCGAGGGTACTGCAGCATCGACGACGATAATAATATTTGGAGGTGCAACCCCGAGTACCGGCTTCGGAGCGTTCGAATTGGGCCAACCGTGGTATGGGGGAGCACCCGAAGGGCCAATCGAGTTTGATTCAATGACGCTCGAATACAACGGTACCGGCGGTGCGGGCGAGCTCCTTAGCTTGCGGCATAGCACGGGCGACACCTTCAATGGCGTGACGTTGCATGCCAATTCACTCGAACCCATTGACGCAACCGGAGCGAGTGAGTTTACAATCACCAATTCCACCATTTTTGGAGGAACCGAGAATGGATCGATCTTCCTGAGCGGTGGCGCGGATGATTTTTTCAACAGTGACACATTTCTAATGCAGTATGACCCCGAAGCCGCATTAAATATTTGGGGGTCGCAAAATGTGAGCGTCACAAATTGCGTATTTCAAGACTATGATGACTCGGCCGATAATTCGTCAGGGTTTGGTTTGGGGCGGATTCTCGATGCGCCGGCAAACGGCGGTTCACAATCAAACTATTACTTCTCAAATAACGCTTCGATCAACCTAACGCCGGATCCATTTGGCCCTGGCAACGATGGGGAGCAAATTAACACTGAAGGAGACATTCAGCCTTACCATGGATCCATTGTCTCCGCTGGTAGCGATACGGTGAGCGTTGATATCAGCGGGAGTCCAACCCTTAGCATTGGGGAATACGTACTTGTGGTGAGCGGAACCGGAATGGGTGAATTGGAGCCCATCACCGGCGTATCAAATTCTGGCGATCGCTATACATTGACATTGGGCGGGAACTGGAATGACGAACCCGATTCCACAAGTACGATTGAGGTACTCGCGGAGATTTTTAATTTGGCATTCATTTCCAATTCCCTTTCGGATGCGACCGGTGCTTATGGTAATGCGGGGTTCGAGTCTTGGGATGGTGGATATTCCGAAATATTTGCCAACAACATAGTTCAGAACGTGGCTACCGGCGCAGTGCTTGCAAGTGCTCTTCCGAGTGATGACGGAAGCCAGTCACAACCCCAAATGTTTACCGAAGTAATCAACAATCAATTGGAGAACACGTTGCAAGGTGTGGATTTAGGGGGGGATTTCGAATCTGCGCCCGATGGAACTCCCAACGATGTTGGCGTAATCATTCGAGACAATAGCGTTGATGGAGGGGTCGCTGGAGTAACAGTGGACGGGCACGCGAGTCCTGCCACATTGGCCGTTATTGAACACAACCTGATTGCTACTTCGGCGGAGACTGGTATAGTTTACTATCCGAATTCTGATATGACGAACCCAATCGTTCCTGGTGCGGTTGTCGTGCAAGGTGATGACTTTGGCTCCCTTGCATACGATAACACAATCGTTGAGCCAGACTCCATAGAGGGCTCGAGCTATCCTCTTCCGGCGGGTATTTACTACGACACCGCCTCTACATCGGGAATACTTCTTCGCAATAATCAGTATGAAAACTTTGACTCAAGCGTGTATGGGTACGCAAGTGGCGTTAGTTCACCCTCTTTGTTTGCAATGCCGACAGATGTCTTGTACGCCACTGCGGTGTCTGGAGACAGCAGTAACTTCAGCTTTGCATTGTGGGACGATGGAGCCGCGAGCCGCTCTTGGTCCGCGGCGATCGAGTCGGGTACGGCGTGGCTCACCGTCGCGAGCGGCGACTCCAGCAGCGGTACGATTTCTGGTGAAGATGATAATAGCAGTGATTCGAACCTCTATCTCACCGCCAACTCCAGCGGTCTGTCGACCGGAACTCATACAGCCACAGTTACCATTACTGCAGGCAGCCAAACACGAGTAGTTACAGTAGTTTTCACGGTGACTTAGCGCAAGAATTCTCGGTTCCGGACCTCATAATCGCTCAATGCGTTCCGGTTCGACACAGCCGCGTATAAGGAGCGAAAATGCAAGAAAACTTCCCCTTAAGCGGCCTGCGCGGTCTATCGTCCGGTCAGGCCGGAGTAACCCAAATGCGTTGGAGCAAGTTCCCTTTAGCCAATGGCTAAGGAGGACTTCGTTGAACGGTATGGACCCTTTTCGCCAAAGATAATATGGATTCATCACCTGCGAAAATCCGAAGCGAACTCCCGAGAGCCTCATTTTCTGTTCGAGCAGGTGTATTATGCGGCAGGCTTCGTATGTGCCCACTTTGCCGTATGGCCGGGAACGCGCGGCGAAGTCCGCGTCCTCGAGCCAGCCATACAGGGGAAGGCGCTCGTCAAAACTAACGTGATCAAAAACTGACCGGCGTATGTTCATCGAACATCCCAATCCGCAGGCGCCTTCCCTGAATTCATCCGGCGCGGACCAGTGGGCGAGGGCTTGGCGCGCCTGATCGCGGCTCATGCCAAGACCATTGCGCACATTGGCAAAACAGATGGCCACGTCAGGACGTTGGGTGAAAATTCCCTGCACCCTTTCAAAATAGTCTTTGGGTAATTCAACGTCGTCATCCATCATGGAAACGATCTCGCACTTTCGATCCAGTGCAGCGATGGCCCTATTGCGTTGCCGCGTCAGCCCTTTGGTGCCGAAGAGAACCTGAATGCGAGGATCGGTTCTTCCCTCATCCCAATCGGCCGGCTCAACGGCCGAGATGATGACCTGATCCGGCATTACCATTTGCCGGAATACCGATTCTACGGTCGCGCGGCATGATTCTGGGCGGCCCGTTGTGGGGATGATGATGGAATGAAACACGAGACAATATTAGCCGGTGCGAGAGATCAAACAAGCCGGGTCCGGTTGGCACGGGGAAACTCAAATTGCCGCACTACGGCTTGCGGCAAATCACGGCAAGATGTGAGTAATACATGCGCGACCAAAGCGGCCCGAATATCATGGGCAGGTATCGCCCCGTCATCAGTGCCTGCCACTGTTTAGCGGTCCCCCAACCGTTCTTGCGGCACATAAAGCGAATTCTCTCGGCGGGCTGCCTCGGAAAATATCGGCGTGATCGAATGGGACGAATGCCGGCATTTCCGAGCAACGCCTTGAAGGACGCTGCGGTGAAGAACTGGACGTGTCCGGCCGGATTTTTCGTGCGGTCTTTCAAATAGCTCTTCAGCCTGCAGAGCGGGAGATCTTCAAGGGGAACCTCAGCGATCAGATACGAATAATCAATCCGGCTGAGCGCCTTCAGCATTTCGTCCGGCTTGTCGAGATGCTCGATAACGTGGCTCAAAACGACGACGTCGAAATGACCTGGAATCGCGAACGAGGAGGAAGCGATGTCTCCCGAGCTGATGTCGATCCCTTTGGAATTGTCTCGCAGGTATTGGATCGCAGGTTCAGAATAGTCTATGGCGGCGTATCTTCGTGCGTAATCCCTGCGCTGGCATTCCTTGATGACCTCGCCGGTCCCGCAACCAAGTTCGAGAATGCTGTCGGGGGTGACGCCGCATTGGCTCAATAGGAATCCAATGGAGTCAGTTTTATCGGTGGCTCCCAATCGCAGCCACTCCACCTCCGCGGCCAAATCTTTCCGATAAATGGCATCGTACTGGTCGCGTCCGGATTGAACGGTTGTTTCGCCCATGACCTCCGATTCGTGAAATTCAGGTTATGGTCTGTAGCATCAACCGTAAAGTCAAGAACATTTGAACCACTTCAACCGTCGGAGTCTGGGCCGGTGGTGCACCGATGGCATTTTGTCGCTCACTGCCAACTCCAGCGGTATCTCGCCGGGGACTTATTCATCCACGGTGACAATTACCGCCGGTGGGCAAACGCGAGTGATTACGGTATTCATGACTGTGACTTCGTAATGCCGAGAAGGTAACCTACGCAATGGGTGAGCGAGGATATGGAATTATCCGGTTCTTCTTTTGCCGAGCGAGCGGTGGTTTGCCCGCTCTGTGGAGGAGCGATTCATCGCTGGTCAAGCAAAAAGGGGCGTCGTGGCGGACTTTTCCATTACGATCGATGCGGTGAGTGCGATTTTGTGTTCGTGAATCCGCGACCGACGTTGCAATGGCTCGGCCGCTACTATTCCGAAAATTCTTCAGAGCTGCCCGACCGGCCCGAGCCCATGGCGACACCGGTCCCGCCGGCCCGGGATTCAGGGCTCGTCCGTGCGATTGAGTCAATGCTGGGGTTTCGTCGGCCCCCGGGTCGTTTTCTGGACGTCGGCGCGGGGCGGGGGGGGTTCTCCCACGCGGCGAAAATGGCCGGGCTTGACGTCACAGCGCTGGAAGTCGATCCGCAGGACGTTCGCATGCTCCAGGCCATCGGTGGATTGAGCGTCATTCCGACGACGCTTGAGGAGTTCGACGAGAAGCCGGGTAGCTTCGACTATGTCCTGATGAGCCATGTCCTTGAACATGCGCACGATCCTAAGCAATGGATCAAGAAAGCTTCCATGTTGCTCGCCCCTGGGGGAATTCTTGCAATCATGCTGCCTCACTTCAACAGCGTCTACAGGTTCCTGGTGGGAACGGGTGATCCGTACTTTTTTCCGCCGGAACATTTGAATCACTTCAACCGTCGAAGTCTGGGCCGGCAGTGCACCGATTGCGGATTACTGGAGGCCGGGTGCCGAACCGAGACGAGCTTTCCGAGCGATGTCATAACCAAGCGCGTTCCCATGCCAAATATTATTCGATGGCCCGTTCAGCGGTTAACAGCCATTGCCAGTGCCATGGCCGGTCGAGTTACCTCGGCCACGGGATGCGGACACGTCTTAATTGCCCACTACAAGAAAAGGGGAGGCGCGTGACCCATCGCTTTGCAATCGCTCTATTCGATCCGGTGCGTGGCGGGCGTGAAGGATCGGCGAAACAGCGAGAAATTTGTTCCGCAGGTCATCGCTCGGATATCTCGAAATGTGGTTGAGTGGTTCGGCGATGATTCACCGCTACGGTATGCCGAGAAAACGAGAAACCCCGGGCCAGCGTGTCGTCCGGCCGACCGCCGGCCGGACGACACTGCCCGTGGGAACCAACCGCGCTCCATGAATTTTTGAGTGACTCGCTCAGTCACCCATAACCGTCACCACGACGATTACGTAGAACCGTAGAACAAAGCCGATGCCAAAGACCGGTCGGCGGCGGAAAATGGATCGAAAATGCGGTTTTTGATGCAATAATGGGGATGGGACGCGTAGGGGAGCGTGGCTGAGGCTGGAGGGGGATCATCATTTGTTAATCAGTTGCGGCGTTGGAGCGGGAAAAGCGCGCAGTTGGCGCGCAGTCGTCGGAGTTACCGCCTGGGACGCTTTACATTTGGGCGCGGGTGGTTGACACTCTCGCCGACACGATGGCGGAACATTGGGATCTGTTCGGATGGGGCCGGTGGTTGCTTCTGATTGGAGCGGTGCTGCTTTACGTGGCATCGCGGGCTGGGGTGGATGCGCTGAGCGGCGGCCGGACGAGCCCGGGTCGGCGAGCGGTGGGGCATTGGATTCCCATTGCGGCGACGGGGCTGGTGGCGGTGGCGTTGCGGCGCGCGGATTTGGCGATCTCCGTCGTGTTCGCGACCAGCGTGGGGTCCTTGTCGCTGCTGGTGGGTTCAATCTCAATCATCAGCCCCGATTCCGACGCGCCGCCCGCCTTCCGGCGGCTGTGGCCGTTTGCCTTGCCGGCGGCGCTCCTCGTGCTTCTGGTGGGATTCACGGGCCAATTTAGGTGGCAACACGCGCTGGTGCTGCTGATCGAAGGGGGCGTGCTCCTGTTGGCGTGGAAGGAACTGAGCGTTGCGGGAGAGGCGGTGGCGGCGGTCGGTGACGTGGACACTGTTCCAGCGCCCGGACGGGGATCGCGGCGGCTCAATTTGGCGCTGAGCGTTTGTTTGGCGCTAGTCGGGGCAGCGGCGGCCGTTTTGGGGGCGGAGCGCATCGGCCGGGACCTGCCGCAGATTTCCGCCACGGCATGCGTGGTGGCGGTTCTGGGGCCGCTGCTGGTGCTGCCGATGTTGACGGGGGGAGCGGCGCTGGCGCAGAAAAAACGCGCCTGGGTGGCGATGACCTCGGGAGTGGGGGTGGTGTTGCTGAATCTCTGTCTGTTGCTGCCAATGCTTGTTTTTCTCTGGTATCCGGTCAATGCGGTGCATTGGGACCCTTCGGCGTTTCTTCATTTGAGGCTGTCCGAGCTGGGGGGAGTGTCGCCGATGCCATTTGCGTGGGTGACATGGCGGTTGGACAGCGTGGTGCTTGTACTGCTGGCATTCATGCTGGTTCCGGCGTCGATGGGGCGATGGCGGCTGCAACGGGCGGAAGGGCTTACGCTGATCGTGTTGTATGGCGTGTATGTGCTGATGGAGGCGGCGGGGAGCATGCGGTCATGAAAACGCGCTCCCCTTCGGGTCGCGGCTAAACTGGAGGCGCGTTCGACAATCGGGCGCGATTATTTAGGATGCTCGCCATGAATGTGGACGTTTCCAATATTCGAATCGAAAAGAAGGCGGCGGAGGGCGAAACGTTTGACGTGATGGGCGGCTTTGCGCGCTGGGAAGTGAAAGTGCACGATCACGGACTGGTGGCCTTGTGCGATGTGATGCCGCGGATTGCTCCGGTTGGCAAGACGGCGGATTTCGCCATCGTGCAGGCGGCACGCGTGTCGTATGGGCATGGAACCAAGCAAGTCAATGAAGACCGGGGACTCATCCGGTATCTGGCGCGGCATCGGCATACCACGCCGTTTGAAATGGTGGAATTCAAATTTCATCACGTGATGCCGATCTTCGTGGCGCGGCAATGGATTCGGCATCGGACCGCGAATGTCAACGAATACTCCGCGCGATATTCCGTGGTGAAGGACCGGTTTTATAAGCCGACAGTGCAAAGCGTGCGCAAGCAAAGCACGATGAATCGCCAAGGCGGCGAGGAAATGATCGACGAGATGACGGCCCGGGAGTTTTGCGATTATCTGGATAAGGCGGAGGCGCAATACAGCGATTATGAGAAGCTGTTGGCCAAGGGCGTGTCGCGGGAACTGGCGCGGATCGGATTGCCGCTAAATACTTATACCGAGTGGTATTGGAAGTGCGATCTGCACAACGTGCTGCATTTTTTGTCGTTGCGGATGGACGCCCACGCCCAGCAGGAGATTCGGGATTATGCCACGGCGATGTTCGCGTTGATCCAGCCGATCGTGCCGATCGCCGCCGAGGCGTTTTTGGACTATCAGCTTGGGGCCGTGCAGCTTTCACGGTTGGAAATCGAGGCGATCAAATCGGGCCAGACTTTGAAGACGGACAACAAACGAGAGAACGCGGAGTGGGAAGAAAAGAAGAAGGGATTGGGGTTGTAGGAGTTTTGGCGGGAGACAGGCGATGCCGATGGATACCGATAGCCAGGATGTATGGCGGATTTTCCGGATCATGGCGGAATTCGTGGAGGGGTTCGAGGCCATGTCCAAGGTGGGCAAGGCCGTCTCCATTTTCGGCAGCGCGCGAGCCAAGCCGGGGGACGCATACTACAAGGCGGCGGAAAAAACCGGACGGCTGCTGGCGAGCGTGGGGTACGCGGTCATCACCGGCGGGGGGCCGGGGATCATGGAGTCGGCCAACAAGGGAGCGTTCGAGGCGGGCGGCACCAGCGTCGGCCTGAACATCTCCCTGCCGCAGGAGCAGGAGAGCAACCGCTATCTCAACGTGAGCATGGATTTTCACTATTTCTACGCCCGGAAGGTGATGTTCGTGAAATACGCCTCGGCGTTTGTTTGCTTTCCGGGCGGGTTTGGAACGCTGGACGAATGTTTCGAGACGCTGACGTTGATTCAGACGCTGAAGATCGAGGCGTTCCCGGTGATTCTGTTCGGGACGCGGTATTGGACGGGGCTCGTGGAGTGGATGCGCAAGGAGCTTTCCCACCATTTTATCGATCCCGAGGACATGGATATTTTCCGCATCGTCGATCGCCCGCGGGATGTGGTGGCGATCGTTCAGGAAAGCCAGCAAAACCGCTGGTGGCATCCGCGAAACGGGAAACTGGAAAGCCTCGCGGCGGCGACTGAGAAGGGACCGATGCCGCCGGCAGAGTCGATCTCCTCGGGCGAAGGGACGCGGTACGGCGTGCGGCCAAAACAGGCGAAAAAGAAGCATGCGGCGGCGGGAAGGAAACCGCCGGAGTGAAGATGAATGCCGAATGCCAAATGCCAAATGTGAATGCGCTGCATGCGCGTCCATTCTCCGTTTTTCATTCGACATTTGGCAATCGGCATTCGGCATTCATGGTTTGACGTACCCCAAGCCCATCCTTACCATCCATTGCCCGGCTTTCGGCGGCGGTTATTGATGGAAATAGGCCCCCGGCCATTGCCGGACGAGGAACGTTCGGCATGTTCGCCATTGTTAGCGATATACACGCCAATCTTGAAGCATTCACGGTGGTCCTGGCGGAAATCGACCGTCGGGGGATTCAACATATTGTTTGTCTTGGGGATATCGTGGGCTATGGCCCGAATCCAATGGAATGCCTGGACCTCGTCGCCAGCCGATGCCGGGCGGCATTGATGGGAAATCACGATTTTGCGGTTTTCTACGAGCCGTTCAATTTCAACCAGGGCGCCGAGCAGGCGTGCTACTGGACGCGGGAGTGCTTCGAGCGGGATCCCGATCCTCAGCGGCGCGCGGCTCGATGGAAATTTTTGGGCAACCTCCCGGTGCGGCTTCGGACGAACGACTTCGTGGCGGTGCACGCTTCGCCACGGCGGCCGATAAACGAATACATCTTCCCGGACGACATCTACACCAATCCGGGAAAATTCGTGAGCATTTTCGAGCGGTTCGAGCGGCTGTGCTTTGTGGGACATACGCACGTGCCGGGGATTTTTCTGGAGGGGCCGGACTTTTACAGCCCGGATGAATTGGATTACAAATTCGATTTGAGCGACGAGAAGGCGATCATCAACGTGGGTTCGGTCGGCCAGCCGCGCGACCGCGATCCCCGAACCAGTTTTGTCGTGGTAACCGATACGCAGATCGAGTTTGTGCGTCTGGTGTACGACGTGGATACGACCGTCAAAAAGGTTGAAGCCATAGCCGAATTGGACAATTTTCTAGGAAGCCGGCTGCTGGATGGGAGATGATCTCTCCCGAGGGGATGGAAGAAAAAGAATTTCATGGACAACAAGAAGACAGTCATAGGGATGGCAGCGGTGTTTCTGCTCTGCATGGGCTACTGGTTTTTTCTGGTCCATTACGTTTATCCGAAACATCCGGAGTGGGATTACGCCGGGACGCTGAATCAGACGACGCAGGCGGAGAATTCGGGGGCCAGGGCGACCACAGAGCCGGCCAGTGGAACCGCGGCCACGGGGCCGTCGATCGGCGCGGCGCCGGGATCAACGCTGCTGCTCGCCACGACCCAGCCGGCGGGGGCGCCGACGATCCTCGGCTCGGATCAGCCCGGCGATGCGGAATATGCGCTGGGGATGCAGATCGACCCGCGTGGGGCCGGGTTGGATGCCGTTACCCTCAATTCCTACAAGGATGCCGACGCCAAGGGGCTGTACAAGTTTCAGCAGCCCTATGCGGATGCGGGCGAACGGCCGCTGGCGACGCGGAGCGTTGTCATCGACGGGCAGAGCGTGGATTTGAGTGCAGCCAACTGGCTGCTGGAGCCGGGCTCGAAGAAGACGACTGCGACGTACGGGGTGGACATTGCGGGGGCCAACCATTCGCCGCTGCTGCACATCAGCAAGACCTACCAATTGCAAGGCCGGGGTCCGGAGAAGAATCGGGACAACACGGCCGCGGGTTATGACGTCACGGTCACATATCACCTGCAAAACGCGACCACGAGGCCGCTGAACGATGTTCGCCTGGAATTTGACGGCCCGACGATGCCGCCGAGGGAAATGGAGCGGACGGACGATCGGCAGATCGTCTCCGGGTATGACAAGGGCAGCAACGGCGTTGACGTCAGCCGAGATTATCTCGCTGAATTCAAACCGGGCGCGGAGGAGAAGGACCTGTCGATCTATAAGGGGTACAAACTTCTCTGGGTAGGCGCATCCAGCAATTATTTCACCGCGATCGTGCTGGCGGAAAACCAAGGGCAGCTTGAAAAAGTGCAGGCCCGCTGCCTCAACCCTTCGGCCGAGGCCGATGGTCGCGAGGTCGTGCTGGATTTCCAGACGGCGGCCTTTTCGCTGCCGGGCCGGTCGTCGCTGGATGTGCCGCTGAAGATTTTCTTCGGGCCCAAGGAACGCGATCTTCTGGAAGGCGACTTTTACGGGGAATTTCCCCGGACCTATTACCAGCTTCTCTCCAGCTCCAGCGGCTTCTGCGGAATCTGCGCCTTTCCATGGCTGGTGGACAAGCTGGTCGATCTTCTGCGGTTTTTCCATTTCTTTCTGCGCGACTGGGGATTGTCGATCATCGCCCTGGTGGTCTTGGTGCGGGCGGTTTTGCATCCCATTTCCAAGCACTCCCAGGTCTCGATGCTGCATCTACAGAAAATGGGACCGGAGCTTGAGCGGCTGAAAAAGAAATACGCCAACGACAAGGAGGCATTGGCCAAGGCCCAGATGGAGATGCACAAGCAGATGGGGATCACCCCGTTTCTGGGATGTTTGCCGATGTTCCTGCAGATGCCGATCTGGATCGCGCTCTATACGGCGCTACAGAACGACATCGTGCTGCGGCAGGCGCCATTTTTGTGGGGATTGACGTGGATTCACGATCTGGCCAGGCCGGACCGGTTGCTTTCCTGGGACCAGCATCCCTTCACGGTTCCGCTGATCGGGATGAAGGTGGTTTCACTGAACGTGCTGCCGCTGGTGGTCGCGGTGGTGATGTTCCTGCAGCAAAAGCTCCAGCCGCAGCCCCCGACCCTTACCCCCGAGCAGGCGTCGCAGCAGAAAATGATGCGGTACATGTCGCTCGCGTTTTCGCTCTTTTTTTACTGGATGCCCAGCGGGCTGAATTTGTACATCCTGACGAGTTCGTCGCTCGCCATCGTCGAAAGCAAGCGCATTCGCGAGCACATCAAGCGGCGCGAGGAGCAGGAGAAGGCCAACAAAGTAATCGTGGATGTAAAGCCGACGCGGCAGGGGAAGCAACAGCAGAAGCTCGATCCGTCGGCGCAGGCGTCGAAGAAGGGGGGACTGGGAGGTTGGTGGGCAAGTCTTCAGGAGAAGGCGGAGTCGATTCGGCGCGAGGCGGAGAAGAAGAACCGGAAATAGAGGAAACCAGAAAGTGCGAAACCAGAATGACGAATCAAATCCGAAATCCGAATGGCTGAAACGGCCCCATTTCGGGTTTTGAGCATTCGGGCTTGATTCGTCATTCTGGTTTCTGGGTTCGGATTTCTTTCCATGTTTGTCGACGATACGATCGTGGCGATCAGTTCGGCCGCGGGACGAGCCGCCAGGATGGTGCTGCGCCTCAGTGGGCCTGGAACGCGGGGGATCGCCGAAGGGTTGGGCGTTGAAGCGGTCGGGGAGGCGTTCAGCGCGACGAGAGGTAAACTGCGGTTCGCGGGGTTGTCGTGTCCGGGGTGGGCGTATTGGTTTGTGGGTCCGCGGAGTTATACGGGGCAGGATTTGGTCGAGTTGCACCTTCCGGGGAATCCGCTGTTGGCGCGGATACTGCTGGACTGGATCGTGCGACAGGGGGCGCGCCTCGCGGAGCCTGGGGAATTCACGGCCCGGGCGTATCTCAACGGGAAGATGGATTTGGCGCAGGCAGAAGGCGTGGCGGCAGCGATTTCGGCGCAGAATCGCCAGCATTTGGCCGCGGCTCGGCAGCTCATGGCGGGGGAGCTCGCGCGCCGGCTGCGCCCGGCGCTGGATCTGCTCGCGGAATCACTGGCGCTGGTGGAAGCGGGAATCGATTTCTCAGAGGAGGGGATTCAGTTTCTCACGCCGGCGGATGCGGGCAAGCGGATCGATGAAATGGTGGCGCAGCTCGAATCACTCCTCGCCGAAAGCGGGCGCTTTGAGAAGCTGACGCACGAGCCGACGATTGTGCTGGCAGGATGGCCGAACGCGGGGAAAAGCACGCTGACCAATGTGTTGGCCGGGCGCAGCCGGTCCGTGGTGTCGCCTCGGCCGGGAACCACGCGAGATGCGCTTTCGGTGGAGATCGCGCTGGCCAGGGGGGTTGTGCGGCTGGTGGATGTGGCGGGGGTCGGGGATTGGGGCGAAGGAGCGCAATCGCCGGCCGAATGGGACATCGACAAGCAGATGCGGGAGACGGCCTATCGGGCGGTTGACCAGGCGGACGTGCTGGTGCTGGTGCGCGATGCAACGGACGACCGGCCGGAAGTGTCGCTGCCGCGCCTTCCCGATGTGCGCGTCGCGTCGAAGGCCGACCTGCTCAAGCGGTCGCCGCGGGAATCCGAGCCGATTCTCATCAGCGCCATTACCGGATTGGGCATGAATGCGTTGCGTGACGCGCTGGATCGAGCGGCGTTCGGATCGGATGCTCCGGGCGCGACCCTGGCGCTGACGAGCCGGCATTTGCAGTGCCTGGCTGAAGCGAAGTCCGCTCTAGCTCGCGCGCGGGATGTTGGAAATGTGCCGGAGTTGCTGGCGGCGGAATTGCGCGAGGCTTTGGATGCTCTGGGGCAAATCCTGGGAGCGATCACGCCGGACGATATTCTTGGCAAGATTTTCTCGACGTTTTGCATCGGGAAATAAAGCGGCGCCGGCTTGCGTCGGCCCAAGGCTCATGTCAGGATAATTCATCCAATCGGAGGTTCTATGCGGATTGCTTTCGCTTTCATTTTGGCCGTATTCGTCGCTCCGGCAGTATCGCTTGCACAGGCGCTGGCGGATCGGGTGCCGGGGGATGCGGAGATTTACGCCGGCTGGAGCGGAACGGATTCGATCGGGCCGGGTTACGACCAGTCACATCTGAAAGCGATTCTGGATGCGTCGCAACTCGGGGAGTTTGTTCGGAATTCGATTCCGCAACTGATCAACGCCATCGGCGAGAAAGATGCGGAATCCGCGCAGCAAGTTCGTCAGGTGCTGGATATTCTCGTGCCGCTGGCGGTCCATCCGTCGGCGTTTTACTTCGGCGGGCTGGTTCCCGGGGCGCCGCTGCCGAAGGTCGCCCTGATTTGCGACGCCGGCGCCGATGCGCAGAAAATCGTGGCCCAGGTCAACCAATTGCTTCAGCAGGCGCAGGGCAACCCGTTCACTTGCCGGGCGATTGGAACGCTCGTGGTCCTGAGCGACTTTACGTTTGCGGATCAGACGGAAAACCCGCTGTCGAAGAACCAGGATTTCCAGGCGGCGATGGGGAACCTCGGCAAAGACCCCGCGGCCGCGTTTTATGTTAACGCGGCTGCCCTCACGAACACGATCAACGACGCGGTTCAAATATATGGCCCACCCCGGGCGCGGCAGATCTGGTCCCAGGCGCGGAACGCCCTGGGCCTGGCGGGGTTGAAAACAATCGCGGGCACCGCCGGCCTGGATGGGAAGAATTGGGCGGTGAAGGTGGATGTGCTGGCCCCCGCGCCGCGGCATGGATTGCTGGCCATGGGTGACGCTGAGCCGCTTGCGCCGGAGTTGCTCAAGCTCATTCCCGCCTCCTCAACAATCGCTGGGGCGTTCTCTTTCGATCTGGACGCGATGTTCACAAGGATCGATCGGCTCATCCAGCAATTCGCGCCCGAGAACGCAGGTCAGGTTCAACAGGCCCTTGGGCAGGTGAACCGGATTTTGGGGTTTGACATTCAGAAGGATTTTCTCGCGGCGATGGGACCGCAATGGGGCTATTACGTTGATCCCGAAACAGTGGGAGACGGGATTCTGGGGACGACAATCGTCAATCGGCCCCGCAATCCGGAGCAATTGCAGACGTCGCTGACGACCCTGGAGACGATGGCCAATGCCATGATGCAGCAGCAGCTTCAGGGCCAGGACCCGAAGATGACTGTGGAATTCCGCCAGACGACGATCGAGGGCGCGACCATTCATTTCCTGGCAATTCCGGTGCTCTCACCCTCTTGGGCGATCAAGGATGGGACGTTGTACATCGGGTGTTTCCCGCAAATGGTGGTTTCGGCGATGGATCGGCCGGCTGACGCCAAGTCGATTCCGGACAATTCCGATTTCCAGGCCGTGCTTCAAAAGCTGAACGCGCCGCAGGCGTTCAGCAGCTTTGGCTACGTGGATTTGCCGAAGACTTTGCCGGGCAGCTATCAGCTCTGTCTTGCGATCAGCCGGCTTTATTTGGGCATGGGCGATCTGTTCGGGGCGCAATCACCGCCAATGATTGTGCCGCCGCTGAACAAGATTTTGGCGGAGATGGAGCCGGCGGGGGCGGTGGGCTGGAGCGATGACGCGGGGTTCCATTTCAGGACGATTGAGCCGTTCCCCGGCGCCAATGGGCTCGGCTCGGCCCAGGCCATGGCAAACATGGGCATGGGCCAGTCTGCGCTGGTGGCGAGCATTCTTATTCCAGCCCTGGATCGCGCCCGCAGACAGGCCCTCAGGGTGCAATCCATGAACAATCTCCATCAGATCGGCAATGCGATTGTGCTGTACAGCAATGATTCCGGCGGCAAATACCCGCCGGACCTCGGTACGCTGGCCAGCAGCCAAAACCTTCCGATCAATGTTTTCGTCCGTCCCGGCTCGGCTAATCGTCCGCCGCCGGGCTTGACGCCGGACCAAGCGGCGGATTGGATCAACCACAATTCCGATTACATTTACATCGGCGCGGGCCGGACGACGCAGGGCGTCGATGGGCACACCGTCGTTTGTTATGAAAAGGATAACAATCGCCGCGGCGATGGGATGAATATGCTGTTCGGAGACGGGCACGTGGAATTCTTGAAGCTGCCGGCGGCCCATCGGTTGATCGAGAACAGCACTCAGCCGCATTGACGGCCGTGGGCTTTGGGCAGGGAAGGCCGCTATACTTTTTTGAGTGTTCGGCTCACATCTTCCCATCGCGGGCGGGCTTCATCTGGCGCTTCTTGAAGCCGAGCGGCTGAATTGCGAATCGCTCCAGATATTCACCAAGAACCAGCAGCAGTGGAAATGCAAACCGCTGACGGCCGAGGCGATCGGGCAGTGGAGAAGCCATTGCCATCGGCTTGGATTTCGCCGCACGGTCAGTCATGACAGCTATCTGATCAATCTGGCTTCGCCGGATGATCGGCTCTGGAATGCCAGCATCGATCTGTTTATTGAGGAGCTTACGCGGTGCGCGCTGCTGGGGATTGGGTATCTGGTGACGCATCCGGGAGCGCATGTGGGATCGGGAGAAGACGCGGGCCTGAGCCGTGTCGCGGCCGGGCTGGATCGGGCTTATGGGGCCGACGGAGTCGGGGAAGTCGTCACCTGCCTCGAGATCACGGCCGGGCAGGGAAGTTCGCTGGGGTACAAGCTCGAGCACTTGGCGGAAATAATTTCGCGATCCCGTGAGCCGAGTCGCTTCGGGGTCTGCCTCGACACCGCGCATCTGTTTGCCGCGGGTTACGATTTTCGGGGTCGGCGATACGGCAAGTTTCGTAAGGAATTGGACGCGACCCTGGGCCTGCGCCGCGTCAAGGTCCTTCACTTGAACGATTCGAAGAAGGACCTCGGCAGCCGCGTGGACCGGCACGAGCACATCGGCCACGGAAAGATCGGCAAGGAGGGATTCATTCCCTTCGTTCGCGAAGAGGCGTTTTTGAAGATCCCCAAAATCCTGGAAACGCCGAAGGAAAAGCATCCATCGGGACGGTTGTGGGATGAGGTCAATCTCGAAACCCTGCGGGCGATGTTGAAATGAATTGCCTATTGCCAATTTCCTGTTGCCTATTGATATGCAGCTTTCAATAGGAAATAGGCAATTGGCAATCTGCGTCGCGTTTCTCATCCCTGGCCGATTTTTATTACACTGCTTGCCATGGCCGCATCGGATGAGCAGAGAATCAAGAAGCTCCGCCAGGAGCTGGAGCGTCACAATCACCTCTATTACGTCGAAGGCAAGCCGCAGATCAGCGATGTCGAATTCGATGCGCTGATGCGCGAGCTGATCGAATTGGAGAAGGCGCATCCGGAACTGCTCACGCCGGATTCGCCGTCGCAGCGCGTGGGCGGGCAGCCGGTGGAGGGGTTCAAGACCGTCGAGCACGCCATGCCGATGATGAGCATTGATAATACCTATGATGAATCGGAGGTGCGGGCGTTCGATGCGCGGCTGCGAAAGGCGCTGGGGGAAGCGGAGAGAATCGAATACGTCGTTGAGCCGAAGGTTGACGGCGTTGCGGCGACGTTGCGGTACGAGGAGGCAATGCTGGTTCTGGCGGCCACGCGCGGGGACGGCCGGCGCGGCGATGATATCACGGCCAACGCGCGGACGATCCAATCCATTCCCCTGCGTCTGCATGGGGAGAACGATCTGCCGGGGATTGTGGAAATTCGGGGGGAAATCTACATGTCCACCGCTGTTTTTCAGCAATTGAACAAGGAGCGGGAAGCGGCGGGGGAGGAGATTTACAAGAATCCGCGAAACCTGGCCGTCGGGGCGCTGAAGCAACTCGATCCGAAAATCACCGCGACGCGGAAGCTGCGGTTCGTCGCGCACGGACTGGGGCAAGTCGAGCCGATGGAGACCCAGAGCTATTGGGAATGGCTCAATATCGTCAAGCGCTGGCATGTGCCCGTGGGAGAACATACGAAGCACGTGAAATCAATCGATGAGGTGATCGCGGCGATCGAGGAATTCGCGGAAATTCGTGGCAAGCTGGCGTATCAGACGGACGGGATGGTCATCAAGGTCGATTCGTTCGAGCAGCGGGAGCGGCTGGGGGCGACGAGCAAGGCCCCGCGCTGGGTGATCGCGTACAAATATGCGGCCGAGCAAATCCAAACGGTCTTGCGGGACGTCGAGTGGCAGGTGGGAAGGGGCGGGACGCTGACGCCGGTGGCGCGGCTGGAGCCGGTGTTCCTCGCGGGGACAACGGTTCAGAACGCCACTTTGCACAATATCGATCAGATCAGAAAGCTCGATTTGCATCTGGGCGACACGGTTGTAATGGAAAAGGCGGGAGAGGTAATCCCGTATGTTCGCCAGGGGGTTCTAGAAAAACGTCCGAAGGGCGCGAAGCGCATCGAGCCGCCGACGAAGTGTCCATCGTGCGGGTCGAAGGTTGAGAAAGATGCGGATTCGCCGTTTATTCGGTGCGAGAATCCCGAGTGCCCGGCGCAATTGCGCGAGCGGCTGCGGTCTTTTTGCGGCCGCAATCAGATGGACATCGAAAACATCGGCGAAGCGCTGGTGGATCAGCTCATTGACGCGGGTCTGGTCAAGACCTTCGCGGATTTGTATCGGCTGAAGAAGGAGCAAATCCTGGAGCTGGAGCGGATGGGCGACAAGAGCGCCCAAAACGTGATCGATGCGATCGCCCTGAGCAAGTCTCGATCGCTGGACCGCCTGCTATCCGGCCTGGGGATTCGGCACGTGGGCAATCGCGTGGCGTTCGTGCTGGCTCAACATTTCGGCGATCTGGATGCGCTTGAGCACGCGACGGTGGAGGAGCTTTCGTCGGTTCACGAAATCGGCGAGGTGATCGCCAAGTCGGTGCATGACTTTTTTCATGGCGAGAAGGGGAGGCACACGATCTCGGAACTGAGACGGGTGGGGATCGATCCGAAGATGGAGAAATCAGCCGGAGTCGACAAGCCGCTGGCCGGGCAGACGGTGGTTGTGACCGGGAGCCTTCAGCGGCTGAGGCGCGATGAGATCGAACGATTGATCACGGAGCTTGGCGGTCGCGCCGCCGGCAGCGTCAGCCGAAAAACCAGTTTCGTAGTCGCCGGCGAGGATGCCGGAAGCAAGCTGGCCAAGGCGAAGGAATTGGGCATCGAAGTTTTGAGCGAGGAGGAGTTTTTGAAAAGGATTGGGAGGGATTAGGACTATCGCGTTTTTGGTTTGCGCTTGCCCAGGCGATTCGATGCGGTGTGATGAGGACTTGCCGACTGAAGTCGGCAGGCCACTACGTTGTTTCTGAGAATGATTTAGAAACCGGCGGGCAGCGTGGAGGGGGCTGTGGCGGGGTGGGCGGTGGAACTGGGATGCCAGTGTGGGGGGCTGTCCGGAGTCAGCTCGCCGGTGATGCGCAGCAGATCGAGATAGAAAACCGTGCGGCTGAAATTCTCGCTGGTGTAATTCAACTGGGCGGTGAGCAGAGTGTCCTGAGCCGTCAGAACGTCGAGGGGAATCGCGAGCTGATTGCGAAGCAGTTGCTCGGATTGGTTCAGGGCGTCGCTGGCGGCCTTGACCTCCTGCTTGAAACTGACGAGGAGTCTTTCCGATGTGACGAGATTGTCGTGCGCGATCTGCACGTCGCGATCAATCTGGCGGCGAAGCTCGGATTGGTACAGGGCGGCCTGACGCAGGCGCGACCAGGCTTGGCGCACGTCGGCTTCGATCACGCCGGCGGAAAAGATCGGCAGATTGGCGATGAGAATCGCGTCCCACTTGCTGGCCTGCGAGAAGTATTCGCGATAGAGAAATCCGGCGACGTTGATGCTGACGGAAGGGTAATACTGGGCGATGGCGGCATCGACGGAATATTTGGCGGCGCGGACGGCGGCGTCGGCGGCAAGGAGGTCGGGGCGATTGACGGCGGCAGCGGCGCGGAATCCATCGACGGACAAAACGTGATCGGGGACGGCCACTTCGTCGATCAGGGGTCCATCGACTTCGCTCACGTCGATGAGAAACGCCAGCGTGTGCCGGCCGTTGCGCACGTCGCTTTGCGCCTGGGTGAGACTGGCCTCGGTGGAGGCGACCTGGGCTTGGGTTTGCGCCACTTCCAGCGCCAGGGCCAGATGGTTTTCGTAGCGGCTTCGGGCGTCGCTGAGCCGGGCTTGTTGCAATTTCAGGGAATTTTGAAGCACCTGGACCTGCTGCTCGGAGCGGAGAACCTGGTAGTAGGTCTGGGCGACTTCAAGGAGGATCGTGGCCTGTGCGTCGATGAGCAATTGGCGCTGCTGGACGATGGTCTGCTCGGCGCTTTGGAGGTTTGAATAGGAGACGAAGCTGAGATTCATGTTGCCGACGACCGGGGCTTGGAAGCTCTGCCAAACGTTGCCCTGGACGGTGAATCCACCGCCGGCCGCGGCGACCTGCGGGGTGGCGCCGCCGGTGGTCTCGTTGAGCGCGGCCTGTTCGATGGTGTAAGTCGGCTGGAACGAAACGGTGGGCAGGAAATTGGAAACCGCGCGATTCTTGGCGATCAGCGCCTGGAGATAATTTTCACCCTGGAGCGCGATTTCCGCGTTGTCTTCGTTGGCCAGGGCCATGGCGCGGGAGAGGGAAAGGGGCTCACCCGGCTGGTAGGAATTGGGCCGGGGCAGGCCGGCGTCAACGACCTTGCGATAGGTCTGAACCTCGGCCCGTTGGTTGACGCATCCAGCTAAGTTGGCCAGTAGCAGCGACGCCAGCGGCACGGCCGTCCATGCGAAAAGGCGATTCCGATTCACTTTCCGTTACCCCCCGAAGGCGGATCGATCTGCGTGAGCTTGTTGCCGGCGGAAGCGTCTCCCCCAGCAATGGCGGATGCGCCGTCGCCAGCGGCAAGCTGAACCTGTGAGCCCTCCACCAGCCGTTCGCCGGGGTTGGAGACGATTTGTTCATCGCCGGTCAGTCCCGTCGCCACTTCGATTTCGGTGCCCATATCGCGACCGACGGTGATCTTGCGAAAGTGGACGACGTCTTGGTCCACGATGGCCACTTGGGTTCCCTGGGCATTGAAGACCAGGGCGCTGGTCGGCACGGTAAGGACGGGTTTTTCGCGATGGATATTGAATAGGACCTGCCCGTACATGCCGGCCCATAGCCGCCCGTCGGCATTGTCGAAATCCAGTTCGGTGCGCAGGGTGCGCGTGGCCGGATCCAGCGCGCCAGCCGTTCGCGCCACAATGCCTGTGAACTTGCGGCCGGGATAATTCGACGGCGCTTGAAACGCAACGGGCTGCTCGGGCCGAATGAGCGTCACGTAAGATTGGGGGACGTAGACCCAGATGCGCAGCTTGTCGGTTTCAGCAATCCGAAACAGCTCGTGACCCGGGGCCGTGTCGGCCGGTGAGATCAGCGCTCCAACATCGTAGTTTCGTGCGGTGATGATCCCGGCGAATGGGGCGACGATTTTCTCGAAGCCCTGCTCAGCTTCCAGGCGTTGGACGGTCGCTTGGGCGGACTTGACGGCGGCATTGGCGGCGTCTTTGGCGGCGGCGGCCTGGGCGGCGGCGGACTGCTTGGTGTCCAGGTCCTCCTGCGTTACGCCGCCCGAGGGAATCAATCCCTTGTAGCGAACATAAGTGGCCTGAGCCAATTCATCATTCGTCTGCGCGCTGACGGCGTTGGCCTTGGCCTGATCGACGGCGGCGCGGGCCTCGTTGAGCTGGGCGTCGACGTCCGGGGCGTCGATTTCGGCAAGCAGTTGCCCGGCTTCCACGTGCGCGCCGATATCAACCAGCCAGCGTTTGAGAAATCCATTGACCCGGGCGTACAGGGCGGTTTCCTGCATCGGGCTGGCGTTGCCGGGGAGGACCAGATCTTCCACGGCGCCGGTGGGTTTGGGGCGCGCGACCACCACAATCGGGGGCCGATCGGCCGCTTGTTGCGCCTCGGCTGCCAATTCTTGATCGTGACTGCGGAGATGCGCGTAGCAAACAACGAACACCGCGGCGAAAATGACGGCCGCCGCAATGGCGATCAGGGCCAGCTTCGCCAATCCGATCTTGGGAAGGTCCGTGGGAATTGTATCGTGCGATTCCATTACTTCAGTTCCTCGGGAACATGAATGATTCGGGCATTCTGCCGCAATTTGCTATAGACGATCGGGACGAAAAAGAGAGTGGCGAAAGTCGCCATGACCAATCCGCCGATCACGGCGCGGCCGAGCGGCGCGTTCTGCTCGCCGCCTTCACCCAGGCCCAGGGACATCGGGAGCATGCCGATGATCATCGCCAGCGCGGTCATGATCACAGGCCGCAGGCGGGTGAGGCCGGCGGTGAGAGCGGCGTCGTGGGCGTTCATGCCGTGCTGGCGCTGATCGTTGGCAAAGGTGATGACGAGGATGCTGTTGGCGGTCGCCACGCCAATGCTCATGATCGCCCCCATCAGCGCGGGCACGCTGAGGGTGGTGCCGGTGATGAAGAGCATCCACAAGATGCCGGACAGCGCGCCCGGCAGGGCCATGAGGATGATCAGTGGATCGAGCCAGGACTGGAAGTTCACGACCATGAGCAGATAAACAAGCACGACCGCGAAGATCAGTCCGTAGGACAGGGCCGTGAAGGACGAATTCATGCTCTGGACCTGGCCGCGGACGGTGATCCTGCTGCCGCGCGGGAGGGATTGTTTTGTCTCGGCGATAATTCGATCGACGCCGGCGGCAACCGAGTGCAGATCGGTCCCGCGCACGCCGGCCATCACGTCAAAGGAGGGGAATATCCCATAGTGGGTGATGTTGGTCGCCGACACGCCCCGATGCAACTCCGCCAGATTTCCCAGCAACTGTGCCGCGCCGGGCTGGCTGCGGAAAGCGGCGGTTGACACGACGGGCGAATTCTCCAATTCGTTGATGGAATCCACGCGGTATTGCGGCGTCTGGACCAGGACCGTGTATTGCCGGCCGTTCTTCGGATCGAGCCAGAAATTCGGCGACAACTGCGCCGTGCCGCTGAGCGAAACGAGCATGTCGTTGGCGACGTCGCCTTCGGTCACGCCGACCTGGCTGGCCATCGTTCGATCGACATTCACGCGCAGGTCCGGCGTGTGCGGGACCTGAAGGATGTGCACATCCGCCGCGCCGGGAATTGCGGCGATTCGATGCTCGATGTCCCTGGCGATCTGGTAATTCAGGGCCGCGTTGGCGGGCGGACCGTTTATCTGAACGTCGATCGGCGCCGCGATGCCGAAATTCAGCACCTGCGTGACGATGTCGGCCGGCTGGAAAAAGAAGACCTCGTCGGGGAATTCTTGCCGCAAGTCGCGATTCAGGCGCTCGATGTATTGCTCGGTCGGGTGTCGCTGGGGCTTGAGCGACACCAGCACCTCCCCATCGCTCGGGGACATCAGCGAACCGTCGCTGAGCGCCAAATTGATGCTGCTGTTGGGAATGCCCATGTTATCGAGGATCGTGTCAATTTCCGAAGCCGGGATGTCGCGGCGGATGACGTTTTCTACCTCGCCAAAGACACGCTCGGTTTCTTCGAGTCGGGTCCCCGGCGGAGTTCGGATGTGCAGGCGAATCTGCCCCGCATCAACCGTCGGGAAGAAATCTCTGCCGATGAGCGGGAACAGCGCCAGCGAAACCAAAACCAGCAGCGCAAAGCCCGCCAGCACGAGCGCCCGATGCTCCAGCGACACCTTCAGCATGCCGCCGTAATAGCGGCGAAGGTTCTCGAAGAGACGATTGAACAGGTCGTGGAAGCGCCACATCAAGCCCTTTTTGCTGGTGTGCGGTTGTTTGGAATCCCCATGACCGCCATACATCTCCATCTCGGCGGGCAGCAGATAGTTAATCAGGGTGGGAACCAGCGTTCGGCTCAGAAAGTAGCTGGTCATCATCGCAAAGACCACCGCCATGGCCAGCGGCGTGAAGAGGTATTTGGCCGCTCCGGTGATGAACGCGACCGGCACGAACACAATGCAGATGCACAAGGTGGAGACAAAGGCGGGAACGGCGATCTGCTGCGAGCCGTCGAGGATCGCGTTGAGCAGCGGTTTGCCCTGGCCGATGTTGCGATGGATGTTTTCGATGGCAACGGTGGCGTCGTCCACCAGGATGCCCACCGCCAGCGCCATGCCTCCCAGCGTCATGACGTTGAGCGTCTCGCCCAGGAAATAAAGCACGATGATGGAGACCAGGATCGACAGGGGGATTGAAATCACGACGATCAGCGTGCTGCGCCAGCTTCCGAGGAACAGCAGGATCATCAGGCCGGTCAGGCCGGCGGCGATGGCAGCCTCCTTCACCACGCCATTGACCGACGCCCGCACGAAGATCGACTGGTCGAACAAGGGAGTAATCTTCAGGGATGCCGGCACCGTTGCCGCGACCGCGGGCAGAATGGCCTTGATGCGGCTGACGATGTCCAGGGTGGACGAGCCGCCGTTCTTGAGGATCACCATGAGCGCGCCGCGCTTGCCGTCGGCGTGGACGATGCTGTTCTGCACGGAAAACCCGTCGCGAACATGGGCCACGTCTTTGATATAGACCGTCGTTCCGTTGACGGTCTTGATCGGCAAATCGTTCAGGGAATCCACGACCGTGGGGCTGCTGTTGAGATGAACGGCGTATTCCTGCGTGCCGATCTTGGTCGTGCCGGCCGGCAGTACCAGGTTCTGCGCGCTGATCGCGTTGGATACGTCGGCGGGGGAAATGCCCCAGGCATACAGACGCTGGGGGTCCAGGTCCACCATGATCTGTCGCATCTTGCCGCCGTACGGATACGGAATCTGCGCTCCCTGGACGGTGACCAGGCCGGTGCGGATGAATTGCACGCCGTAGTCGAACAACTGTTGTTCGCTGAGCTTGTCGCTGCCCAGACCCAACTGCAGGATCGGGACGTTCGAGGCGTTGTACTGGATGATCAGCGGCGGCTGGGATCCCGGCGGCATCGAGCGGAGAGCGGTTTGGGCAATGGCCGTCACCTGCGCCGTGGCCGCCTCGATCTTGGCATTGGGATAAAAATATACTTTGATGATCCCCACGCCGTTGAGGGATTGGCTTTCAATATGTTCGATGTCGTTGACGGTGGTGGTCAGCGCGCCTTCAAAGTTGGTGACCATGCGCCCTTCCATGTCCTCGGGCGTCATGCCGCTATAGTTGAACGCCACCGCGATCACGGGAATGTTGATTTCCGGAAAGATGTCGGTCGGCATCCACAGGATGGCCGCCAGCCCAAGAATGATGATGAGCATGGACGCCACGATGAACGTGTACGGCCGCCGAAGAGCAAGACGAACAAACCACATAGGAAGGCTCGGTCAGGAACGGTTTTCGGTGGCAGAGAGGATATCGCGCGGGAGGCGGTCGGCGTCGGTGCCGAAAATCTCGCCGAGACAGCGCATCGCCTCAATGACGCCTTTCTTTTTATTCTCCGAGAGTCCCGCCAACTGCTCGCTGAGTTGGCGCCGTGCCGCTTGGTGCGATTCGATAAACGCGCTGAATCCCAGCGGAGTCAGTACCAGTGAGATCTGGCGACGATCGTGGCAACATTCCTTGCGTCCCACCAGCTTCTTGGAAACCAGCCCATCGATCATGCGCGACGCGGCAGGCAGAGAGGAACCGATATAATCCGCCACGCATGACAGTGATGCCTGCGGCGAAAAACTGAGCAATGCCATGGCCCTGAACTGGGGGACGGACAGCCCGGCCAGGCGATGCTGACGCATCACTTTCCGGATTGTTCTGGCCACGGGGGGAACGACATCCAGGATGATGCATGCGCAATCGTCCGGAGGTGGCTGTTCGGACGGCGCGATGCTTCCGGGCCGCGACTTATTTCCACTGGGCAATAATTGCATACGACAACTATATGGCGAATGGTATGAATCGGCAAAGGGCATCCGATTGGCACCGTATGCCGCTCCCCACCCCAGGAAGTCCGCATAAGCATTTAACTGTAAATAACTTACACGCGTTGGACATCCGAAGATGTCTAAAATCACCGGCTATCCTAAATTTCGTCAAGATGGGAACCAAAGTCCACAATATATCGTATATTCAATAGCGATGATCCTCCTTCCCTGGGTGGCGTGGAAAGCCGAGAGGTCCACGCCACCTTTTTTATGCGCAGCCCGAAATTCAGGCCCCGTGCGGAAGTTCAATTCGCCGGCCATCATCGAGGCAGACCACCAGGCGGACTGGAGAATTTTCGAGGATGCGATGGATGCCGGAAGCAACGCGAAGGACTTTTCCCCGATTGTCTGAAATCGGGCCCTCGTACTGGAGATAATGCCGGCGATGAAGTGGCAGGGGAGTGAACTCGTCATTCGCCTCAGGGGGCCAGTGCGGCCCACGCCAGGTTGCCAGGTCCGAGCCGGGCGCGAGTTCGATCATCAGATCGTAGTGCGGCACATCGATTTGGCTGTGCTGCAGAACGACGTAACGCAGGCTTGGCATGGAAATCTCACGCCATCAGCACCGGCGGCGGAACGTAGCTGCTGCGTACGGAACCGCTCGGCGAAGTGCTGCTCTTGAGATCGCAGGGATGGGCTTCGTCGCCGAGGCCCCAATCGCGAGCGTAATCCTCGGCGAGCTGGCGCATCTCCGCGGCGGTCAGGGCCGGCTTGCTCACGGATTCGGCCGCCTCGCGGATTTCCTCCTCATCGAGAAATGTTCCAGTAATGCTCGTCAGGGCCGAATCCATCAGAAGCCACTTGCAGGCCAACTGATGCACGTTCATTCCATGATCTGAAGCAAAGTGTCGTACAAGTTCCAATTTCTTCAGCCCAAACACTTTCCAGGCCTGGTCGCGAAATTTGCGGTGATCGCTGGCGGCGATCTGCGTGTCGATGCGAACCTTGTCCTTGAGAATGCTGCTGTTGTCATGAACTCGGGCCAGGACGCCGGCACGCATCGCCCGCGCGGTTTCGCAAAACTCCCGGCCGGGATGCTGCTCGAAAAGGTTGTAAACAGTCTGGACGGCCTTGGCGTTGTGATGGACCATGGCCTCGATTCCCTCCTCGCGCCAGCCGATGGCCGGCCCGAGGGAAACGCCCCAGATCTTGATCTTTCCTTGGTCCTTGATTTTCTCCAATTCGGCGAAGACATCGTCGCGGAACTGGGGCAGCTTGATGTTGTGGGCCATGTACAGGTCGATCACGTCCGTGCCGAGGCGTTGCAGAGATTTTTCGAGTGCGAAGCGAAGGAACTTGGGGGAGAAATCCTGCTTTCGTTCGCGATGACTGCCGGGCTCGCCGGGATCGCTATAAATGTCGTAGCCGAATTTCGAGCCGATCTCGACATGGTCTCGCGGCACGGTTTGAAGAAATTGGCCGAGCAGCGACTCCGCCCGGCCGTTGCCGTAGGCATCGCCGCAGTCGAAGAACGTGATTCCCCGGTCGAGGGCGAATTTCATGAGTCGCTGGGCGTGGTCATCGGTGTAGTGGCCCCACCAATCCACGCCGAACGGCCAGCATCCGAGGCTGATGGCGGAAACCTCAAGATTGGTGTCGCCGAATTTACGTCGTTCCATGATTAGGCATAATGATAGGTGTCGCAGTCGCTTTTGCCAGCCATGCTCACGCGCCCGACGATTCCCGGCTTGTTCATCACCGGCACCGACACGGGCGTCGGCAAGACCGTTGTGGCGGCGGCGATCGCCAATTGGTTTTCGGTTCGGGGGGTTCGGACGGCGGTGTGCAAGCCGCTGGCCACGGGGTGCATCCGCCGGCGGGAAGGCCTGGTGAGCGAGGACGCGGAATTTCTGGCGCATCATGCGGACGCGAAGTTTGCGCTGAACACCATTTGCCCGCAAAGATTCGCCGAGCCGCTGGCGCCCGCGATCGCGGCCGAGCGGGCCGGGCAAAAGATCGAGTGGAACGCCATCGACGCGGCGATCCAGACCATGTGCCGCCAAAGCGACGTTCTGATCGTCGAAGGCATCGGCGGAGTCCTCGTTCCGGTGGATCGGCAATTGACGGTTTTGGACATGGCGCGGTGGCTTGGTCTTCCTGCGGTGATTGTGGCGCGGGCGGGTTTGGGGACGATCAACCATACGCTGCTGACGCTTGGGGCCCTGCGTCACGCGGGCGTTCCCGTGGCGGGCGTGGTGATCAACCAGTTCCCGTCCGAAACTCCGCCCGCGGCGGAAGAAACCAATCCGCGCGCCATCGAGAAATGGGGAAAGACGCCGGTGCTTTGCCTCGTCCCGCGATTCACCGGGCGAGCCATTCCCGATCTTCCGAGCGATGTCGTCGCGGCGATCGAAACGGTCGATTGGTTCAGCAAGGCGAAGGGATTGGATTGACAACATGCTCGACCGCGGGATTGTCGCCTGGGCTATCGATGCAATGTGGATCGTCTGGGGAGTTGTCTGGCTTGCCAAGGCTTTCGGCAACAAACGAAACGCCTTCAGCCAAAGCTGGCTTTCCCGTTTTGGGTATCTTCTGGCCAGCATTGGTTTAGGTCTTGCTTTGGCGTACGGCAGTCGCTGGCGAACTCGTCTTTTTCCCGAGACGATGGCGACGCAAATCGCGGGCATGGTCTTGTGCGCGGCGGGCATTGGCGTGGCGATTTGGTCCCGGTTCATCCTCGGCTCAAACTGGAGCGGGATCATCACGCTCAAGGAAAATCACGAACTGATTCGCCGCGGTCCATACAAATATGTTCGACATCCGATCTACAGCGGCATGATTCTCGGCATACTGGGGACGTTCGTGGCCGTTTTTCCGCGGGTGAACGGTTTGCTGATCGTCATTTCCGTGGCCATCATGCTTAAGATCAAATCCCTTCAAGAGGAGAAAATCCTCATCGCCAGTTTTCCAAACGACTATCGGCGATACAGAAAAGAGGTGAAGTCGCTCATTCCATTGGTGATGTGATTGGGGTTGGCAAAGCGGCGGGCGGCGGACTATAACGCGATGCGATGGACCGCATGGAATTGCTGTTTCTGGGGACGGGCACGTCGGCGGGAATTCCGATGATCGGGTGCCATTGCCCGGTCTGCTCGAGCGGCGACCCGCGTGACAAGCGGATGCGGACGTCGGCGGTGATCTCCTACGGCAAAACGCGCGTGCTGATCGATTCGTCTCCGGAACTTCGCCTGCAATGCGTCGCCAACGGAATCGACATGATCGATGCCGTGGTTTTCACGCACGGGCATGCGGATCACATCATGGGATTGGATGAGGTTCGGCGATTTAACGCGCTGAAGAAGGGGCCGCTGGATATCTGGGCGGATGGGCCCACGCAAGCGGCGCTGACGCGGTGTTTCGGTTACGCGTTCGAGGAGCCGGAGCCGGAGATGAAGGTCTTTCGGCCGCATCTGATCCGACGAATGATCGAGGGATCGTTTGAGATCGGGCCAATGACCTGGACGCCGGTACCGCTTTTTCACGGCGATTTGCCGGTGTTGGGATTTCGCGTGGGGCGGGTGGCTTACTGCACGGACGTCAATCGGATTCCTCCATCTTCCTTTGATCTGCTGAAGGATTTGGACGTTCTGGTCCTGGACGCGCTGCAGCATCGTCCGCATGCGACGCATTTTTCGCTGGACGAGGCCGTTGAGGTCGCTGGACGGATCGGCGCGCGGCAAACCTATTTCACCCACATAGCCCACGCGCTGGCCCATGAGGCGACCAACGCCATGCTGCCGGCGAATGTCCGGTTGGCATATGATGGCCTGCGGGTCGAAGTCTGAAATGCGGTTGCGGCAGGATGAGAGCAGCACCCAAGTGCTGGTGGGAAATGGAATTGAGTGGACTGTAGACCCGGAGAAGTGATTTCCTGCGGGGGCGACAGTTTTGACAGCGCGCCACAGGCGCATACACTGCCACAGAAGGTGGGCGTCAGTGGCATCCCGCCTTTTAAGAATTCATACAAGTTCGTCCGATAACCAATGGAAGGGCCGAAGTCTCCGCTTCGGAACTGAAACATGAGTTGCAGCATTGAATACATTCACGGCAGGCAAATCCTCGATTCGCGCGGCAATCCAACGATCGAAGTGGACGTGGCGCTGGAGGACGGCACGCTGGGGCGGGCGGCAATTCCCAGCGGCGCCAGCACGGGGGAGAACGAAGCGGTCGAGCTGCGCGATGACAACAAAAAGGTCTATCTCGGCAAGGGCGTTTTGAAGGCCGTCGAGAACGTCAATGCGCGGATCGCGCCGGAATTGATCGGGCTGGATGCGCGCGACCAGGAGGCGATCGACCGGCTGATGATCGAACTGGATGGCACGCCCAACAAGTCGAAGCTGGGCGCCAACGCGATGCTGGGTGTGTCGCTGGCGGTGGCGAAGGCGGCGGCGGAATTCAGCCAGCTCCCGCTCTACCGCTATCTGGGCGGTCCCGGCGCCAAAACGCTGCCGTGTCCGCAGATGAACATCCTCAACGGCGGCAAGCATGCGGACAACAATGTGGATTTCCAGGAGTTCATGATTCAACCGTGGGGCTTCGATTCATTTTCGGATGGAATGCGCGCGGGCGTCGAGGTCTATCACGCGCTGAAAAAGGTGCTACAGAAGAACAAGCTTTCCACCGCCGTCGGCGACGAAGGGGGATTTGCACCGAATCTGAAGGACAATGAAGACGCACTCAAGGTCATCGGAGAAGCGGTCACCGCGGCGGGGTACGAGTTCGGCAAGCAGGTGTTCGTGGCGCTCGATCCGGCCGCCAGCGAGATGTGGGATAGCCAGAAAAAGGGATACAAGTTCTTCAAGAGCAATCCCGATAAGGTCATGTCAAACGACGAGATGGTGGATTACTGGGCGAAATGGGTCGAAAAATATCCCATTCGCTCGCTCGAGGATGGGCTGGCCGAGAATGACTGGGACGGGTGGAAAAAGCTGACCGACCGGCTTGGGAAGCGGATCCAGCTTGTGGGAGACGATATCTTCGTCACGAACGTGAAATTCCTGGAAAAGGGAATAAAGACGGGAACGGCGAACTCGATTCTGGTGAAGGTCAACCAGATCGGCACGCTGAGCGAGACTTTCGACGCGGTAAATATGGCGACGCGGGCCGGGTACACGGCGGTGATGAGCCACCGCAGCGGCGAGACCGAGGATTCGACCATCGCGGATATCGCGGTGGCGACGAATTGCGGTCAGATCAAAACAGGCGCTCCCGCGCGGTCGGATCGCGTGGCAAAATACAACCAGTTGTTCCGTATCGAGGAGCAGTTGGGTGAACAGGCGCAATACGGCGGCAAGCTGTGGCGCAGATGAATGACGTATAGAGTGCTTCCTCGAATACGGGCCAAGGAGGGCTTGTATGGTGCTCAGATTGGGACGAAACAAGTTGGGCCAGGGCGTTGCCCTTCCGTGGGAGTCCGTAGATCCTCGCGAAGGCGAAGGGCCGACGACCTGGGAAGGGGATTCCGCAGGGCAATGGTTCCTCGAATCGCCGCCGGGCGATTGGAAGATGGAACCGCTTCCTGGTGTGCAAGGCGGCGGGCAAGCGACGGATGAAGAGCTGAATATCCCGCCCATGGTGTCGGATCTTGTGGAGCAAGAAGAGGAGGATTTGTTTCCAACCGCGCCTGGGAGCGGAGGTTGGACGGTGGCGATTCTGTGCGTGGGAATGAGTTTGATCGCGGCTTGCGAGATCATCCCGCAGGCCGACGCAAATCGCCGTCTGGTATACGAGCGCGAGATGCTTCGGCAGGACCTTACGCAGATTCAGAGCCAGATCTCGGTCAATCACGAGTTTTTGTCGAAGCTTGAAAGCGATCCTCAGCTCACCGAGCGTCTGGCCCAGCGTGAGATGCGAGCCGTGCCTCAGGGGCAAACAGTCCTGAACTTGAAATCGGACGGGGATTCGACGGCGACGGCATCAGCGGCCGCCGCGCGGATGTCGCCGTTCAGCATCGTAAACGTGCCGCCCCCTGCCCCGCTGGCGCCATACCGGCCCGTGGGCGGGAAATTCGCGGAACTTTGCAGGACGCCGCGATCACATGGGTTTGTTCTGGGAACGGCGATGATCATGATTGCGGCGGGTTTGGTGCTGGATGGGCGGGCGAGCGGGGACTCGTAATGACTTAAAGAGCCGGGGCGTGTCGCCCCGGTCTTAACCGGGGCGACACGCCCCGGCTCTGTTTCGCTTCAGCGAGTCGTCCGCTGCCGCTGCACATAACCGACCACCCGCTGGCGATAATCCTGGTTCCAAATCCACTTCACGCTCCCGCACTCCGCCCACCAAACTTGCTCCGTATCCAATGGCCAACGCTCGCTCAGCGCGTCGCTGATCCATCGCTTGAGCCACTTGCGTATGTCTTTGCCTTCGACTTCGGCGGACAAAACAACGTGAATGTGATCGGGTGCCGCCGCCGCTACGATCAGACTCCATCCGCCGCGAACGCAGATGGGGGGAATAGCGAGTTCCACAAACAGGCGTTGATCGAAGATGAGAACTCGCGGCGGAAAGCGGAGGAGCGACGATTCCTCGCGTTGCCAATCGCCATGCTGGCCGATGATCGGATCACCATAATTATTCGCGCTGCGATCGACAGTGCCGCGTTCGTCGCCGTGAAGGCGGGTGCCATAGGTTCCCCAGGTAAGGTGGTAGGCCAAGGGAAAGGCAGTGCGGGTGGGCATTTGGAACAAGATAATTGCCCAGAACGCGGAACAACAGAGCCGGGGCGTGTCGCCCCGGTCTTCACCGAGGCGACACGCCCCGGCTCTGTTTTTGCTCATAGCGTTTTAGCAAGTTTCATCGCTTGTTCTTTGGTGGAAATCCGGCCTTCGAGCTGGGCGTCATATACGGCATCGAGAATTCGTCGAAACGCGGGGCCGGGGGGAAAGCCGGCGGCGATCAGGTCGTCGCCATCCAACAGGGGAATCGGGGCGACATCCTGAAGACCCAAGCTGGGCAATTCCTCCTGCAAACTTGCAATCCGATTTTGGTGCGGCCCGGCGGAGGCGATCGATTCCATGAGCTGGCGCGACAGTCCGGCCTTGGGGTGGGCCAGGAACCGCTTTTTCTGAGCAAGCGTCGGCGGGTTCGACTTCAGGAGCGGTTCGAGAATGGCCAGGGTTTGGGTCATCTCGTCGCATTCGTCGTTGCTGATTCGCAAGGCTTGACGCATGGCGCGGACGACGCGGGAAATCTCATTCTTTGCCAGCAGGGGGAGGACATCGCCGAGGGATTCACCCTGGAGGCGAGTGCAAAGACACGCCGCCGCGAGGGATAGACCAAGCGAAATGGGTCGGCCCCTTTCAAGCTTGAGGAAGATGGAACGTGCTTCGTCCAAAACTTCGGGGACCGCAGGCAAAAATCGGAAGATTTCGCGAGCCAAGTGCAAATCCCAGAGTAGTACCCAGGCGGCCTCTCGGGTGGGTGGCTTAAGCATGAGGCGCAATTCCTCGCCGATTCGCTCCGGGCTGATCCCTTTGATTTTGGGTGCGTGCAATTGGATCGCGGCGGCAGTGGCCGGTTCGATCTCAAAGCCAAAACGCGCGGCGAAACGCACGGCCCGAAGCATGCGAAGATGATCTTCGCCGAACCGTTCGGCAGGCGAGCCGATGGCCCGAATCCGCCGCGCGGCCAAATCATCCCGTCCGCCGACAAAATCAATGATGCGATCCTCGATGGGATCGAGAAAAAGTCCGTTGATGGTGAAATCGCGGCGGCGGGCGTCTTCCTCGGCGGAAGTGAAGCGAACGCTGCTGGGTCGGCGGCCGTCTTCATAGGTTCCATCAGCGCGGAAGGTGGCCACTTCCACGACGCTATGGCCACTGCGGACCAGGATGACGCCAAAGGCCGCTCCAACGGCCTGTGTGGAGGGGAATAGCTCCCGGACGCGCGAGGGTGGGGCGTCGGTGGCGACGTCCCAATCTTTGGCGTCCAGGCCGAGCAATACATCGCGCACGCATCCGCCGGCGAAATAGGCGATGTGGCCGGCCTCGCAAAGGCGCTGGAGGACGGCCAGGGCGTCATCGCGCGTGCAGGGAGGTTTGAGCCGTGGATCGGCCGCAGGGTTCATGATCTCCGGTGGATTCTATCGGAAATCTTCCAGGTTTTGTTATGATGGCGGGTTCCCCCACGGCCGAGCCGTGGGCTTGCTTCGCTGGGAGTTTGGAATATGGCGCGAGTTGCGTTTGTTGTGCTGGGGGCGTTTATCGCGGCGGTTGCGGGGTGCGCTTCTCATGCGACGCCCGATTCCGGCAATCCGGCAACCGCAACGCCGGATTCGACGGCATCCACGCCCGACGCGGCGGCGAGCGACGCTGCCGACACACCGGCTCCGCCGGAAGGGGCGGAGTCCACCCTGCACTGCGCCACTTTTAGCGGGCCCACGCACATCATGGATGCCAAGCGGATGAAGGACTACCTGATCCGCCAGACCGGTACAAAGGATTGGTACGTCGTCCACAGTGCCGACGAGAGCGATCTGTATTTCGGATTTTACAAGACGTTTGACGACCGGTCGCAGGTCGCGGAATACACCCGTGCCCAATCGGACCGGGCGAGGGTTTCGTCGCTCGTGGATAATGACGGCCAGACGATGTTCCCGCAGATCGGCTTTGTGCCGATCGAGACGCCCGATCCGCCGGCTCCCAGGGAATGGGATTTATCAAGCAATCGTGGCTTCTGGACGCTTCAGATTGCCGTGTACAAAGGGAGCCCGCAGCGCAAGCAAATGGCCGTGGATGCGGTGAAGGGATTTCGTGGCGCCGGCGTGGAGGCGTATTTCCGCCACGGACCATCGACCAGCGAAGTTTACATCGGCTCGTGGCCGCGGAATGCCGTGGCCGAGCAGCAGGCGGCGGCGGCCGAGAGCGATGACCCCAATGAGCCGCTGCTCGTGCTTCCGGATTCGTTTTCCGGAGCGGAAAACTCCAACGTCTACACGCCGGACGGGCGAAAGATGAAGGTGGTCGTACCCAAGCTGGATATTCTGGACCCCTCGCTGAAGAAGGCGGCGGCGGAGTATCCGAACTATTACGTCAACGGCGTCGTGATTGGGCACCGGGTGCAACTGGCGGATCATACCTGGCAGACGATTCCCTGGTCGTCGTATCTGATCCAGGTTCCGCATGGGGACGGCGATGAGGATGATTCGCAGGTGAAAGGCGAATCGGGCCCGGGTGGCCAGCCGTCCGATTCGGGGAGTCCTCCGGCGGCGGTGCCGGGCCTGGGCGGGTTGCGATAGGGCGGAGCGAAACCTTGCACCTGCTGATCGCCAGTACGAATCCGGGGAAGATCCGCGAATTCCGCCAGATGCTGGCCGGGGGCGGGGGAATCCACGTCACCGATCTCACCGAGCATCCTGAACTGCCCCCTGTCGAGGAAACCGGCCGGAGTTTCCTCGCCAACGCCTGTCTCAAGGCGGCGGAGTATGGCAAGTCACTGAACATGTGGGCGCTGGCCGATGACAGCGGCCTTGCGGTTGATGCGCTGGAGGGAAAGCCCGGCGTGCACAGCGCGCGGTGGGCGGCGATACACAAATCCGGCCAGGGGGATGCGGATAACAACGCCCTGCTGATTCGCCAGCTTGCCCACGTTCCGGCCGAGGGGCGTAGCGCGCGATTTGTCTGTGCGCTGGCGCTGGCGGATGCCCAGGGACGGGTGATCCTCACCGCCAGCGGCCGCGTTGAAGGGAGGATCCTCATGGATCCGCGGGGGGGCGGCGGGTTTGGTTACGATCCACTGTTTCTGGTGGATGGCCTCGGCAAAACAACCGGGGAATTGCCGCCTGATGAGAAACACCGGATCAGCCACCGTGGAAAGGCCTTGCGCCGAATGAGGTTGCTGATGGACAGGACCGGGCTCACCCGCTGTGGGGACACCCCTTTCAGATAGGTGAAATCCGGTCTACACTAATGCTTATGAGCCGGATTCTGGTGGCTGTCAGCAGCCCGTGGGCCGCGGAGAAGGTCGTGACCCCGCTGGTCGAATTGGCGAATCGCCTGAGCGCGGACGTATTGGTCGTTCACGTTTCGCGGCCCAGCGGCGGCCAAATGCGCGAGCAGGAGCAGGCCGACGGCGAAGCGGCGATCAGTTTGCTGCGGGCCAAGCTCCAGGAGCGTGAAGTGACGGTCCAAACCCTTCTGATGTTCAGCGACGACATTGCCCGGGCCATTTTGAATACGGCCACGGAGCGCGAGGTGACGCTGATCGTGCTGGGATTGACCGGAAAGAACATTTTTGCACGGTTGCTGGCGGGCAACGTGCCGGTGGAATTGATTAAGAACACCAGAATCCCCGTCCTGCTGCTTCCACCGGACTGGAATGGCGTGCTGTAGGCGCGGAGGCGCGGAATTTTTTGCAAATCCTGTCAACAAATTTCCTAATTCTGCTTGCGGGGACGACAATCACGTTATAATCCCGCCTCCGCGCGGTTGAGAAATGCGGCGGAAGACTTAACGGAGAGTTCACGAATGGTCAACGGCGATGATTTCATGCCCAAAGAATGCTTTTTCACCAAGGGCGTTGGGCGGCACGCACAAAAATTGATGAGTTTCGAGTTGGCGCTGCGTGATGCGGGCATTGAAAAGCAGAATCTGGTGCGCGTATCGTCAATTTATCCGACCGCTTGCAAGATCATCCCGGTCAAGGAAGGCATTCCGAAGCTCAAGCCCGGCCAGATTACCTTCGTCGTCCTTGCCGAGACCGCCACGGAGGAGCCGAACCGGCTGATCTGCGCCGGCATCGGGCTGGCGATCCCGCGAAATCATGACCATGGGTATATCGCCGAACATCACGGCTTTGGGATGAGCGAGAAAAGGACGGAAGATCTCTGCGAGGATCTCGCGGCGACGATGCTGGCGACTACGCTGGGAATTTCGTTTGACGCGGACAAGAACTGGGACGAGCGCGAGCAGCAGTACAAGATGAGCGGGGACATCGTCAAAACACGGGCCGTGGTCCAGACCGCCGAGGGGGACAAAAGCGGATTGTGGACCAGCGTGATTTCCGCGGTTGTGTTTATCCTGGACAAAAACAACGGCGAAAAGCCCGCCCCGGAAATTCAGAATCCGGAAAAAACCATCCTCGATCGCATGGCGGGGACGTAGAGCTTCAAAAGCCAGCTCTTGGAGCGTCATTTCGGTTGCTGCTGGCTCAGGCAGTGGATGGCGCCCAATCCCCAGATCAACTCGACGCAATCGATGCCGATGACTTTGTGCCTCGGCAGATGTTCCTGAAGGATCGCCAGCGCTTTGCGATCATTACGGCGGTCGCGGTAAGTCGGGACCAGCAACGCGCCGTTGGCGAAATAAAAATTAACGTACGTCGCGGGCATTCGCTGGCCATTGTGAATCATGGGGCGCGGCATGGGGATTTCGACGATTTCAAACGGCCGGCCATCCGGGTCGGTCAGCTTTTCCGCCTGCCGGCGCGCGTCGCAAAGGATGCGGTGGTTCTGGTCTTTGGGATCGGGTTCCATGCCGATCACGATTTTTGTGGGGCTGATAAAACGGGCGAGGTCATCAATGTGGCCGTCGGTGTCGTCCCCGGCGATTCCACCGCTGAGCCAGCAGACCTTTTTCTGGCCGTAATAATCCTTGAGGTATTTTTCGATGCGGGATTTGGTCAGCTTCGGATTGCGGTTTTTGTTCAGCAGGCAATCGGTGGTGGTCAGCACCGTGCCCGCGCCGCTAAAATCGACGGCCCCGCCTTCCATGACGATGCCGGGATAGAAAACCGGCAGGCCAAGCTCCTCGGCGACGCGAGTGGGAACGGCATCGTCGTCGTCATACGGGGGATATTTTCCGCCCCAGGCGTTGAATGCCCAATCAACGATGGCTTTTTCGCTTCGGCCACGCCTCCGGCGAACGACAAAAGCCGGCCCATGATCGCGGCACCAGCTTTCGTTGGTCTGGATGTGATGAAAGAAAATGTTCCGCGGACCGCAGCCGTGCTCGGCTAACTGTTTCTTCACCAGGCGCTCATAATTCCCGTTGGGCACGTTAACGTGGACTTTTTCCCGCAGCGCGATTTCGCGGAAAATTCGGGCGACGTTCTCCGGAACAGTGTGATACTTCTCGGGAAAGGAAATCCCCTCCGGCCGCGGCCAACTGAACCACGTTCCCTCGTGCGGCGCCCATTCCGGCGGAAAGGAATAACCGAGAGCTGCCGGTGTTTGAGCAAGGACTTTCAACTTAGCCATGAGTATCCACAAACCGCCTGGTCAAATCTCCGTACGCATCGATCCGCCGATCGCGCAGGAACGGCCAATGCGTTCGGCTGAATTCCACGTTCTCCAGATCGCAATCGGCGATAAGGACTTCTTCCTTGCCGCTTGAGGCTTTCTTGATGATCTGACCATTCGGGGCGGCGATGAACGATTGGCCCCAGAATTGGATTCCATCCGGATTCACCGGCTTGCCGTCAGGCCGCAGGATTTTTTCCAGGCCGATCCGATTGGGGGCGCACACGTAACAGCCGTTGGCCACGGCATGACTGCGCTGGATCAGCTCCCAGCTTTCATGCTGGGCGTGGCCGTACTCGGCTTTTTCGCGCGGATGCCAGCCGATGGCGGTGGGATAGAAAAGAACCTGCGCTCCCTGTAGAGCGACGAGACGGGCGGCTTCGGGGAACCATTGGTCCCAACAGATGAGCACGCCGATCTTCGCGTATTTGGTTTGCCATGCGCGAAAACCCGTGTCGCCGGGCGTAAAATAAAATTTCTCGTGGTAGAGCGGGTCGTCTGGAATGTGCATCTTGCGATAGATGCCGAGAATCGAGCCGTCGGCGTCGAGAACGACGGCGGTGTTGTGATAGAGGCCGTCAGCCCGCTTTTCGAAGAGCGATGCGATGATGACGATGCGGTATTTCCTGGCGAGCTTGGCGAGAGCATCCGTGCTGGGGCCGGGAATGTTTTCGGCCAGCTTGAAAAAGCGGTGGTCCTCAACCTGGCAAAAATACTGCGAGCGGAACAATTCCTGCGTGCAAACGATTTTTGCCCCCGACTTGGCGGCGCGCTCCACCAATCGGAGTTGGTTTTTCAGGTTCGTCGCGCCGTCAGGCCCGCATGCCATTTGCGTGAGGGCAACGGGCACGATGCTCTTGGCTATTTTGGTGTGTTTTCGTTTCATCGTGTTTCACCCGTCTTTTCCCCACTCCGCGCAGTACCGGGGAGAGGGGAAGAGTGCGCTACCCCTCTCTCCCGGATGCCGGGGAGGGGGACGGACGCGGTTTCAGGTCATTGGCCAGGGACAACAGGAACCGCTCGACGTTCTCGGCCGCGTCGCCGACGCCGGTTTTGGTTTGGAAATCGATCTCCGCAAGCAGATCGACCGCGCGCCTCCGGCCGCGCTCGCCGAGGGATTGCACCGTGTCCACGAATCGCTGCTGAACGTCGCGCGGCCAGATGCGAAGCGCTTGGCCGATGGTAAATGCATTTTGCCCCTCGCGCAGCATCGCCCGGGCTTTGCGGACATTCTCCAGCCAAATGCACAGCCAGGTGACGGCGCGGAATTCGGCCGAAGAATCGCTTTGGACGAGTTGCCGCCAGCGGCGGACGGCCTCGGCCGGGTCGCCGCCGCCCAGGGCGTTGGTCAGATCCCACATCTCCCTCTCGCGCTGAAATGCCACGCTTTGGCTGATCTCATCCGGGCCGATGCGGGCGGAGGAAGACGCCAGGCCCAGCTTGGCCAATTCGTTGTCGATTCGACCGAGATCGGCGCCAATGAAGTCCGCGAGCAATTCTGCCGCTTCCGCGGTGACGTTTAGTTTGTGGGCGGTCTTGCCGCGCTGAATGATCCAGGTTCTAAGGTCCCTGGGGGCCTGGCATGGAATGATCTGGCCGGTTTTGGCGATCGCCTTATAGATGCGCTGATTCGACGGCAGCGAACTGAATCGCAGCACCAGCGTGGCGCTTTCCGAAGGACGGACGACGTAATCTTCCATTTGTTCCCGGAAGCGAGAAACGAATTCGTCGGCATTGCGAACGGCCACCACCTTGGCGCTGCCGAACATGGCGAAGCTCCGAAGCTCATCCAGAACGTCGGCAAGATCGGCGGTTTCTCCGTCGGCGTCGATGCGCTGTGCATCGGGCGGTAACTCGGCGACGATTTTCTGCAGGGCTTCCTGCTGAAGCAGCGCGTCGGGACCAACAAGTACATACACGGGCTTGGGCATCCGCCCGGTTTTTACGTTCCGCCGGACGGTGCGTCAACGAGGGCGCCGGCTCAGGTTCAGATCAAAGAGCCGCGGCGAAGCGCTGGCGGTGGTCTTTCGTTGTAAAAATGAATCCGTTACACTCGGGGCCAGTGGGACCAATTGGGATATAGGAAGCTGGGATCGGATGGGAGAGCGCATGTCAAACCCCTATTCCTCGTTTTGCGAGGATTTTTACGTCAACATGCGACTGGGCTCGCAGTTGAACCTGCCGCACCAGCGTGAAACCCTTCTGCATTTCTTCGAACGGATTCAGAAGGAATTTCCGTCGATGACGCGGTTTCGCAAATCGGACAGCGGCGAATTCAATCTCGAAGAGGACCGCTCGAGCCAGGACTATCGCTGGGTGAGCCTTGAATCCCGGCGTCTGAGCGCCGGGCATGTCAACGCCGCGAGCGTCGAAGAGGCGCTTAAGCTTCATCGCCTTCTGCTCCAACTGGCTCCGTTTCACCTCGGCATCAGTCCGGTGGAAATCGACTATCTCGACGTGCTTTTCGGATTCGACCTATCCTTCAGCGGGAATCACGATGAAATCATCGCCGAGAGCCTTTTGACGGATTCTCCGCTCAATTGCCTGGCGGAGGAATCCGGCGCCAAGGCGGTGGATGTGCAGCCGTCGGTGACGGTGGCGCTGAGCGACGATTGCCGGCTTCAGGCCCGCATCGATATCGTCACGCGGACCAACAGCTACCAGGTTCGCACCGGCGATTATTCCGACGACATGATCAGCGTATACCTGATACTGCGGCGGTATTGGGGAGACCGGCCGCGCCGTTCGATGGAGGATCTGCTCCAGGACATGACGGACCGAGCCATCCAATTGTGTGACCGGCATATCCTGCCAAAGGTGGTCCGGCCGATCTCCAGCGCGATTGCATCGCGCTCCTAAGCGCTGCACCTCCTGAGCACGGATGTGGAAAATGGCGTTTGGCATTGATGGTTGGAATCAGTAAGATCAGCGGGAATGGCAAGCGAACCGGCGGATTCCTTGGAAAGGGAAGGCGGCCGAAACATCGATCGCGTTCTGATTGAGCTTCGCAACGACGCGGAGGAGTTGAAGGACGAATTCTCGCTCCGAAAACGGGAAATTATTCAAGAGGGCATGTCTGATATTGCCGAAGTCGTCAATGGACTTGAGCGCCTGCGGCAACTTCTGATAAACTGCTGAAGATGCAACTCGATGCCGCGGGATGTTCGGGTTGAGAGGGTCAGGTTATGGTGGATAGTACGGAAGCGGTCCCATCCGAACTCACGCCGGCGGTCGTCGTCGCCAAGGCGGGGCGGTATTATCGCGTGGCGCGCTATCTGATGACCCTTCTGCTGATGGGGTATGGGGCGTGGTCCATTTACGACGGTTTCGTGAGTTGGCCGCATTGGACCGAGACGCACCCGCTGGAAAAGCCGAAAACCGATACGGACATCATGTTGAATAAAGTGCTGGGAGTCTTGCTCCCGCCGATGGGGCTGACGATTCTCGCCTGGGCCATTTACAATTCGCGAGGGGAATATCGACTGGAGAACGGCATTCTTCGCGTGCCGGGCCATCCGCCGGTGCCGCTTGAGAAAATCCACTCGATCAACCGCGAGGCCTGGGACCGCAAGGGGATCGTCTATGTGGATTACGATCTGAGCGATTCGTCGGCGCCCGGAAATTTTGGGGGGGGGTCCAAATCCGCGCGGGGCACATTCAAGATCGATGATTTTGTTTACGAGCGCGGGCCGGCCGATCAGATTTTTAAGGCGATCGAGGGTTCGCTGCTCAAGGGCCACGCTCCCAAGCCGCCGATCCAGCCGCCGCCAACGAGAGTTCCGCCGCCGACAAAAATTCCGCCGCGACCGAACCTATAAGCGAAAGCCTGAAAGCGGAATCCCCCGAATCTTTGCGCCTCATCCCGGATCCATCTTGATGACGCCGCGCTGGCGCTTCACGGCGATGACCCGCTGCTTCAACATTTCGTAAAGCGGCCGCGGATTGGGAAGGCCGAAAAGCACCAGCGTCGGCATCTTATCGTCTTTTGAAATGATCGTGATGGTGCCCACATTCAACAGGCGATTGATCAGGGATTGATGGAAATGTAAATCTTCCACATGCCATAGCTCGACCGTATCAATGTTCTTCGTCAGCAGACCTCGCTCAAAATCGATTCGATAGTTGCTGATTCGATAGCGGATGCTCTTGGCGAATAACCAGGGTATCCATGGCAGGGCCAAAGCAACGATGATGACGCCGAGCGTGAGCCACCACGGTCCCAACCGCTTATGGATCAGCAATCCGGCGATGACGAGCAGCGTCAGGCCAATGAGGCTATAAAGGCAGAGTTTGCCGGCCATCGCTCGAACGGGCGGCGAGCCCGCGAAGTAAATCTCCTCGCGATCGTCCGGCTCGGCATGGGGGCCGGCGCCCGCGGGCGGTAATGAAATGGGGTCGGGGCTCGGAGTGGTCATGGATTTTCCTCAGCCAGTTGTAAGATTCGCCTCCACGTTTTTTCCGGGACAGCGACAACGCTCAGCCGGCTGATGCGCAGGAAATCCCAGCCCGCGAATGCGGGATCGGCCTTGATGTCGGAAATCGTGATTCCGCGCGATAGTTTTCGCTTGGGCTTCACGTCCACGACGACGAGTCGATCATCATCTTCCTTCGGGTCGGCATAGGGGTCGGAAGTGATCTCGGCCATGCCAATGGCGGCGCGCTGATCACCCGTGTGATAAATCAGCGCCAAGTCGCCCTTTTTCATGGTGCGGATGTGTTTGAGCGCCAGGGCGTTGGCAACGCCGTCCCACGTCGCCCGCTTATCCCGGACCAAGTCCTCCCAGGAGTAGCAGTCGGGTTCGGTTTTCAGCAGCCAGTTGCCCATGGATTCTCCCGAATGATCGCTAAATCAGCGGGGTGCCCACCGGCTTCGGTCCCGCTTTCGCTGGCGCGGTATCCGCCAGCGGACGTTGATAGGTCTGGCTGATTTTCCGGAGCAGGTCGACGAATTCGACCTGAGCGAGGTTGAGATTTTTGATCTTGATATGCGAAACAATCTTGGTTTGCAGCGATTCCAACTGCATGCGCTGGGCATCGGTGACAGGCCGGCCTTGCTGTTCCTGCCGCCCAAGGGTCTCGAGCTGTCGCTCAAAATCCGCAAGCATTCGGCTGGCGTCAGCATCCTCGGCCACCGCCTTCTGAGCAGCCTTGAAACGCTCGGCGGCGGGGTGGTCCTTGAGAAGCTGACCGAGCTTCTCGGCAGCCTGAAGGATTTGCTGGGTATCTACGGGCATGTCGCTCCTTGTTAGCCAGCCACTATAATCGACGGATCGGACCTTTGTCATGGGCAGATACGACCGCCAGCAAATCCTGCCGCAAATCGGCCCTGAGGGCCAGGAGCGATTGGGGCGTGCGCGCGTGCTTCTGGTCGGGTGCGGAGCGCTGGGCTCGATCGTGGCGGAAATGCTCGTCCGCGCCGGTGTGGGTTTGGTCCGCATCGTGGATCGCGACCTGGTCGAGCTGTCGAATTTGCAACGCCAGGTGTTGTTTGATGAGAGCGATGCCTCCCGGGAATTACCCAAGGCGGTCGCTGCCGCCGATCGATTGCGAGAGATCAACTCGCATGTGCGGATCGAGCCGATCGTCGCGGATGTCAACGCGACCAATATCGAGTCCATGGCCGAGGGGATCGAACTGATTCTCGACGGCACGGATAACGTCGCGACGCGCTACCTGATCAACGACTTGGCCGTGAAAGATCGGATTCCGTGGGTGTATGGTGGGTGCGTGGAGGTGGTTGGACGGGTGTGGGGAATATGGCCGGGACGGACGGCGTGCCTGCGATGCGTTTTTCCGGAGCCGCCGCGAGCCGATGAATTGCCGACGTGCGACACCGCCGGCGTGCTGGGCCCGGCGGCGGCGATGGTGGGAGGATTGCAGGCGGCGACGGCGATGCGGTTCCTGGTCGAAGGGCGCCAGCATCTGGGCGAAATGGCCGGCCTGATCTCGCTGGATGCGTGGAGCGGGCAATATCGCGCGATGGCTTCAGCGGCGATCCCGGCGGCGGATTGTCCCTGTTGCGGACAGAGAAATTTTCCTTTTCTCTCGACGAACGGGATGGATTTCACTACAAACCTTTGCGGCCGCCAGGCCGTTCAGGTCCTTCGCCCCGGCTCGGCGGGGCGGATTGACTTAACCGTCACCGCAGAGAGATGGCGCAAGATCGGAACGGTTGCAACCTCGCCATGGTTCGTCAAATGCAAGCTGAACGACCCGGCCGGTATCGACCTGACCCTTTTTCCCGATGGACGACTGGTGGTCCACGGATCGGCCGAGGGGTCACGGGCAAAATCGCTGTACGCAAGATTTGTTGGGAGTTAGAGTTAAGATCGACACTTGACTGAATCCTACCTACCTATAGCATTAGTTGGAATCTTATGGGAATTGTCGCTGTCCGTGCCGCAGAGCAGGTTCGCTCCGTTTTGGAACTGATCGGCAACACCCCGATGTTGCGCTTTAAGCGGGTTTCCGAGGATGCCGGCCCGGTCGAACTGCTCGCCAAGGCCGAGTGGTGCAACCCCGGCGGGAGCGTGAAGGACCGCGCGGCCCTGAGCATGATCCTCGATGGCGAGCGCCGAGGTCTTCTTACACCGGAGAAAATTATTATTGATGCCACCAGCGGCAACACGGGAATTGCCTACGCCATGATCGCAGCCCAGCGCGGTTATCGGGTGAAGCTGGCGCTTCCCAAAAACGCCGGCGCGGAGCGAAAGCAATGTTTGCTGGCCTATGGCGCAGAATTGGTTTTGACGGACCCGGCGGAGGGGACCGATGGTGCGCAGCGGCACGTGCGCCGGCTCGTCGATGCCGATCCCGGCAAATATTTTTATCCCGATCAGTACAACAACGAAGCGAACTGGCGGGCACATTACCAAACCACGGCGATGGAAATCTGGAAACAGACCGAGGGACGAATCACCCATTTCGTCACCGGACTTGGCACGAGCGGAACATTCGTCGGCGTGACGCGGAGGCTGAAGGAATTGAATCCGGCGATCCGGTGCATCAGCATGCAGCCGGATGCGCCGCTGCATGGCTTGGAAGGGCTCAAGCACATGCCGACGTCGCTGGTTCCCGGCATTTATGATGAATCGCTCGCCGATGAGCAGGTCGCCGTGGCGACGGAGGATGCGCAGAAGATGGTGTTGCGGCTGGCGCGGCAGGAAGGACTGCTCGTGGGTGTTTCCTCCGGGGCGAACCTGTTTGCCGCACTCCGGGTCGCCAAAGGTCTGAAAGAGGGAGTCGTCGTCACGATCTTCTGTGACTCGGCGGCGAAATATCTGTCGGAAGCCTTCTGGCAGGAATCGGCTGAAGCGGAGAATTGGCCATGAGCCTGATTTTGACTCCCGAGCAAGTGGCCCAGATCGAGCGTGAAGGGTCGGCGGCGTATCCGAACGAATGCTGCGGCGCGATGCTCGGCCGGGAGAATTCCGCGAGCCCCCGCGGCGAGCGGATCGTGCAGCGGCTTGAGCCGCTGGTCAACGCCTTTGCGGCCGGCGAGCGGTATCATCGCTTTTCGCTCGATCCGCTTCAGTTGATGAAGCTGGAAAAGACCGCCTCCGCCGCGGGGCTGGCGGTGCTTGGTTTCTATCACAGCCACCCCGATGTCGCGGCCCGGCCCAGCGAATACGACCGTTTGAATGCCTGGCCGTTTTACAGTTATGTGATTGTTTCGATCGCCAAGGGAAGGCCGGTCGATTTGACGAGCTGGCAATTGGATGAAGCGAGCGAACTGTTCAAGTCCGAGGAGATCATTGGCGGGGGCGAAAGGACCGTTATGAGCGCCGAATATGCGCATCCGGAATTGCTCGTGAGCACGGCCTGGGTCGCCGAGCATATCCATGATCCGAAGGTAAAGATTGTCGAAGTGGACGTGGACACGGCGTCTTATGAAAAGGGACACATTCGCAACGCGATTGGATGGAATTGGAGGACGGATTTGAACGACCGGGTGCGCCGGGACGTGATCGATCCGCAGGCGTTTGCGGAGTTGAACAGGGCCGCCGGCATTCGCAGGGACGACACGATTATTTTTTACGGCGACAACAACAACTGGTTCGCTGCCTGGGCGCTGTGGCAGTTCAAATACAACGGCCATAAGGATGTGCGACTGATGAACGGAGGCCGCAAAAAATGGGAGCTGGAAAAGCGGGAATGGGTCACGGAGCGGCCGACTTTTCCGCCGAGCGACTACCCGCTTCCCTCCACCGATGAAAACATTCGGGCGTATCGCGAGGAGGTCATCAACGCATTGAACAACGAGGCGATCAATCTGGTTGACGTTCGCTCGCCGGATGAATTCACGGGCAAGATCATCTCGCCGCCCGGGATGACCGAGACGGCGCAGCGCGGCGGGCACATTCCCGGCGCCAAGAACGTTCCCTGGGCCAAAACCGCCAATGAGGACGGCACGTTCAAAACCGCGCAAGAGCTTCGCAAGCTGTATGGCGAGGCGGGCGTCGATCTATCCAAACCGACGATCGCCTACTGCCGCATCGGTGAGCGCTCGAGCCACACGTGGTTCGTGATGAAGTACCTGCTTGGCGTGGACAATGTGAAGAACTACGATGGGAGCTGGACCGAATGGGGCAATTTGATCGGCGCCCCGATCGAAACCGGCGAGGATGCGAACTGGCCGGGTCCGCAGGTGAAATGCCCGTGATGATCGAAGCGTCCCGCAAACACGCGAGGTAAATTATGCCCCTCAAACCGCAAGGCCGTATTTTCAACGATATCACCGAAACCATCGGCGGAACGCCGCTGGTGCGCCTGAACCGGGTAATCCCCAAGGACCAGGCGACCGTGCTGGTGAAATGCGAATTCTTCAATCCGCTGAGCAGTGTGAAGGACCGCATCGGGGTTGCGATGATCGACGCGGGGGAGCGAGCCGGTAAGATCAATAAGAATGCGGTCATCGTCGAACCGACCAGCGGGAATACGGGCATTGCACTGGCGTTCGTCTGTGCGGCGCGCGGATATAAGCTGATCCTCACCATGCCGCAGAGCATGAGCATCGAGCGCCGGCGCCTGCTGAAGGCGCTGGGGGCGCAGGTGGAACTGACACCCGCGGAAGAGGGAATGCGCGGAGCGATCAACCGCGCCGAGGCGATTCTCAAGGAAAATAAAAACAGCTACATGCCGCAGCAGTTCAATAATGAGGCCAATCCGGAGATCCATCGTCGCACGACGGCGGAGGAAATCTGGCAGGATACCGGCGGGAAGGTGGACATTCTGGTGTCGGGCGTGGGCACCGGAGGAACGATCACCGGCGTGGCGGAGGTCATCAAACCGCGGAAGCCCAGCTTCAAGGCCATCGCCGTTGAGCCGGTGGCCAGCCCGGTGATTACCCAGACGCTTGAGCACCAGCCGGTGAAGCCGGGGCGGCACAAAATTCAGGGCATCGGCGCGGGATTTGTCCCGAACAACCTGCATACCAACATCGTCGATGAGGTCATTCAGATCACCGATGAAGAAGCCTTCGCGTGGGCGCGACGATTGGCCAAGGAAGAGGGAATCTTCGGCGGCATCAGTTCCGGGGGCAACGTCGCGGCGGCGGCCAAGGTGGCGGCTCGACCGGAAAACAAGGGGAAGATGATCGTGACGATCATGTGTAGTTTCGGCGAACGCTATCTCAGCACGCCGTTGTATGAGGATGAATGAATGTCCGAACGGAAAGCGACAAACATTACCTGGCACGAAGGCTCAGTCACTCGCCAAGAGCGGCAAAAGCTTCTTGGCCAAAAGGGCCTCACGATCTGGATGACCGGATTGTCGGCCTCTGGCAAGAGCACCATCGCGTGCATTCTGGAGCAGATGTTGCTTCATAAAAAGAAGCATGCGTATCGACTCGACGGCGACAACATCCGCATGGGGCTGAACAAAAATCTGGGTTTTTCGGCGGAGGACCGGACGGAAAACATCCGTCGCATTGGCGAAGTGGCAAAGCTCTTCAGCGACGCTGGCGTGATCGCGATCACCAGCTTCATCAGCCCGTACAAAAAGGATCGCGACGCGGTCCGGGCGAGCATGAAGCCGGGCGAATTTGTCGAAGTGTACGTGCAGGTTTCCTTATCCGAAGCCGAGAAGCGCGATCCGAAGGGCCTATATAAGAAGGCCCGCGCCGGCCAATTGAAGGGTTTCACCGGGATCGACGATCCGTACGAAGCGCCGGAAAAACCGGAAATCCTGATCGAAACGGAAAAAACCAAGGCCGGGGACGCAGCCGGCCAAATCGCGAAATACCTGGAGGAACGCGGCTATCTCCGCGAATGAGTTTTTGCGGAGGCTTGTCCGCGCGAATCTGACTTTTATCCATGGCTGATTCTATGTCCAGCGGCTTTGTTGACCTTCATTGCCATTCCACGGCCTCCGACGGCACGCTCTCTCCATCGGAGGTGGTGCGGTTGGCGGTGGATCGGGATCTTTCGGCCTTGGCTCTGACGGATCACGACACCATCGCGGGCGTCGCCGAAGCCGCCGCCGAGGCGCGGCGTGTGGGAATCGATTTTATTCCCGGAATCGAAATCAGCGCGGAATACCCGCATCCGGGCACGATGCACCTGCTGGGTTATGGGGTCGATCCACACAACTCGACGCTTGCCGACCTCACCAGAAGACTCCTGGCCGGCCGGGATGATCGCAATCCCCGGATCATCGCCAAGCTGCAGAGTTTGAACGTCTCGATATCAATGGCGGAGGTGGAAGCCGAAGCCGGCGGCAAAGTGATCGGCCGACCCCACATCGCCGCGATCCTGATGCGAAAGGGATACGTCAACTCGATCAAGCAGGCGTTCGACAAATATTTGGCCCCCGGCGGACTGGCATATTATGACAAGGAACGGCTCTCCCCGAAAAAGGCGATCGCAATGATCCTTGAATGCGGCGGCCTGCCCGTGCTGGCGCATCCCATCCAGCTTCGATATCAAAACGACGCGCAACTCGAGCGTATCGTCAAGGACCTCCTCGATCTGGGCCTTGCCGGCATCGAGGTCATCCACAGCGATCACGATGCAAGTTTGGTGGAACAATATTCGGCCCTGGCGGATCGTTTCAGCCTGATAAAGACGGGCGGAAGCGATTTCCACGGCGCGAACAAGCAGATCGATCTCGGCGTCGCCGCGGGCAGGCGTATTCCGCGAAAGTTTTTCGACGATCTGATGGCCGCAACGCAGACCCGAAAAGCAGCATCGCCAATGACAAATGACAAGTGACAAATGACCAGTGACACTCTTTCCCAACTCGATCTTCCATCCTTGAACCAGATGTTCGAGTCCACCGATCCGCTGCGCATCGTCGAATGGGCGGTTGCTCAGTTTGGCGAGGATTTGTTGATGTCATCGTCGTTCGGGGAGGATTCGGCGGCGCTCATCCATCTCGTTCATCGCGTAACGCCCGGCATTCGCATCATCTTCGTCAACACGGGTTATCACTTCCCCGAAACTCACGCATTCCTGGAACAGCTTCGTCATCGCTTTAATTTAAATGTCTGGACCTACCGCACGCGCAACGATCCCATTGCCTATCTGCATCAAGCCAGCGAGGAGAATCCCGCCTGGCGCAAGGACGTTAAAGCCTGCTGCGCCGCCAACAAAAATGAGCCGTTCCAGCGGGCCATGAAAGAGCTAGCTCCCAAGGCCTGGCTGCGCGGCATCCGCCGGGACGAGGCCAAGACCCGTGCCGGCCGGCAATTCATCGAGTGGAATCAGCTTTACAACTGCCACGCGATCTCGCCGCTGCTCAACTGGTCGGCCCGCGAGGTTCACGCCTATCTGAAGCAGCACGATCTGCCGCGCCATCCCCTTTGGGAAAAGGGGTATGCGTCGATCGGCTGCAATCCTCTCAGCTGCACGCGCCCGGTGGGCGAAGGCGAAGACCCGCGCTCCGGCCGCTGGGCCGGCCAGGAAAGAATCGAATGCGGAATTAACCTCGATAGGAATTCGTTGGACTCGGCGAATCTGTAGGCGCCTGAAAGCAAGACCACCGCGATGGCGCGAAGATCGCGAAGATAGACGCGAAGCAAAGGTGCATTTCTTCGTGGTTGTCTTCGCGATCTTCGCGCCTTCGCGGTAGTCTTCTTTGCCCAACCATGTTGAACTGATAAACACCGTCGCTCGGGCTGTCTGTATGTTTCATTTCGCCAGGGTCTCGGATATAAAAGGCCCCCCGGAAAATCCCGGGGATACTTGGAGCCGAAGTGGAACGATCGCTTATTATTCTCAAGCCCGACGCCCTCCAGCGCGGACTCTGCGGGCAGATCATCGACCGATTCGAAAGAAAAGGCCTGCAAATCGTCGGCGCAAAACTCATGAAGATCAGCCAGGCCCTGGCGGAGACGCATTATTCGCCGCATAAAGACAAGCCGTTTTACGAGGGATTGGTCAGATTCATGACCAGTTCGCCGGTGGTCGTGCTCGCATTGGCGGGCAAGGATGCCGTTGCGATTTCGCGCAAGATGATGGGGGCGACGTTCGGGTCCAAGGCCGAGCCGGGCACCATCCGCGGCGATTTCGGCGTCAGCAATTCGTTCAACCTTATCCATGGTTCGGATTCCGTGGAAAGCGCCCAGCGGGAATTGGAATTGTTTTTCAAGGCGGAGGAATTGCTGGAATGGATGCCGGCGATTCAGTCGTGGGTGTATGATTTTTCCAAGGGTCAACCGGAGTAGGCCATGGGCTTTCGCAATGTTGTGAACGATGGCACATCCAATCAGCCGCGATTGCGCCCGCAGCAGTGCACGGCGGGGATGCGAGCCTTGGGCGCAGGCGAAGCGGGGTCGATGCCGCCATTTCTGGACCGGATCGCGGGGGCGGGGTTTTGGGGCTTTGAGGCGAATTGCCAGGGCGAGCAGGATGCCGACGAATTGGCGGCGATGCTGCGGGACCGGGGGCTGGCGATCGGCTACGCGGCGGTGGCGGGGAAAGCGGACGATCTTTTGAGCGCGCTGGAATTGGCGCATCGGATGCGGGCCGATTATTTGTCGGTGCGGGTGACGGGATCGCTGAAAGCTTCGCCGGACATCGCGGAGGCTTTGGAGGAGATGTACGAGCTGGTGAACGATGCGGGATTGCCGCTGTTCATTGAGACCCGAGGCGGAAGCGTGACGCAGGACCTTCGGCGAACGGTCAAAGTGATTAAGCGGTTCAAGAGGGTTCGCTTCAGCGGCGATTTCAGCTCCTACATCTCCGCCTGCGAACTCGCCGCGCCCTGGAGCGAGGAGGTATGGGATCATTTCCGCCAAATCGCCAAGCGATGCGGAAACTGGCACGGCCGATTGGGCATCGACCAAGCCGGTTTGGGCGAGATGAACCAGGAGATCAAAAAATTGTGGGCGTATGGGATGGGGGAGTGGCTGAAGAAAGCGCGGCCGGGCGAAGTATTGCCCTTTTGCTGCGAGCCGGGGGCGGGGGGATGGGAGCAATGCCTTGCGACCAAGGACCTGGCGGAAAAGGCCTGGGCGGAGGCGATAGCCGAGCGGCGGCCGCAGGAAAATCAGGTGGCTGCCGAACCGGAGGCGCCCGCCGAAATCGCGGCGAATCAGGGGATGCATTAGAGCGATTTGCATTCAGCCGTAGCGTCCGCGCCGCCTGGCGAGCGCGAGGCTCACCGCGCCATGATCCGCGCTAATAACTATCCGGCGTGATGACGACTTTGCCGCGGAAAACGTGATGGATCACGGCGGTGTAGGCGATGACCAACGGCATGCCGATCAAGGCGATGATGAACATCGTCAACAGCGTCAAGTGGCTGGATGAACTGTTGTAAATGGTCAGGGTGCGGGCCGGATCGTTGGTCGAGGGCAGGAGTCGGGGGAAGAGGCCGACGGCCGCGAGGGCCATCATCGCGGCGATCATCACCGAGGAGGCGAGGAAAGCGATTGTGGATTGACGTCGATGCAGAGCCAGCGGAACCTGCGCCGTGCCCAGGGCGAACAGAACCATGGCGGCCATGGCGAATGGATTGGAAGCTACCAAAAGCATTGGAGCGGTCCACAGCGCCGCAGCCGTTGCGGCTACGAAGAGGGCGAGAGTTGCGGCCCAGGCGATTTGGCCGATCCGGATCAGGCGAATCTGCGACGGCTCGTTTTTGCCGCTGAGATAGATCGCTCCGTGCATGGTGCAAGCCGCCAGGGCGAGCAATCCAACGATCAGAGCGAAGGGGTTAAGAAGATCGAAGAAGGAACCGCCGTAGGAGCCGTCGCCGGTGATCGGGACGCCGCGGAGGACGTTGCCGAGGGCGACGCCGAAGAGGACCGGGAGGAGGAGACTGCTGATTCCGAAGGCGGTGTCCCAGACGCGGCGCCAGCGGGGGTTGTCGATTTTGCCGCGGAATTCGATCGACACGGCGCGGAAGATCAGGCAGGCCAGCACGACCATCAGGGCAAGGTAGAATCCGCTGAATACGGTGGCATAGACGGGGGGGAAAGCGGCGAAGAGCGCGCCGCCGCCGGTCAGCAGCCAGACTTCGTTGCCGTCCCAGACGGGGGCGATGGCATTGATGAAATGGCGGCGCTTGCCATCATCGCGGCTGAAAAGAACCATGACGCCGGCGCCCAGATCAAATCCATCCAGCACGGCGTATCCCCCGAGCAGGACAAAGATGAGAATGAACCAGATCGCGTTGAGCGTCATACCGGTAATTCCTGTTCGACGACTGCATCGGGACCGTGGATAACCTTCACCCGCAGCAGGTAGAGGTAGAGAATCAACAGAACGATGTAGATCAAGGAGAAAAGCAGGATCGACGCGAGGACGACGCCGGCCGATAGATTGGAGGAGAACGCATCGGCGGTTCGCAGCACGTGATAAACGGCCCAGGGCTGGCGTCCGACCTCGGCGGCCATCCAACCCAATTCGCAGGCGGCCAGCGGGAGGGGAATCGAAATCACCAGGAGCTTGAGAAATTTCGTGCCTTCAAAGAGTTTCCCTTGCCAGAGGCGCAGCGCCGCCCAGGCCATCACGAAAATGAAATACATCCCCAGCACGACCATGTTGTGGAAGGAGACGAACGTCATCCAGAGCGGGGGAATTCCATCGGATGGAAATTCGTTGATCCCCGGGATTCTCGCGTGCATGTTGCCGAAGGCCAGCCAGCTCAGGAGTCCCGGCACTTCGGCCTTGGCCTTGAGAGTCGGGGGCGGCGTGAAGGGAATGGCGAACATCACCATCGGAGCCGAAGATTGGCTGCTGTAGAGCCCTTCGATGGCGGCGAATTTTTCGGGCTGCTCGCGGGCCACCTCTCGGGCGTGCAGGTGCCCGGACGGAAAGACCTCCAGAACGCTGACGACCAAGCCGCAGATCACGGCCAATTTCAACGTGTATCGCGCCACGGCGCTGCCGCGGTCTCGCAGCAGCACGGCCGCGGAAATCCCGGCCATGAAGAATGAACCCGCCACGAACGCCGCGAGCATCGTATGCAGGAACCGGGGCCACATCGATGGATTGCAAATCGCCTGGTAAAAGCTGGTCAATTCCGCGCGGCCGTCGCGGAGGACGTATCCGGCCGGAGTTTGCATCCAGGAATTGGCGGCGAGAATCCAGAATGCGGATATCATCGCGCCGAAAGCAACCATGCAGATGGCGAAGAAATGCCATTTCTTGGCGACGCGATTGCGGCCGAAGAGGTAGAGGCCGAGGAAGCCGCTTTCCAGGAAGAAGGCGAAGACGCCCTCGGCGGCCAGGGGAGCGCCGAAAATGTCGCCGACGAATTTGGAATACCGGGCCCAATTGGTTCCGAATTGGAACTCCATGGGGATGCCGGTTGCGACGCCGACGGCGAAGGTGAGGCCGAGCAGTTTACCGAAGAACCGTGCGGCCGCGTCGGCGACGGCGTCGTGATGTTTCCACGCCCGCCATTCCACGATCACCAGCAGCCAGGCCAATCCAATGGTGATGGGAGGAAACAGGAAATGGAAGCCGGCGGTCAGGGCAAATTGGAATCGGCAAAGGAATCCGACGTCTAAACCATTCATGGCTCAGTTCCGCAGAAGGTTCAAGCAATCCGTTTGATCATTTTTTCGGTTCTTCACTGTTTTCCGCGCCGGAGCGACGGCGCGGATCGCGCGGGCCAGCAATTGCCGGCCTGTACGAGCGTAACTATCGTGCGGGCTTGGACAGGCGTCAAGTTGGCGCGAAGTCGCATGTGCCCGGCAAAGCATAAGTGAACCGCCAAGACGCCAAGGACGCCAAGAAATGCGTATTTGCCACAGATGTAAATCAGATGGACACAGATGGAAATGCAATTTGCAACGTCTCTTATCTGTGTCCATCGGCCTTTCATCTGTGGCTAAAAGTCTTCTCCGCGATCTCGGCGTCTTGGCGGTTCAGTCGCGTTTGTTCCCGGAACGAGGAAGACCACCGCGAAGGCGCGAAGAAATACCAGGAGAAATTGGCGCGCGGAGACGCGGAGGCGCGGAGAAGTCCATGGGCGGACAAGGCCGGGATAGGTCGATGTCCCACATTCCCTCAAAAGTCCCACAAATATTTTCGGGTGGTGGGACATCCACCCGGAGTAAATGGTTCGGGCGCGGCCGGAAAGTTGAAGTCGGTGAACATGGTGACTCCTGGAAAGTGAATTGCCGATTGCCTATTTCCCTTCGACTTCGCTCAGGGCCGTGAGCCTGTCGAACGGCCAATTGCCTAATGGAGAGGAATAAATCAGGGAAAAAGTGCAGCCCTCTATATCTATAGGCTGGAGGTGAAAGAATTGGACGTGTTTTGGAGAAATCCGGGATTTTTTTGAGATATTTTTTCGGGCGTTGGAATGCCATGAGCGCGTTTTGCATGCGCCCGCAGCGTCCGGGGCGGCCGTGCTCGGAATTGGACGCAGATCGGTGCGACGGCTCATTCAATTTGGTAGCGAGGAACGCTCCCAGCCCCTCCGGTGATTTGCCTGAAAGAATCGGGCTCGATAGCCTCGTTTCATATCTTGCGACGAGAACGGGACGCGCGGCGGGTCGACAACGCAGTTTGTGAAACCATATCAAGGAGCCAGCGTATGAAAGCCACGAAATGGGTTGCCGTTTGGGCAACGGCCATGATTGGTTTGACGGTGACGGCATTCGCCCAATCTAACGCTGCGCCGACGAATGCGTACAAGATCGAAGAGGCTCGTCTGGGGCCGATGGATGCGGAGGTGCTATATCCGGTGTTCAGTCGCGACGGGCGTCATTTTGCTTACGTCGCACGCAGAGATCAGAAGTTATGCGTCGTCGTGGACGGCCAGGCAGGCGCGGAGTACGACGATATCGGTGAAGATTCCGTGATCTTCAGCCCCGACGGCAAACGCGTGGCGTATGCAGCTAAGACGGGCGAGAAGTGGTCGGTGGTGGTGAACGGCCGGGCAAGCGCGGAGTACGACGGAATCGTTCGCGGCTGCCTGATCTTCAGTCCCGACGGCAAACGCGTGGCGTATGCCGTCCAGGTGGGCGCGAAGTATATGGTGGTGGTGGACGGCCGGGCGGGCCCGGAGTACGACCTAATCGGTAAAAACTCCCTGATCTTCAGCCCCGACGGCAAACACGTGGCGTATATGACCGGTATGGGCCAGACGCGGTTCGTGGTGGTGGACCGTCAAGAGGGCGCGGAGTACCACGAAATCCGATACGGCAGCCTGATCTTCAGCCCCGACGGCAGACGCGTGGCGTATGCGGCCCAGCAACTGGGCCGGAAGCATATGGTGGTGGTGGACGGCCAGGAGGGCCCGGAGTACGACGAAATCAGCAACGGCACCCTGATCTTCAGCCCCGACGGCAGACGCGTGGCGTATGTGGTTATGGAGGGCGAGAAGCAGTTGGTGGTGGTGGACGGCCAAGAGGGCCCGGAGTACGACGCAATCGGTGGTTTTTTCGTTGGTCCCGACGGCGGCATGCGCGACAATCGCCGCCCGATCTTCAGCCCCGACGGCAGACACGTGGCGTATGTGGCCACGGAAGGCCGGAAGCAGTCGGTGGTGGGGAACGGCCACGGGGGCGCGGAGTACGGCGGAATCGGGAACAGACCCCCGATCTTTAGCCTCGACAGCAAACGCGTAACATACGGGGCCGGTAAGGGCCAGAAGCAGTTAGTGGTGGTGGACGGCCAGGCGGGCGCGGACTACGACGGAGTCGACACCCCGATCTTTAGTCCAGACGGCAGACGCGTCGCGTATGCAGCTAAGACGGGCGAGAAGTGTTTGGTTGTGGTGGACGGCCGCGTGGGCGCACAGTTCGACGGAATTCTTGAAGGCTCCCCGATCTTCAGTCCCGGTGGCAGACGCGTGGCGTATGCGGCCGATAAGGGCAAGAAATCGCTCGTGGTAGTGGATGGCCACCCAGGCGCGGAGTACGAGGACATCGGAAAGGGCTCCCCGATCTTCAGCCCGGATGGCAAACGCGTGGCATATGCGGCCAAGAAGGGCGAGAAGTATTTGGTGGTGGTCAACGGCCAGGAGGGCGCGGAGTACGACGGAATCCGCCCCACCCCCATCTTCAGCCCCGACGGCAAACGGGTGGCGTATGTGGCCCAGAAAGGCGACAAGAATTGGTCGGTGGTCGTGGACGGCCAGGAGAGCACGGAGTACGCCACAATCGGTAACGGCTCCCCGATCTTTAGCCCCAACGGCAAACAGGTGGCGTATGTGGCCGCGAATGGTCAGAAGTGGTTGGTGGTCTTGGACGGCCAGGCGGGCGCCTACTACGACGAGATCATTGATTGCGCTCATGGTAACGGCTCCCCGATCTTCAGCCCCGACGGCATTCTGGAATATCTGGCGGTAAGAGAAGGCTCACTCTACCGCGTCAAATATATCCCAATGCCGTGAGCGGGCGTTCCGTATGGTCGATTTTAGAATTGGAGGCTTCAATGTCATTTCAATTTCGTGAGTACATCGGCGAAGAGCTACAGGCCTGCGGCGAAGAGTTTCGCAAGCAATTCATCAATCAGGAATATGAGAACAATGACCGTTGGACTCTGGAAGTCTTCAACTGGTTCACTGCAACTAAGGCGGGCGAAGGTTGTGTGTATCCGCACATAGGGCGAAAAGGTGAATTCCTGGTTGACTATTGCCACACCAGCTATCCTTTGAAAAGAGCGGACGAAGGATGGCCAAGCATTGCGTGGTGGAAGCGCGCTATTAGCGGCCAATGCGGACTCCTGTTGGCGTTGGAGTCGGAATGGGGCAAGTGGGGAAATCGCGACCTCTCGCATGTGATGATCCTAGATGATGCGTGCAAATTGGCCGCCATCCGCGCGAGAGCAAAAGCAATGATCTTTAGCTCCCAAGGGGGGCAAGATCGCGGCGAAATCCTCGATCTGCTCGCCAGCCTTCGATCGGCATCCCGCGATGATTCTCCGTGGCTATGGATTGATATTCCTTGGGAAAAAGTGCGGCCCAGAAACATCGGATGTGGAGTGCTCGGCTGAATGCTCGGAGTGACGGGATTCCAAGCGGCGTCACCAAACGATTTCCTCGGCAATGGTCGCCCGCTCGCACCCCTTGGAACGCAACGCGAATGCTGCCGGTGAATGCGAAACGCTGTAAATGGGCGGCCGCGATTGTCGAATATCCAAAGACGCGCTCCCCTTCGGGTCGCGGCTAAACGGCATGGGGGGGTCGAAAATTGTGCGCTTCTATTCAGTTCTGGAACAAAAAAGCCCCGGGATACACTTCCGGGGCTTCGTCTGCTTCAGAGTTTCTTTTTGCCAAGTCAAATCGCTACGCGCCCAGCTTGGCCTTGGCTTCGGCGGGGACGTCGATCGTGGTCGTGCCGACATCTTTGATTTCGGTGGTTGTCGTCTGATCCACGTCGCGCTCGTCGCCGTTGAAACTGCGCGTGCCCGTCACGTGCAGTTCGAGCTTCGTCAGGTTCCCATCCTTGATCGAAACCTTGAGCGACGCCTTGGCATCCTTGACCTCAACCACCGGGGCGTTGGCATCGGGGGCGGTCGTGGGCCGACGGGGACGGAACATCAACTGCTCCTTGGCGGCGTCCGGGGTTAGATCGGCGCTGTAGCCATCGTCGGTTTTCTGAATGTTATCGAGCTTGCTGACAAGGTCCTTGGCCATTTCGGCGGGGGTCTTGATGTTCTGCACCATGAACAGAAGCATGCGCTCGGGCGAAGGCGGGCCTTCGGTATCATCGTTGGCGGTGGCGGCAGTCAACTCGGCCTTTGATTTCCAGCCGTCGTCGGTCTTGACCGCCGCCTTGTCTCCGTTGATGACAAGCTCATACGTGTTGTCGCGCATCTGAATCGAGAGCCAGGTCAGTCCGTCCTTTTGAGTTTTCCCATCCTGCGGCCCGCGTCCAAAGCCGCCCTCAACGGTCCGGGTCCAACTATAATTGCCGCCGTCGGCCAGCTTCTGAATCGCCGCCTGGATGTCGTCCTTGGGGTCGGCGTGAGCGGCGACGGCCGAAAAAGCCAAAAGCGAGAGGGCGCTGATCAAAACGCGGTGAAGCATGGGGGTCTCCTTTGAATGAGGGGCAAATCGTAACCGCCGCGGCGAATGATATCCCCGGCGGGCGAAAGAATGCAAGATTTATTCGGCGCAAGCACTGATGGGCGTGCCCGAGGTTCCGGGTGACGAAGATTGGCCGGGCCATATTTGGGACATGCAAATGGATTTTGAGAATTCCGCCGCGAGGCACCTCGACAAGCTCAGTACGGGCCGCGGCGGCTAAGGGCTAGGGGAAAAAACCCCTGGACGTTGGTAAACTTGTGGCGTTCGGACAAGGAGGTCTGGATGACGTTAGAGAGTTTGGCCCGTCGGCTGCCGGACGAGGTTTGGGCAGCGTTCGAGTCG
>JBEKHH010000019.1:0-80282 GCA_050012375.1 Tepidisphaeraceae bacterium
TGATGTCGTTGAACAACACCATTCTCGCAGAAGGCCATGGCTGGCGCGAGCGATCACAAGGCGCGCAGTGGCGCGGACTTATGAACTAACTTCGTGGCATTACAGGATGACCCGTTTTCTCCCGCACACTGCCGCAACCCCAGTGGGCCAACACAACATTGGTAAGAAACGATGCGGTAGCCGAAGTGCCGAAGCTGAAGCGCGCAGGCGACAGAAACTCCTACGTCTTTGGCAGCGACAACCTCTCGGAGACCTTAATGGCTGAGGGTCTCTTCGACGAGTATCGGCTCCTGGTCACCCCGGTCATCCTGGGCAGTGGACAATCGCTGTTCGGCCGCGGCTTGCCTCGACAGAAGCTGAAACTGCTCGACGTGCGCCAATTGGCATCCGGCGGGGTTATCCTGCGATACGAGCCTGTTCGCGACCGCTGAATCGTCGCATCAATCTCATGTCTTCCGGCAAATGCCCGGTGCGCAACGCCACGCCGTTTCGCGCCCGGCGTGGGAACAATCGCTGCAGGAGGGAACTCTTCGATGAATTCGAAGCGTTCAAATCGGGGTGATAGAACGCCCATAGGAACTTTTCGCTTGGCGGATTCGTCGATTGGAGGTTGAAATATCCTTACAAATCAGGGATGTCCCCAATCCCGTCCCAGTTTCCGGAATCCCGTCCAGACACGGCCCGCGGGATTTTTGCCCTATGCAGCGTTGGCTGAATGTGCGAGATTCGCACCACCATGCTCATTCTTCACCGCCGCTGCCTTTTGGGAATGCTCGTTCTCACCTCGAGCATTTATTGCCGTTCCGCTTTGGCCCAGGAGAACGCCGGGGCCACAACCGCGTTGAGCGCACCCGCCGAGAATCCAATTATCGTGAGCGTGACACCCGATTATTCCTTCGTCGACCGGAGCAATTTCGCCGATGGCCCCGCCAAGGGAAGTTCCGGCGCACAGACCATCAACCTGGAAATTGAAACGGAAATCCCAATCAACGACCGATGGTCCGTTCCCATGGACTTTCAGTCGGCTAATATTTTCTTCGGTTCGGTTGCCGGCATCGCGATACCGGAAAACATCGACACGGTGCATCTTACCGCGGGCCTGGCATACCAATTCGACAGTCAGTGGAGCCTGGCCCTCACGGCCGGCCCGGCGATCTATCGATTCGATGATCTCAGCATCGAAGACCTCGGAATCGCCGGCGAACTGCGCCTCACCTATCAGGCCAATCCCAAGCTCGAATTCTACCTTGGCGCCGATTATGAAATGGACGGCAAATATCCGGTGCTTCCGGTGGCTGGCATGAAATGGAACGTGAACGATCACATTCTCCTCGATCTCAGGACCACCCGGCTCGAAGCGGATTACCTTGTTGACGACAAGCTCGGTTTCTTCATCGATGAGAATACCGACTACGAAGTCTTCCGCGCCAACACCCATCTCGGAAACCAGCTCGGCGTGCCAAGTTTTAACAATGGCCTCGGCACCTACGAGGATTTTCACGGCGGCGGCGGCTTGCGCTATCAATTCAATCCCGGTCTTTCCCTCAGCGCCGAAGCCGGCTGCTCCTTTGGCCGAAACATCGAGTACGACCGCATCGATCATCACAGCATCTACTTTGATGCCAGCCCGTATGTGCAGTTGATCGCCAAGTGGTACTTCTGACTCCACATTCTGGGCGTCACCGCGCTGGAATCGGTCGGCATCGAAGTCGATCCGCAAAACCAGCGCCTCAAACGGCTGCCGGCCGTGCGGTTGAAATGATCATTCGGGGTGACGGAACGCCAATAGAACTTTTTGTCGGGGGATTGGTCGATTCGGGGTCGAATTATCCTTACAAATTATGAATGTCCCCTATCCTGAATGTCCCCTATCCCCCGCGGTAAAAGTCAAAACGAATCGCGCCCTCTTTATTTCATTTTATTTCATTTCTCGTTCGAAGTAATTAATTGCGACGGACTCACGAATCCTCGGATTCTGACTTTGCTAGCTCTTTTGCTTCATCTATGAATGCATGCAAATCTTCATCTAGCTTAATATTTTTCGGAAGTCTGTAATCCCGCCAAACGTTTTCACCTGTCGCCCGACTGGCCTTATTTAGGTTGTGCAGAGTGGGCCATGTATTTTTTTTGAATTCCTGATCAAGCTGCGTTAATTCTTCTGTTACCCTTGACCGCTCGACTTCAGAAAGCAAGGGGATTAACTCGTCGAGCATGGATCGGCGATTCAAATTATACCAGAAGTCATGTATTATCCAGTTGCTTTCCTTTTGCGATAGCATTCTGACGGTAGCCCTCCAACCTTTCAAAAATCCTTCAACGCCGGCTTCCGCTGCTTTTCTTTTGAAGCCCCGCGATAAAAGAAAGCTTACGATTTTGTCAGTCACGATCTGCCTGGTTTTCCTGGAAAATTCTCGTCAAAATATTTTCCATCTGGAAAGGAACTAAAGAGGACGCGATTCGTTTCTATCATTTCGATTCCTTGGCCGGGCACGCGGGCCGAGCCTATGGTCCAGGCCCAACGTTCTGGCCATCCGTTGCACCCAGGGACCGCTTCCCGCCGGAGTGTAGCACTCAATTGCGGTCCGCCCAAATCGCATTGGCATCAATACCGGAGAAGAATCTCACGCGAAGACGCGGGGAAAAACCCGGCGCCTTTTTCTCCGCGTGCTCCGCGTCTCCGCGTGAGATTTGACTTCAATCGGCCCCCGAGTCACAAGAATAACTTGAACCCCGGGAAAATGACCCTTAGCGCCATCCCACTCAATGATCCCGGCTTGCTCCAAAAAAAATCGAATTTTCCCACTTGAAATAGAATCGCTGTTAGGGTAATGTTCGCACCCGCGTCGGGTTCGCACTCTCGTTCAACCCAAGGAGAGACTCCCTATGTCCGCCGACTCCCGCTTCTGCTTGCCATGGACAAATGACAAAGGACCAATGACAAATCACATTCCCTCGCGAAGCGCCCCCCCTCCCCCCCTAAATGGGATATTCTGAGATAGACTGTGACATTTACCCGGCTTCGTCTTTCGACTGCTCACCTGTCAGCTGTTCTACTCTCTCGCGAAGCGCGCCCTATAATGCCGCCGAAGGAGTTTGGCGTTGCTTTTGCCAATTATTGACATTTCGCGACCGCGATTCAGCGAGATCGCCACCGGGCCGGCCAGCATTTCTTCCGTCCGCGTCCTTCGCATCAGCATCACCGATCGGTGCAATTATCGCTGCGTGTATTGCATGCCCGCGGACGGCGTGCCCTGGCTGCCCAAGAGCGAAATACTCACCTTTGAAGAAATCGCCCAGGTCGTGCGGGCCGCGACGCAAATCCACGGCATCGGCCGATTCAAACTGACCGGCGGCGAGCCGACCGTCCGCAATGGGCTGGTCGATCTGGTGGCCATGCTCAAGCGCATCGACGGCGTGGAGGACCTTTCCCTCACGACCAACGGACAGCGACTGGCGGAGCTGGCTCGGCCGCTCCGCGACGCCGGCCTCGATCGCCTCACGGTGAGCATCGACAGCCTTAATCCCGACAAGTTCCGCCGGATCACCCGGACCGGCGATCTGGCGGCGGTGCTCACCGGCCTGGATCGGGCGGAGGAGGCGGGATTCAGTTCCATCAAGATCAATTGCGTCACCATGCGCGGCGTCAACGACGACGAACTGGTTGATTTCGCCCGTCTGACGCTACGGCGGAAAGTCACCGTGCGCTTCATCGAATATATGCCGCTGGGCGATGCCGCTCTGTTGGACCAGGCGGATGACGATCCCCGTCCGGGCCCATCGGCAGGCTGCGACGGCCAAAACCGCGGCGATGATGTGCTCCTCCCGGAATGGAAGGCGCGTGAAATCATTGAGCGCGAGCTTGGCCCCCTGCTGCCGGTGGATCGCCAATCAGAAGCGGGCGTCGGTCCCGCGAGCGTCTGGCGGCTCGCCCCGGGGCGGCCGCTCGGCCGCATCGGTTTCATCAGCGCCATGTCCGCTCCATTTTGCGCCACCTGCAATCGCCTGCGCCTCACGGCGGACGGACTGCTGCGATCCTGTCTTTTCGACGGCGGCGAAATCGATGTCAAAACCGTCCTGCGCAGCGATAATGGCCGCCTGGACGCCCTCGCCCACGCCATGGCCGAATGCGTTCGGCTCAAGCCCGGAGTGCATTCGGCCCACGGCGGAAAGCAGATGAGCAGGATTGGTGGATAGGAAGTCACTTGTCATTCGTCATTTGTCATTCGTCATTGGCAAGATTCCCCCGGCAAGTGACAAATGACCAATGACAAATGACAATCCTTCTCAATGGCCAACAAGCCGCGACACGATCTTTTCGATCGCCTGATGTACCTGGGGCTTCGCATCATCTCGATGGCGATGCACTGGTTTCCGGTTGACGTGAACCTGAGGACCGCCCGGCTGATCGGCACGGTCTGGTATCGTCTCGATCGCCCACACCGGGCTCGCGCCATGGCCAACATCCATCGCAGCTTCCCCCAGTTCACCGAAGCGCAGTGCGATCGCACCGCGGAAAAAGGCCTCCAGAACATGTTCATGCTCGGCGTCGAGGTTTTGCATACGACCCGCCTCGTCCGCATCGACACCTGGCGAAAATATGTCGATCTCGGCAACTTCAGAGAGTCGCTGAAGCTGCTCATGACCCGCAACCAGGGCGCCATCATGCTCACCGGCCACTACGGCAATTGGGAAATCCTCGGCTACGTTCTGGCAACACTGGGATTTGAAAGCACGGCCGTCGCCCGGCCGCTGGATAACCCCTACATCAACGAATGGATGTTCGGCGTGCGCGAGCGGCAGGGGCAGAAAGTCGTCGGCAAAAAGGGGATGACGGCGGAAATCTCCCAGTTGCTCGCCGACGGCGGGGTCATTGGATTCGTCGCCGACCAGAACGCCGGCAGCAAGGGAGTCTTCGTCGATTTCTTCGGACGAAAAGCCAGCACCTATAAATCCATCGGACTGCTGGCGATGCAGTATGACGTGCCGGTGGTCATCGGATATGCGCGGCGGATCGACGGCAAGTTCCGGTTCGCACTGGGGACGCAGGACATCATCTGGCCGAAGGACTGGAAGGACAAGGCCGATCCCCTGCGCTATATCACGCAGCGTTATACCAAGGCGATTGAACAGTTCATTTCCGACGATCCGAGCCAATACTTGTGGGCTCACCGTCGATGGAAGACCCGGCCCAAGGGCGAGCAGCCGCTGAGGTACGATTGAGCGTTCATGATGAAGCGTACGATTCCCATTTTGATTTTAGTTCTGGCGGTCATCGCCGGCGGCATTTATTACGGCATCGCGCGGCAGTCCGGCGACATCGTTTTGACCGGCATTGTGACGACGGATGAAGTGATCGTCGGCCCGGAAATTCAAGGCCGGTTGCAGCAACTGCTCGTCAAGGAAGGCGACGCGGTTACCAAGGGTGAATTGCTCGGCCTCATTCAACCGCAGGAACAACTGGCCGACGTGGCCTATTACGCAAGCAACGATCAACAGTTTGCCGCTCAAGTCACGCAGGCGGAAGCCGATTTGGAATACGCCGGCCTGACTTACCAACGCGACGAGCCCTTATACAAACAACATGCCGTTTCGGCGCAGGAATATGACCAGGCGAGAACCGCCTACGATTCCGCCAAAGCGCGCGTCGAATCACTGAAGAAACAAACCGAAGGCGCCGCGGCGCAAAGGGAAAAGGCGATGGTGCAACTGGGTTACACCCGGATTTTCGCGCCGCTCGACGGCATCGTGGATACGCGCGCCGCTTTGCAGGGCGAAGTCGTGAATCCCGGCCAAGCGATCGTCACGCTCATCAACCTGGATGATCTGTGGGTGCGCGCCGATGTCGAGGAGACTTACATTGACCGCATCCGTCTCGGCGACAAATTGCGGGTAAAGTTACCGTCCGGGGCGGTGCGGGAAGGCGTCGTATTTTATCGGAGCGTTGACGCGGATTACGCCACGCAGCGCGATGTGAGCCGCACCAAACGCGACATAAGGACGTTTGAAATCCGCTTGCGATGTGATAATCGGGACCGCCGCCTCGCGGTCGGGATGACGGCTTACGTGACGTTGCCGCTTGAAAATCCGTGATTCATGCTGGACATCGAAGTTGAAAACCTGACCAAACGTTTCGGCGATTTTACGGCCGTGGACGCGCTGACTTTTTCCGTCGAGCACGGCGAGGTATTCGGCTTGCTGGGGCCGAACGGCGCCGGCAAATCCACGCTCATTCGCATGTTGACGACGCTGGTGCCGCCGACCTCCGGCACGGGGCGCGTCAACGGCTTCGACATCGTCCGCGCGGCCAACGCCGTGCGCCGGTCCATCGGCGTCATTCCCCAGGCGATGACCTCCGACCTTGACTTGAGCGCGGAAGAGAACATGAGCATTTTCGCCAAGCTCTATGGCATACCGCGTGAAAGGCGACTGCGGATGATCAAACAACTGCTCGAGGATGTCGATCTCGACAAATGGGCGGATAAGCCAGTGAAAATGTTTTCCGGCGGCATGCGGCGCCGGCTGGAAATCGCGCGAGGGCTCGTGCACGAACCGAAGCTGTTTTTTCTCGACGAACCCACGACCGGCCTGGACCCCGTTTCGCGCGTCGCCGTCTGGGAAATGCTCACGCGGCTGAAACAGGAACGCGACCTGACCATCCTGGTCACCACTCACTACATGGACGAGGCCGACAAGCTCTGCGACCGCGTCGCCATCGTGGATCACGGAAAACTCGTCGCGCTGGACTCGCCGCTGAAATTGAAGGCTTCCATCCCCGGCAAAAACATCCTGGAAGTGAGCTTTTCAGGCGCTCCACAGAATTGGATGGAGACGTTGCAGTCCCTGCCCGACGTGGCCGAGGTCAAGGCGGATGAGCATGTTTTCCGAATCTCATCGGACAACGGCCCGCGCACGACGGTGGCACTGATGGAAGCCGCGCGCAACGCCAACGCGACGATGAATTCGCTCTCCGTGCAGAGCACGACCCTCGACGACGTTTTCGTGCACTATACCGGCCACCAATTGCGCGACACGCTGCAAGCTCCAACGGGAATAAACAGCCCCTTCCTGCTCCAGCGAAAATAGAAAGGGAAGATATGCACCGGGTCTGGGCCATCATTGAACGCGATTTGCGGCGGTTTCGCCGCAGCCCGGTTTTGATGATCGTTTCCATGATCATGCCGCTGGTGCAACTGGTCGTGCTCGGCTATGCGTTCGGTGGAATAATCAAACATCTTCGGGTGGGGGTCGTGGACGAAGACCACGGCGTGCAGGCAATCAAATTGAGGGAAATGTGCCAGGCCGTCGCCGCCAACGCCTCCACGTTCGAGACGATTTCCTACAGCGACAAGGCGGCGGTGCTGCGCGATTTGCGCAACGGGAAACTCAACGGGGTGCTGAACATTCCGCCGCAATTCTCGCGCAAAGTCCTGGCCGGGGCGAATCCGCGCATTGCGCTGGTGGAGGACAATACGGATCAATTCTCCGCCTCCGCGCTCCAAGGCAGTCTCGACGTCATGCTCGCGGCTTACAACGGGCCATCCGTTCAGCCGCGCATGACGGCCGACGTGAACCTGTCCGTCGTCGAGATCTATCCCTACGTGCCCTACATCCAGTTCCTGCTGCCCGGCACGATCACGCTGTCGATATTCGTTTCGGCCATGATTGGCGGCGGCATCATTTTCATAGACGACAAGGCGCGCGGCCTGCACGAAGGCTATCTCGTCACGCCTATCAGCAAATTCGAATTGATTTTGGGATTCACTCTCGCGGGCGCGGCCAAGGCCATCATCGCCGGAGTGGTTTTAATCACCGTTGGATCGCTGATAGCGGGAATTCCCGATCCGTTGAATCCCCTGCGAATGGCGAGGATGTTGCTCTTGGTGGTGGCGACCTCGGTGGCATTGATCAGCATGATGTTTTTAATCATGGTGCGCGTGAGCGACCCGCTGGTGCCGCGCGCTATTTTTGGAATGTTGAACACCGTGTTGTATTTTCCCAGCGGCGCGGTCTATCCCACGGAATCGTTTCCGGCCTGGATGAGAGCCATCACGGTGGTTGACCCATTCACTTATGCCGTGCATGGGTTCAAGGAACTCGTTTTGAAGAACACGGGCCTCATGGCCATCAGATTCGACCTTGCTTTCCTTGTCGGTTTTAGCGTGCTGACCCTGGGCGCAGCCACATTGCTCTTTCGCCGGACGCTGTAATGCCGCGTGAAGATGGCCTTTTACCCCTCGCCCAATAGCATCGCCCGATATTGCGGATAAACGATCGGCCAGGCGAATTGACTTTGCACTCTGGCGGTCCCCCCAGCCACCAGGGTATTCCTCAGCGCCGCATCGGACAAGACCCGTTCGATGGAATCGGCCAAGGCCTTCGGATTGCGCGGCGGGGTAAGAATGCCGTTGCCGCCGTCCCGAATCACATCCCGAATCCCCGGCACATTGGTTCCGATGACCGGCACGCCGGCCGCCATCGCTTCGATGAGAACCAGCCCGAATCCCTCGGCATCCGAGGGCAACACGAGCACGTCGATGCCGGACAGCGCCTCCGCCGATCCCGGAACCGTTCCATGTAACGTCACCCGCCGGCCCAGGCCGAGCCTCTGGACCATCGATTCGATTTGCCCGCGCTGGCGGCCTTCGCCGTAAATGTCCAGAGTGACATCCTCGCCCAGCCGGGAGATGGCGGCGACAGCATCGTCGATCCGCTTGATTGGATCGAGCCGCCCGATGAATCCGACGCGCTTGCCGGGGACATCTCGGCGCGGGAGGGAGAATTCGCCGACCTCAACGGCGTTGGGGATGACGACGATTCTTTCGGCCGGGATGCCCGCCCATTTCCGGGCTGCCTGGGCAACGGATGGCGATGGGACGACGATTTCTTCCGCCGCGTGCCGAACAATGCGCTGGAGCATCCAGTGCCAGCGCGGATGCGGCTGCGTGGTCTGTATCGACTGAAGGAACCGAACCTGACGGGTCAGGAGCGACGCCAACGCGGCGGCGGCATTGGCATGAATGAGGAAGCTGAAAACGGTGTCGATGTGTTCCCGGCGAATGAGCCGAATCAGTCGGAATATGACCCCGGCATCCAGCCGGCTGCAGGCGGCCAAGGCCGTGACGGCGATCCCCCGCGCCCGCAATTGCTCCGCCACCGGCCCCCAGCGATCGAGGCATGCAACGTGGACGTACGCTCCCTCATCCCCGGAAAGGCGAAGGGCCAATTCGCGGACCACCGTGGGGGTTCCGCCGATCTGCAAATCCGTAACCAGCAGGAGTATTCGCCGTTGCACGCGCAGAAGAGTTTACCCGAATTTATCGGGAATCCCGAGGCAGACCGCATTGGATATTCCCATTCTCTCGGTGGATGCACCTCTTGTTTTTGCCCGGAAAACAGCTAAAAGTGCGCCGCATCAACCGCGAGGCATGACGATTTCGTCCTCTCATTCGCCACGGACCGGCGAACTTGCCAAACGCCCAAGCTTGCGCTTGGCATTGAGGTTCCTCGGCAAGGGGAACTGGCCCGCCCTCGGACAAGAATTGCTGGCGGCCGTCGGCCGGCGAGGCTATCCATCCGATTACGATCGCTGGCGAGAACTCCATCGGCTCAGCGCCCAGGATCGCCGGCGGATGCAAGCTCAAATCCGCGCCTGGCCAACGCCTCCGAAAATCTCCGTTATTCTTCTGGCCGACAGCGCGGCAAAGTCCTCGATGCGTCCAAGCATCGACTCCGTGCTGCGCCAAGTTTACCCGAATTGGGAACTGGTCATCGGCTCGGCCGATCCGTCCGTTCCTGCCGCCCAATATGATCTGCCCGCCGACGCGCCAATCCGAATCGCTCCAGCCGCGGCGGGTGCGCCCGCGGCCTTGAATTCAGCGCTCGCCGCGGCGAGCGGTGAATACGTTTGTCTTCTGCACCCCAGCGACGAGCTGCCGGATCATGCCCTCTTCCAAATCGCGCAAGCGATCGTCCGCGATGGGTCGATCGACATGGTTTACACGGATGAGGACGCGCTGACTCCCACCGGCGAGCACGCGACGCCATTTTTCAAACCCGATTGGTCCCCGGAATACTTTTTGGCCTGGATGTACACCGGACAGTTGGCCGTCTTTCGTACGGAATTGGTGCGGCAACTGGGGTGGCGCGGCGAATTCGACGGCGCCCACGAATACGATCTGGTGCTCCGCCTCTTTGCCGCCGGCGCGAACATCCAACACATTCCCGACATCCTTTACCATCGCCGTCAAACCACCGCGTCGTCGCCGACCGAGGATGCCGCTAAACGCGCTCTGGAATCTTTCCTCGATGCCGTTCATCTTCCCGGCAGGGTTGAACCCGGCGCCGCCCCCGGCCTCCATCGCATCCGCACTGCGATTTCCGCCCAGCCAAAGGTTTCGATCGTCATCCCCAGCGCCTGCAGGCCAATCACCGTCGGCCATCGATCCACCTGGTTCGCTCTGGAATGCATCGCCAGCATTCGGCGATTGAGCACTTATCGCAACATCGAAATCATCGTCCTGGACAACAATGACATACCAACCGATTTGGCCGCCGCCCTGGCGCCGCTGGACATCCGCCGAATCCCGTTCACCGAGCCCTTCAATCTGGCCCGGAAAATGAACCTCGGCGGATTCTCAGCCGCCGGCGAGCACCTCATCCTCCTCAATGACGACGTCGAAGTCATCACCCCCGACTGGATCGAATCGATGCTGGAATTCTCCCAGCAGGATCAAATTGGGGTCGTCGGCGTAAAACTCCTTTTCCCCGACGACACCCAGCAGCACACCGGCGTGGTCCTGCTCGATTGCAATCCGCGACATTTCTTTTACCGCTGTCCGGCCGACCATCCCGGCTATTTCCATTCGTCGCAGGTCCATCGCAACTGGTCCGCCGTCACCGGCGCCTGCGCCATGACGCGAAGGGAAATATTCAAAGCCGTCGGCGGATATAGCGAACGATTCCCCCTTAACTACAACGACGTGGATTACTGCCTGAAAGTCCAAGCCATCGGCAAGCGAATCGTCTACACCCCCCACGCCAAACTCTATCACCACGAATCGGTCAGCCGGCCCCAGAAGCGGCCCGGCGAAGCGACGGCCTTCAAAGATTTCTGGGCCGAGCGCTTCCCCCGCGATCCGTATTACAATCCGAATCTCGCTCGGCATTTCCGAATAAAACTGCCATGAGCCAGCCTCCCCAGCTTTCCATCCTCATCGTCAACTGGAACGGCCAGGAGATTCTCCGGAACCTGCTGGCTTCCATCGAATCAACGCGGGACAGCCTGCTGGTTCAAACCATCGTCGTCGATAACGCATCGGCGGACGGCTCGGCGGATTTGGTTGCGGCCGAGTTTCCCTGGGTGATTTTGCAGCGGAATCCGCAAAACGTTGGTTTTGCCCGCGGGAACAACCAAGCCGCGCGCTCCGCTGCCGCCCCACTGCTTCTCTTGCTGAACAACGACACAGTCGTCCGCGCGGGCGCATTGCAGAAGCTCGTTCAATACATGAACGAACACCCGAATGTCGTCGCGGCCGGCCCCAGGCTGATCGGCGCCGATGGCAAACCGCAGCGATCCGGCCGGAACCTGCCGACCGTTGCCGCCCTGCTCAATTCCATACAATTCCTGAGATGGACCGGCATGTTCCGCCCGGCGTACCGCCAATATCGCCGCGAGGGATTTGACCCGGAAACGGCGGGGACCGTGGCCCAACTCGCCGCCGCCGCCCTGGTCATCCGCCGCGATTGCTTCGAGCGCCTCGGCGGATTTGACGAGGGTTTCGCCTTCGGCGTCGAGGACGTCGATCTCTGCCGCCGGCTCCAAGGCCTCGGCAGCATCTATTATCTCCCGACAGCCGAGATCGAGCATCTCGGCCGCGTCAGCTCCCACGCCAACCGGGGGTTCGTCTACCGCAATTACGAATGCGGCTGGGCGAGATACCTCTCCAAACACCACGGCCAAGGAGCGGCGTTGCTGTACAAAACACTGGTGACGTTGGACATGCCGATTCGCGTCACTCTGCTGGCGATTCAATTTGCGATGCAGAGTCTGACGGCCCGCGGCGAGAGGTCCGCGCGCACGCTGGGCCGGTTGAAGGCCGCGGCACATTTCACGGCGACCGGTCTGCCGTCATTTTGGAGGAGTTGATTTTGACCAAGAATCAGCCGGCGAATAGACTTTGGCGGAGTTTTGCAATTGGAGGAGTGGCAGAGTGGTCGAATGCGCCGGTCTTGAAAACCGGTAGGCCCGTGAGGGTCTCGTGAGTTCGAATCTCACCTCCTCCGCTTGAGGGAGTCATGGCGATTTTCACCAGCGAATATCGCGCCCGCGATTGCGGGCGCGATATTTGATTGGGCAAAAGAACCTTGATCTACAACGAGTTGCCACGCATCGCGTGGGAGAGAGACGAGTTCCCGATTGACCAGACGGAAGTTCGAACCAGTGGTTTTGGCGAATTTGAGTTTTTCGGCAGGGTCGTGAGACGCTGCCACGATTTCCGCTGTTTTAAGGTCATTTGCGAAGCGAATGGCCGGTTCGAACCAACCGGAGCGGTGACGCTCCAATTCCGCCAGGTTTTCTTCCTTCTGTTTCTTCTCGTTGATGATCCTGGCTTTTGCTTTTCGGTATTCCTCCAGCGACAGGGCATTGTCGATGTATCCTTGCATGAGCCGTTCCATCCGCTCCTCGTCATCCTTGATATGGAGGCGAATCGCCTCTGTCGCGGCTGAACCGGCTGACGTATCTTCCTCGCGTTCCTTTTCGAGTTCGCCACGTATCCAGTCGGCGTCGCCTGGGGGAAGCGTCAGACGGCGGAGATATGCGTCAAGCTGGAGGGCAAAGGCATCCTCCCGCACGTATCGTTGCGAGCAATCCTTTTTCACCCGTTTGGTGCACCGAAGGTAATTGTTTCCCTTCTGCGTCTCGGTGGTAATCCAGCAACCGCATTCACCGCACCGAAGAAAGCCGCGATACAGATAGGGTTTCAGTGTCGGCGTCTTGGGCTTCGATTTCCGCCGCCTCGCGTTTTGAACTTTGTCGAAAAGGTCTTTGGTAACGATGGCTGGATGCTTGCCCTCGTAAAGCTCACCGCAATACTCGATGACGCCGTAATACATCGGATTTCGGAACATCCGATGACATTGTGCCCGTGACAACGGCCCGTTTTGCCGACTCGTGAGGCCAAGATTGTTGACCGACTCCGTAATCCGGTCGAGTGTGTAGTCGCCGGTGGCATATAGTTCAAAGGCTTTGCGGACAAGCGGCGCTCGCACCGGATCGATGACGACCGTCCTGGCCGTCCGATCGTTGAGATATCCGGTCGGTGTCGCTCCCGGCATGATGCCGTTTTTCAACTTCTGCCGATGACCACGCCGGATATTCTCCGACAGCGAATCGACGTAGTATTTCGATTGGCCGAACATGATCGAGAGCATGAATTTGCCCTGGGGCGTCGGCTCAAACCAAAACGTCGGGAATTTGAGTTCTTTGATTTTGCCGGTATCGACGAGATAGACGATCCGGCCGCCGTCAACGGAATTGCGGGCCAGCCGATCTGGATGCCAAGCAAGAATGCCCGTCGCCTCGCCCGCCTCGATCCGGGCAACCATTTCATTGAAGACGGGGCGACCGGGAATTTTGGCACTTTGCTTTTCGACAAAGGTATCAAGGATTGTGAGGCTGTCGCGGCGGGCGACCTCTCGAAGTTCGGCGAGTTGGTCGCCAATGGAACGGATTTGCCGATCTTCGGACTCCGTCGATTTTCTGGCGTAGATGAAGAATTTTTCCTACATAGGCTACGCCATTCATCTAGCTCCGGTGCTTGCTGATTCAGAATGATTTCAATTGCGCGGAGAGCACTAGATTTTCCAGCGTTGTTGGGACCAATCAAGCTGGTGTAACGCATTGGGTAAAACTCAAGTGTTTCGATACAACGTAGGTTTTGAATTGTGATTCTTGCTAGCCGCATAAAATGTTTCCTCGGCGATATCCCTGCTTACTCGGAATCTTTGTCTGTCTCCAGCAACTTAATCTCTAGCCCCTCAATCTCTTGTAGCGTCTTACCAGCGATTCCTTGAAGGTCGCCATACATTCCCGCAGTGGACTCCACAACGCCCCGGATTTGCTCCTCGCGCTTGGCCCAAAGACGTGTCGTTGCCTTTCGTTCCTTGTCGAGGTCGGCCTGCATATCGCTGAACTTCTCTACAATGGCTTGGACGCGATGACGGAACCGTGGACCGGTCAGATATTGGTAGACCATCTCCATTTTGGTCTGCTGCCCCTCGCTGGCTTTGCGTGCCGCTGAAAGATCGATCAAAGATTGTCGGAGCATAATGGCAACTGGAATCGCGCACCGGGGTTCAGTCACCCAAACGTCGTCGACAAAATCAAATGCCTCCGTGCTCTTTGGAAGCACCTGCGACACAAGCAATGCGAATTCCGCTTTTGCCGCTCGCTGATCGTCGCGGAGCTTCGGAAGCCAACCGTCACTCCAGTTCTTGGTCCGCTTGGTTTCCCAAAGGATCGTGCCGCACGGTTGTCCAAGCGGGCCTAAAACGCGGTGAAGGACATCGCCGCCAAATTCGCCTTTAGGAACAGGCTCGATGACATCGCGAGGAAACTTTGCACGGAGAAGCGATTCCAGTTCAAGTTCCTGGACTTCTCCCTGAAGTTGTTGCGAACCTTGTTCGGCCTTGCGTTTTAATTCCTCGATCTGCCGTTGCATGGAGGCGATTTGTTCCTCCTTCTCCAACACCTTGAGTTTAAGTCCTTCCTCGGCCTCCTGTTTTGCCTTGTCCCGAACGGCCGAGAGTGATTCCTGGACCTTCTTCTCGATGGTCAGGTTCATCTCCCGCATAGCGTCGTCCAGTTCGCGCTGTTTGCGAATGAGTTCCGCTTGAGCCTTTTGAGCCTCGGCCAATTTGGTGTCCCGGTCTTTGAGCACTTGCTGAAGGTCGGCAAGCTCCTTGGCTTTCTGTTCGATGTCATTCGCGAGCAAGAGCCGGGCTTTTTTGGCCTCCTCCGCGGCGATTTTCTCTCGCTCGTTCTTCAGCTTCGACGCCACCTGGGCATCAATGGATTCTTGAGCTTTTGTGATCGCCGCCTGGTGTTCTTGGATGGCAGTCTCTCGCTTGCGGAAATCCGCTTCCTTCTGGGCGACCTTCCGCTCAAATTCCTGGCGCGCCGCTTGAATAAGTGGGGCCGCTAATGACTCGGTGAGTTTTATCTCAGTCTTGCAATTCGGGCATGTAATGGTGGTTTCGTTCATGGTGAGACCATCATTATGGCAGAATACTGCAATTTTGGGTAGATAAGTCAAACATGCCCGGCCTCGGTGATTCTCTCCTTAACCCGTTGAATAATTCCTTGCCCCCGGGGGAGGTATCCGGCGGGGGTTAGGGGGTGGGGTTGCCCAGCAGCCAAAAAGAGAAAACCCCGCGTGAGCGGGGTCGATTGTCTTCCCGTTGCCCGGTCTACGCAGCCTGCTTTGAACTGCTTCGTCTGCCGACAACGTTGAGCGTCTTCCTGTCGATAATCCTGCCGTACTTGTCGCAGACGTAGAGACCTCCCCAGCCAGGCACGGGTTCAACCTGCCTGCCCGTTTTGTCGCAGGGAAAGAATCCTTGGGCAACGGGAGTGTTTTTGCACACGCAAACCCATGCCTCGTCGTTGTCCGGCTGGTGCGTTAACCACTCACAACGAAGGGGGAATCGTCATGCGATCCCCCCTTGTAGATTGCCGCAAAAGACTTGGACGCACCCAAATCAAAGCGACAATACTGCGGTGTCTATGACTGCGGAAACACTACACCTATGGGGGTTAATGTCAATTTTTGTTTTGATGAGTTGGCCTTCCCTCGGAAAATAAAAAAACCGCCAACGTATTGGCGGTCCATCTGATGATTTTCATCCAATATCTGCAATTAGCTTAGAAAAGTGAGCCAAGAAAATGTCGGAATCGGGCGGGATGAAAATCTGGCTCCACAAGTGGTAACACTCTTTGAATTCTTCCACGGAATTAAAACTTTCACTCAGATGAACCGTGTCGTCTTGATACTGGAAATACTGCCCAGCAAAAAATTCAACAGAACCGCTCTCGAAAATCCGCAATTTATTGCGGATTTGATGAAGCGAGTCCCAGCAGTCAATCTCCAAAACACAAGACACACAATCGGGTGCGTCCGACTGGTACATGGTGTACTCCAGAATCTAGAGGTGTGAGCAAGGAGAAAGGTCTCCTCGCGGAAGAAGGGAAAGAAGTACGCTGGAGTCCGGCTCGGAAGCTGCGGGGTTCCACCCCGGTCTCGGCCTCGGAAGCCCTCACTTGTCAAAGAACAGAAGATGGCCTAGCGCCAGAAAATGCTAGGCCTGATCTTGGCCAGGGTCAAATTCCCATTCTGACGCTGGGTTAAGGCCGCCTCGCCCGCCACGCCGGGCGAAAGACACCCGGAAAACGATGCCCGCAATACCACAAACAACCAGGGGGTGTCTGTGGCCGTGAGGCCACGGCGGCCACCGCCAGTAAGCCGACTATGACCAACGTCGCAACCTTCGGGGTTGCAACTGCGTCCCCTGAGTGGGCGCCAGCCCCGCCCGTGCATGTCCTTTCTAAAGGACATCACCCATCGTTCTAACGGACATTTCGTGTTAGGATTTCACCCACCACCCCCCGTTGTCGGCCCGTGAGGGCCGGGCGAGGCGATAGCCGAGCCGAGTGCCGCCGGAGGTACTACGGAGGCGGCACGAACCGCAAGGAAGTCGGGGGTCGAGTAACCCCGCGACGGAGCGTAAATCGTTGTGGAGACAAGGTGGAATGACGAGTGAGGGTATCGCCTGCAAGGGATACCCTAGGGGATACCCGAAGGTCGTCATTTCCACGTCGGGTTGTCCTTGAAAAAGGTTCGAATATTGTCCAATAGACTCCGTTTTTGGCTGAGCAACTGAACAGAACTGGGTAATTATATACTTGACTCCGGTGACGACTTCTGCTACCATTCCGGCATGAGCACGAACAACAACAAAACCCAAAAGACGTTGATCGAGGCCATCCGCCAGTTTTCCGACCTTGATTATGCAACCATGTTTTTCGCCGCGATCCGCTGGCCGTCCGGCGTCTGCTGCCCACATTGCGGATCAATGAAGGTTGATTATCTCCCCCATCGCCGATTGTGGCAATGCCGGGAGAATCACAGCCGAAACCAGTTCAGCGTGAAGATCGGCACTATCTTTGAGGAATGCCGACTGTCCATCGACAAATGCCTTATCGCGATCTGGCTTGAAGTCAACGCCAAGAATTCCATCAGCAGTTGCGAGATTGCCCGCGCTCTGGGCGTCACGCAAAAAACCGGGTGGTTTTTACTTCACCGTATCCGCCATGCCCTGCACGTCGGATCGTTCGATACGAAACTTCAAGGCGTCGTCGAGGTCGATGAGACATACGTCGGCGGCCTTTCCCAGAACATGCACAAGGCGCAACGGGCAAAGCGGATCACCAGCAACGGTGTTGCCGGCAAGACGGCCGTCATGGGTTTACTGGAACGGCATGACGGCAAGAAACACAGCATCGTTCGCGCCGAAGTGGTGCCGAATCGCAAGAGCGAATCGCTACACCCGATCATCCACCGAAACGTTGAGCCGGGAACGCAACTTTACACGGATTCCTTGGCCGGATACCGGGGGCTGACGCCGACGTTCATGCACGATTTTGTTGACCACGCCAATGCCTACGTCAAAGACAAAGTGGTTCACACAAACGGCCTTGAAAACTTCTGGGCGCTGTTCAAGAGGTGCATCAAGGGTACGCACATTTCAATCGAGCCGTTCCATCTTTTCCGCTACGTTGACTCGGAAGCCTTCCGGTTCAACAACCGCGAAGTCAAAGACGCGGATCGGTTTATGCTGGCCATGCAAGGCGTTTCGGGAAAGCGATTGACTTATAAGGCGCTCATCGGCGCATCGGAGTTATCCCCCGGAAGCGACAAAGGCGCGGGAAACGCCGAACTGCCCAATTGATGCCATAGCCTTTCACCCCCACCGAAGTAGAATAGTTCGATCCGGCGAGCGCCGTTGTGGTGACTACGCCCGCCGGAATTAAGGAGATTCGTCATGAAGCCCAAGATTTCGATTAATGGTCCGTTTGCCGCGTCTGCGCTTGATGTGGCCTATCGCGTGTATCGTGATATTCATCCCGCCACGACTGCAACGCTTGACCCTATACGCAATTCGGGGGAGTTTCAAAAGGCGATGGAATTACGCATTAAGAGCATAGCCAAGATCGCTTTGAATTTGCTTGGAGAGATTTCCGAAGCAATTCCTGAAGACACACATCTATCTGGCGAAGCTCCCGATTCTGCGAAGAAGGATTAGGGCGACCGCTTCTCACTCGTCCGCTACCCTTGTTTTTTTGGGCGGGGCGCGCTCGGTTTGATCTTATCATAACCAACTCCGATTGTTCCTAGATAACGGCCATGAAGGCGCAACCACAACCGACAATTGACGCGAGACACATTTTCCAATGTGCTGAATCTTTTTACTCGACCGCGATGCTATTGCTCAGTCGCTTCCCGATCATCCCCGGACAGCCCCATAGAATTCCATACGACGTTCTTGCCCCGTATGTCACGAATGCGGCGTTTTCCCTCGAACTTTTCTTCAAATGCATTTATTTCCTGGATAACAATGCCCCCATCAGCGGCCACAAACTTTTGACGCTGTACAGTCAAAATCTTTCACCAGGTCGCCAAAAGGAAATTGACCAGTACGCCGAATATTATGCGCAGACCGATGATGAGTTAAAGTCCCTTCGCATTCAGAACCCGGAATATCGCACAACAATTGGGTGTCTCGAAGCAAGCGATCGAGCCTTTGAATACTACCGATATATTTTCGAGGGACCGATGCTGACGGACAAAAAGGCAGGAACCTATGAGACGTTCGAGCTCATGGTACAACACATAATCCTGGGGACGCGCCACTTGATAATGAAGATTCGTCCCGATTGGGCGAAGTTCCTAAGTAAACCACCTCCATAATCGTGTCATCAAACTCCAAAACACAACGCATTCTCTCTACGCTGCCCCTCGGGATGAAGTCGATAAATAGATGGTTTTCATCAAGGTCGGCGACTCCGAACGCAACAATCGTTGCACCAATAAGGGCGTCGGGAGATTTCTTTGGAGTCCCGTGGGGCGCTGGGAGCATCCGATCAATCATATATTCCGTAAAGTCGATTTTACGCACCGGAAACTCACTTTCTGGTATAATGCTGTCATGCCCCCAAAATCATCCTCATCGCTCGGCAAGCCGCACCTCGGGCCGGAAGACTTCAACGAAGGCCCAGCGGCAGCGGCACGCTTTCGCGCCGCCGTCGCTCACATAGCGGCCCTTCCCAAGTCGGCGGTCCCGCGCCAGCAATCGCATCGGCGATCCAACGGGCGAAAGAAATAAGCCGACAGCCCCGCATCAACCAAAACGCTACCTTTAGCTGCTTCCGGAGTCAAGTATATAATTACCCAGAACTGAACACTTCTGAACACTTTTCGAGGTTTTAGTTAGTGTTCACTAGCTTTGTTTGTTGAATTTTGAACACTTTTGGGGCTTTGAAGGCGCTGCCCGAGCCTGACGAGGGGAGGGATTGCGGGGAACTTGTCGTCGCCGCGACAACTCATTGGGGCAGTTGCCATATTGGCAGGATCGCTCGCATCTGCTTGATCGGCGGCTGAGGATATGGCTGGTGAACTTGCCGCAAACCAATAGTTCATGATTGTGGGCTTGATTCTTGGGGCCAATCAAACGTCGCCGCTTTCACTTTGCGGTAATTCTCATCCAACTTGGGCTGCAGAAGGATGATGGCCGTGATCCGCCGGGCAATGTTCATCACATCGCGGGCCTCTTCCGGCTTCAAGGGGCGCCCGAGGATTTTATCTTCCCGGTAGCTCAGCCATTTCTTGATGACCTGATATCCGCCGATGTAATACTCCCAGACGTTCAAGGGAATGTTGCGCCAATAGGCTGCCCCGTTCAGGTATACGTCGCAGGTCTTTTCGCCCAAAAGTCGCCGCGCATCCTTGGCCGACACGCCCCGCGCGGTTGCTTCGGCGTCGATGGCCTTGGCCTCGTCTTCATCGTACTGGCGTTCGGTGCGCCTGCCCGATCCCGGCATAACAGCGCCTGCTTTGGGCTGAAAGATTCCCCAACCGGCCGTTACCGTCAGGTCGCCGCCAGTCTCGTCAAGCTGTCCGCCGCCGATCTTGGTTATCAAGCCAATTGTCTTGAAGATCGGGCCAATCTTCCCAGCCGTCACACCGGGCACGTCGGCTTCGGTATCCAATAGCGCCGCAACTTGTTCGCCAAGCGCCGCCGACGCTTCTAGCGCCTTGCGATCCGCAGGCTGGGGAATGCGCGGCCAATCACGCCGAATGCCGTCGGCGTTTTCGGACAGATATGCCGGGCTGTAGCCGATGGCCAGCGCATGCATCCAGATCAACCCCGCCGTCTTAACATCCGCGTCCGGGTCTGCGATTCCTAGTTCAGAGAGATACGCGCGCACGGGCTTTGACAGATTTGCGTGGGCGTTGCCGCTGAACAATGCTTTCCCGTCCTCATTTGAATCCACCGGCAGTCGCAAGGCAAAGCAGGCCGCGTCGGGTGCAAGCAGATGGTCATCCGACAACCCCCGGCAGAAATATATGGGTGCGCCTTCGGGATCTTTTGCGGGATTCATTCGACTCAAGACAAACGCATTTCCATCAAAACATTGACGCCACAGTGTCGGGCGGGCGCGGTTCCATAGGGGGTTTACGGACGTGTAGTAGCACCAGCGCGTCTCAAAGGGCCGCAGCGCGTAGCGGCGTAGCCTGTCCTCATCGAAAGATTCTACCGCGACTGCCTTCGCCCTCGCGTCTTGCGGTGAAAAACCAGCCGCATCTTCGGTAAGTGCGGCCTGTCGGGCCTTGTATTCGTCCCACGATAGGCTGGCGTCGAAGTAATCACGCATCCGGGCTTCCAGAGTTGCGCGGTCAATATCGATTAGCGCCCCGCCACGTTTTTCCATCAGCCCATTCGACGGCGGAACCTCGCACAGGTCCACCATCTTCGGCCATGCGGTGTAGTGCGCAGCTACGTGTTCGGGATGGAATGAAAAGCGATTCTCCCGGCGCGGGTCGGCCAGCGTATAGGCCGCGTCAATGCCTTTGTCGCTTAGGCTGTCCAATAGGTCCGCGCGCTTCGTCGCGCCCCAAAAGTGGCGAAAGCGAACGGCGGGCTTCTTCTCTCGAGTGGACTTGCGAACGATGACACAAACCGCGGTGCCTACTCGGATTCCTTCACGGTTGTAGTCGGTGGAGAAGACAGACGGATCGGGTTTGCCTTCGGGCGTCAATTTGCCAGTTTCGCGGCTGTCGCCGTTCATGCAGTCCAGCCACATCGTGTCGAACTCGGAAAGAAAGCGTTGGCGCATCACTACGAAAGAAGGATCGCCAAGGTAGGAGAAATTGGAGATGAACGAAACCACGCCCTTGCCGCTCATTTCCGCAATGCGCCGCTCGGCCAAACGGAAAAAGCGGATATAAAGATCGTCCAGATTAAATTTCTTGATGCCCCAGCCACCGGCGCTGGCGGGCTTGTTCAAATCTTTCTTGTATGGCTCCACTAACCCTTGTTCCTCTTGCGGGCTAACGCCAGAGAAGGCGTTGTAGGGTGGATTCCCTAATACCACCAGTATCTTTTTGTCACGTTTGACGTGTTCGGCCGCGTCTCGTTCCTCTTGAAGCTCGGCCCATGACATGACGTGTTGCTTGGCACCTTTTGGCGGCTCCCAGCCGGTCAAGGCATTCGTCAGGTACACGCCAACACGCTCGCCCTTTTTTTGTGACAGGGGCGCGCCTTCGGTTTGGAGCATCAGCCCCAATTGCAGGTGCGACACCACAAACGGCGCTGGCAGAATCTCGAAGCCGAACACCCGGTCCATCGCCGCTTGCTTCAGGTCCGATGCTACCAGCGCGTCGCCACCTTTATCGCGGAGCGTGGAAGCGATCCTGTGCAGCACCTCCACCAAATACGCGCCCGTGCCACAACAAGGATCCAGTACGATAACGTTCGCATCGGCCAGGCCATCGGGCAGGTTCAGTTCTTCCCGCAGGACCGTATCCACGCGGGCAACCTGATACTTGACGATTTCGCGCGGGGTGTACCAGACGCCCAATTCCTTGCGCAGCTCCGGGTCATAGGCCTCCAGGAATGGCTCGTAGAAATACTGAACGGCGTGTTCATCCTCGAAACTACTGAAGAATTGGGCCCGGTCTACACGATTCAGCACACCAGCGGTCCAATCCAACACTTCGACCAATCCCAGCGGCCCTAGCCGGCTCGGCTTGGCGACTTCCTCATACAAAGTTCGGATGAAGGGGACATGCAAGGACCATTCGGCCGTCCGCCAATCAAATTTTGCCTTCGGGCCTGGATTGTCTTTGTGCCAGCGGACCCAGGCCGAAAACACGCCGTAGAAGAGCGTTTGCACCAGCGTTGACCGGAAGAAATGCTCGCCCTTGTCGCCGGTGAACTTCATCCCCAGCGCTTCTTCCAGGGCGGATCGGACGGTTTGCAGGGCCGGCAATTCCTTTTTCTGCTCAACTCGAAAGAGCGCGTCGCGGGCGTAGGATGCCAAGAACCACGCCACGTCCCTGGGGTTGGCCAGTGGTGCGTTGTGGAGACAGGCACGGCGGATGAATTCAATAAACTGGTCGCCCTTGCGTTGCGCGGTTCCGCGCGGGTGCGCTGCCACGCGGCTCCAAAAATCCTGCTCGTTGTCGGCCAGCGAAAAGGCCTCCATCGGCTCAGGTGCGCCGCTTGGGCCGCGGGTAACGATCATAAAGTCGCGCAAATTGGTTGCGACAACGATGCCGTACTTGGCCAGATAGTCTTTTACTTGTGTGCTGAAGGCGATGGCTTTGATATCGGGTTTTGTTCCCTTGACCTCGATGGCTCCGCGCGCTGGCAATATTCCCGTTTTGGGCTCGCCGTCAGATTGACGTTGGAATTGATCGAGAGCGAACAATCCGCCATCGGGGAGGCCAGCGCCCTGGTTGTTGATACTGATAATGCAGCGAACCTTGGGTTTGAGGGTGCGGCCCACGGCATTGAAGAGACCGGACAGGGCTGGGTAGTAGGACGTTTCCGCGACCCCCGCACCCGAGGCGCGGATTGCCTTCAATTCAGAAAGATATTCCTCGATGATTCGATGGTCCGGGTTGGCGGAAGTTTCGTCACCGCCAATGGCCGACTCGCTTGAAGCAACTTGCCTCGCCATGAAATGCCTTCAAAATCGCGCCTTGGCGCGGTCCCGGCTTGTGAAAGGGTCCGCCCCAGCCTGAATGGGCGCTAGGATAACGGATTGTGGGGCGGGTGTAACGCAACGCGCTCCCCTTCGGGTCGCGGCTAAACATTTGTGGCGCACGGAGAGGCCCCAGGATGGGTATCGGCCTTTTCGGGGGAGGTGAAACGATCGCCGCGCGGCGGTGAGTTGTGACTTCAATGGCCGTCCGACCACGTTGCGGAATGATAACAGAGCCGCTCTACGCCGCGACGGAGGACGTTTCGGCATAGTGCTTGTAGATCGCCTCGAATTTGTTCTCGGTGGCTAGGAATGCGTCTACGATCACCGGATCGAATTGCTTGCCGGATTCCCTGACGATGATCCCTCTGGCTACATCGTGGGTGAAGGCGGGCTTGTAGATGCGGCGGCTGGTCAGAGCATCGTACACGTCGGACAGGGCGACGATCCGGCCGCAGAGCGGAATGTCCTCGCCCTTCAATCCGTTTGGATAGCCGGTCCCGTCGAAGCGCTCGTGATGGGTGGCGGCAATGTTGCGGGCCATGCGCAGGAACCGGGTATTGGCGAATCGCTCCATCGCCGCTTCGAGCGTTTCCGCCCCGATGGAGGTATGCGTCTTCATGATCTCGAATTCCCGGTTGCTCAATCGGCCGGGCTTGAGCAATACGTCATCGGGAATGCCAACCTTGCCGATGTCATGCAGCGGGCTGGCCCTGTACATCAACTGGATGAATTCGGGATCGACCAGGCTCTGGTACTTGCCGGCGGCGGCAAGCTGTTCGGAAAGGGCCTGGCAGTAACTTTGAACTCGTTCGATGTGGGCGCCGGTTTCGGGATCGCGGGATTCGGCGAGCCGGGCCATCGCGAAGATAACCACGTCGCGCGTTTCGGCCTCGAGGCGCTGCGATTCCTCGCGTTTGCGCTGGGCAATGTCGCGCACAAAGATCGAGAACATCCAACCCTCGCGCGTGCGCAATGGTGATATGCACAGTTCGGCGGGAAACGCGGAATCGTCGTGTCTCTTGAGCGATATCTCGATGTAGTGGTTGAGATGGGCGTCATGGTCGACGGCGAACAAGCTGGAGAAGGAGGCGATGTCGTTGCCGGGAGAATTTCGTGGGACGATCAGTTGCTCCAGCGGCTGGCCGAGGGCCTGGGCTTGGGACACACCGAAGATCACCTGGGCCTGGGGATTCCAGGCCATGACATGTCGTTCGGCGTTGACGGTAATGACGGCATCCAGGGCGGTGTTGACGATGAGGCGGTTGAGTTCTTCGCTCTCGCGCAGGTCCTCGGCGCTTTGCCGCAATTCCATCTGAGCCATGACGCTGTGGGCCAGAACTCGCAGGGCCTCGAGTTGATTCTGCGTGGGTTGGCCTGGTTTGATATCGATCACGCACAGGGAGCCGACGGGCTGTCCATCCGATGTCACCAGCGGAGCGCCGGCGTAGAGGCGGATGCAGGGCGGACCGGTGACCAGAGGATTGTCGCAAAATCGCGGATCCTGGGCGGCGTCGGGGACAACGAAAACGGCGTCGAGGTTTTCCTGGGCGATCGCATGTGAGCAGAATGACACTTCCCGGGATGTCTCGCTGGCATTGAGACCGACGCAGGCTTTGAACCATTGGCGGTCGCGTTCGATCAAAGACACCAGCGCGATAGGAGCCGCCAGGAGCTGGGCGGCCAGTTTGGCCACATCATCAAATGCCTTCTCGCGAGGCGTGTCGAGGATGTTGAGATGGCGGAGCGCGGCAAGGCGGCGCTCTTCGGACGGGTTGCGGTGTTCCACATATGTAGTATTCGACCGGTTGGCGGAACTTCTTAAGGTTAGAACCGTAGGTGCAAGCAATTCCCGGAGCCTATTTTGGGACCATGGCTTTGGCGATCGAATAACCCCAGGATGAACATCCTGGGGCTTTGGGGGAACGGGGGATGGGAAATTCCACGCCGTGCCCTTCGACGAGCGCAGGGGGGGCAACCGAGCAGAGGAGGAATTGCAACCTGAGGAACCGACGCGGATTGCTTAAACGGACATTGGACCAACCGGGAATTGCGCGGAACAAATCCTTCAGCGAAGTTGCGGACGGACGATACTTGTGGAATCGCGATGAACTGATCGAAGCCATCGAGGCCGCCCGGGCGCTGCAATTGGAGAACCCGGACGCTGTTGTGGCCATGGTAACGGATGCGAGAAACCGGTTCGTCGGAGGCAAGCAGTACAATAACCGCATCGCTTGACCACATCTCTTCGTCCCATATATTGCCCAGAATGGCCGATGGCGAGCAACAGCACATTGCCGCAGATTCCATCGGCGCCGATAGAATTCAACAAATGATTGATGGCCTGGCCGGGGCGCGGGAAGAGGTTTTGCCGTCAATTTTCTGGACGAGTCTGAACAAGAAGAACATCAGCCAGCTCGAATCCGGTCCCGGTTACGAGAACTTTAAGCAGACGGTCGCCTGCAACTACTACACCTGGGTCATCTCTCCGCGCAAAGACCCCCAGACGTACGCGCTGATGGAGATTTTGCCCAAGATTGAGGGGCTCGCCTGCGTGATCCGGGCGCTTTGTTCCAAGCGCCACAAATATTTCGGTCGCTGGCGCAATTCCTTCTTTTACAACCTGTTGACTTTTTTGCTTTGGGCCCATGTGCGGCGGCTGGATCAGCGCGGCGATCTGGCCAAGCTTCACGAACCGCGCGAGGGCAATCCGCCACCCGTTTATCGAGGCTCGCGCCTCATCTCCCAGGACCTGGCCCAGTCTTATCTCGAATACCACGCCATCGCATCCCGGGCGGATTTAAGCCGTGCTGGCACCATCATGGAGCTTGGCTCCGGATATGGCCGAACGGCGTTCGTTTTTCTCACCCTTATGCCAGCCGTGCGATATTTCATCGTCGATATTCCGCCCGCCCTCTACATCAGCGAGCGATACTTGAGCAGCCAGTTTGCCGGCCGAAAAGTGTTCCGATACCGCCCCTTTTCCAACTATGCCCAAGTGAAGGACGAAATCGAAAGGGCCGAGCTCATCTTCCTTCTTCCCAACCAGCTTGAACTGCTGCCGGACAAGACCTGCGATTTGTTCATCAACATCTCTTCATTTCACGAAATGAAGCCCAAGGCGATTGCCTATTATTTTCAGGAAATCGGTCGCCTGACAACCCGGTATTTTTATTTCAAACAATGGAAAACCTGGACGAATCCGGAGGACCATATCGTGATCAGCGAAGGCGACTATCCCGTTGGTAAGGAATGGCGCCGAATCTTCCAGCAACAATGCGCCGTGCAGACCCAGTTCTTCGAAGCGTTGTATCAACTGTGAATGAGCCGGACGGACGCCTCTGGCTATCGCACAGGGGACAAAAAAGGGGTCATAAGTGCTCTGTCTCGACCCTCTTCCATCCCCGACGATGCGATCCTGCTGGATGCCGTTTGCGTTTGCCACCGGCTCTCCATCGGCATTTCGCACCTTCACGCCCTGCGCCGGGCCGGGAAAAATGCCGACAGCGTTTGCCTTTGCGATGCCAAAGCGGGGTCATTTGGTCGATATGCTCCGCAATGATCTTGCCGCCGCCCGCACGGCATGGATTGCCGCCCAGCTCGTCACCAAATGGTGAAAATCAGCGCAATTCGGCGCAATGGAGCGCGAACGAATCGGGGAAAGCGGCGAGCGACGAATCGACTGGAGAAACAGCGGAAAACACTGGTTTTCCCGGTGGGAATAATGAAAGGCCGAGGTCGGATTCGAACCGACGAATAACGGATTTGCAATCCGTCCCCTTAGTCCACTTGGGTACTCGGCCGTGATTTCACTTCCGAAAAGCGCTTATCGGAGATTCCAACGCCGGCTAATGACATCGGGTGCAAGTTCATGCGACCGCGGTGATTGTATCGGTTGAGGGCATCGTCGCAAGCGTCATTTTCCTCACAACCCCCGGTAGACTTCCCGCCGGTGTGCCACGTTCATTTCAGCCCAAGTTCTTTGCGTAATTGCGAGTAGGGATGGGCCGGTTCATTGCGGCGGCGACGTGCTTCGGCGATGTCGCCCCGGTCCTGTGCGGTCAGTCGGCGCGAGGGCCGTGGGGCATCCTGGCGGGCGGCTTTCGCCTTCAATTGTTGGTAATCCTTCTCTTTGAGCAGCACGAATCGTTCACGGCCCAGCTTGACTGTCTGTACGGTCATGGATTTCACCTGTGCGGAATTATACCGGAGATATCCCCAAAAGTAGTGGATGGCCACCACAGGTTTCTGAGTCGAAGAAGTTACCTGCCAATGAACAGGCCGGGACTCAGCTTGAAATGTGCCGCAAGTCTCAGCGCGTTCTCTTTGCTGATTTGCCGATCCCCGCGCAAAATGGCCGCTCCAAGCGACCGGCTTCCGAGAATGCGGCCAATACCGGAGGCACTGAGCCCGTGGGCATTCATCAAAAATCGAATTGCGTCCCGCGGATCGGATGCCGCCGCGACTTGCAAATTTTCGTTGTCATACGCTTCAATGAGTTCCGTCAGCGTTTCAAGGTATTCTTCCTGCCCTCTGGAGCGCCGATCCAACACGGCGAGGCGATCCACGATTTCCGCGGTGTTATCGTAGTCAACCTCGTCGCGGATCGTGCGAGGCAGATGGATGGCGCACAGTTCCTTAAAAGTTTTCGGAAGGCCGCCATGTGATGTGCGTACGCGGTTCATAGTTCATCTTTCCAGCGCTCTGAATCATATTCCTTGTGCGTGAGCACTCGCAGGACATAGACGCGACCCCGAATGGGGTAGTTTTGCTTGTAATGGATGTCGGAAATCGGCCTGCATCGGTTGTTGGAAACGTCAAAAACCGTCACCGTATGGTTCTTCCGAGTTTTCACAAAGTCCACCCGGTGTCCGAACGCCTCTTTAACATCCGCGGTGGTTTTCCAGGCGGCGCCGGCGACCATGTCGTACCAAAGAACGAGTTCTTTTTGGGTTGCTGGATGGCGTAACCAGAACTCCTCCAATCGCTTCCTTGTGATGATTCGCATCCTGCGTATCCGGCGGGCGCACAGCATCGACCGCGCACATAATGTACTCACCCTGGGTACGGATGTCAAGCGGCTTGAATTTGAAAAACCTGCCTTTTTGATTGCGAAATGATGACGCCTTGCTCACCCATGCCGCCGGATGAACCATAGCCATGATCGCTTGCCGGGTGCGATTCGGCGAGCGTGTCACATAAGTCAATCAAGCATTGGAATTCATCGGTGATGGGTCCGGGCGGTCTCGACCAGAAGCTTGAACGGGGCGAGATGCTCCGGCTCGTCGATCAGGCGCTCGGGATGCCATTGGACGGCGGCGAATAGCGGGAACGTCGGATCTTCGAATCCTTCGATGACGCCGTCGGGAGACGTGGCGATGACGCGCAGGCCGCGGCCCAGACGGTCGGCGGCTTGCTTGTGATAGCTGTTGACGGATATCTCGGGCTTGCCGATGGATTGGCCGATGCGAGAGGACAGGTCGATGGTCACGGGATGGCGGGGGATTGTGTCGCCGATCTTGCGGTGCTCGATGGGCGATTCGCTGGGCAAATCGGGGAGGAATTGGTGGATGCTGCCGCCGCGATAGACGTTCATCAGTTGCGAGCCCAGACAGACGCCGAGGGTGGGGAGCCGGCGGGTTTCGACTTCGGCGATGAGGGCCAGCTCGAATGTTTGACGGGCGGGGTCGATCTTTTCGGCTTTGGGATGCCATTGCTGGCCGTAGAGGTCGGGGTCGAGATCGTTGCCGCCGGTGAAGAGGATGCCGCCGAATATGTCCACGATTTGGGGGATCAGGGCGAGATCGGTTTGATAGGGAATCAGAAGCGGCAGGCCGCCGGCGCGTTCGACGGCCTTGGCATAGGCGAAGGGCGATTCGTATTTGTCGCCGTCGTCGTGGGTGTCGATGGTGATGCCGATGAGGGGTCGGATCATGGCCTGAAAGGATATGCTATAATGAAGGTGAGGCCAATATGGCGCAGTTGCGGACGAGTCGAGCGGTTCGGGGAGAGGTGGATGAGTTGCATTCGGGAGACCGGATGACTCGTGAGGAATTTCATCGCATTTATGAGCAGATGCCGCAAGATTTTAAGGCTGAATTGATTGGAGGGATTGTTTACGTGGCATCGCCAACAAGACGCCGTCATGGGAAGCATCATCTTTTGCTCGGGACCGTATTTTGTGCTTACGAAGCCAGCACCCCTGGCGTTGATGCCGCGGATAACGCCACTGTGATTCTGGCGAACGATGCCGAACCACAGCCGGATTTATACTTGAGGATTCTGCCTCAATTCGGCGGACAATCGAATACCACAAAGGAGGATTACGTCGAAGGCGCTCCCGAATTGGTTGCCGAAATCGCTCACAGCACCCATGCCTTGGACCTGCACGCTAAGCGGGACGCTTACGCGCGCCATGGTGTATTGGAATATCTGGTGCTTTCGCTCAAAGAGCGCCGGCTGAGATGGTTCGATTTGCGGTCGAACAAAGATTTGGCCGCGGATAGGAACGGGGTCTGCCAGATTCGCACGTTCCCGGGGCTGTGGATTAATGTCGACGGTCTTTTGCAGCAGAATTATCAGCAACTGATGGCGACACTGAAGCAGGGACTGGAATCGCCGGAGCATTCCGATTTTGTGGGGAAGCTGGCGTCGGCACATAAGCCGCGGGCTTAAGACACGGGAAAAAAGCCTCAAGCTTCGACGGTCACGGCTTGCTTGCGGTTGTGGCGCTTGCGCTCGTTTTCGGTGAGCAAATCCTTTCGGAGGCGGATGCTCTTGGGCGTCACCTCGACCAGTTCGTCTTCCTCGATGTATTCCAGGGCCTGCTCGAGCGTCATCTTTCGCGATGGCTTGAGAATGATGTTCTCATCGCTGGCGGTGGTTCGCATGTTGGACAGCTTCTTGGCCTTGGTGGGATTGACGACAATATCGTCGGTGCGGCAATGCTCGCCGACGACCTGGCCTTCGTAAACCGGCTCGGAGGGATCGACGAACAGGACGCCGCGGTCCTGGAGGGTGTTAAGGGCGAAAGCGTTCACATTGGCGGCGCAGTTGGAGATCATGACGCCGTTGACGCGCTCCGGGACTTCGCCGCGCATGGCCGCGTATTCGTGGAAATTGTGGTGCATGACGGCCGTGCCCTGGGTGGCGTTGAGCATCCGCGTGCGCAGGCCGATCAGTCCGCGCGCGGGAATCGTGAATTCGAGGTGGACGTGTCCTTCGCGGTTGTCCATGCGAACCATCTCGCCGCGACGGTTGCCGACGAGTTCCATGACGCCGCCCAGGTTTTTCTCCGGGACCTCGATCACCAGATATTCGATCGGCTCGAGGGTGTTGCCGGCGTCGTCTTTTTTCAGGATGACATGCGGCTTGCTGATGGACAGTTCGAATCCCTCGCGGCGCATGTTTTCGATGAGGATGCCCAGGTGCAGGAGGCCGCGGCCGCAGACCCTGAAGGCGTCCTTATTGGCGGTTTCCTCGACCTTCAGGGCGACGTTGCTCTCCAATTCCTTGAAGAGGCGTTCGCGGAGGTTTCGGCTGGTGACGTACTTGCCTTCCTTGCCGACGAACGGGGAATCGTTCACGCTGAACATCATGGTGAGCGTCGGCGGTTCGATTTCGGTGGCGATCAGCGGCTGGGGATTGGCGGCATCGCAGATGGAATCGGCGATATCGACGGTTTCCAGACCGACCAGAGCGACGATGTCGCCGGCGGAGGCTTCCTCAACGTCCGTGCGGCCGAGGCCGTCGAAAACCTGGACCTGCTGGACCTTGCTCTTGACCTGAGATTCGTCGCGGCGGCAGACGGTGACTTGCTGGCCGGTTTTGATGCGGCCGTTGAAGATTCGCCCGACGCCGATCCGGCCGACGTAATCGTTGTAGAGGATGCTGCTGATTTGAATCTGGAGGGATTTTTCGGGATCGCCGTGGGGCGCCGGGATGTACTTGAGCAGGGCTTCGAATACGGGGGAGATGTCGGTTCCCTTTTCCTCCAGGCTCCAGGAAGCGGTCCCGGCGCGGCCGCTGGCGTAGAGGACGGGAAAATCCAGGGTTTCATCATCGGCGCCGAGTTCGACGAAAAGATCGAACACTTCGTCGAGGACCTGATGGGCGCGGGCGTCGGGGCGGTCGATCTTGTTGATGACGACGATTGGCCTCAGTTCGTGCTGGAAGGCTTTCTTCAGGACGAAGCGGGTCTGGGGCATGGGTCCCTCGGCGGCATCGACGAGGAGGAAAACGCCGTCGGCCATGCCCAGGACGCGCTCAACTTCGCCGCCGAAATCGGCGTGGCCGGGGGTGTCGATGAGGTTGATCTTGGTGGTTTTGCCGTCGGGGCCGGTGTAATGGATGGCGACGTTCTTGGCCAGGATGGTGATTCCGCGCTCGCGTTCGAGGGGGTTGGAGTCCAAAAGGGTGTCCTGGCGGGTCTGACTTTCGCGGAAATTGCCGCTTTGGCGCAGCAGGGCGTCAACCAGGGTCGTTTTGCCATGGTCCACGTGGGCGATGATGGCGACGTTGCGTATGTTGTTCAGCACTTGATTCATTCTATATCGGCTTTCTTATTGTAGAACGTCTTTGCGGGGAGGATAGCATAGTGTCGCGTTGGCTTGGGCACAATGCTTGGCTATCGGGATCAGGTTTATCGGTTCCGCGATCGCAGGGCAAAGAGACCACCGCGAAGACGCGAAGTTCGCGAAGACAGCCGCGAAGGAATGCAAACATTGGTTGAAAATGGCGGCATTTCTTCGCGTCTATCTTCGCGATCTTCGCGCCTTCGCGGTTTGTTGTTATTCAGTTGAGAATTGAAAGTCGGTGATGTTTGGCTCTTTACCTTGGGAGGCTGATATGAACAGGCTTTTAGCGTGGACGGCGCCGGTGGCGCTGGCGGCGTGTGTGTGTGGATTGCTGAAGGCGGATGATGCCCCGCCGCCCGTTGCTGGGCAGGGATCCAGCTTCAGCGACGCGGATGCTCATGTGTGGTGGGTCGAACATATGGCGGCGGTGGCCAAGGACCCGGAGGCCAGCGGAGTGCAGGCGGTCTTTGAGGCGAGGGATCTGCTCAAGAGCAAGGAGCCGCAGGTCGCGATCGACTTTTTCACGAAGGCCATGTACGACACCAAGAGCCGAGCGGTCCAGCGGGAGATTCGGCTGACGCTGTACCAGCTTTACAAGGGGCAGGGGCAGACGGATAAGGCGCTGGATCAGTTGCAACAGTTGATTGTGGGGCAGGAATAGAGCGTTTCGCGTTCGGCTGTGAATGCTCTGGCAGAGCCGGGCCGTGTCGGCCCGGACCGGGGCGGCACGCCCCGGCGCTGTTTTATCAATCGGACCCAGTGCGGTGAATGCAAAACGCGCTAAATGGGGACGGGAACTAAGCGCGACAAGCCGCGCAGGGATGCTTCCTGTTCGGATTTGAATCGCCAGCGGCCGGGCCAATCGCGGTAGATAACATCATGCAGGGAGCGGGCGGCGCCGCCGCTGGTGAAGACTGTTCGCTTGATTTTTACGCCGCGGGATTTGAGCAGGCCCAGGCGGGCGCCGCTGGCTTTGGCGAGGGCATCGACGATCGCTTCCAGCAGGTCTTGCCGGGTTGTGGCCAACGGGAGATTGGAGAATGAGGCGTATTTCTGATCGATGCTGGTGCGCTCGCCGGCGAGATACGGCTCGAAGATCACGGGCGAGGCATCGGCGGATTTTTCCGGTTTGCGGGCGAGTTTGGTGACCAGTCCGTAGAAATCGTCAGTCGAAAGATCGCGGAAGAATTGCTCGCGTGCCCAGACGATTGCCGATCCGGCGGCGGCGAGGGTGCCGACGGAAAGCCAGAGCCGGCCGATGCCCAGGGCGCGGGTGAGGAGTTTTTCGTCGGGGCGCGGGCGGTTGGTGCACAGGCACAGGACATCGGTGGAGCCGCTGACGTTGATCAGTTGGCCGACGCTTGGGCCGAAGAGCATCAGGGCGGCGCTGGTGTCGATCATTCCGGCCATGAGCGGCGTGCCTTCGGTCAGTCCGAAACGGCGGGCGGCGGCGGGCGAGACGCGGCCGGGAATCCGATTTGATTCGAAAATGTCGGGCAATTTGGATTTGGAAATTCCGGCCGCTTTGCAAAGTTCGTCGCTCCATGTGCCCTGCTTGAGGGTTTCATACAATCCGGTGAATGAGGCATTGGAGGGGTCGATCACTCGCCGGCCGGTCAGCTCGCGATGGAGAAACGTGTTCAGATGTCCGATCAGATCGGCCTTGCGGATGATCTGAGGCTCGTGCTTTACGAACCAGGCCAGCGTGGTGATGCTGATCCCGCCGGGGAAGGGACGATTGCCGGCGATGTGCAGGAATCGCCGGATGCCGACGCGGTTTTCCAGTTCGTGGGCGATTTTTACGCTGCGGCGATCCTGATGGGTGACGAGGCGGGTGAGAGGTTTGCCGGCGCGATCCATGGCGAGGAAAGCCGGGGCCATGACGGATAGGCCGATGGCGTCCACCTTTCGCGCGGGCGGCCCGAGTTGGGAAATGGCGTGGGCGATGGCTTTGAGGACTTTCGACGGATCGACTTCGACCTTGGGACCGTCGTAGTGGGTGGGATAGGTGTCGCGGGCAAGGGGGCCGATGATTCGGCCATTGCGGACGATGCCCGCCTTGACGGAGGAGGAGCCGATGTCGAGGCCAAGAATGTTCATGAGATGAGGGGTGGTTATACTAGCGGGGACGCGCGTCGCAAGCGGCGCGGCTAAACACTTGATGGAATCTCCCAAACGATATTTGAAATACGTGGAAGGTTTGCGCGGGATCGCGGTGCTGCTGGTGGTGCTGGATCATGTGTTCAGATCAACGCTGGTTTTCTGGCCATATACGGGATGGAAAGCGACATTGCGGGATGGGCTCAATTGGGTGAGCAACGGACGGGCAAGCCTGGCGTTTTTTATCACGCTCTCGGGCTACCTGCTCATGCGACAGGTGCTCGCCAGCGACGGCCGGCTTGGGGGCGGATGGACGGAATATCTGCGGCGCCGATCCGGGCGATTGCTGCCGGCATATTTCGCGGCGTTTGCCCTGTCGCTTCTGCTGATTCGATTCGTGCCTTTGCTTCAATCCCGGCTGAGCGTGGAGTGGCAGGATGCGCTGCCGACCTCCGGGCCGGGATCAATCAAGATGGTCATCTCGCATCTATTGCTCGTTCATAATTTTTCTTACCGCTGGGCGTTCAAGGCCGATCCGCCGATCTGGGTCGTGGCCACGCAGTGGCAGATTTATTTGCTGTTTTGGGTGCTGCTGCTCCCGCTTTGGCGGCGGATTGGAATGACGAGCACGGTCATCGTCGCGCTTGTCCTCGGATTGGGCCTCTTTCTGGCGACGGGCAAAGGACACGCCGCGGCGCCGTGGTTCCTGGGCCTGTTCGCGTTCGGCATGGCGGCGGCGGCACGCGAACGGTCTGAGCGCGGATACGAGCGATGGTTCTACGGCTGGCTGGCGGCGATCCTCTTCGCCGCGTATGCGGCCGTCACATTGGCGTTTTCGTACGGGCAATTTCGATTTCTCACCCCCAATGGTTGGGAAGGCATCACCGTGCACTGGTTTTTCGATTCCTGGATCGCGCTGGCGGCGGCTTGCCTGCTGATCTTCGCATCCGCGGCCGACGGACATTGGCTGCTGAAATGCCTGTCAGGGCGCTGGCTGGTCGGCATCGGAACCATCTCCTACAGCGTTTATCTGGTCCATGACCCGCTTCTGGCGATGATGAAGATCGGCCTGGACCGGGCGGGTTTGGGGGAATACGAGCAATTCGTGTGCTATTTGGTTATTGGCGTTCCGGCGGTGCTGGGGATTTCATGGGTATTCCATTGCATCTTTGAAAAACCGTTTGCCAGGCGTACATTGTCGGACAGAGCCCCCGTAGCTCAACTGGACAGAGCACGAGATTTCTAATCTCGCGGTTGCAGGTTCGATTCCTGCCGGGGGTACTTGGGTTCCCGCTCGAGACATCCATGGCGGGTCAGGTTGAAATCGTTTCCTTTTTCGGCGGGATTGTTCCGCATTCCGGGCATCGGTCGGGCGTGGCGCGGAGGTCGTAGCCGCAGAAGTGGCACAGACCGGCTCGCGCGAAACGTGTCTGCCGAATCTTAGCAAAGAGCCAATAACCGGGCAGAATCGCCGCGAATGCCGCGATCGGCCAGATGCGGAACGCAGCCGTCCAGGTTTCATTCCATCCCAAGGTGCGGTTGGCCCCAATGAAGTAACTCCGGGGCTGGTGCTTGATATGCCACCCAGCGAGGCCCGCCAAGGCAAAACCTGTAGTCGAATGTTGCCAGCCGTGGTTCAGCGGCGGAAAGAACCCTTGTGCGGGAGGGGCCATGCGTTCGCAGTAGAAGGTGAATTCCCCGTCAACCCAACCTATATCCACTTTGGAGAATCGCTGCGTTGTAGCATCCCAGCGAGATCGAAATACGGACTCCACCACGAAATAACTCCGCGCCCAGAGAGCCGTCATCGCCACGCATAGCACAAGCGACAACGCCGCAAGCCCGTTGAACAGCCATCGGCCGAAGCGTTTCATCAGGCGGGATTTTACCCGAATTAATACTGGCGGTGGGTCAGTTTGAATGTTCTGGCGGAGCCGGGGGCGTCTCGGCCGGACCCGGGCGGTTTTACGCGCTTTGGCGGTGGTTCGGCTCGAAATTGCGGGGCCGGATTCTGCGGATTTCGGCGGCGATTGTCGCGTTAGAATTACTTTAGTGTGTTGCCAGTTGCGTTGCGGCTTGCAATAATGAATGCGGCGGAGGGAATTCACGGAGGAAGTCCAATGTCTTCCCAGAATATCTCGGATATGAGCTTTGACGGGCTGATCGAGCGCGAATGGCTGGCCACCAACGGCATAGGAGGGTATGCCTGCTCGACGCTGTGCGGTCTGAACACGCGGAAATATCATGGATTGCTGGTGGCGGCGATGGCTCCGCCGGTGCGGCGGATGGTGCTGCTGTCGCACGTCGAGGAGACGGTCTGGACCTCGCGTGGGGAATTTGCCCTGTCGTGCAATGAATATCCGGGGACGATTTTCCCGCGGGGATTTCAGCATTTGCGGGCATTCAACGTCGATCCCTTTCCGCGATGGGCCTATCAGGGCGATGGGTTCACGATTGAAAAGTCGCTGCACCTGTTGCAGGGGCAGAACACGGTTTGCCTTTCATATTCCCTGCTGACGGGCGAAAAGTCGGTGACGCTGGAGATCAAGGCGCTGCTGGCGATGCGCGGGATTCATGAATTGATGTACCAATGGAACAGCCGGCTGGGTCCGGAGGTCAAGGCTCAGGGGGTGGTTCGGATTCCCGCCAGCACGCGGACGCCGGAGGTTTTTCTGGCCGGTGACGGGGAATTCCGGGCGGACCCGCGTTGGTATCTGAACACGATTTATCGCCGGGAGGATGAACGCGGGTACAGCGGCTTGGAAGACCTTTGGAAGCCGGGCTCGTTCCGCTGGACGCTGGTACCGGGGCAGACGGTTCACCTGGCGTGCTCGACGGAGCCGGTGGAACCTGAGAAGATTTGCGCCGAGCTGGAACGGGCGAGGGAGGATTTCGATCGGCAAACGGCGATCGTGCGGTCTGGGGCCGAGGATCAACTGGAAACATTGCTCAAGGCGGCGACCGCATTCGTGGTGAGTTCGCCTGCCGAGCCGGCGGCGGAACGGCCGGTGCAGGTGATCTCGCAATATCCCTGGTCAGCCCCGAACGGGCACACGGCGCTCGCGGGATTCGGCGGCCTGTTCCTGGTGACGGGACGGGTGAACGAGGGACGATCTCTGCTGCTATCGCTGGCCGGACAAATTCGGGACGGGCTGGTTCCGACGGATTTTCCCGAATCCGGGGAGGCGCCGCGTTACAACGGGGCCGACACGTCGCTGTGGTTCATCAAGGCCGTGGGCGAATACGCGCAGTTCAGCGATGACGAGCCGGCGCTTCGCACCCTGTTTGCGGCGGTGGAGAAGATCATCAAGGCGTATCGGGAAGGAACGGGGCTGGGAATCTTCTGCGATGGCGATGGATTGGTCGGCTCGCGTGCGCCGGGTACTGCAACATCATGGATGGATGCGAAGGTGGGCGATTGGGTGGTCACGCCCCGATCGGGGCGAACGGTTGAATTGAACGCCCTGTGGTTCAATGCCCTGCGAACGGGAAGCGCGCTGGCGACACGATTGGGCAAGATCGCCCCGGCGCATGAATGGGAGGCTTTGGCTCAGAAGGTCCAGGCGTCATTCAACCGGAGGTTCTGGAACCCCAAGCTGAATTGCTGCTACGACGTGGTGGAAGACGCCGCCTTGGACGCGTCGATCCGACCGAACCAGATTCTGGCGATCAGCCTGCCCTACCCGGTGCTTTCGCCGGATCGTTGCAAGCATGTGGTGCAGTTGGTGCTTGATGAACTGCTGACGCCGATGGGAGTGCGGAGCCTTTCGCGGGGCGATCCGGCCTACGTGGGTCACTACGTGGGGAATGTGGTTTCGCGCGACCGGGCGCAGCATCAGGGGACGGTTTATCCGTGGCTGCTGGGGCCGCTGGCGATCGCTTATTTGAGGACGTTCGGGCGAAGCGACGATTCCATTTCGAAAATCAGCCAATGGCTGGAACCGTGCCTTAAATATCTATCGAGTGACGGGCTTGGCCAACTCTGTGAATTTTGCGACGGCGACGCCCCGCATACGGCGCGGGGAGCGATCGCGTCGGCCTTGTCGGTCGCGGAAGTGCTTCGCTGTTATTCGCAGGAGATTCTCGGCATCGCGGCGGCCCGGCCCAGGAATCGGCCGATCTCGCATTCGAATCCCGGGAAACCGGTGGCAACAGCTACGCCGGAATAGGTTCGATTTCTCGAACGTCAAAAAAACGCGCTCCCCTGCGGGTCGCGGCTAAACTTTTCATCGGTTTTGCTTCAGACGGCGGAGGAAATGACCGGGATTTCGTCTGACGCCGCCGGCTCCTCGAGGCGGCCGGCGGGCAGAGTGAGCCGGGCAATAAACCAACCCCGCTCGGTGGTTTGGATTTCAATCTCGCCCTTCAATAGCCGAGAGAGGCGCTGGCAGAGCGGCAGCCCCAAGCCGCAATGGATGCCCACGTCGGTACGGGCCTGATCGCCTCGCCAAAACCGATCGAAAAAATGACTCGACTGCTCGGGGCCGAGGCGGCTGGCGGTGTTGGCGACTTCAACGCGAAATACGTCGGCGCTGAGCGTGGCGGAAACCCGCAGGGCGCCGGCCTCATCGGCGTATGACACGGCGTTGTCGAAAAGATTGTGCAGGATGATTCGCAGTTTTTCCGGGTCGGTTTCGATGGGAATCGGGCCAACGGCTTGCCATTGCACGTTCAGCCGGCGAGCTTCAGCGCGGCCGCTGAACAGTGCCCAACAATCATCGATCAAATCGGCGGCGTCGGTGGATTGAAGTTTCAGGGAAAGCTGTCCGGCTTCGGCGCGGGCGAGCAAGAGGAGCATCTCGACCATCGCCTGCATGAGCTGGGCGACGTTGCGGCACTTGTCGATGGCGGCGAGGTAAGCGGCCTCGTCGCGCGGTCGCGAGCGGCAAACCTCGAAGGTGGTCAGCAAGGCGGTCAGCGGCGTGCGAAGTTCGTGGGCGACATCGGCGGTGAAGGCCTTTTCGCGCGAGAAGGCGGCTTCCAGCCGCGATAGCAGGCCATTGAGCTTCTCGACAACGCCTTGCAGTTCCAGCGGGACGTCACTGGACCGCAGGCGAGTGGAAAGATCGTTTTCCCGCAACTGGTCGATGTCGCGCGCGATCCGCTCGACCGGCCGCACCGCCCGGCCGACAATCCAGAGCAAAACAATCCCCGATACGACGACGGCAAAGGAGCACAATCCCACCAGAAGCCAACCGAGGTTTTGCAGGGTCCGATGAAGGCCGATGGTTTCGGTGGCGACGCTGAGGACGATGGTTCGGGCATTTTCCGTTCCCGGACTATTTCCTTCGGCGAGGGGCTCGATGGTCGTGACAAAGGACATGCTGACGGCGCGGCCGGAGCGGCCATCGGGAAGAACCAGGTCTGCGTAAGTGAGCTGGCTGTTATTTGGGGGGCGGGGAAGGTCGTTTTGCTTCAGCGAAGGGGAGCGGATCACCACATCCGGATCGATCCATGCTTGAAAGTAGTCGGGATGATCGGACGTGACGAACTGAGGCATCTGCTCGGGAGCGTAGTCGAAGATAATCTGCTGGCCGTGTTGCTCGGCGGTGGAGGCGACGGCGCGACCCTTGGCAAGGAGCGCCAGGTTGAAATCGGACTCGGTGGATTGGCGCATGCAGAAATAGAGGGCGGCGCCGAGCAAGCCAAGGATCACCGCCGCCGCCAGCGACGTGTGAATCAAAAGGCGAATGCGGAGCGATCGGATCATCGTTGCTCCATTTCCCCCAGAAGATATCCCTGGCCGCGGCGCGTATGGATGAGGCGGGGCGCGCCGGGGCGCTCGATTTTCTTTCGCAACAGGCCGATGTACACATCGACGACGTTGCTCTCGGGCGAAGCATTGAAATCGTAGACGTGTTGCCAGATATCGGTTCGGGAGACGATGCGATCGGTGTTGTGGGCGAGGAATTCCAGGAGGGCGTATTCGCGGCCGCTGAGGTCGATGGGCTTGCCGCCCCGCCGCACGCAACGGCGGGAAGTGTCCACCTCCAGGTCGGCGATGCGGAGGATGGTGGATTTGGTTTCGTATTTTCGGCGGACGAGCGCCTTGACGCGCGCCAGCAGCTCGGCAAAAAGAAACGGCTTGACCAGATAGTCATCCGCGCCAAGTTCGAGGCCATTGATTTTGTCCTCGGCGGTGTCCTTGGCGGTAAGCAGGAGGACCAGGGAAGGGGAACTTTGCTGGCGAAGCTGGCGCAGGACAGAAAGCCCGTCGATTTTAGGAAGCATGATGTCGAGGATGATGACATCGTGCTCGCCCGCTCGGGCATGCCAGAGCGCGGCTTGCCCGTCTGAAGCTTCATCGACGGCATAGCCGGCCTCACGAAAGCCCTGAGTGAGGGATTCGCGAAGGGGCTGAAAATCCTCGACGACCAGCAAGCGCATGCGATGCCTCGAATGCCAAGAACTTGCATCCATGATAGCGGTTGCCCGGCGAAGGCAAAACCCGTAGGTTGGAATGCAATTGGCGGGGGTGCGTGACGCCACCGGCGGGAATGAGCGCAAATCAATTAAGAAGATGCAAGAAGATGGTCGGTTGAATTCTCCGTGACGATCGGCGGCGCTCACTCGAATAGGATAAGGCGCTGCCGCCGCGGATGCCGCTGGCTGGCCTGACAATGTTCCAGCAGGCCTTTTCGAGGCGGACGTGTGGGATCGCCGCCTTTGGCGGCTAATGCCAAGGAGTTTCGCGCTCAAGCGCGACCTCAACCGTCCGTCACGCCGACTTGTCCGACCTCCCTTGGAAGACCCGGTTGAGCATTCAGGGGCGATGGCCGACCTTTCTGGCGAAACCCGTGGCCGCTCGGCAGGCCATTCAGATTGGATCGGTAGGTTCCGGTTCCCTGGACAAACAACAGGAGGTCGGACACCTATAAGAAGCGAACTGTCAAGACAATTCCTCCGCGCTCCCGGCGCCGGTGCTTTCCTCTGGCGGTTCGGGGGCTTGTCTTCTCGCAGTCGCCTTTGCCGCTCCGTCAGCTTTGATTGCCTTGCACTTGCCTGCGCCGGTTGATGATTGCCCGCGGATGGCTCGCCACGTAATCTTTATTTCGCCAGGCGATCGCGCGAGGCGTCGCCGAGACACCTATCGGGAACTCCCTGGCCACTGCTGGCCCTCGGGGTTCATGAAGATTTTGGGGCGTAGCAATAAAACGGGACGAGAGGTTCATTCAAGTGGTGGAACTGCCTCGATCTCTCAAGGCGTTCATGTCCGACCGGGGAACTCTCTCGCCCGCATGAGCCATTGTGACGATCTCCGCGGGATTCAGTCAATGCGCCAAAGCCAGTGTTTTGGACACCTCGCTGGGGTCAAATACACTGCCGCTCTTCCACATGCCCCACATCACCGTCGCGAGGCTTCGAGCCACATTGCGACGGGCCATGCCGGGCGAAAGTCCTTCATTCAGCCACCTTTGGTATTGGTCGGCGAAGACATTTTCCTTCGACGCGATCGCCGACCTGGCCGCGCCGAGGATGACGTTTTTCAAGGGATAACTGCACCGCCTGGGCGTTTGCAGTCGCACATATCCTTCGCCGCTTTGTCGCCGCTCCAGGCCGATGCCCATGTACTTCCAGAGCTTCTCTTTGCTTTTGAAACGGAAGGGCGTATCGACGAACACGAAGAACGTCGCCGCCCGAATCCAATCGATTCCGGGGAGATCGCGCAAAGCCCCAATGATCGAGTGCTTCCGGGCCTGCTGGATGAGATCCCGCCTGAACTGATGCACCTGCTTGGCAGCCAGATCATATCCCTCCAGGAGCAGCTCGATGTCCTGACGCAAAATCTCATCGTTCGGCAGCTTCCGGAGCATCTGTTTTCGAGGCTCGGGATCCGTGAGATCCTTTTCGTGGATGAAAACGCCCAGACCGCGCACCCGCCAGATGATCTTGAGCGCTTCGCGGACGCGGTGAGCGACCCGTTCGTGGTAGAGCTGCACGTGCTGCTTGAAGAGGCTGCGCTGCAACGAGGCGGGATGATGGACCGGCTTCACGTAGCCGCCGCGGTACAGCCCGGCGAGCTTTCTCCAATCGAGTTGATCCGACTTCTCCCCCTCCCGGGCGATCAGGGCGTTGCGGTGCGGATCGCAAACCACCATGTCGTCCACGTGAGCACAGAGATGCCGGTGGAGCCAGTCTGCCAGGGGTCCTTCTTCGATCACCAGCTTTCGGGGTCGAGGGACCTTTTCGATCACCTCCAGGAGTTCGGGAATGCTGGTCGGCTTGCACCACTCCAGCTTTTCGTGGCCTGATTCGTCCGTGTAGCCTCCTTGGCAGAAGCTGCTGTGAACGTCCAATGCGATGAAATGCATTCGCTGCATAAGGCTCTCCCGGCTGAATGCGCCATTGGTGTTGGGAGACAGAGTATCAAACCCGGCCCCGAACTTCTTACATCTTCAAGTAGGGTTGTGAAGGACGGTTGAGGTCGAGCGTAAGCTCGAAAGTCCTCAGCATTTGCCGCCGGAGGCGGCCTGATGCTTTCGCCTCGAAAAGGCCTGCTGGAACATGGTCAGGCCAGCCGACGGCGTCCGCGGCGGCAGCGCCTGTTGCATTCGAGCCGACGTCTTCGGCCGTCGCGAGCATCGCAACCGATCATCTTCTTGATTGATTTGCCCTCGTTCCCGCCGATTGCGTCACGCACCATTGGCGGCGTGAGGTGAGGGGCCTTTGCGGCCGATCCAGGCAGGCAACCCTCGCGAGCGTCTCCAAGGCTTTTGACATCGGATCGATCACCGTTACACTCGGGTGAACTGCCATCGCTGGTGGGGGAGGCGCGGCAGCAAGGCAACTGGCGATAGAGCGGCGCGTGGGAATTCATCTGATGGGAAGGCGACTAAGCTGGCTGTTGCTGGGCATGGTAATAGCCGGTTGGATGGGGTCGTCCGTCGCCCAAGGGGATGCCCCACCGGCCGGCTCGGATCGTGACGCCGCGGCGGCGGGGCAATATGCGGGCCGCACCGTGGAATCCGTCCGGGTCATCGGAAACACGCGGGTCAGCACGTCGGTGATTCTGCAATTGGTGCGCACGCGCGAAGGGGAGAAGTTTGATCCAGCCACGGTCGTCGGGGATTACCAGCGAATCTACGACAAGATGAAGCGGTTCGCGGACGTGGAGGCGCGGGTTCAGCCGACGGCGAGCGGCGTGATCGTGATCTTCGTGGTGACCGAGCAAAAGCAGATCAAGGAAATTCGCTACCATGGGAACGTGAGCCTGACGACGCACGAGTTGGAGGAAGTGGCGGACCTGAAACCGGATGAGGCGATCGATCAATTCCGGGTCAATCTGGCGCAGCAATCCATCGAGAAACTCTACCGGGACAAGAATTACCCATTTGCGCACGCGAGCTGGTCGCCGAGCGACCTCCAGAAGAGCGGCGTGCTGGTCTTCAACATTGTCGAGGGCCCGCAGGTGCGGGTGCGCAAGGTCGATTTCATCGGCAACAACAGCTTCAGCGCCTGGAAGCTGAAAGACCAGATCAAGACCGGCAGCTACATCTTCATCTTCAACCCCGGTCTATACGATCCGGACCTGGTGGATGAGGACGTCTCAAGCCTGACACGGTTTTACCGGGACAAGGGGTTTTTCGACATCCGGGTCGGACGGAAGCTTTCGCGCTCATCGGACATGAAGCAAATGCAGATCACCTTTGTGATCGACGAGGGCGTGCGTTATGTCATCGATCAGGTATTGTTCGAGGGAAATCTGGCGGTTTCGGAAGGAACGCTGCGGAAGCCGCTGAAGTCGGTGGAGGGCGTTCCTTATGACAAGGACGGCATCGATCGCGACGTGCGTGAGATCGTCAAGGCTTATAGCGCCGCCGGTGGATACATTTACGAGGAGCAGCCGGGGATCGAGCCCAACCCCGAGTACCTGCGCATTACGCCGCAGCCATATTACGAGAAGGATCCGGGCAAGGTGCGTCTGGTGTATGAAATCAGGGAAGGCAAGCAGTTCCGCCAAGGGCGCATTCTGATCAAAGGCAACTCAAAGACCCAGGACAAGGTGATCCTGCGTGAGCTGCACATGAGGCCGGGACAGAGATACGATTCGGCCGGGATCGAGGATGCGGAGGACCGGCTGCGGGGCCTGCCGGAATTTCAGAGCGTGTCGATCACGCCGGTGGGCGACGATCCGGAAACGCGCGATCTGCTGGTGGACGTGACCGAGCAACGAACGGCGCAGATCAGCGCCGGCATCGGGATCAACAGCAACGGAGGCTTCGGCGGGCAGTTGGGCTACGAGCAGCAGAACTTCGACATTGCGAATTTTCCGACGAGCTGGGACGAGCTTTTCAGCGACCGGGGATTCACCGGGGCCGGGCAGGATTTCAGCATCCGTTTCGACCCGGGCACGCAGGAGACCGACGCATCGATCAGCTTTTTCGAACCGTATCTTTTCGACCAGCCTTACAGCTTTGGAAGCAGTCTTTACTACCAGACGTATATCCGCCCGGTTTACAACGACGACCGCGTCGGGGGTGGGTTCCAGTTCGGCCATCATTTCAATTACGTTTATTCCGCTTCGGTCAGTTTGGGAGCGGCGGATGTGGACATAAAAAACCTGGAAGTTCCGTATTCGGCGGTCGCGCCGGAAATCCTCGCGGGGGCGGGGCACCACACGCTGACGACGGTCAGCGCGAAATTCCAACGGGACACGACGAATCACGGCCCGGTGACCTACGAGGGAACCAACACCTGGGTGAGCTTTACCGATGCCGGCGCCATGGGCGGGACGGTGGATTATGACCGGGTCCAAATGGGTTGGACGGGATACCAGCAGGTGAGCGAGGACCTGCTCGGCCGGCGTTCGGTCGTTAATGTCCACCTGGAAACGGGGGATGACCCGCGCAAGGCGCCGTTTTACGAGCGGTTCTACGGCGGGGGCATCGGAACCGTGCGCGGGTTCGAGTATTGGGGCGTCAGCCCAAGGTCCGGGCCATTTGAGGATGCCGTCGGCGGCGACTATTACATGACCGGCGGCGTGCAGTACGAATTCCCGCTGGCCGAGGATTTCCTTCGCGGCGTCCTGTTTGTGGATACGGCGGATTATGAACCCGACTGGCGCTATGGCGTGATCCGCACGTCGGTGGGGTTCGGATTCCGGCTGGTGCTGCCATTTTTGGGAAAGCAGCCCTTGGCGCTTGACTTCGGGTTCCCAATCATTCAGAGTCGGACGGATAACCTGCAGGTGTTGAGCTTCTCCTTTGGTTTCAGCCGATGAACGAAGCCCGATCCTTCAGAATTCACAAGGTTTCATGTATCGAGAGGAATGCTTATGAAAGCGCGAATGGCATGGGGCGCGGGTGTGGTTCTAACTATGGCGTCGTTGCTGTCATGGACAATGTCCGCCCGGGCGGATGACATGCCGGCGGTCAAATTGGCGGTATGCGACCCCATCAAGATCCTGACCCAGATGCAGGAATACAAAGACGTGATGGCCAAAATGAAACAGGACGGAGATACCCTGAACAACCAGGTGCAGGTCAAGAAGGGCCAACTGCAAACCGAGCAGGATGAAATCAAGCTTCTGCTGCCGACGTCGGATGAATTTGAGAAGAAAATTGAAAAACTGACGGAGGACAGCGCCGACGTACAGGCGTGGATGCAGGCGATGCAGCTTAACTTTGCGCGCAAGCAGCGGATCGCGAACAAGCAGTTGTTCGACAAGGTGCTCAAGGGGATCGGCGACGTGGCGCAGGCGCAGGGGATCACACTCGTGATGAATTGCGCGCACCCTGATTTCCCCGCCGATTCCGACAAGATGGACATGAACGCGTTTTTTCAGACCGTGCTGCTTCACACAAGCCTGTTCAATGATCCGAAGCTGGATATCACCCAACAGGTGATCATCGCAATGGACAAGACCTACAGCACGAGCCATTGAGATTGAAAGCCGACGGAAGCGATTCGATGGACAAGAGTTCTCGATCGATCGCGCTGCGTGAGATCGCGGGGATGGTGGGTTGCGCGGCGCCGCCGGGGGACGTCCAGATCACGGGGATAGCGACCCTCGCCGATGCCGGTCCTGGGGACATTTCCTTCCTCGGCTCCGAAGCGTTTGTGAAGCAGTTTAAGGCGACGCGCGCGGCGGCGGTGCTGGTCCAGAAAAACGTGCACATTCCCGAAACCCCCGGCGCCATCGTCCTGGCGGTGGACGACGCCGATTTGGCGATGGCGGCGGTGCTGGCGTCGTTCGCGCAACCGGCCGCTCGCCCCAAGCCGGGAAACGACCCGCAAGCGAAGGTCGATCCATCGGCGCAGATCGGAGCCGACGTTTCGATCGGCGCGTTTTGCGTGATCGGGCCAGGGGCTCGCATCGGCCGCGGGTCGATCATTCATCCGCAGGTTTACGTCGGCGAGGAGGTCGAGATCGGGGAAGACTGCGAGATTTTCCCGCAGGTGACGATCCGCGAGCGGGTGCGGATCGGCTCGCGGGTGGTCATTCATGCCGGCAGTGTTTTGGGAATGGACGGCTTCGGCTACCACTGGGACGGGACCCAACAAGTGAAGATACCGCAGATCGGGACGGTTATCGTCGAGGACGATGTGGAGATCGGTTCGTGCGTCTGCGTGGATCGCGCCAAATTCAGCGTGACGCGCATTGGCCGCGGGACCAAGATCGACAACCTCGTGCAGATTGCCCACAACGTCACCATTGGTCCACACAGCGTCATTGCGGGGCAGGCCGGCCTGGCGGGCAGCGCCTCGTTGGGGACGCGCGTCACGCTGGGAGGCCAATCGGCGCTGAGAGACCATGTGGATGTGGGCGACGGGGCGATGGTGGCGGCGTGTGCCGCGGTGGCAAATGACGTCGCCGCGGGCACGGCCGTCAGCGGCATGCCCGCCCTGCCGCACCGTCAGAGTTTGCGGGAACAGGCGGCCATGCGCCGACTGCCTGACTTGGTGATTCACGTGCGCAAGTTGCAGGAAGAGATCGAGCAACTCCGTGCCCTGTTGCCGCCGGGCGGGAAATAGAACGCGCTCCCCTTTGGGTCGCGGCTAAACTTTGTCGGGGATAATCGCGGACAATCGGGGTTTCCAACTCATCCAAAGCCGGGGGCTCCGCAATAAAACCCTGTGCGAAATTATCAGTGGTCTGTTGAAAGCGGTCGTACCTATAATCCCGCGCCTTGCCGGCGGCACGGCTGAAAACAACCGGCATCGCGAGCAAAGAAAGGAGGTGGATCGACCTCTCGACCTGGCTGTTTTGATCGTTGGATTATTCGTTACTTCACCCAAAGCGTGATGGTTCTCAAGTCAGAACTCACGGTTCATTTAGAAAGGACAGGACAATGAAGCGCAGCACAAAGGTTTTGGGTTCTTCGACGGGTCTGCTTGCGGCCGCGGCGCTGGCGGGATTGATCTGCGGCGCATCGAGCCATGCCTCGGCCGCCATAACCCCCGGCATCTCTCACTCGGTCAAGGCGTCGGTCGTCGGCAAAGCGGGGGTCAACGCCCGCTACCTGGACGGGGCAACCACGCAGCATGACTGTAAAGGCAAGAACGACTGCAAGGGCCAGGGCGGCTGCAAGAGCGGCGACCAGGGCTGCAAGGGCAAGAACACCTGCAAGGGCAACGGCGGCTGCAATACCGGCGGTTCTTCACTCGCGTTCTAACGGCCTGATCGCAAGTTGGGGCTTTCGAGAGGTCCGGCCTCAAACAGGCCGGGTCTCTCTTTCACTTTTGCCGCGATAGCGGAGACTCTTCATGCCAGCCAATCGATTCAATGGATTTACGGACCTCGGGATCGGCATCGGCCTGCGGATTCCGCATTACGGCCACATCCTGAGCAAAAAGCCGACGGTCGATTGGTTTGAGATCATTTCCGAGAACTACATGTGCGACGCGGGCCGGCCGCTGGAGGTGCTGGATCAAATCCTGGAGCAGTATCAGGTGATTCAGCACGGTGTGTCGCTCTATTTCGGCTCGACCGATCGCATGGACCGGCAGCAACTCAAGCGGCTGAAAGAGCTGGTCAAGCGCACCCAGACGCCGTTCCTTTCCGATCACCTGTGCTGGGGCAGCGTGGATGGGACATACACGCACGATCTGCTGCCGATGCCGTACACTTTTGCCGCGGCCAAGAACACGGCCCGGCGCGTCCGGGAGGTGATGGACTATCTGGAAGTGCCGATCATCGCCGAAAACGTCAGCAGCTATGCCGAGTTCCACGTCTCGGAAATGACGGAATGGGAATTCCTCAGCGAAGTGGTGGAGCGAGCTGACTGCGGGATTCTGCTGGATGTGAACAACATTTACGTTTCCAGCAAGAACCACGGTTTCGATCCCTACGAGTACCTGAACAACATTCCGCACGGCCGTGTCGGGCAGATGCACATCGCGGGACACAGCAAATATGAGAAGTACATTCTGGACACGCACGATCATCCGGTGCTGGACCCGGTGTGGAAGATGTACGCTCACGCCGTGCGCAAATGCGGGCCGACTTCGACGCTGCTGGAATGGGATGCGCATATCCCCTCGTTCGAGGAAGTGCATCGGGAAGCGTTGAAAGCGAAGAAGTTTTTGAACGCGGTGAAGGACCGGCAGGACGCCGCCGCGGTTTTGGCGACGGCGTGAATCGCATGGCACGAACGGTCACCACACGGACCATCACCGGGGGCAAAATCCGCCAGACGCTCGGCGAGCTGCGGGAACTGCAGCGCCTGACCGGCTCCGTCATCATGCGTCCGCTGTCGCGGCAGTGGCGCATGCGGCGAAAGTGGATCGACGATCGCGACATGCGGATCGTCGCCGGCGAATTCATCAAGCCCAACGACCGCCTGAGCAGCTTCGAGCGGATCGAAATCTACAACCGGCAATACTGGTTCCGGCTGATCGATTCGTTCTACGGCGATTTTCCCGGACTTCGCGCGGTCCTGGGGCGGCTCAAATTCAATCGGCTCGCTGGCGCCTATCTGACCGAGCACCCTTCGCGCAGCTACACGATGCGCAACCTGGGCAGGGATTTGCCCCAATTCATTCAGAAGCATCCGAAACTTGCAGCGCCCAGATACGAATTGGCGTCGGAAATGGCGCGATTCGAATGGGCGCAGGTGGAGGCGTTCGACGGCCCGGCCCGTCCGGCCCTGACGGTGGATGACCTTCTGGGCAAGGACCCGGCGAAACTTCGCCTGGCGATTCAGCCGCATATCTCCGTGTTAAAGCTGAAATATCCGGTGGACGATTACGTAATCCGGCTGAAGAAGAGCGGCCTGCGCGGCGACGCGAGCAACGCCATCGAAGAAGACTCGCCCGAAGAACGTCGTCCCAAGCGCCGCGTGCTTATTCCGCGGCCGAAGCAGACTTTCGTGGTAGTGCACCGGCATGACAATTCGCTGTATTACAAGCGGATCGAAGAGCACGGGTATCGGCTCCTGGACTCCCTGAGCAAAGGGGCAACGCTTCTCAAGGCGATCAAATCGGCATTCGACAGCAATCCCGATCCTGAGTTGGTAAAAGAGTGGTTTGAGACCTGGACCGAGCTTGGGTGGTTCTGCAAGGCGTGATCGCGCTCGACTTGGCAAGGATCGACGAGGCGTACAAATTTTGGTACACTAGGGCGGATAGCGAGAAGGAGATTGATGTAGGCGGCGTCATGAAGAAAAAGCATTTGGGTTCCAATTTTGAAGATTTTCTTGAAACGGAAGGCATTCTCGAAGAATGCCGCGCGTCGGCGATCAAGTTCAAACTTGCTCATGAGCTTGAAAAAGCCATGAGTCAGCAAAATATCAGCAAGGCCGAAATGGCCAAGCGTCTCAAAACCAGCCGAACGGGCATCGATCGTTTGCTCGATCCCGACAACACGTCGATCACGCTGAACACGATGGCCAAGGTTGCACATCTCCTGGGAAAGCGGATTGATTTCGCCCTGCGGTGAACACAATATCGGCATCGGGCAGGGAAATTCCCCCGCATTCTTCTTAATCAGGCGGGAACGATATTGAACGTGCCGCCGTCCGAGAGGCGGTATATGCGGAAGTCGCTGTCCAGCGTAAATAATGTGCGGTCACCCAACGCTTCGGCAACGGCGACGAGTGAGGCGTCCGCCAAATCCATCGGGACATTCTGATAACGATCCATCAACGCCGCCATTTGCCTTGGCTCGCCGGCGCCGTGCTCATGCAATCGCACAATGCCACGGTTCAGCAAGGCCCAGAGATGATCTTGCAACCGGTATCCGCCGATGCGTCCGACGAGGTACATCGCCTCGACGAAACACGCCCATGTTGAAACTATGGGAGCCGCCGAAGATTCCAGCACCGCCTGGCATCGCGCATGTGTCGGTTGATTGCGGTCACAAAGTGACACGAGCGGCCCCGCGTCAACGAGCATTACAGCACCAATCCTTGCTTGCGGAATTTTTCAACCAAGCCATCCCCAAAGGCGCTGGGCACGACATTGCCAAGTGGCGCGATTTCCAAGGCATCCCCTTCGGCCAGCCAGCGGCGGATTTCCGCCGGCATGGATGAACCGACCGTCTTCTCATCGGAGAGCACAGTCACTCGGACCCGCCGACCGGCGAACTGGTCGGGGTGCCGGATCAGTTCGTCCCATTGCCCTTCGATTTGATTGAATTGGTCAGGATTTGCAGCCATACCGGGATTGTAACAAGGGAATTCCCCCCGGCACCCTGCAAAATACCCCCGGCAAGGCTCGAACTTGCGACCTACGCTTTAGGAAAGCGTCGCTCTATCCAACTGAGCTACGGGGGCGTAGCGGCTAATAGTTTACGCCCGCCGGCTGTTTGCCGCTATATTGTTTCTGACAATGATCTCGTTGTCAGCTTTCCGATGCGCGCACGCGGGCGGCTGTCATGAACGGCCGCTCGAAGATGATGTGGAACAACCAGGTTGCAACGCCGACGATCATGCCCCCCACCGTCAACATCGCGCCGAACTGCGTCCACGGCCCCAACTGCATGCGGTCCAGCCCCAGCTTCAGCACGGCCAGGATCGGATCGTGAATCAGATACAGCGAATAGGAAGCGACGCCAACGTGAACCAGCCAGCGTGAGGAAAGCCATCGCACCAGAAAATGCGGTTGATCCGACGCTTTTGACGCGGCGGCGAAGACCAAGAAGCACGCGCTTGACGCTCCGACGATGATGTCGAATGCCCAGAGATAGGGCCAGAGCCCGGGAATTCCATCGACGGTAAGGAATCTCAACATGCCGAAGGCGCATTCAAACGTGATGACGGTGGAGATGGCCAGGAGGATTGCCGCCAGCCAGCCGATCATTTGCGCAGAGCGATGCGGTAAATCGCGTGGGGGTGCGGCGGCGGCGGCGCCCATCGCGAACAGCCCCAGTAACCAGGGCGCAGCCGCGTGTCCTTTGCCGGTCAAGAAGTAGAATCCCAAGCCGATGCCAAGCCCCACCGCGATGCAGCCAGCGCTGCCGAGCCGCCGCCAGACCGGCAGCAGGATCAGGGGAAACAGGAAATAGATCTGCCATTCAGTGGCGATGGTCCACATCGGCGGATCGATCTTCGACGCCCAATTCCAGGAGAGATTGTGAACGAGCAACAGATGTGCGGCGAGATCCTGTGCGCCCAGGGCCGGATTTTTGTTTCCGAATGCCGGTCCGGCATCCACCCACTCCGGGCTGAGCGGTCCTCGGAGCGGAGGGATGAGAAGAATCAGGGCGATGGAAAATGCGAGCGAGGCATAATACGGGGGCAGAATACGTTTGGCGCGGCGGCGGATGTATGCCCAGGTTCCGCCGGGGATTTGTCCGGCGCCTTCCCGAACCACGGGGCGCATGAGCAAGTATCCGGACAAGACGATGAACAGCGCGACAGCCGACCGGCCCGGAAACAGCCAGCCGAGCACGATGACGAATTTCGCCTGCCAGCCGGTGAGATTCGTCCCCCAGAGGGTATGGAAGTAGACGTGCTGGAGGGTCACGACAATCGCCGCCAGGCCGCGGAGCCCTTCCAGGTATTTGAGATTTTGAGCGGGCTTTGGTCGATCTTGGAATTCAATGGATTGCGCGCCGATCGGCGAGGTGGGTCCTGTCGGTTCAACGGGCCGAACCGTCGGCTCAGCCGCATTGGCGCGGAATGCGAGAGAATCGTTAATTGCCAAATCTCCGGCCATTTGTTTCCCGGCCACTTCGATCCAAATGAGAAGACCATTCTTCATATTGCGGAAATGCCCGTCTTTCAAAGAAAAAAATGAGATTTTGGGACGATTTTGCCAGTTTTGCAGGCGAGGCGGGCTGGGTATGGGGATATGGGAAGACAATTCGGTCTGCAGCAAGTCGATCCAGCCAGACGCGGTCGTTACAATGCCGCTCAGGCTGATCCCGCAAGGAGGCGCATGTCCTTTCCGTCCAACGTCCTTGGCTTAATCGGCAACACGCCGATGCTGCCGGTCCGATCATTCGACACGGGTCTTTGCACATTGCTGGTGAAGCTGGAGAGCCAAAACCCGGGCGGCTCCATTAAGGACCGCATTGGCCGGTCCATGATCGAAGCGGCTGAAGCGGAAGGAAAGATCGGCCCCGGCTCGATGCTGGTCGAAGCGACGGCCGGGAACACGGGGCTGGGACTGGCGTTGGTGGCGGCGATCAAGGGATATCGCCTCACGCTGGTCATCCCGGACAAAATGAGCCGGGAAAAACTTCTGCATCTGCGTGCGCTGGGCGCGACGATCGTGATGAGTCGGTCCGATGTCGCCAAGGGGCATCCGCAATATTACCAGGACCTTGCCGAACGCCTCGCCGCCGAAACACCGGGCGCTTTCTACATCAATCAGTTCAACAACCCGGCCAATCCGCTTGCCCACGAGCAAAGCACCGGCCCGGAAATCTGGGAGCAAACGGACCATAAGGTGGATGCGGTCGTATGCGGGGTCGGTTCGGGCGGGACGATCACCGGCTTAAGCCGATTCTTCGCCAAGGCGGCGCCGCAGGTGGCGATGGTGCTGGCCGATCCGGTTGGGTCGGTGCTGGCGGATTATGTACGCACGAAAAAAATCGGCACGGCCGGCTCGTGGCTGGTTGAAGGGATCGGCGAGGATTTTTTGCCGCGCATCGCGGATCTGAGCCGGGTATCGGCAGCTTACAGCATCTCCGACGCCGAATCGCTTCAAACGGTGCGCTTGCTGCTGAAACAGGAGGGAATCCTGGCCGGTTCCAGCAGCGGCACGCTGATCGCCGCCGCGATTCGCTATTGCCGCGAGCAGACCCAACCCAGGACCGTCGTCACTTTCGTCTGCGATTCAGGAAGCAAATACCTCACCAAGGTCTTTAACGATTTTTGGATGGCGGACCAGGGACTGGGCGGCCGGCCGGTGCACGGCGATCTGCGCGACCTCATCAGCCGATCTTTTCGTGAAGGCGCGGTTGTCGCCGTCGCGCCGGACGACCCGCTCACGGTCACGTACGCGCGAATGCGGCTTTACGACGTTTCGCAGTTGGCCGTCGTCGATGGGGAGAAGCTGGTCGGCATCGTTGACGAGGGGGACCTTCTGATGGCGGTTCGGCGTGATGACGCGGCGTTTGACCGGCCGGTGCGCCAGGTGATGACCCCCAACATCCGGAGCATCGACTATCGGGCGAGCATCGAAGAGCTGATGCCCATTCTGGATGCGGGGCTGGTTGCCGTGGTGAATGACGCGCAGGGCTTCCATGGCCTGATTACGCGCATCGACGTGCTTAATTTTCTGCGCAACGAACACGGGAAGAAAAAGGATCGAACATGACGTCTCCCGACGCCCCATTGCCGCGAAACCAGGTCCTGCCCGACGAGGGGCCGCGGGCGCACTTCGCCACGCGCGCGATTCATGCCGGGCAGGTCCCCGATCCCCTGACCGGCGCGGTCATGCCGCCCATTTACGCCACCAGCACGTTCAAGCAGCAGTCCCCGGGGGTTCACAAGGGGCTGGACTACGGCCGAAGCCACAACCCCACGCGATGGGCGTTTGAGCGCTGCGTGGCCGATCTCGAAGATGGAAAGATCGGCTTTGCGTTCGCGTCGGGTCTGGCGGCGATCGCAACGGTCCTGGAGCTGCTCGAGGCCGGCTCGCACATCATCGCCGGCGATGATTTGTACGGCGGAACGTTCCGGCTCTTCGAGGGAGTGCGCCGGCAAAGCGCCGGCCTGGAATTTTCTTACGTCGATCCCGCCGATATCAGCGCCGTTGAGCGGGCCATCCGGCCCAATACGCGGATGCTCTGGGTCGAAACGCCCAGCAATCCGCTTTTGAAGCTCGCCGACCTGACCGCGCTGGGGAAGATTGCCAGGAAACACAATCTCATTGCAGTTGCCGACAACACTTTTGCGACCCCCTATCTTCAGCGCCCGCTGGCTTTCGGTTTCGATGTCGTCGTGCATAGCGTGACGAAATATCTCAACGGGCACAGCGACATGATCGGCGGAGTCGCGGTGGTCGGGGATAATTCCATCGTCGCCCAGCGGCTGGGATTCCTGCAAAACGCGATCGGGGGAATCTCCGGCCCGTTCGATAGCTTCCTGGCGCTCCGCGGAGTGAAAACCCTGGCGATCCGCATGGACCGCTCGTGCGAAAACGCCCTGCAAATCGCCCGGTTTCTCGAATCGCACAAGGGTGTCCAGCGCGTGCTCTATCCGGGCTTGCCGAGCCATCCGCAATACGAGTTGGCCCAGCGGCAGATGTCCAGCGGCGGCGGGATGGTGAGCGCGATCCTTGCGGGCGGACTTGCCGGCGCCCGGCGATTTTTGGAGAGGTGCCGGCTGTTTACGCTTGCGGAGAGCCTCGGCGGAGTGGAAAGCCTCGTGGAGCATCCGGGCTTGATGACGCACGCCAGCATTCCGCCGGAACGACGCGCGCAAATCGGCATCGATGACGGATTGGTTCGATTATCGGTGGGGATCGAAGATGCCCGCGATCTGATAAGCGATTTGGAGTTTGCGCTCGGGGCAACCGCATTTTAACTTCTCGCGCGGAATTTGTCGGTAACGGAAGCGCGACGGTTAGACGGCTGGGGGACTGAATCGGCGGCAACGAGGGCGAATAAACGAAGATGATGATGATCGGTTGAATTCTTCGTGACGGCCGAAGGCGCCAGCGCGAATGTAACAGGCGCTGCCGCCGATCGTCACGAAGAATTGAACCGATCATCTTCTTGCATCTTCTTGATTGATTTGCCCTCGTTCGGGCCGATTGCGTCACGCACCTCTCACCACGCGCCCGCCGGCGGCGCTGCTTGAAATCCTGCTTCCCACGCGATACCGTTCCTTGCCCTGTTGCGGAGTTGAATTATGTTTCCCCTCGCTGAGCGAATGAAGCTGATTTCCGAATCGATCACCCTGGCGATCAGCGCCAAGGCCAATGCGATGAAAAAGGCCGGGATCGACGTGGTCGGCTTCGGGGCCGGGGAGCCGGATTTTGATACCCCCGCGTTTATCAAGGAGGCCGCCAAGGCCGCCCTGGATAAGGGGCAAACCAAATACACCCCGGCTCCGTGCATCCCTGAACTGAGGGAGGCCATCGCCAAGAAATTCAACGTCGAGAATGGGCTGCCGTACCAAGCCGATCAGATCACGACCGGCTCGGGAGGCAAGCATTGCCTGTATATGGCCTTCATGGCGGTGCTGAATCCGGGCGATGAGGTGATTATTCCAACCCCGTACTGGGTGAGCTATCCGGAGCAGGTGAAGTTGGCGGGGGGAGTTTGCAAATTCGTCCGCGGCGAGGAGGCGAGCGGATTCAAGATTTCGCCGGCGCAGCTTGAGGCGGCGATCACGCCGAAAGCCAGGGTGCTGATCATCAACAGCCCCAACAATCCGGGCGGGCACGCGTATTCGCCGGCGGAATTGAAAGCACTGGCGGAGGTCGTCGCCAAACACCGCCAACTAGTCGTCTTCTCCGATGAGATCTATGAGAAGCTGGTCTACGACGGGATGAAATCAGCCAGCTTTGCCACCCTGCACCCGGACCTGCTGGAGCGCACGCTGACGTTCAACTGTCACAGCAAGAGTTTTGCGATGACCGGCTGGCGGGTTGGATACATCGGCGGCCCGAAGACCGTGATCGACGCGATCAACAAGCTACAGAGCCAGATGACCAGCCATATCACCAGCTTCACGCAGGTTCCGGCGGCGCTTGCGCTGACCGATCCGCGCGGGGCCGAGAGCACCGAGCAGATGCGCAAGCAATTCGAGAAGCGTGGCCGGCACCTTTGGGAGCGATTGACGGCGTTGCCGAAAATCACCTGTGTCCGGCCGCAGGGGGCGTTTTATGTGTTTCCCAATGTCGGCGCATATTTCGGCAAAAGCGCCGGCGGGAGCAGGATCACCGACGCGGTGAGTTTTGCCGCCGCTCTACTGGAGCAGAGCCACGTGGCGGTGGTCCCCGGAAATGACAGCGGATTCGACACGCATGTGCGCCTGAGCTTTGCCACCAGCATGGAGCAGATCGACAAGGGCGTGGACCGGATTGGCGAGTTTTTGAAAAAGCTGGGTTAAATAGGCGGTTGCGATTCTCCATCCAAAGAACGCGCTCCCCGTTCGGCTGAGCCCACGGCCGAAGCCTTCGGGTCGCGGCTAAACGGGATACGGGTTCGGGTGGTGCGATTTCGTTAATTAACGCGCGCTTGCTGTTTGCCGGTTAGATTGTCCGTTCTCGATTGGGTGGCGTCGGGGATTTGGACGACGGTGCCTTTGATGCGCAGGCCGGTCAGGAAGAAATCATCGTCGTAATAGACGACGGCGTCGATCATGAGGTTTCCGCCGCCCGACTTGAGGGCCATTTCCAGCGGCTCCTTCAAGTTGACGCCCATGCCAAACCACCACATCTTTTTCCCTTCACAGCCCTGCTTGTTGGGAAGCTTGGTGATGTCGAGGTCGTGGGCAACCAGGGTCCTGGAAGAAATGGCGGTGAAATCACCCACGCGGGTTTCGCAGCCGGTCGCCGCGAGAAAAAGGCCGCACAGTATTGCAGTTTTCATTCGCACTGTTGTCTCCTTGCCTGACAGAAGCGTCACTGGAAATTACTTCGAAAGGGGATTTCCGGTGACGACGAACTTAAATTGGTTAACCACAAGAGCGTTCCAAGTGTCGGCCTCGACGTGGGCGTTTGCCAAAGCGACGCCGTCGCCCTTGTCCTCGGCGTGGTCGGTGGCGGTCTTCAGGCTGGGCATATCGCCGAGATAGAACCACTGGTAGGTCGCGTCCTCTCCGGAAACCTTCGGTATGTTCGAGGCGGCCGGGGTGTTGATGTTGGTGAGGTCCACGGCTTTGGTGGCCAGGAGCGGAAAACTGCCGAGGTCGGTGGTACAGCCGCACAATAACAGGAGCGGCGCGGCCAGGGCGGCCGCGGGCAAAAGCAGGCTTGCGTATCGGTGCATCGAACGTCTCCTTTCCAAATGGACGAGCCGTCAACAAATGGCCTGCCAAAGGCTAGCGGAATCGATAAAAGACGCAAGAAATCAGGTCGCCAATTGACAGGTAAAGGACCGGACCGGCGCGATCCGGCTCTCGTTTTAATTTACCGTCGGGTCGTCGGGAATCCGCGAAGGATCCACCCACTGGCCCAGAAGACGCTTGCGCATCAGCGTGACCCAGAGATTCGCCTGGTCGTCAAATACATTTGCGGGGGCGGCATCGGCGACGATCCAGGACTCCAATTCCATCTCCTCCTCAAGCTGGCCCGGGGACCAGCCGGCATATCCGACGAAATACCGCGCCTGCCCATTGCGATGTTTCAGGAGGGATTCGATTTTGGATTTCTCCGTGGTGAAAAAAACGCCGGGGAGAACATCGGCGTCCTTGACCATTTCGTCGCCGTGAAGAACCATCAGCGGCCCGTTGCAGGGCCCGCCCTGATGCAGCACCCCCTCGACTTCACACGGCTCGCCGAGGCTCTGCTGGCACGCCTTCCGCACGCTGATCTGGAGCGGGCGATTCAGGATCAATCCCAACGCCCCCTGCTCGTTGTGCTGAATCATGAGCACGACGGATCGCGCAAAATTCGGGTCCGCCAGCCGTGGCGAAGCCAATAGAAGTTTGCCCTGGGTGGATTCCAATTCCATGTTAAAGACGATAGCCGGTCTTTCGCCCGTGTTCCAGAAGAGTTCCATCGCCGAACGCCGATGTATAGCCATTCATTCGGGTTTTTGGCATCCCGCTCATTCCATGGAGGGATTTGGGGCTGCGTGACGCCATCGGCGGAACGAGGGCAAATAAATCAAGAAGATGATCGGTTGCGATGTTCGTGACGGCCGAAGTGGCTTGCTCGAATATGACGGGCGTCGCCGCCGCGGACGCCGTTGGCTGGCCCGTTCATGTTCCAGCGGGCCTTTTCGAGGCGAAAGCATAGGGTCGCCGCCTTCGGCGGCAACAGCTGCGGAGTTTCGCGCTCAAGCGCGACCTCAACCGTCCGTCACCTCCGCTTGACCGACCTCGCCCTTAATATCCGGTTGCACATCCAGCGGCGATTGCCAACCATCGGTGGCGGAACCAACGATGACTGGAGGCGCACTTCCAAGCCAAATCACGGGGAGGTCGGACATGCGGGGCTGTGCAGGACGGTTGAGGTCGAGCCTGAGCTCGAAACGCCGACCAACTTGCCGCGGCACGCGGCGACTGTTGTGTTTCGGTTCCTCAAGGCCGTCGGGAACATTTTCAGGCCAGCCAGGGGTGTCCGCGGCGGCGACGCCTCTTCGTATTCGAGCAAGCGACTTTGGGCGTCACGAACACCGCAATCGATCATACTCTTCTTCGTCTATTTGCCCTTGTCCCCGCCGAATCAGTCACGCACCCGGATTTGGTGGCGGCGGGCGGCGGCCTTGTTTTACATCCTCCTCCAGCAGCGACTTTCGCCGCAGGATGTGGTGGTAATGCTGGGCGAAGCGATGGGCCTCGTCGCGGATGTATTGCAGGAGCCGCAGGCCGGCGTGGTTGCGCGACAGCCGAATCGGCTCGGAGCGGGCCTGGATGTAAAGCAGTTCTTCCTTCTTGGCCAGCGAAATAACCATCGGAGGCCTGACGTCCATGGTTTTGAAGACATCCATGGCGGCGTGGAGTTGGCCCAGACCTCCGTCGATCAGGATGACATCCGGAAACAATTCATTGCTGGCCCCGGCTTCGCGATATCGGCGGCCGACGACTTCCTGGATGCTCAGGTAATCGTTGTTGCCTTGTCCGTGCTTGATTTTGTAACGGCGATAACCGTCCTTAAACGGCACGCCGTCGATGAAGCAGACCTTGCTGCCGACGCTTTCGCCGCCCTGGAGATGGGCGATGTCGATGCCCTCGACGATCCGGGGCGGTTCGGCGAGGGAAAGGACCTCTTGCAGCTTTTCGATTCCGTCCTTGGGATCGGTGACGAACGCCTCGGGCTGCCAATATTCCTGCTCGCCTTTGCCCGCTCGCTGGCCGAGGGCCGTCAGGGCTTTGATCTCATCGCGCAGGCGGGCGGCCAGCTCAAAATTCTGGTCGTTGCTGGCCTCGAGCATTTCTTTTTCCATGGTGTGAAGGACGGATTTCTTCTCGCCGTCGAGGAAGCGGAGCAGCCGGGCGATGTCGGAGCGATAGGTCTCCTTGGAAATCTTCGCCGCGCACGGGGCGGTGCATTGCTTGATCGGATAAAGCAAGCAGGGGCGGAAAAATCGCCGGGTGTCGTCCGATTCGGAAATCTCCAGGTGGCAGGTCCGGAACTTAAAGGCTCTCTGCAACAAGGTGACGGCTTCCTTGAGCGAATGGACGCTGGTGAATGGGCCGTAGAGCTTGACGCCCTGGGTGCGGGGCTGGCGGGTGACGAAGACGCCGGGGAATTCGTCGCCGGTCGTCACCATCAAATAGGGAAAGGTCTTGTCGTCCAGGAGGCGGGCGTTGTAGCGCGGCTGGATGTCCTTGATGAGCCGATTCTCGGCCAGAAGCGCTTCGACTTCGCTGTCGGTTTGAATGACCTCGAAATCGACGATCTGGTCGATCAGGCCGGCCTTTTTGTGCTCGAACCTTGTTGCCGCATGGAAATAGCTGGCAACGCGTTCGCGCAGGCTGGCGGACTTGCCGATGTAAATCACGCGGCCTTTGTCATCCTTCATGAGATAGACTCCGGGGGATTTCGGCAGGGCCTTGGCCTTCTCGGCGAGCTTTTCCAGCCGGTCATCCATGAATAGGCAAATTGTATGCGGCGAAGGCGGGGAATGCCTTAGGGCGGCGAATGGGCCCTGGGGGGAGCGTAACGCTCGTTCTCGGATAGGGGGACGATTGCCTATTGCCAATTGCCTATTGTGCCTCTCCTCAATGGGCAATTGGCAATAGGCAATTGGAATTGCGGCAAGCGGAGCCAAGAACAAGCGCTGTGCTCCCTTTTTTCCCGCACCTAGTGCCGATAGGCTGGCGGATATGGTTGTGGTCCCCAGCATTGACCTGCGCGGCGGGCGGGTCGTTCGCCTGCAACAAGGCGATTATGCGCGCCAGGTGAATTACGACCTGGAAGCGGTGGAAGTCGCCGAATCATTCGCCGTGGCCGGGGCGAAGTGGATGCACGTCGTCGATCTCGACGGCGCCAAGGAAGGTCGGCCGGTGCAGACGCAGATGATTTCGCGACTGGCCAGGACGCCGGGGCTGGAAGTGCAGGCGGGCGGCGGGATTCGCCGGCACGAGGATATCGATCAACTCCTGCAAGCGGGGGTACGCCGCGTTGTCGTCGGGACCAAGGCGATGGAAGATTGGCCCTGGTTTGATTCCCTGGCTCATGACGCGAAATACGCCGGGCGCATCGTGCTGGCCGTGGATGCAAAAGACGGGATGATCGCCGTGCGCGGCTGGACGCGGACAACGTCGCGGTCGGCCGTGGAGGTCGCCAAGCAGGTGAGCGATTGGCCGCTGGCCGCGATTTTATATACGGATGTGGCCAAGGACGGGATGCTACAGGGGCCGAATTTGCAGCAGACTCGCGCGGTAGCCGAGGCGGGAAAAGTCCCGGTCATCGCCAGCGGAGGAGTGGGCGGCATCGAACACATTCGCCAGCTCAAGCAATTGCCGGTCTGGGGCGTGATCGTCGGCCGGAGTCTTTACGAGGGGAAGGTGGATTTGGCGGAGGCGATGCGGGTGGCAAGGCTGCCCTGAAGCATCCGCGCGGCCTTTCAATTCTCGCCTGAAGGCAAGGCAACCGCGAAGACGCGAGGAGCGCGAAGACAGCCGCGAAGAAATTCCGGAGGACAAATTGAACCGATGAGACGCCGCGCGCAGAAACGGACGCAGAGAAGTCAAACAGATGGAAATCGGATGCAGATAAAGATCACTGCAAGTTCGTTTCCTGAGGCGATTCGGGAGAAACTGCATCGCGAGCAGGCCAGGAAATTGCTCGCCGGCAAGCTTTTGGAAGGACTGGATAGCGGCAAGCCGATTCCTTTCACCGCCGGCCACTTCAAGGCAAAGAAGCGGGCCCTGGTTCAACGAGGGGTTAAGAAAAAGAGCAGATCCTGAGCACGGAATGGCCCTTCATTGATTACCGATCCGCCAGGGTGGTGTGAAGCAGCGGGGATGGGGAATTGACCAGATCGCGCAGGGCGGAAATCGCGGTGTATCTGCTGTATCCGCCGGCGGGCATGGGATCGGTGGCGCCGATCAGCGAGACCAAGATACTGAAGGTGAGAAGCAGACCGGCGATGGCCCACGCCGGGGCGCGGTGCGGGCGGCGCAGCCAGGCGCCGGCCCAGAAAAAGAGGAACGGCAGGAAGACGATCAGCCAGCGATTGCCGAAGGCGGCGGTGGCCGGGCCGTAGCGGGAGGCGGAAAAGCCGATGATGCCGATCATCGCCGCCAGGGCGCTGTCGGCGGCCAGGATCTTGGTGGTGAGCGGCCAATGGCGGTGCATGACCGCGAACATGCCGGCGACGCCAAGGACAACCACGGGGAAATGGACCAGCAGGCCATGCTCGCCGATGAGCGTCCAGGTGAAGCTGCCGATGCCGCGGGCGATTTTTTGCCAGAACGTCGGCGGAGGCGGATTGGCGTCGGGATCATCCGCCAGGTCGGCCGCCTGGTATGCATCCATTCCGTCGGGAGCGGCATCAACGGCGGGTTCGTCGATGAGGATGCGGCGGTGGATGGCCAACTCGGGGTGCATGTCTCCCGGGAGAAGGTTTCCAGTGAGAGGAACTGTCAGGGACGCGTGAAGCAGGATGGGCGGCGTGGCGCCGAGGAGAAAGAGCATGATCCCGCCGATGCGCAGCGCCGTCGGCAAGCGGATGGCGGGAATGACGGCCATGAGAAGGACCAGAAACACCGAGGCGGATAAATCGATGGTAGCGGCGAGGGCGGCGCAGAATCCGGCCACGACGATCCATGCCCCGCCGCGGGAGGGGTTTTCGCTGCCGACGATGTGGACGAGGCAGCCAGCGGCGGCGAGGACGAGGACGGCGGCGGGGACATGCGGGTTGAGGACAACGGCGTAGCTGATCAGGCCGGTGGCAAAGACGACGGCCGCCGCCAAGGCGGTGCGCCACTGCCGGCGAAGCTCGAAGATTCGGCCCATTCGATAAACGAGCCCGGCGGCGCCGGCCACGGGCAGGGTCGCGCCCAGCAGCGTCAGCAGATAGGGCGCCAGCACGGCGTTTTCCTGAAGGCGGTACCCCATCCAGTAGAGAATGAGCGCCGGGCCGCTGAGCAGAAATGCCAACATCGGCGGCTGATCGCTGAAAAGCCTGCCATTGACCGCGATGATGTGGGACGATGGGATGAACTGGCGCGTGTCGATGGCCAGGCGCTCGGCCAGGGGTCCGGAATCGGCACGGTGCTCGACCAGGGCGGAGATGGTTGCCAGCCGGAGTTGTTCATCTCCGCCGGCCTGCCCGGGATGCCGAAGCGGCCGCAGCAGCGGCAGGCAAAAGAGCAGGACAACGATGGGCGTAGCAAGGGCCCACGGCCGCACATAGGGCCGGCCGGGTCGGGGGCGAAGTTTGGCCAGCATGGACTGCATACAAGCGTTCGCGAAAAGAGGCGGGCGTATCGGGATCGGATCGGGGCGGCGGCTCGACTGCGCTCGCCGCAGGCACGCCCCGGCCTCTGTCATTTCAATACACCTTTAGATACTGCACGAAATTCCGCAGAATCCGCTGGCCCTGCCGAGTATAGCGCGGCATGTATTTGGCCGTGCCCTGGCGTATGCGTCTCTCCTTTTCGGCGCCGAGGGATTTGGTGTAATCCTGCCGGCTGGCGACGATGACCGCCTCAATGTCGGGTTCCGTGAATTCAAAGTGATATTGAAACCCAAATAGCCGGCTTCTGAACCGAAAAGCCTGGTTCTTGCATAGCTTGCTGGAACTCAGCAGGGCATTTCCAGTGGGGGCATTGGGAGGCGACGGATCGGAAGGCGGAGGCAAGCGCGGCAAATCAAAGGTGTCGCTATGCCAATGGAACATCATCGAACCATCGTTCAATCCCATGACAATGGGTTCGGTTCCTCCAGGGAAGGGGAAAGTCACCGGCCCCCAGCCCAGCTCAGGGACTGGAACGGGCGGATCTTCCGGCTTTGCGCCCGGCTTGGCGTTGAGGTAAACCTTGGCGCCGGCCGCATGGGCCAGCAACTGTGCTCCGAGACAGATTCCCAGCACCGGGCGATCGGCCGCGATCATGTGTTTGAGAACTTCCAATTCCCGGCTAAGGAAGGGGTATGCCGGGTTGGCGATATCCCCGACGCCCATCGGGCCGCCCAAGACGATCAGGACGCGCACCTCATCCAGATCGGTGGGGACTTCATCGCCCTGGTAGAGGCGTCGCAACTGAACGGGAATTCCATAGTCGCGAAAGATAGGAACGATTTGTCCGGGCCCCTCATAGGCGACGTGCTGCAGGATGACGGCACTGCTCATAAAGGGAACAATGATCCGCTCTGTCGGACGGCCTTGTCAAGGTCGGCCCGAATCCGCCTTGCCAGGCGTTTGCGGGCGGTTTTTTTGCGGGAGACGGCCGGGGTTGGCTTTTCAGGGGCTTTGTCGGGGGCTTTGTTGGGGACTTGGGAGACAGGGGACGGGGTTGAGGGCGCGTCCTCACGCTCGAAGGCGACGCGATACCAATGCCGGCCGTCATCGTCTTGCCTGGGATAGAGTTCCCGCAGGGTGTCGAGCAACTCTTTCAGGGATTTGAAACCATCTGCCGTGGCATCCGCGGAGGTCAAATCCTTCTGCTCGACTCGCCGGCACGACAGGATTCTGAGCCAGCCGACGCCTGGAACGGACGCGCGGGTCCCCGGGTGCAGGCGAGCATATTTCCACCGCCGCAACGTACTGGTTTTGGTTCCGCGACGGATGGAATCGATGAACTGGCGTTTGAATAGCAGTTGAGGCATTGCGCCCTGACCCGCGCATCCTATCGGTTGAGAATTAATGGCCGATGAGCTTCAGTTGACGAAGGATAATAATCGCCAGCAAAACGGCGAAAACGGCGAGTAATCCAATTAACGTTCGCTTATCCTGTTCTTGATAAGCGGTGGTCTTGACAGGGCTGAGACGGCGCCGCTCCTTGTCGAGTTTTTTACGTTCGGACCGGCACGCGCGGCAGATTCGCCGTCCCTCGTAATCATGGAGTGCGGCCTCTCTCACCACGCGGCCGCAATCGGCACATTTGACGCCTTTGGGGGCATGGGCGGCTTTGTCGATTTTGTGACACTCGGGACACCAGTAGCCTCGGCTGTCGCGCAGGCGTTTTTTCCCGGTCAGGTCCTTGCCGCACTGGCAGCAGACCTTGGCCGCCACGACCGCTTTTTCGACGAATGTGTCACCGCTGGTCTGTCCATCGGCGCCGAAATCGATATTGCCAGTGGATTTGTTCTTAAAACAGGTGCAAGGATGTCCGTGTTCGGAGCCCTCCGGGCCAAGGACCCCTCCACACTCTGGACAAATCAGTTCAGATGACATGGTTCTAATGCCCTCGCGCTTGGGGTATCACTATTGTAGAGAATGTCTCCATCGACGAAATGTCCGAAAGGAATTTATTTCTTAAGTGGTTTATTTTACGGGTCTTATATTGTATATCATGCGGTCGATAGGAAGCCGGGGCCTCCCCTTGGCAGCTCTGGCGGGTTAGCAGGGAATGGGCGAAGTAATTGAGGCGACTGCGGCGGAGGGTCGATGTAGGAAATGGACCCCCGGGCATCGGTGCTGTCAGGGTTGGAAACGGCCGCGAGGAGGAGTTAGGCTTATCCAACGGATGGCGTTGCATGAGGGCCTACAATTAGCAGTTCCGGTTCGAAACTGGGGCACGCGAATTCATTTATGGAATCGTTTGACATCATCAATCGTGCCAATGCGGATTACATCGACCGGTTGTACGCACAATATCAATCGGACGCGCGTTCGGTAGACCCGTACTGGCAAGCGTTTTTCGCGGGTTTTGAAGCGGCCGGCGGCCGAGCGGCAAGCCTCACCGGGGCTTTCGGGCCTTCCGAACAGCCAAGCCCCATCCAGGCTCGCGCCGGGGTTGAAACAAAAAACCTGGTTCATTCCTACCGCGAGCTGGGGCATTTCATCGCCAATCTCGATCCCCTGGGCCACAATCGGCCAAGCCATGCATTATTGGACCTTTCGCAATTCGGACTGACCGCGGCGGACATGGACAAGCGGGTCACTGGTTGCGATTTTCAAGGCCCGTTTGACGGAACGCTTCGCGATCTGATGGAAAAACTGCGCACCACCTATTGCAGCACGCTGGGCGTCGAATTCGTGAACATCTCCGACAAGGCGCAGCGCGATTGGTTGATTCAGCGAATGGAGCCGATCCTCAACCGTCCCGTCCTGAGCGGCCCGCAGCGACAGGCGCTTCTGTACGAGATCATCGCCGCCCAGGGCCTTGAGGAATTCCTGGCGCTCAAGCAGCCGGGCCAGAAACGCTTTGGCATCGAAGGCGCCGAATCGCTCATTCCCCTTCTCAATACGCTCGTGGACGACGGGGCGGCGCTGGGCGTCCTGGAAGTGGTGATGGGCATGGCCCATCGCGGCCGGCTCAACGTGCTGGCCCACGTCGTCAACAAGCCGTATGAAGCGATCCTTCGCGAATTCGAGGGCCGCACGCCGGAACACTTCGACGGCGACGGAGACGTGAAATATCACCTGGGATATGCGCAGGACCGCCAGACCAAAAGCAATCGCAACATCCATATCGCGCTGAGCTATAACCCGAGCCACCTGGAACTGGTGGATCCGGTGGTGGTGGGGATCGTGCGGGCCAAGCAGAATTATCGAGGCGATCACGCGACGCGAACGCGCGTGGCGCCGATCCTCATCCACGGCGATGCGGCTTTCTGCGGGCAGGGGATCGTGCATGAAACGCTCGGCCTGTCGGAACTGCCCTACTATCGCACCGGGGGGACGATCCACGTCATCGTCAACAACCAGATCGGCTTCACCACGCTGCCGCGCCAGGGACGTTTCACCCCCTACCCCACCGACGTGGCGAAGATGATTCAAGCGCCGATCTTCCACGTCAACGGGGATGACCCGGAGGCGTGTCTTCATGCGGCGCAACTGGCCATTGCTTTCCGCCAGGAATTCCACTGCGATGTCATGATCGACCTGTGGTGTTATCGCAAGAACGGCCACAACGAACAGGACGATGCGAGCTTCACCCAGCCCCTGATGGCCCGCGAAATCGCCGCCAAGACCAGTCTCCGCGATCTCTACGCCCAACGGCTCATCGCCCAGGGCGTCGTCACGCCCGAGCAGTTTGAGGACATGAAAGCGGAATCGCGCCGCCGGCTCGACGAAGCCCTCATCCATGCCCGCGAGAACCGCCCGATCGCGCCGTCCCCCACCACGCTCGGCGGCGTGTGGAAAGGTTTCTCCCGAGGCGGCGATTCGTCGGCCATCACCAAGGTCCCGGCCGACCTGCTGAAAAAAGTCGGAGAAGGCACGACGCGAGTGCCGGACAATTTCACGGTCCATCCCAAGCTGAAGGGCCTTTTGGCGCGTCGCCTGGAGATGTCAACCGGCAAGGCTGCAATCGATTGGGGCGGGGCCGAAATGCTGGCGCTGGGAAGCCTTCTGCTGGAAGGCGTCCCGGTTCGATTCGTCGGACAGGACACGCAGCGCGGCACCTTCACCCATCGCCACGCCGCCCTCCGCGATTACAACACCGGCGAAAAATACGTCCCCCTGGCGAACATCGCCGAAAACCAGGCCCCCATCATCGTCGTCAACACGATGCTGTCCGAGCTGGCGGTCCTGGGTTTTGAATACGGCTTCAGCTCCGCCGATCCGCGAAACCTCGTCATCTGGGAAGCGCAGTTCGGCGATTTCGTCAACGTGTGCCAGCCGATCATCGATCAATTCATCGTCGCCGCCGAATCGAAATGGGGGAAGATGTCCGGGCTGGTGATGTTGCTGCCGCACGGCGACGAAGGCTCCGGGCCGGAGCACTCGTACGCTTACCTCGACCGGTTCCTGGCGCTGTCGGCGGAGGAGAATATCCAGGTCATCTACCCCAGCACGCCGGCGCAGTATTTCCATGTTCTCCGCAGGCAGATGCGCCGCAATTTCCGCAAGCCGCTGATCCTGATGATGCCCAAGTCCACTCTGCGCGATGCAATCTCGACGCTGAGCGATCTGACGGAGGGTTCGTTCCACCTGGTGATGGACGATCCGAGCTTTCCATCGCGCGAGCGCGTGAGGCGACTGCTGTTTTGCAGCGGGAAGGTTTATTTCGGGCTGGATGCGGCCCGCAAAAAGGCGGGGCTGGAAGATGTGGCCATCGTGCGGGTGGAGCAGCTTTATCCGTATCCCAAGGCGGAGCTTCAGGCGATGCTGGCGAAGTACCGCAATGCCCACGAAGTCTGCTGGGTGCAGGAAGAATCGAAGAACCGCGGGGCGTGGGTCTTCATGTCCGACCGTCTGGAACCGATGCTGCCGGAAACGGCGGTGCTGAGCTATTACGGGCGGGGCGAAGCGGCCAGCCCGGCGGTCGGGTCCAAACGCGTCAGCGATCAGGAAGAGGCCGACATCATCTCCCGCGCCCTGGAATTGTCGCCGGCCCAACCGACTCCCGTGGCCCCGGCGGCGGAAGGACAATTGGAAAAGGTCGCGCAAGGTTCGGGCCTCGGCGGCGACTAAGGCACGAGGGTAAGGATCAAATATTCATGGCCATCCAGGTAAAAGTTCCCAGTCTGGGCGAATCGGTCAAACAAGCCACGCTGCTCAAATGGCACAAGCAGGACGGCGAAGCTGTCAAGGTTGACGAGCCGCTGTGCGAATTGGAGAGCGATAAGGCGAACGCCGATCTGAACGCCGAAGTCGCCGGCATCCTGCGACGAACAAAGAAAGAGGGCGAGATGGTCCAAGTCGGCGAGGTGATCGCGGAGATCGATCCCACCGGCGTCCCCACGGCTAAGCCCGCAAAAGTCGTCGAGCAGAAGAAGGCGGGTTCGACGACCGCGCCGGCGGCGAGTGCAACCGGCGCCGCAACATTGGAAGATTACAGCCCCGCCGTTCGCAGGTTGATGGACGAAAACCATCTCGATCCCAAATCCATTCCCGCAACGGGTCCTAAAGGCCGGCTTACGAAAGAAGATGTAGAGGCGTACCTCGCCAGCCGCGGCAACGGCGAAACCGCAGTCGAACCGCCTGCGGCGAGCAAAGTCGAACCGCCGCTTCCCGCTTTGCAGATCGTTCCTGAAAGGAAGATGGAAGTGGCGACGGTTTCCCCGTCGCTGCCCGCGCCGATGCAAGCGATCCTGTACGATTCCACGGGGGTCCATCGCGCCCCCATGAGCAAGATCCGCAAGCGTATCGCCGAGACGCTCGTGCTGGCCCAGCAGACCGCGGCCATCCTGACCACTTTCAACGAAGCCGATCTCACTTCCATCATCGAGCTGCGCAACAAGTTCAAGGACCGATTCCAGGAAGTTTACGGCGTCGGGCTGGGGTTCATGAGCTTCTTCGCCCGCGCCTGCGTGCTGGCCCTGAAGGAATTCCCCAAGCTCAACGCCTTCATCGAAGGCGACGACGTCATCTATCACCAGTTCGTGCACCTGGGCATCGCGGTCAGCACCGACCGCGGACTGGCCGTGCCGGTCCTCCGGCACGCCGAGAAAATGTCCTTCGCAAAAATAGAAGCGGAGATCAAGCGCCTGGCCACGGCGACGCGGGATGGAAAGCTCTCGCTGGAAGAACTCTCCGGCGGAACGTTCACGATCACCAACGGCGGCATCTTCGGCAGCCTGCTCAGCACGCCGATCGTGAATCCCCCGCAGAGCGGTATCCTCGGCATGCACGCGATCCAGAAGCGGCCGATGGTCATCAACGACAAGATCGAAATCCGCTCGATGATGTACCTGGCTTTGAGCTACGATCACCGGCTGGTGGATGGGCGCGAATCGGTCAGTTTCCTGGTGCGACTCAAACAATATCTGGAAGATCCGACGCGGCTGATGCTGGAGATTTAGCGTCACCCGCTATCTCGCCTCGAGGGTCATGTCGCCATGGATCAGACGCGTCAACTGCTGCGGCATGCGCTGGCCACGTTGGCATATCGGGCTGGCAAAGCGCTGAGCGGTGTTCCGGCGAGTTTTGCCGATATGCGCGCGTGCGCCTCAGGGCGATCGGCAGTCGAGATTCTCTCGCACATGAGCGACCTGCTCAATTGGGTCGGCTGGCTCGCCCGAGGCGAGAACGGTAAACCACACGCCAAGCCGCAGGGTTGGGACTTCGAGGTGACACGATTCTACACGGCGCTAAGGCGGCTGGATGATTGGTTGGCTTCGGATGCGCCCCTGCACTGCGATCCGCGAGGTTTGTTCCAAGGCCCGATCGCCGATGCGCTGACGCACGTCGGCCAGTTGGCCATGCTTCGCCGCTTGGCCGGCTCACCGATTCGCGGCGAGAATTATTTTCTTGCGGACATTGCGGTCGGCCGAGTTGGCGCCGAACAGTCCGCGCCGCGCGAAGAGTTCGATTAACTGGCCTTCTACTCCAGGGTAACTGTTTACCGCGCTGGAATCGTCCGCGAAACCACGACGATGCATCATCTTCGATTTCGTCTCCCAGCGCCTCGACATCCAAAAAAACGGCCGGGAAACCGCATGGTTTAATGCGATGACGGTAGACAGTTACGGTGCTGAATTTCTACGCCGCCGCGGGTGTGGGCGCTGGCGCCGCGGGGGCGGAAGCCGGTGTTGGCGCGGATATCGCCGCGGGGGCGGGTTCGGCTTTTTCCACGCGCATGCCCTCGAAGACCGCGCCTATGGCGTACACGCCTTGGGAAAGTTGGCTGCAACATTTGATGGTGCAAACCAGGGCCAGGGGCGGGGCCTCGTCGGCGCGGGGGAATCGGACGACGAAGCGATCGCCCGCCTTCATCTTTTGCGAACAGATGATGCCGATGCCGGCGCGGGAGATGTCGCGCGTCCAGACCTCGATCGGCCCGGCCGGCACGCCCGCCTCGACGGGGACGATCTTGATGTGGCAGCGAATTCCCACGCGAGGGTGGACGCGGCGCTGATGCTTGATCGCCGAGCTATCGCCTTTGAACAAACGGATCGTCCGTTCAAACAGTTCCGCGGAGAGTTCCATGGTCCTTCCCGTGCAAAACGTGGCATAGAAAGACAGCCCGGAAATCATCGGCGAAGCGCCGACATGCCTTTAGGCGGGATGGTTGATGAATGCGATGCTTATGGGGATTGAATTGGGACAACGCTTCCGGTGCCGTTGGGAATCAGCGGATTTTCAATGCTTCGCGCAGGATTTTATCGAACCATTTTTCGGGCAAAAGCCATTTGACGATGACCGCGGACATCGCGTCGCGGCCGACGGTTTTATGGATCGGCGGGCGGCGGGCGGTGAGACATCGATGCACCAGCCGAGCGACGCGATCGGCGCCAATGGCGGAGGCGGCGGATTTGCGGCTCGTGCGCACGACGGCGTCGATCTGCCGGCCATAGAGCTGGCCAGCGGCTGAGTCGGGGGGAATGGCCGCGGCGGTTTCGTCGCCTTTGCGCCAGATTTCCGATTGGATCGCGCCGGGCTCGAGCAGGGAAACAAAAATGCCCTGATCGCGCAATTCCAATCGCAGGGCGGCGGCGACGGCGGCGATGGCGCACTTCGAGGCGGAATAAGGGCCGAGCGTTGGGATCGTGACTCGTCCGGCGATCGAGCCGATGAAAACGATGCGCCCGGACCCATGGCCTTGCGCGGCGACGTGGCGGCGAAGCATCGGCAGCAAGGCCTGCGTGACGGCGACCTGGCCGAAGACGTTCACCTCGAATTGACGGCGCCAATCTTCCACGGAGACGAATTCGACCGGCCCATGGACTCCGATGCCGGCGTTGTTGACGATGGCGGCGAGGCCGGATTCGCCGGTGATTTCGGCGATTTGGTTCACCGCGGCGGCGATGGATGCGCCGAGCGTGATATCCAATTGAATGCTGCGCAGATTTTTGCAGAGGGCTTGGAATTGCTGACCGTCGGACGGGCGACGAACGCCGGCGATGACTGAAAAGCCTGTCTGGGCGAGGTGTATTGCGCAAGCCCTGCCGATGCCGGTGCTGGAACCTGTCACCAATACGTGGCGTGAGGTTTCGGTGGTGTTCATCTTACCAATCGAGCGTTCCGCGCCAGGCGCGGGTCAGTTCGCTTACTTCGAGTTCCAGCCCGCTTTTGAATGTGAGCCTTGGCGATTGCTGGACGGTTGCGAAATCGATTGTCTTCGCGACGCGCTCGAATTCATCGCTCTGCGCGCCATCGGCCAGCTCGACGAGAAATCGGCCGGGGGTTTCGGCGAATGCCGCGTCGGTGGCCAGCGATTCGCTAACGATCAGGCCCAGGCCTGAAGCGATGCACATTTCGGCGGCGGCAACGGCTACGCCGCCATCGCTGACATCGTGGCAGGCTGATGCCTTGCCGGCGCGGATCAGCCTGGCCATGGCGCGGTGCAACCGGCCGAGGGCGGCGAGGTCGGCGGGGTCGAACGGCTCGATCAGCACGACGCGATCTCCCCGCGATTTGAGATCCATGGTAACGCAGTTGCCCACGTCTTCGATGACCCCGATGGCGCTGATGAGCAGCGTGCGCGGGATGCGGAGGACCTGTCCGGTTTCCTTGTTGGTGAACTGGTTGTTGAGCGAATCCTTGCCGCTGATGAAGGGGATGCCGTAGGCGATGGCGGCGTCGCGGCAGGCTTCGCAGGCGCGGACCAGCGTGCCCATCGTCCGTTCGTCATCGACGCTGGGCCAGCAGAAATTGTCGAGGATGGCGACTCGATCCGGATCGGCGCCCACGGCGACGACGTTGCGGATCGCCTCGTCGATGGAAGCGATGGCCATGTCGTACGGGTCTTCGATTTGCGGGGATAAACCGCAGCCGATGACGATGCCGCGGCGGCTGCCGAGTTTTGGGCGCAGCACCGTGGCGTCGGATGGGCCGATCTGCATCGGGCCGACCAGCGGCTTGACGACCGATCCGCCTTGGACCTCGTGGTCGTATTGGCGAACGATCCAGTGCTTGCTGGCGATGTTCGGATGGGCCAGGGCGCTCAGGAGCTTTTTTTTGATCGCTTCGGGGGAGAGGGGTGTTGCGGCGGGCGCGGGTTTTTTGCTTGACGGCGCCGGGACGATCGCCTTGCGCGTGGGCATCGGAATGCCGTGGTGCAGGAACTGCATGGACAGCCGCCCCACCTGCTCGCCGCGGAACTGGAGGATCAGCTCGCGATCGGCGTGGCCGAATGTGCCGATGACGGTGGCTTCGACATCCTCGCCGCGCGCGAGTTCCAGGAGCCGCTCGACGTGCCGGGGCCCGACGGACAGGACCATGCGCTCCTGGGCCTCGCTGATCCAGATTTCGTCGTAGCGCAGGCCAGCGTATTTGAGGGGGACTTTTTCCAGATCGACGACCGCACCGATTTTTTCAGCCATTTCGCCGACGGCGGAGGACAGGCCGCCCGCGCCGCAATCGGTGATGGCGGTGAACAGGCCGGAGTCGCGGGCGGTGAGGATCACGTCCGCCATTTTCTTCTCGGTGATGGCGTTGCCGATCTGCACGGCGTGTGAGAACTCGTCGGCGTGGGTGTCGGTGAGTTCGGCGCTGGAGAAGGTAGCGCCATGGATTCCATCGCGGCCGGTGCGTCCGCCCATGACGACGATGGCGTCGCCGTTTTGGGCGACTTTTTGCAGCTTGTCTCGGGGGATCAGGCCGACGCAGCCGCAGAAAACCAGGGGATTTCCCAGGTAGCGTTCGTCGAAATAGACCGCGCCGTTGACGGTGGGGATTCCCATTCGGTTGCCGTAATCGCGCACGCCGGCGACGACCTGCTGCAGGATTCGCTTGGGATGAATGACGCCCTTCGGCAGGCCATCGCGAGGAGCGTCGGGATAGGCGACGCAGAAGACGTCGGTATTGGCGACGGGCTTGGCGGCCAGGCCGGTGCCGAGGATGTCGCGAATGACGCCGCCCGCGCCGGTGGCGCTGCCGCCGTACGGTTCTATTGCGCTGGGATGGTTGTGGGTTTCGACCTTGAAGCAGACGGCATCGGTTTCGTCGAACGCGACCGCGCCGGCATTGTCCGTGAAGACCGACAGGCAAAATGGATCGCGGCCGGCCTCGATGATCTTCGTGCTGGCAAAGATCGTTTCCTTGATGAGGTTCGCGTAGCGGCGTGAGCCGACCTTGCGATTCTGGTCGTCGCGGATTTCAACTTCGACGGCGCTCTTGAGGGTTTTGTGCACGCAATGCTCGCTCCACGTCTGGGCGAGGGTTTCCAGCTCGATGTCGGTGGGCTCGCGATCCTGCTCGCGGAAATAATCCTGGATGGCGGCCATCTCGCCCTCGGAGAGAAAAAGATGGCCGTCGCGGCTGAGCTTGGCGAGTTCGCCTTCCGAGAGCTTGCCCAGGGTGATGCGCCGGACGTGAAATGGAGTTTCGCGTCCGGTTTCGAATTTCGGCGGGCAATAAGGCTCGAAATGAACCGACTCGATCACGCCGTTGGCCAGTATGCGGGCGGCGAGGGTCTCGAGGTCGCGGCGATCGAGCTGGGGATCGATCAGGAATGCGCGGCCGGTGCGGACTTGCCGCGCGCCCAGGCCCAGATCGCGCACGGCCATTTCGGTGCTGGCGGCAACCGGGTCCATGACGCCGGGCTTGAGATGGACTTCGATGCGGCTTTTGGCGGCGGATAGCCGGCGCGGATTGAAGATTTCGGCGGATTCGACGATGGGGTCGGCCAGCAGTTCGCGTGCGATCCGGGCGACGGCGGCGGGATCGGCGTCGCTGTCGAGGAGGAAAATTCGCGAGCTTTGGACGGAGGCGACCGGCTTGCCGAGGTCGCAAATCTGCTGACAAATCGCGGCCCCGAGCGGGTCGTTGCCGTCGCGGGCGCGAACGTCGATGCGATGGATCATGCGGCGATTTTAGGAGGAATGATTGGGGTTGGCGAGGGGGAAGAGAATGCCGAGTGCCGATTGCCAAATGCCGAATGAAAGGCGAATGCTTGGTTTACCATTTGGCATTTGGCAATCGGCATTCGGCATTGTCTTGGCGAGTCGCTAGCCTGCCGCGGGCGATTCGATTCCCGCGGGACGCGGCAGCAGCGATATCGTCGCGTCGTACACCATGGCGGGCGTGAGGCGCGTCATGCAGCGGTGATCCAGCGGACAAACTTTCTTCTGACACGGGCCGCAGAAGACTTTGACGGCTAATTTTCTTTCCTTGGCGAAGTAAATTTCGGTCCATTCGGGGTGGGTTGGGCCGAAAAGCGTGATCACCGGAACGTCGAAAGCCGCCGCGATGTGGCGTGGGCCGGTGTCGTTGGTGATCAGAAGATCGCAGCGGCGGATGATCTCCTTCAAAGTGCCGAGGGACAAACCCTTGGACAGAAGATCGATCGGAGCGTGACGCATGAGCCGCGAAATGTTCTCGATGATGCGGCGCTCGCGGGGCGCTCCGCTGATAAGGATCGTCGCGCCAAGTTCGTCGATCAAGCGGTCGGCCAGGGTTGCGAAATATTCGGGCAGCCAGCACTTGGCCACGCCGAATTGCGCGCCGGGATTCAGGAGAATCAGGGGCGCCTTGCCCGCGGCGGCCGGGCGCTCCAGATCGCGGGGCAGCGCCGCCCGCTCTAGACAATCGCAGGCCTCGCGCCGCTCGGAATCGGTGACGCAGAGTTTCAGGGTGAGGTCGCGTTCCTGGCTGCCGAGGTAATGAGCCAGGCCCATGTAATATTTGACGATTGGGGTCGGGAGGAATTTGCCCTTTTCCTTTCGCGGCAGGAGCTTGTCGGAGAGCAAAAACCCGCGGCCGTCGCGCTCGTAGCCGACGATGCGGGGGATGTTGGCCATTTTGCAGACCAGGGCTGCCTGGAACGAATTGGGCAGAAGGATCGCCAGGTCGAACTTAGCCCCGCGCAGGCGGCGGGCCAGATCGAACAGGCCTTTGCCGGCCTTCTTCTTGGTCTTGCCGGATCGATAGGTGATGAGTTGATCGGCCCAGGGCAGGCCGGTGTAGAGCGGTTTGACGTATCGCTTCATCATGTAGGCGATGTGGGCCTGGGGAAAGAGGTCGCGCAGGGCGCGCAGCGTGGGCGTGGACATCACGGCGTCGCCGACCCAGTTTGGCTGGACGACCAAGACTTTGCGGGCTTCTGGCATCTGGGCGAAGTATAGCGGAGGGAGGGGGGAATGCCGAATGCCGTGAGCCTGTCGAACGGCCAACTGGCGAAGAAGGGCGAATCGCTGTACAAAATCAGCACGCTTATGCGGAATTCGCCCGAAATCTGCCGACGGCATTATGCCGCGTTGACCCCGGCAGCCCTGATCGATTCGGCCGAATTTGCCTCCGGCCCAAAAGCATTAGCCACGGGTTCATAACTCATGCCCACGCTCGATTGGATCGGCAAGAAAGCCGTCGTTAACCACCACCGCCAGGTGCCGTATCACCTACTGCGCTGCGACAGGGAGCTTTCCGTCGGAGATCCTGACGCCGGCAACCTGCTGGTGCAAGGGGATAACCTGCTGGCGCTCAAGGCCCTGTTGCCCTACTACGCTGGCAAGGTCAAGTGCATCTACATCGACCCACCATACAACACGGGCAACGAAGGGTGGGTCTACAACGACAACGTGAACAGCCCGGAAATCCGCCAGTGGCTTCGGCAGACCGTGGGCCGGGAAGGCGAAGACCTGTCCCGGCATGACAAGTGGCTGTGCATGATGTACCCACGCCTGGCCCTGCTGCGCGACTTTCTCACCGAAGATGGCATCATCTTTGTGAGCGTCGATGAGAACGAATACCGTTACCTTGCGCTGATGATGGACGAACTATTCGGCGCTGGCAACCGGGTCGAAACCTTCATCTGGAAAAAGAGCTATGGCGGGGGCGCGAAATCCAAGCATGTTGTGAACCTTCACGAATACATCCTTTGCTTCGCCAAAGCCAAGGACTGTATTCCTGTGCTGGATCTGCCCCCGGATGAAAAGGCTATCGCGTATTACAAGTATCGAGATGCCAAATATGCTACGAGGGGACCGCACCGGTTCCAACCGCTGGCGACAAACAGCATGGACCCGCGCCCGAACCTGCGCTACGGCATACCGTGGCAAGGCGAGGAAATCTGGCCTGAAAAGCAATGGCAGTGGTCTAAGGATAGGGTGCTGGCGGCGTTGGCCGATGACGGTTTGGTAATCGCAAAAAAGGCCGGAAAGTGGACTGTATCCTACAAGCAATATTTGAAAGATGACGAAGGAGCGGAGCGGCGCAGCAAGGCATACTCGATCATTGAGGGAATCTATACGCAACAAGGGACCAATGAGGTTGCAGAAATCTTTGGTGATGGCAAAGCCTTTTCCTTTCCGAAGCCCCGGAAGCTGCTGGAAACGCTGATCGCGCTTGTCACGGCGAAAGATTCGCTGATCCTAGATTCCTTCGCGGGTAGCGGGACCACGGCGCATGCTGTCCTGGCCCAGAACAAGGCCGACGGCGGGAGCCGGCGTTTCATCTGCATCGAAATGGACGAAGGCATCTGCCGGGATGTAACGGCCCCGCGCATCCGCAAGGCAATTGAAGGTTACGGCGACACGCCGGGCCTGGCCGGGGGATTCCGTTTCTGCAAGCTGGGGACGGCGCTGTTTGACGCGTTCGGCGCAATTGACCTGGATGTGGGCTTTGCGGACCTCGCCGCCCATGTGTTCTTCACTGAGACGGGCAGCCCGATTCCCAAACGCGCGGATGGGAAGACACCACTTCTGGGCGTACACGAGAGGCGAGCGATTTATCTGCTGTTCAACGGCGTGTTGGGCGACAAACGGCCTGACGGTGGAAACGTCCTTACGGGGAAGGTGCTGCAATCCCTGCCTCCGCATGACGGGCCGCGCGTTGTATATGGCGAAGCCTGCCGGCTCGGCGAAGCGCGATTGCGCGATAGGGGCGTAATCTTCCGCCAAGTGCCTTGGGAAGTGAGGGCGGGGTAATGGAGCTTCGCGATTACCAGGGGCGCGTACTCGAAGCGCTCAAGAAATACCTGCAAGACGTTCCCGCGCGAGGTGCGAAGGCGGCGTTCGTTCTTGCGACGGAGCGGCCCTATCGCGACGTACCGCAAATGGAACAGATGCCATACGTCTGCCTGCGTCTTCCCACGGGCGGCGGAAAGACGCTTGTGGCCTGTTACGCCATCGGCGAGACGGCACGCGAATACCTGCAAACGGATCACCCCACGGTTCTGTGGCTAGCGCCGAGCAACACAATTGTGAATCAGACGCTTCGAGCACTACGCGACCACCAGCACCCGTACCGCCGACAACTCGACGAGCAGTTCGCCGGAAACGTCAAGGTGATGGAAATTGCCGAAGCGCTCTACGTGACACGTGCCGATCTCAGCGGCGCGGCTTGCGTCATCGTCACGACGTTTCAGGCCCTGCGCGTCGACAACACCGACGGCAGGAAAGTGTACGAAAGCAACGGCCAGTTGCAGCACCATTTCGACGGCTTACCGTCGATGCTGCTCGCGCTATTCACCCGGCCGGACGGGAGCGTCGATTATTCGCTGGCAAACGTATTGACCATGCGCCGCCCGCTCATCGTCATGGATGAAGCCCATAACGCGCGCACGCCGCTTAGCTTTACCACGCTGGCGCGGTTCCATCCGTCGGCGATCCTCGAATTGACCGCGACGCCTGAAACTACACATGACCCCGCCAGAGAGAGGTATGCGAGTAACGTGCTGGCGCAGGCGTCAGCACTGGAACTCAAAAATGCCGAGATGATCAAATTGCCGATCAAGCTTCGCACACGACCCGACTGGCGGCTCGTGGTGCACGATGCGCTGGACACTTGCCGGCAACTCGCTGAACAGGCGGCGAGGGAGCGCGCAGCCACCGGCGAGTACATACGGCCGATCGCGCTTTTTCAGGCCGAATCGGTCAACGGCGACGACATGAACGTCGATCGATTGAGGCAGGCGCTGATCGAGGACTTTCAGGTTTCGGCGGCCCAGATCGCGATCCACACCGGCACGACGCCCGGCCTAAATGGCGTGGACGTGGCGAGCGAGGCCTGCCCGATTACATGCATCATCACGGTCAAGGCGCTGGTCGAGGGATGGGACTGCCCATTTGCATACGTGTTATGCAGTCTCAGCGGCGTCAGCACTCCCAGGGCTGTGGAGCAGGTGCTCGGACGGATCCTCCGATTGCCCGGAGCAAAGCGCAAGACTCACGATGCTTTGAATTGCGCATATGCCTTTGCCGTGTCGGAGAATTTCATCCGGACCGCTCAAAACCTGCGAGACGCACTCGTCGAGGGGGCCGGCTTTCAACGGCTGGAGGCCCAGGACCTGGTTGTCGAGATTGTTGGGCCGCAGCCCGGTTTATTCGACCGGCGCGTGCCGGTGTCGAGTATGCCGACATTGGGAGCATTGTCACCGTCGCTATTCCAGCGCGTGACCTTTGAGCCGACACGGCGCGAACTCGTGGTGAGCGGGCCGGTAAACGCCGCCGAGGTGCAGGAAATCACTCGCTGCTTTTCAGAGCAGTCGGACCGTGAGGCGATAACGCGGTTAATTCTCCCCGACGCGCCGCGGATTCCGACCGGCGTTGACCGCGGCCCGTTCCGAGTGCCGGGCCTCTCGGTGCGTGTTGATGGTCAGTTGGAGTTGTTCGACGACACGCATTTATTGGACGTGCCCTGGAACATCGCCGAGTGTCCGGCGAATTTAGATGAAGCGGCCTTTCCCAGCGAGGCGCCGGCCGGCATGACGGGCGAGATTGATGTAACGGATCGCGGTCGTGTGGAGTTGACCGGATTTGTCGACCAGTTGCACCGGGACTTGTCTTTGTTCGGCGCGGAACCGGGCTGGACGCTGCCGACCCTGACGGCGTGGCTCTCGCAGCGCGTTGCAAGCCATGATCTGGTTCCGTCTCAGCTTCGCCTGTTCGTTCTCAGCGCGCTGGAATCGCTGATGCGCGATCGCGCGTGGACGATCGACCGGCTCGCTGGTGAGAAATATCGGCTGGCAAAGGCAATCGAGGCGGCGATCGACCGTCACCGCGTCAGCAAGCGGCTACAAGCCTTCCAGAATTTACTTTTCGGCCCTCAGGCGACGGTGGAAGTGGACCCCGAGCAATGCTTGACCATCAGCCCGGAATGGTATGCACCGAACTCGTATTACGAAGGAGATTATCACTGGCAGAGGCACGCGTTTCCGCGCGTCGGTGAATTGAAAAGCGAAGGCGAAGAATTTGAGTGCGCCACGCGGATCGATCAACACCCGAACGTGAGACGGTGGGTTCGCAACCTTGAACGCCAATCGCGCCATTCATTCTGGCTGCAAACATCCACCGATCGATTTTACCCTGATTTCGTCGTTGAACTTCTGGACGGCCGATTCCTTGTTGTCGAATACAAGCGTGGCGACAGCTGGAGCAACGATGACAATCGGGAGAAGCGAAAAATTGGTGAATTGTGGGCGGCGGCCAGTCACGGGCGATGCCTCTTCATCATGCCGAAAGGACCCGACTGGCCGGCTTTACATGCCGCTCTAAATGCGTAGGGAAATTAAAGAGGACGCGATTCAATCTGGGTCGGGTCATGGGTGTGTCGTCATGCAAATCCCGCCAATAAGCCTGTTGAGCCCGGTGTTACACTTTCTCGCCAATTCATCCAGCATACGCACTCGTAAAATGCCATAAGCCGTTTATTGAAATAGACTTGCAAGATTGATTACAACTTAGCATTCACTAACACAATTCGAAAAAGTGGGCTTTGCACACCGGGAGCGGTGTGCACAACAGAACGGCTTCCTGCACAACGGAAGGGGGCCGTTTTGACCCCCGCCGTTAATCCGCGACAATATCCAGTAATCGGGAACGGTGGGAGTAGCTAC
>JBEKHH010000020.1:0-75165 GCA_050012375.1 Tepidisphaeraceae bacterium
ATGGGCAAACTGGGAAGGCTCCGGCGGCCGGCATAGCCCATGGGGCGGGAGTCGCCAGTGGCATAGGTCACTGCATTTGAACCGTCAGCCGCGAGCCGCCGGGCGCGATTTGGGTCGTAACGGTTTTGCTTCGGCCGCCCGAGGTGACCGAGACCTCGTACTCGCCGTAGAATCCGCGAATATTGGCCGCGCCACTATCGTCCGTCTTCACCGTCACATCCGTGCTCCATTGCTTCTGGGTCAGATCGATCCACATCTGCGCGGCCGGGCGCATGGACCAGTCAACGTTGAAAATGCCCCCATCCGGCCGCCAATGTCGCCCCTGCCAGAATCCCCATAGCAACACATCCTTCACGCTGGGGTGGGAATACATCGCGATCATGTAATCGCGGAGATAATCCGACTGCAATTGCCCATCCTGAAGACTGATGCTGACCTCCGTCATTTCGATCGGCAAACCAAATGCCGCGAAACGGTCCAGGATCTTCAGCATGGCCTCTGGCGCGGGCAGGTCCGTCCCGAAATGCGATTGAATGCCGATCCCGCCGATCGGGGCCCCATTGTCCTTCAGGAACTTGATGTTGTTGTAGAAGTCGTCGCGGTGTTCGCTGTGGGTCCCACCGTCCATGACCCCGAAGTCGTTGAGGAACAGCGTGCAATTGGGATCGGCGGCATGGGCAAGCTTGTACCAATCGATCATGATCCCGCGGCCGCCGAGCAGATCAATCAAATCAGTATTCGTGTACGGCTCATTGACCACGTCCCAATCGACCAGTTTGCCGCGGAAATGAGAAACCATGTAGGTAATATGCCTGGCAGTGATCTCGCGAAGCTTTTTCGGGTCTTTTTGATAGGCCTTGAGTTCTGGGGGCAGCCATCGCCAACTCGGCCAGACCAGGTTATGGCCCCGAACCGGAATGTCATGATCGAGGAGCCACTGCAAGGCGCGATCGACATCGCTCGGGACGCCGTTCCATGTCGCCTGCCACTTCATTTCATTTTCGAAGACCGCTCGGTTGAACAGGGAGAGAACCGTCTGGCGGTAGCGCAGCGCATCCGGCGATTTGCCGACAAGCAGATCCGCAGCCACGCACGTTCCGAAGCCGAAGGCATGCCTGCGAAGCACGGCATGGACCTCGGCGCTGGCGACCGGCGCGCCGGCGGCGTCGGTGACGTAAACGTCCAAATCACCCTTGCGAATCTTTTCGATCCGCGCCAGAGCGTCTTTTCGCCACTGGGCGTCCGGAGCGCGCCCGGCATAGGTGATTTTCGTCTGGGGAAGGTCCTGGAACTTCAACTTGGATTGATAATTGACGACCGAAATCCCGCCGATTTCGATGGTTTGCCGATCAAATCCCGCGCGGAAGGCGATGCGAGCCTGGCCGGCCGGAAAATCAAGCTTCGTCTGGAACGGGACGAAGATTTCCTTCCATTTGGGGCCGCCGCTGATCTTGAACTCGACCGCCTTGTTGGAAGGGTCGTGGTTCGTCTCAAACACGAACGTGGTGTACCCCTCGCCGGTCATGGAATCGTCGCATCGCAGCCAAAAATGGGCCAGAAGAACGTCGCCTTTTTTTACGCCCTGGGTTACCGGGGCGGCAATCTGAACATACCACTCGCCCCGGGCGCCGGGGGAAGTCGCGATTTGAATCGCCTGATCGAATTGGGGATGGTCGGCATGGACGATCTGAATCTTGCCAAGCTCCTGGTGGATTCCCGAAAGACTGTAGGCCGCCAATCCCGACGGCGGTAAAACAGACTGGCCGTCCGGGAGCGGGCGTCCATCAGCCGTTTTGACGGTGGATTGCACCGAGCAACTGGCTAGGCTCATCAATGCGGCGATCAGCAGCCAATGGAGTACGCTTGGTGTCTTATTGAGTGACATGAGGTAATTATTCGCCGCGGCGATGGGGTTGTTCGTGTGGTCACGGATACACGGGTTGGGGCTTTTCCGCTGAGCCGTCGGGAGCATGCACATCCATGATCTTTACTCCTTGCGGCGAATAGGACGGCACCCATTTTTTTTCGCCCGGTTTTTTTACAAGGATTTCCCCGGAAGGATCCAAGGGCATACCGTGCGCACCTGCCACGCCGGTCAATTGATCGTGCATGGCCGGAGTGAATTCCTGCAGGTAGCCCACAAATGGCGCGGAACTCGAGGATTTAAAAACAAAGCAACGGACAGCGGGCGCCCCACCGTGATCGAAAGGGGGCACTTTATCCGAATCGTCGACAAACCAAGTGCGGCCATCATCCGCGGTGAAATAAATCTTTATCGACTGATGACCTGATGGCGGGCCGCCTCCGAATAGCTGCCAGATGACGAATATCACCAGCAGGACGATCACTCCGCCGACGATGCCGGCGGCGATACCTGGTTTTTTATTGATTTCCTCGCGAAGACCCAAAACGGTTGCTCCAAACCCGCCGGCCGAAATCTCATGGATTAACGTTGACGTGGCTCCTGGTCAAATCGGTCGAATGGGTTCTTGGATTGTAATTGTAAGTATCCACATGCCCATCGCAGCAAAGGGCATTCGCCTGCGTGTTTTGGTTGTGGCGGAAACGAATATTGCCGCATCCGTCATTTAAGGTTTTCGTCGTGCTATATGGTTGTGTGTCGGTATTGATGGTCATCGTAGCAGATGTCCATGTATCGTCTGGCGTAAGATCAATCGGCTGACCCGCGTTTAGATTCCCCGAGCTGGGGTGCCCGCCCCCGTCGGTGGTGAAATTACCACCGTATTGATCCGTCAGGAAAGTAGTCCCGGTTGGAGCTGCCTCATTGTAACAAAATCTTCCATCATCAAGTCGGTACCCAACCGGCACCGAACTCCCAAAGGCAAAACCAGTACTCGTAGCGCCGGTGGAGGTATTCGTGACGAACGTCTGGAGAAAGAGCGCACCGTCGAAGACAAGGATAATATCAGAACTGCGCTTGATGTGCCCAATATGGTAAGGCTCTATAGGTCGCCGGGTGACCGGATCCAATTGACCGTCGCTCCAGGCGACGAGCCATGGCATCAAGCGGGGATGACAAAGGTAAGTTCCGCCAACCGCGGTTATGGTGCCGACAAGGTTCTGGGCCATCGCCTCCGGACAGAAAAAAACCTGCCGAAGCGCGCTTTGAGCACCACCCAAACCAGCGACATCTGAACTGGAGTGGGTGCCTGTTGTATCCAAGGTTTGCCCGGCGACGCCCATGTACGGCTGTATCAAGACATCCCAAAAAGTCTCGCGTGAGGTCTGAGTGGCGCGGGGGAGCAATGGGAAACCAAGCCCATAATTTTGCCATCTATCAAGAGGCATCAACCCGTCCCAATTGCCGATCGGCAGCGATCCCTGATTTTCCCCCGCATACATGATGATCGCCTGACCGATCTGTCGCAGATTCGATTGGCACTGAACGCTCATGGCCTGCTCGCGGGCACGGTTCAGAGCGGGCAGCAGAATCGCGATCAGCAGGGCGATGATCCCGATGACGACCAATAGCTCAACCAGCGTAAAGCCTTTGGCCAGCCGAAGAATCCGTCCCGGCTCAACATCGTGCTTGGTGTGATTCGACATAGAAGAAACCCTTTCTGGCCTCGGCGCTAGCCTTTGTTCGATGTGGCCTACAACCGCACTTGCTGTCCCTCCAGGGCCGTTACGCTGCCAAGTAACCGTTTACTTATTTATATCGAGCCGCTGATTAATGTCAAGAAAAATTCATATATTTGAAGTCCATGGCGACGCCCGCGGCCGGACCGCCTCGCGGATTCGCGTTAATGTTGGGTTGGTGGGGGTCTATTTGGTTGGGGGGAATCAAAGAGGACGGGGCGTAATGCCATTGAGTCACGCAAATCGACCGGCGTTTTTCTTACTGAAAACGGGGATTTGGGAATCGATTTCAGCCTTATCTTTCGTGGCATTCAGTCGCGTCCTCTTTTATTTTCCCCAGAGCACGGCGCAGCGGGGCGCCTTCTATCCAGGCTGGTGAAGTCATCGCCGTTGACGACGCCGTCGAGATTGATATCGCCGTAGCTCGACTTATCGCTTGCACAAGGTTCATCCAAGCTTTTCCGCCAACGTTGGTCGTATAACGTCCTCAAACTTTTACCCCAGCGGCCCGAAGGGCCCTGGTGATCTTGGCGAGGGTGGCGGTGTCCGGACTGTGTTTTCCTTTTTTGAGGCGATTGATGGTTTCCGGACGGAGGCCCGCTCGTCTGGCCAATTCCGGTTGAGACAGATCGTCACCACGGGAAGAGTCGATGCCGTACTTGAAATGCCGATATCCGAAGGTCCCACGCACGCCGATCACGCGTCTGCTCGTTGAAGCTGGGCTGTTCCGTTCAACTATCCTGACGCAGCCGCACGTCTATATCAAAACAGGACAATCTAGTGTATAATCGCTGCCGCGCCGTCGGACGTTTCGTTCGACGGGCGACGCAAAAACAATGGTCCGGAATAACCCATGACAACCCTTACAAGAAAATTCGAACCAGTGCTGGAGCGGGTCGGAGTCAAGGAGCGAGCCAAGATCGAGAAGCATCTGGCTCTCTGTGACGCGGAGGCCACGGTCGCTCACGGCGCGCTGTGGCGGAGAGTGGCCGGAATCCTGGGCGAACTCGCGCCGCTATCCATGCAGTCGGCGGGCAACAACACCTGGAGATTCTTCATCGCCGACGGCAAATACCGAATGCAGGTTTTTGCGCTGGAGGATCCGCTCGACGGCATGCTGCGGATTTATCTCCCCGATATGCTCGCCGAGGCCGTCAAGGCCAAGATATTGGCTAAGACCCCGATCGCTCAAACCTATGCCGTGACCGGCACGGGAACAAGATTGAAAATCGAACCGCTGGGTGTGGGAGAAGCGGCGGAGGCCCCGCCCCATTACAAGCACATGCTGGGGTGGAATCGCAAGGCGCTGCGGCTGACGCTTTCGACCACCGAAACGGATGAAAAGCTGGACGGAGCGGTCCAGGCCCTGGCGACGTTGGCGGCCAAGAAATGGGCTCCCGCCGGCGGAGCGGTCGGATGATCTGCGAATGAATCCACCCGAATGACCGGGCTGCTGAGATAAAAAGCGGGGGTGCCAATGCGGCCCCGCACTTCTTTTCACCGTATCAAGAATCAATATCGGCTGCGGCCATATCCGCTGCCGCCACCCCTGCCGCCGCGGCCGCCGCCACCGCCAGATCCGCCGCGACCACCACCGCCGCCCTGCGGACGCTCGGCGCGGGGCTTGGCTTCATTGACGGTGAGCGCCCGGCCTTCCATTTGCGTGCCGTTCAAGGCCGTAATGGCCGCCTGGGCCTCCTGATCACTGCCCATTTCCACGAAACCAAAGCCTTTGCTGCGGCCGGTGTCGCGGTCGCTGATAACCTCAGCTGATTGAACCGTGCCGTGTTGGCCAAACAACTGTTCCAACTGCGACGCGGTTACGCTGTAGCTCAAATTCCCGACGTATAACTTGTTACCCATTTGGGTCTCCGCAGAAACGCAATCGCCCGAGATTTTTCTTTCAGGGCGAGAATGAAAGGGACCGCTGTTCCGATCCGGAAAGTAGGCACGCGATCGAGGAGCAGTAGACGGGAAATGTGGCTACCGTGTCTCTTTCAGCAAACTTACCGGGCGGGATTCTACCCAGCGGCGGGTTCAAGTCCATAGCGATTTTTGAACGTCAGAACCGCATCCAGTTTCTTTTCCTTGACACCTAAATTACCCGCGGTTACGGTTCATGTTCTGGCCAGAATCCTCGCCGGAGCACCCTCGGCATGAATCGATGTTTTGGTTTTTATCTGGTTGCCTTGATCGGCCTTATATGTTGCCGAGCCATGGCTGACGTGACCCCCGTTCCCGTCGATCCGGGGATTTCGGAGGCGTCAAAGACAGACCTGAATCTGGCATCGAATCCCGCGGAGATCGCCGAGATCAGGCAGAAGGTTCACGACGAGGTCGCCAAGCTCGCGCAGAATCCGTCCGATCCGGCGATAGTGAGCATGGTTCGCCAATGGCTCGTTGACGAGATGCAGTCAAAAGACGCCCCCGGAGCGACATCGCCCGCATACGAGAAGGCGTATGCGAGCGAGCTGAATGCCGCGTTTGTGGATATCCTGGTTCCGAGTACGCCGGTCAATACCCGCCTGAATATCGGGATCGTGATCAAATCGCTTCCGGGGAGGACTGAAATGCTGGCGCGGTCCGTCGTGCAGCTACTGAAGGATAAATCTCCGGCAGTGGTGCTGTGGGGTGAAAAGGCGGCGGGGGCGATCTTGCCGGCGGGGGTGCAGGACCCGGCCTTTAACGCCGGACCCCGGGATGAGATTCTCGCCGCCATCATCGATTCCGTCGCGGCCCAGCCGGCCGGACCGATTGCCGGAATGATTGCCGAGGAGGCCAATCAGGCGATCAACCCCAAACTGAACACGAACACCTGGCCGGCAAATTTATTTCCGACGCCGGCGGTGCTGTCGGTGCTGATCGACGCCAATCTGAAATTGCAAAAGGCCAGACTCGAGATTTACAAAAATTCGGGCGTTCCGGGTTGGCCATTGGCCGACACGTATGCTTCCTATCTGACGCTGGGAATCCCGGACGTCTGGAATGCGATGACCCCGGCACAACAGCTTCAAGCCGCTCAGCAGGCATCGGATTTCATATCTCTGGCGAGCCAACGGGCCGCGACTCGTCCCAACAATGAGAATGACGAACTGATCGGGGCGCTAGATGAGGAGGGCCGGTGGATCCAGGAATTAGGCAAGACCCTGAACGATGACGATTTGCAGGCGGCGGGGATCGGGGTCAACAAATTGGAAGTGGCCAGTCCCTTGAACCAGGTTCGCGACGCGTGCAGCGCGGTTTTCCCAGCTTTTCAAAGGGACCAGAATTTTTCGACCCTCCAGCCGCCGCCCACACTCGCCAATCCCAAGAGCGCCTCGGACAGTTCAGGCTCGGCCGCGACTACTGAAGCCCAACGATGATTCGCCTGCTCTTGATCCCGGTGATTTTGGCCGGGCTTGTCGCGGCAGCGGTCTTTTGGTCCAGCGATGCCGGGGATCGCCAACGGGCCGATTTCGCCTTCATCAATCGCGGCGACAACAAGTGCCTCGATCCCAATGGCATGAGCTGGATGCAGGACATCCGCATCGCCTACGGCCTGTGGGAAGGCCTCTACACGCCCGACCCCGTCACTTTCAAACCGATCCTCGGCTGCGCCGATCGCGCACAGGTCGATCCAACACACACCGTTTGGACGATTCACATTCGGCCCGATGCCCGCTGGTCCAACGGCGATCCCGTCAAGGCCCGGGATTTTCTTTTCGCATGGCGCCGATTCCTGGAAACGCCGGGCGAGTACACCTATTTGCATTTCTATGTTCGCGGGGCCAAGCAATACTCCTCAGATTTCACGGACTATCTTTCGGCTCGACAGAAGGGTGACCCAGCGCGTCGGGCGCCGGATTTCAGGGCGGTCGGCGAAAAAGCCTTCGACGACCAGACGCTGGTCATCACGCTGGCCGATCCGGTACCGTTCTTTCCGGCCCTGCTCGCGTTCCCGCCGTATTTCCCGATGCACGAGCCTTCGATGCGGGCGTTTTTGGAACCCGACGGCTTGCACTACAACCTCAACTTCACTCGTCCGCCGCATCTGGTCACCAACGGGCCCTATCGCCTGGCGGAATGGACCTTCAAGCGGCGTTTGCGGATGGTGGCGTCGGATTTCTACTGGAACCGCGCCAATGTGAAGAGCAGGGTGATCGATCAGATCTACACCGAGGACGGGACGGCGGCATTTCGAACCTACGAGCGGGGCGATGTGGATTGGCATTCGGACTTGGACTCCGATCCCGATCTGGCGGCGCAGATTCTGAAGTATGGTCGGCGGAGCGATCTGCACGTTTTCCCCGCGTTTGGGACCTATTTTTATTCCCTGAACTGTTTGCCGACGCTACCGGATGGTCGGCCCAATCCGCTGTCGGACGTCCGCGTGCGCCGGGCGCTTTCCATGGCGATCGATCGCGAGCCGATCGTCCGCAATGCCGGCCGCCTCGGACAGCCGGTGTCGTTCACCTACATCCCGGCCCATATATTCGAGGGATATGTCTCCCCGCCGGGATTGCCCTATGACGTGCCTCAGGCGCGAAAGCTCCTTGCCGAGGCGGGGTATCCCAACGGCGAGGGATTTCCACATCTGGCGATTCTGTACAACACCGAAAGCATTCACGCGGATGTGGCCCAGATCATCCGCCGCCAATGGCTGAGCAATCTCGGCATCCAAATGGATCTCCAGGGCGTGGAAGTGAAAGTATTCGGCGAAAAACTGCACACGCAGCAATACGCCGTGGCGCGGGCAAGCTGGTATGGCGATTACGACGATCCGACAACCTTCACCGACAAATACAAATCCGACAGCGATGACAACGATTCCAAATGGAACAGCCCCCAGTACGACGGCCTCTGCGCCCAAGCCCAGAAAGAACCCGATCAGCATCGCCGGCTGGAACTGCTCAGCCAGGCCGAAAACATTCTGCTAAGCGAAGCCCCGATCATTCCGTTGTACACTTACGTCAACGCCTACATGTTCCGCGATCAAGTCCAGGGGCTTCCCCTGGCGGCCAACGCGATGATCATGTTCCAATCGGTGTATAAGAAATGATTGAGAGAAACCCGAAATCCGAAACCAGAATGACGAATCAAATCCGAAACCAGAATGACGAAACGGCCTTCGTTTCTGGTTTCAGTCATTCGGGTTTGATTCGTCATTCGGATTTCGGATTTAGCGAAGCGTCTTTCCAATGACTCGTTTCATCGCCTGGCGAATTGTGCAGTTGCCCCTGATTCTGGCGGTGGTTTATCTCATTACATTCGCCCTGGTCTGGCTGGCGCCGGGTTCGCCGTATGGAAACAACGACCGCGCCCTGAGCGAGGCGGCGAAAAATGACCTCAAAGCCCGCTTCCACGCCCAAAGCTGGGAAAAGTTCCTGGCCTACTACCCTTGGCGGATCGTGACGCACGGTGATTTCGGCCCGAGCCTCTCGTACGAAGGCTGGACCGTCAACGACGTTCTGCGCAGCTCGCTTCCCGTATCCATCTCCCTGGGATTGTTCTCGATACTCATCGCACTGCTCTGCGGCAGCGCGGCCGGCGTCACCGCGGCCCTGCACCGCGGCGGAATCCTCGATGTCCTCAGCCTATCCGTCGCGCTGGTCGGCATCAGCCTCCCGCCGTTCGTCGTCGCCGGCATGCTGATCGTCATCTTTTCCGACGGCCTGCACTGGCTACCCAGCGGCGGCTGGGGCCAATTCCGTCACATGATTCTCCCGGCCGTGGCATTGGCGCTCATGCCGATGGCCTACATCGCCCGCCTCACCCGCGTATCGATGCTGGACACCCTCGGCCACGATTTCATCCGCACCGCGCGGGCCAAGGGATTGCCCAAGCGCACCGTCGTTTGGAAGCATGCATTTCGAACCGCATTCCTCCCCGTCTTCACCTACCTCGGTCCCGCCACCGCCTACGCCATGACCGGCTCATTCGTGGTCGAGACGGTCTTCAACATCCCCGGCCTCGGCCAGCATTTCGTCAATGGCGTGAAGAATCGCGATCAGACGCTGATCCTCGGCACGGTGCTGGTCTACGCGGCGCTGCTGCTGGCGCTGAATTTGCTCGTGGACATCGGATATGCGGTGATCGACCCGCGAATTGAGATCGCGGAAAAAGCACAATGAAAACCCGAAACCCGAAACCAGAATGACGAATCAAATCCGAAACCCGAAACCAGAATTAAGCCCGAAACCTGAAACCAATTCGGTCATTCGGGCTTCGGGCTTGATTCGTCATTCTGGTTTCGGGTTTCGGATTTCAATTGGCGGCTCCATTCTCGCATTCCTTCTCGGCCTCTGCCTGGTCACGCTCCCCTGGACCCTGCACGCCTCGTCTAACTTCTACTACGACCGCCAGCACACGGATTCGGCCCTGCTACCGCCGCAAGGGCATACTCCCTGGATGTGGTTCGGCACCAGCAAGCTCGGCCAAAGCCTGCTGGGCCAATGCCTAGCCGGCGGCGTGATCAGCCTGACCATCGGCCTCGCCGCCGCGGCCATCAGCGTCGCCCTTGGAGTCACCGTCGGCATTCTCGCCGGATATCGCGGGGGCTGGCTCGATTCACTCCTGATGCGCCTCGTCGATATCCTCTATGCGTTGCCCTACATCCTGCTGGTGATCCTGTTCAAAATCGCCCTGGAATCACCGCTGGGAAAAATTCTAAGGTCGAGCGCTGCCGCCAACCTCGTCGTGCTTTTTTTGTCGATTGGATTGGTCAGTTGGCTGACGATGGCGCGGGTGATTCGCGGCCAGGTGCTGTCCCTGCGAACGTTGCCGTTCATCGAAGCCGCCCGCGCCGCCGGCGTCCCGCAGCATCGGATTTTCCTGCGGCATCTGCTGCCGAATCTCGTCGGCCCGATCACGGTCTACGCGACGTTGACGGTGCCGCAGGCGATCCTTCAGGAGTCGCTTTTGAGCTTCCTCGGCATCGGAATTCAAAAGCCGCTGCCCACCTGGGGATCCCTCGCCAGCGACGGTCTGGGACTGGCGCTGGCGCCGGTGGCATCGTGCTGGTGGCTGCTGGTATTTCCGTGTACGCTGCTCGGCGTGACGCTGCTGGCGTTGAATTTCGTCGGCGACGGACTCCGCGATGCGTTTGATCCGAAGCGCGAGGCGGCGCACATCTGAAATCTTGCGAGACGACATGGAAAACCGCTTCGGCGTCAAAGACTTTTTTCTGTTCCTCTTTCTCGGCGCCCTGATCGTCATCATTCTGTTGGCCATGAAGCAGAATGATCGACAGTTCCAGGTTCTTCAGGCGATCGAGCAGCAGGGCGAAGACCAGATGCACGAGTTGACCGGCCTGCATCGGGACATGAATCGCCTGCAAATCACCGCGACCGTGGAGGGCGCCGTCTCCCCGGCGACCCAGCCGGGGCGCGATCCGTTTATCTACCAAAAACAGGCCGAGGCGATGCCGGGGTATTCGCAGGGGGATTGGTTCGTCAACGTCGGGCCCAACAGCGACAAGATGACGCCGTTCCTCGCCGGGGACACCTATGCCCAGGCTGTGCAGAATCATGTTTTGGATACCCTGTGCGGTCTGGATGAGGTGACGCTGGAGCAGGTAGCGAACATCGCCAGCATCTGGCAGGTACATGATAACACGCGGGCCTATTTCGATTATCAGAAATCAAAAGGCCTCAGCGATGACCAGATGCTCAAGGACCCAAACGCGCCGTCACCCGAGCAGGTGACCTTTCAATTGCGCCACGACGTTATGTTTTCAGATGGGGTTGCGCTGACTTCCGAAGACGTGGTTTGGACGTATCGCTGGATCATGAATCCGAATGTGGACGCTCCGCGCGACCGGGCCTATGACGCAAAGATCAAAAGCGTCGTGGCCAATGGGCCGTATGAAGTGACCTTCACGCTGGGGACTCCCTATTTCGACCCGGTTTTGCTTTGCGGGGGAATTTACATTTTGCCCAAGCATTTCTACGAGAAGTATTCCCCGGATGATTTCAACAAATCGACCGGGCTGCTTTTGGGCAGTGGGCCGTACCGCATGGAGGATCCGACCCGCTGGTCGCCGGGACAGACCGTGATGATGTTGCGGAACGACCGGTATTGGGGCGAGCCGCCCCCGTTCGACCGCGTCGTGTATCGCGTGATCGACAACGATCTGGCCCGTTTGACCGCGTTCCGCAACGGGGAACTGGACATCTACGGAGACCAACTTGTTTATCCCGCCCAGCCGGAGCCGTATCAGAGGCTCCTTGCCGATCCGAACATTGTCGCGCGGACGCAGCATTTTGAGTACGACACGCCGCTGGGCGGTTACCGCTTCATCGGCTGGAATGAGCGGCAGCGAAATGGCAAACCGGGCATCTTCGCCGACAAGCGGGTGCGCCAGGCGATGACCATGATGATCGATCGTGACCGCATTTGCAGCCAGATCATGCGCGGCTACGTCACTCCGATCTCCGGACCTTTCTACATCAAGGGCAAGCAGAACAATCCGGATGTCAAGCCCTGGCCTTTCGATGTCGCGCGGGCCAAGGCGCTCCTTAAGGAAGCCGGGTTTGTGGATGACGGCAGCGGCGTGCTGAAGGAGCCGGATGGAAGTCCCTTTCAGTTTTCTCTTACCTATCCCAGCGGCGTGGCCAATTACGATGAAATGGCCCTGTTCATCAAGGACTCCCTCGCCAAGGCGGGCGTCACGCTCATCCCCGATCCGTTGGACTGGTCGGTCTTCAGCGATCGGTTGAAGAACCATAATTTCGAGGCGATCGCGATGGGTTGGTCGGCGACCATCGAGGATGATCTCTATCAGATTTTCGATTCCAGCCAGATTGCCGGCGGCGGAGACAATTTCATTTCCTATAGCGATCCGGAACTGGACCGGCTGATCGAGCAGGCGCGCTCGACGGTCGATCCGGCCATCCGGATGCCGCTATGGCGGAAATGCCACGCCGTTCTGAACGAAGACCAGCCCTACACATTCATATTTGCGCGCAAGGGCCTGACGTTTCTGGATGGCCGCATCAAGAACGTGAAAACAGTGCCCCTGGGTTTGAACTCGGAAACCGAATGGTTCGTTCCCCGCTTGGCCCAGCGATGGGAGAAATAACCGTTGCAGATTTGCCGTCATGCTGAATTACATTATTCGCCGAATCCTGCTGATGTTTCCGACGTTGCTGGGGATGACGCTGGTGACTTTCCTGGTGATGGGCCTTTCGCCCGGCGGGGTGGGGGGAAGCCTGCTCAACGGCGCGGGAACCATGAAAGCCGATGTGGCCCGCGCCCAGCGCGAGTATCTCGAGCGGCGCTTCGGTCTGAACCAGCCGCTCCTCGTTCAATATGCTCGCTGGCTAAACGAGATTTCCCCGATCGGTTTTGCGGTCGGGCCAAACCAGAAGCTCGGCGCCTTCCACTGGTTGAAAAAGCCCGACCTCGGCTACAGCTTCTCCAAAGGCCGGCCCGTGCTCGACCTTGTCGCCGAAGCATTGCCGATCACGCTCCTGCTCAACCTCATCACGTTGCCCATCACGATCGTGATCGCCCTGGCGGCGGGGATTTTCGCCGCCCGTCGAAAGGGCGGCATCCTCGATCTCACCAGCGGAATCATTCTGCTGGGCCTTTGGTCGGTCCCCACGATCTGGGCCGGCGTCATGCTCATCGGTTTCCTGGCCAACCGGCAATATCTATATTGGTTTCCCACCGCCGGGCTGCATGACACGCTCGCCGAGACCATGCCATTTTTCCCGCAGCATCTGGCCGGCGGCTGGAACCGGGGCTGGCTGGCCGACATCGGCTGGCACCTCGTGTTGCCGGTGCTCTGCCTGACCTACAGCGGCTTCGCGTTCCTGGCCCGGCTGGCGCGCGGGGCGACGCTGGAGAATCTCTCCTCCGACTACGCCCGCACCGCCCGCGCCAAAGGACTCGACGAACGCGCGATTCTTCTGCGTCACGTCTTGCGCAACAGCTTGCTCCCGCTGATCACCTATTCCGCCGGAATTCTGCCCTCGCTTTTCAGCGGAGCCGTGATTGTCGAAACCATCTTCAGCATTCACGGCATGGGGTTGCTCATGATCGATGCCATCCGAGCGCGAGATCGCGAATTGGTGCTGGATGAGGCGCTGGTCGTCGGATTCGTCAGCCTCGTCAGCTATCTTCTGGCCGACGTTCTGTACGCCGTCGCCGATCCGCGGGTGTCCTATGAGTAGCATCACCGGCCCGATGCAGATGACGCCGCCCACTCCCGCTGAGCCGGTGGATTCGCCCAGCCCCTCCTATGCCGCGCAGGTCATCGGCGATACCGTCGCCCAGTGGCAGGCGAAAATAGCCCTGGCGTGGATCGCCGTCATCGCCATCCTGGCCTGTCTCGCGCCGATCGTCGCCAGCAGCAATCCCATCCTGATCCGGATCGACGGACATTGGAGCAGTCCAATGCTTAACTCGTTGTCATGGATTGACTTGGTTTTGCTGGTTCTTCTGGGCGGCATCACGGCGCTGCAATTTTTCAATCGCCTGGGCATTGCCCGCAAACTATGCGTCCTGGCGCTGGGCGTTTTGGCGGTGTCGTGCATCTATTGGTGGCGCGGACCTGCGCCTCAGAATATGGTGTACGAGCGGTTTCGGGACGCGCAGAAATCGGGACACGTGCAGTTCGTGCTTAATGCGCCGATTCCCTTTTCGGCCTCTGACCGCTTGCGCGACCAGCTCGATCCGCGTCTCATGCCCCCGTCGCCAGAACATTGGCTCGGCACCGAGGAATTCGGCGCCGACGTCCTGAGCCGCATGATCCATGCCTGCCGAATCGCGCTGGCCATGGGTTTCGTCGCCAGCGGGATCGCCGTACTCATCGGCATCATCGTCGGCGGAATCATGGGATACTTCGCCGGTATCACGGACATTTTGGGCATGCGACTCATCGAAATCTTCGAGGCCATCCCCACACTCTTTCTCATGATCACCCTCGTCGCGTTTTTCCCCAGCGAAGATTATCGACTGCCCATGCTGATGATCATCATCGGGATCGTGGGATGGACGCCCTATGCGAGATATCTTCGGGCGGAATTCCTGTCGCTACGGCAACGCGATTTTGTATATGCGGCACAGGCCGCGGGATTGCCGCTGCGCTCCATCCTTTTCCGGCACATGCTGCCCAACGGCATCACCTCGGTTGTCATCAACCTCAGCTTCGGCATCGCCGGCGCGATTTTGGCCGAAAGCACCCTCAGCTTCCTTCAACTGGGCGTCGTCGATCAACCGAGTTGGGGCGCTATGCTCAGCCAGGCCACCGGACAGGGCGGGCAATTCGTTTGGTGGATGGCCCTATACCCCGGCCTGGCGATTTTCCTGACCGTCTTTGCCTACATTTTGCTTGGCGAGGCCGTCAACGACGCGCTGGATCCGAGGCGAAGGAGATAGAATCCGCCATGCAACCGCTCCTGGAACTTCGCAATCTCACCGTCGCCTTCGACACCGAAGCCGGCGAAATCCGCCCCGTGCAGGATGTCTCGCTCTCCGTCTATCCCGGCCAGACGGTCGCGCTCGTCGGCGAAAGCGGATGCGGAAAGAGCGTCACCGCATTGTCGATTCTTCGCCTGATCCCCAGCCCGCCGGGAAAAGTGCTCGGCGGCCAGATTCTGTTTGAGGGCCAGGACCTGCTCCCCCGCTCGGAAAAACAGATGCAGGCCGTCCGCGGAAAAGACATCGCGATGATCTTTCAGGAGCCGATGACTTCGCTCAATCCCGTCTTCACGGTGGGGGAGCAGATCGTCGAGGCGGTCCAGCTCCACCAAAGAGTCGGCACAAAGCAGGCATACGAAATTGCCGAGCAATCGATGCACGATGTCGGGATCGCCGATCCGCACAAGCGCCTGCACGAATATCCGCACCGTCTCTCCGGCGGCATGCGGCAGCGGATCATGATCGCGATGGCCTTGTCATGCCGGCCAAAATTGCTCATCGCCGATGAGCCGACCACCGCCCTGGACGTGACGATCCAGGCTCAGATTCTGGAATTGCTCCGGGAATTGCAGCACGAGCGGGGGATGGCGGTGATGCTGATCACGCACGATCTTGGCGTCGTCGCCGAAAACGCCGACGCCGTCGCCGTCATGTATGCCAGCAGGCTGGTGGAATGCGCGGCCGTGGACGATCTCTTCGATTCGCCGCAACATCCGTACACCGAAGGACTCTTCCGGGCAATCCCAAGATTGGGTCAGGTCCACGAGCGTCTGCAAACGATCGCCGGCTCAGTCCCAAGCCCCCGGCGATTTCCCTCCGGTTGCAAATTTCATCCAAGATGCCCCCGGATGAACGCCGATCCGCTGTGCGCCGGCCAGGAGCCGCCGCTGCGCGAGATTACCCCGCGGCATTGGGCGGCTTGCCACAAGATCGACAATTTCGCCGCCAAGCCCATCACCCCGCCGAACACCGATTCGCGCCGCCCCGCGGAGGTGTCCCGATGAGCCAGGACACTCCGCTCTTGCGAGTGCGCGATTTGAAAACCTATTTCCCGATCAAGCGCGGCGTCCTTTCGCGCACCGTGGGATGGATCAAGGCCGTCGACGGCGTCAGCTTCGATATCCAGCCGGGCAAAACCTTGGGCCTGGTTGGAGAATCCGGATGTGGCAAGACCACCGTCGGCCGCTCGATCCTCCGGCTCATCCCATCTACCTCCGGCGACGTCAGCTACAAGGGCCAGGATTTCCTGGCCTACCGCGGCGAGAAGCTCCGGCGTCTGCGAAGCCGGATGCAGATTATTTTCCAGGACCCCATCGGCAGCCTCAATCCCCGCATGCGAATCGGCAACATCATCGGCGAGCCGATCGAAGTCCACGGAATCGCCCGCGGCGAAGAAAAGCGGAAACGGGTCGCTTCCCTCCTCCATCGCGTGGGACTGGATGAAAACGATGCGGCCAAATATCCCCACGAATTCTCCGGCGGCCAGAGGCAGAGGATCGGCATCGCTCGCGCGATTGCCCTCTCCCCGGATTTCATCGTCTGCGACGAGCCGGTCTCGGCCCTGGACGTTTCCATTCAGAGCCAGATTCTGAATCTCCTGGCCGATCTTCGCGCCGAGCGAAACATTGCCTATCTCTTCATCGCCCACAATCTGGCGGTCGTGGAACATTTCTCCGATGAGGTGGCGGTGATGTATCTGGGCCGAATCGTGGAAAAAGCCGACGCTCGCGAGCTGTATGCTAATCCAAAGCATCCCTACACAACGGCATTGTTGTCCGCCGTCCCCGAGCCGGATCCGCGCCGAAAGCGCGACCGCATCGTCCTCGGCGGCGAAGTTCCATCGCCGGCCGATCCGCCTGCGGGATGCCCATTTCATCCGCGATGCCAACTGACGCGCGAGGCCGCCGCGAAGGGCGCCGCCGATCCAAGCGCAACCGTTTCGGTGGTCCAGCGCGGCCTCGGTGGAACAATCTCGCTGCGAGTCCTGGATTTCGACGGCGTCAGGGACGTGGAGAGCGGCGGCGAAACATTTCGCGTACTGGCCAAATGCGCAGCCCAAACCCCGCCGCTGGAAGCCAAGAATGGCAAACCCGGCCACGTCGCGGCTTGCTGGGTCACTGAGTGAAACCAGAAATCCGAAACCAGAATGACGAATCAAATCCGAAATCAGAATGACCGAATGAAGACCGTTTCGGGTTTCTGGTTTCGGGCTTGATTCGTCATTCTGGTTTCGGATTTCTGGTTTTCGGCCCTCGGGTTTCGGATTTCGGGTTTTCCCCCTAGAATTCTCCCATGATTCCGATTCTGAAACTGAACAATGCGAAGGAACAGAGCCGCGTGGATTCGCTTCTGCTTGAGCTTGCGCTGGATCCCGTGGCCCTGGCTCTCGGGACGGGCCAGAGGGCAAAGCAGGTCGCGTTGGTCCAGAAGATTTTGCAGGACGTCGCTGGGCGCGGGGATGAGGCGCTTGTGGCCAATAGCCGAGAGTTCGACGATCCGGATTTCTCCGCAGCGCAGATTCGCGTCACCCCAAAAGAGATGGTCGAAGCGGCGGGGCGAGTGCCGGCGGATCAGTCGGCGGCGATTCGACGATCCATTGCGCAGGTGCGCGAATATCAAACGCATGTCATGCCGAAGGACCCGCCGCCGCTGCGGAGGCCGGGCGTCGAATTGGGTTTGCGATTCATGCCGCTGGAATCAGCCGGACTCTATTTCCCGGGCGGCAAAGCCGCGTATCCGTCGAGCCTGATCATGCTCGCCGTTCCGGCCCAGGTCGCCGGCGTCAGCCGGATCGTCGTCTGTACCCCGCCGAGCAAGTACGGACGCAGCGATCTCGTCCTGGCGGCCTGTCACGAGCTGAAACTGACGGATGTCTATCGCGCCGGCGGCGCAGCGGCGATCGCGGCCATGGCGTTCGGCACGGCCACCATTCCAAAGGTGGACAAAATCGTCGGGCCAGGAAACATTTACGTCCAACTCGCCAAGCGGGCGCTGGCCGGCTGCGTGGGAATCGACGGCTTCTTGGGGCCGAGCGAAATTCTCACGATCGCCGATGACTCCGGCAAACCGGAATTCATCGCTGCCGATCTGCTCGCCCAGGCCGAGCACGATCCGGGAAGCTGCTTTCTATTGACGACCAGCAAATCATTGGCCGAGACCGTTCGCGATGAGGTCGAAAAACAGCTATCCACTCTGCCCCGCCGCGCCGCGGCTGAAAAGGCGCTGAAAGATCACAGCGCGATCATCATCGGCGAATCGATGGATGAGCTGATCTCCCTGTCCGATCGCTTCGCGGCCGAGCACGTGAACGTCCAAACGCGCGACGATCAGGCGGTGGTAAAAAAGCTGCGGAATGCCGGCGCAATCTTCGTCGGCCCATATTCAGCCGTCGCCGCCGGAGATTATGTCGCCGGCCCCAGTCACTGCCTGCCCACCAACACAACCGCCCGTTTCTCCAGCGGCATCAGCGTGTACGAATTTTTCAAGCGATCCAGCGTTGAGCGCTACGACGCGGAGGGACTGCGCGCCGATGCCGGCGCGATCGTGACGCTTGCAAAGGCCGAAGGGCTTGAGGGGCATGCGCGCAGTGTGGAAGCGCGTCTGGAAGAGACGGAGTGACGAAGAGACGAAGTGATTGTCCGCGCACTTCGTCTCTCCAACGCTTTGTCTCTTCGTCTCCATCGTTTATACTTTCCCCCATGGCTCCCCAATTCGTCCGGGCATGTGTGCGCGAGATGGAGGGATACGAGCCGGGCGAGCAGCCGGCGGCGGGGGAGCGCGTCGTCAAACTGAACACCAACGAGAATCCCTATCAGCCGAGCGATCGCGTCATGCAGGCGATCGCGGGAATCAGCGCGGAAACGCTGCGGCGATACCCCAATCCAACCGCCGATGTGTTTCGCGACGCGGCCGCCAAACTTCACGGCGTTACTCGCCAGCACATCATAGCCGGCAACGGCAGCGACGATATCCTGACGATCGCCACGCGATGCTTCGTCCCGCCCGGCGGAACGCTGGCGTTTCCCGATCCGACCTATTCGCTCTATCCGGTCCTGGCCCGGCTGCAAGACGCCAAGGCCCTGCCGATTCCCTGGGAACGTGATTGGACTTTGCCGATCGACGCCCTCGCCGCCAGCGGCGCCAAGGCGATTTATCTGGCCAACCCCAACGCCCCCAGCGGCACATTCGTCTCACCGCTGAAGATCGCCGAATTGGCCCGGAACTTTTCCGCGCTGATTCTGGTGGACGAGGCCTACGTCGATTTCTCCGACGACAATTGCGTGGCCCTGGTTCAGCAGTTCCCCAACCTCCTGATCACGCGGACGCTGAGCAAGGCCTATTCCCTGGCCGGCCTCCGCTTCGGCTATGCCATCGCGCAGCCGACGGTGATCGCGCAGATGATGAAGGTAAAGGACAGCTACAACTGCGACGCGCTGTCGATCATCGCCGCCACGGCCGCCATCGAAGACCAGGCTTACGCCAGGAGCACCTGGGAAAACATCAAATCCGAGCGGGCGCGACTCAGCAGCGAGCTGACGCAACTCGGCTGGACGGTGTTGCCGAGCCAGGCGAATTTCATTCTCGCGACCGTCCCAACCGGCCGCGGCAAAGAAATGTATCTCGGCCTGAAGCAGCAGGGGATTTTAGTGCGATATTTCGATTTGCCGGGTTTGCAGGACAAGATTCGCATCACGATCGGCCAGAGCCACGAGAACAACGCGCTGTTGGCAGGGATCAAGATGCTGTCCGCTGCGGGGAAAGCGGCGTAGAAATTCTTGGAATTCTGGGCAACGCGGCTATAGTGGCGCTGTTGACTGATATCTGAGGATTTCCAGATCGCCAAGAGTGATCGGAATGGTCAGGGAGGATGCTGCTTGGAAGTCGCACAGGCGAACAACATTGGGGTTTGGGGCAATGATTGGGAAGTGGGTGACCGTTTCGAGGTGCGGGCTCATTCGACCGCTGATGGATCAGTGCAACTGGTCATTCCACCGGAGATGCTTGATCCCGCCGTGGCTTTGAAATCGCTGGAAAATGATGCGGGTCGTCCGGTTCCGTTCGTGCCGTTGGCCGACAAAAACGCCATCGAACTTACAGGGCCGTTCGGCCGAGGGGCCGTGGATCCAGGGGTTGAAGCCGTCTGGCTCGAATATCTTTCCACCAACCGGTACCGGCTCATCGTCGAGCGGCCTTCCACGGGCCACCAGGCTACGTTGCCCGCCGCAAGCCTGACCTCCGCCGCTCAAAGCGGGGGAATCGAGTTTGAATCATCAGACTTCGATCTGCTGCGCTGTCCCGCGCCTCACATGACGCCCCTGGATTTCGACTTGGGGCTGCGCGCCGTCCGATTGGCAAGCCATCCCGGCTTCGATCGGCTCATCGCTCTGCCCATGGTGCGCGAGATGGAATTGCTGGAACATCAGACCCGCACGGCGATGACCGTGCTGCGTCGGCTGCGTGGCCGGGCGATGCTTTGCGACGAAGTGGGCCTCGGCAAAACCATCGAGGCCGGCCTGGTGCTGTCCGAGTTGCTGATGCGCGGTTTGGTGCGCTCGGTGCTGGTGCTGACTCCGCCATCACTGATTACGCAGTGGCAAGGCGAAATGCGGCGAAAGTTCGGCATTGAGCTGGTCAGCCACGACAATCCCGCGTTCCGCGAGCGCGGGACGGACGCTTGGACCAGCCATGACCGGGTGATCGTCTCGCAGCACACCGCCAAGCGGGAGCCGCATCGCTCGGCAATCCTGGGCCGCAAGTGGGACATGGTGATCGTGGATGAGGCTCATCACCTGCGAAACCGGACCACGGCGCTCTGGAAATTCGCCAGCGAGATTCACAAGCAATTCATTCTTCTGCTGACCGCGACCCCGGTTCAGAACAATCTGGAGGAATTGTTCAACCTCGTCACGCTGCTCGAGCCGGGCCTGCTGAGTACGCAGCGGGATTTTTCCCGGCGGTTTATTTCCAAAGGGGACAAGCTGACTCCGAAAAACGTGGACGAGCTGCACGCGCTGTTGAGCGAAGTGATGATCCGCAACCGCCGGAGCACCGTCGGACTGCAATTCACCCGGCGATACGCGCGCACCGAGTCGGTCGCTTTGACATCGAGTGAGCAGGCCCTTTATGACGCCGCCGCCGCAATGGTTCGCGACCAATTGAACGCCGAAACAAAGGCATCGGCCATCAGCCGCATGACGCTGATCACGTTGCAAATGGCCCTGGGCAGTTCCACCGCCGCGGCCAGTTCGATGCTCGAAAACCTCCTGGATAAACCCATCCTGCCGGTGGCGCAGCGGCAAGCGATCATGGAGTTGTCGCATCAGGCGTCGCTTCAAGGCCACAGCGCAAAGGCCCAACGCCTGCTTGAACTGCTGAATGAGTTTCCCGACAAGCTCGTGGTTTTCACCCAGTTCCGCGCGACCCAGGAAATGCTCCGGCGGGTTCTTGCCGAAGCCGGTCACGACGTGGCGGTATTCCACGGCAGCTTGTCGCGATTGGAAAAGGAATCGGCCATCGAGAATTTCCGCGAATCGGCGAGGCTGCTGATCTGCACCGAATCCGGCAGCGAGGGCAGGAATCTTCAATTCGCGCATGGCCTGTGCAACTTCGATTTGCCGTGGAATCCCATGAAGATCGAACAGCGGATCGGCCGCCTGAGCAGAATCGGACAGAAGAGCGATGTCCACGTCTTCAATCTCGTGGCCGCGGGCACCGTTGAGGCGGCCATCCTCCACCTGCTGGAAGCCAAGCTCAACATGTTTGAACTGGTGATCGGCGAAGTGGACATGATCCTGGGCAACCTCGACGATGAAAAAGAATTTGAGGACATGATCGCCGATGAGTGGGCCGCCGCCGCCAACGCCGATGAGTTCGCGGCGCGGATGGAGGTGCTGGGCAACCGTCTGCTGGCGGCCAAGGCGGCCTACTTCCGCCAACGGACGCAGGACGAAAAGCTGTTCGGCAATCGTTTCGCTCCGGAAGGATGAGAAGATGGCTCGTCTGATTCAAGAGCCGATTTCGCCCCTCGAACAATTCGTTCGGGACTATGTGGATGCGCGCAACGGGGCCTGGGACGAAATTGAGCCGCAGGTCTATGACCTTCTCATCGGACCGGACATCATCCAAGTGGCTTTCGACCCCGAAGCTCTGCCGGAGCATGGCGATGCCCAACTTGCCAGTTTGGGATCGCCCCTCTTGGATCGACTGCTGGGCGACGCCGCCCAAAGGTGGAGTTCCTCTCGGTTTTATCGCATCGGGCTAAACCTCCATCCCTACGGATTGGAATCGCGCCTGCAGCGCGCGATCTCCCTGCCGCCAGCGGCATCCCTGACCATCGAAAGGATTCGGGCAATGAATTGCCCGCAGGCGTTTTTCTGGTTCAAGGCGACCTTTGCCAGCGATCAGAAGGAGGAGGAGATTCTGCCGATTGGGATCGACCTGCACTATTTGAGGGAGGTCAGGCACCTGGAGTTTCTCCTGTCATCCAACCGTCTGTCGGAAGAGTCCGAGGCGCATCTTCCGGAAGCGCCGCATGCCAGCCTGACCGCCGGATACCGCGCCGCGCGGAGACAAGCGGCCCCCACCGTGGCATCGCTGGCGAACACCCGCCGCCGGGAATGGACGAGCCGGGTTGAAAAACAAATTGCCCGGATGTCCGCGTATTATGCCCAGCTCCGCCGCGAAGCCGATGAGCAGGCTGCCCGCGCCGCTGATCCCGCCCGCGCCGCCGCGCGACGTGAAGCCATCGATCGCGAGGAACGATTGCGCATCGCCGAGTTGCGGCAGAAATCGGCCCTTCACGTGCTGGTTAAGCTTGCGAGCCTGATGGTCATCCAGCAGCCGAAATTGCTCATATCCACGGCCATTTTCGATAAACATCGCCCGGCGGGTCGCCTGGAGGTCGTATGGGACCCACTGTCCGAGGCAGTCGAAGCAGTTCCATGTCCCGCTTGCGGCCAACCGACTTTCGCCCTGCGAATTCATCGCAATGGACTACGGTGCGCGAATTGCGACGGCTCGTGAATACTCCCCAATGCCGCCCGTGGCTTGGCTTGTTCCCAAAGGGGACCGCTTGCGAGACTTCGATGCAGTTCCCCGGAGCCAGACCAAGAAAACTGACGAACAGACCAGGCCTGAAAATCCGGGGTCATAAAGGGGTCATCCTGACCCCTTTATGGCCTTTATGCCTAATGGAATCACTTTTTCAAGAATCCTTGGCGCCGCAGTTCCGCAGTCAGATGGTGTAGAGTTGGGTTTTTCTCCTTCAGCTTGCGTGCGTGCTGTTCAGCCAGGCTGGATTGATCGGCGCCAGAAAGCGCCTCGCGGAGATCGGACAACAGCATGGCAATCTGGTGGTAGGCCTCGAGGTTTCGCTGCTTTACGAGTTCCTCGGTTTTGCGGAGGGTTGGCATGGGATCGGCAGCCATGTCGGCGAGTTTCTTGGCCCGCCGACGAGCGGCCCCTTCGGCGCGCTTGCGGTTCATTTCATGCTGGATTCCTTCGGCCACCGCCTTTATTTCCGCGAGGGTTCGGTCCAGGCCGATGGTCGGCCAGGATGGCGTGCTACGGCTCTTCTGATACTCCGCAACGATCTCTCTTCGCACGGCCGCGCGAGGATCTGCCATCAATTGACCGAGCCACGCGGTCTTTGTCGCTTCCGGCTGGCGCTCTAGCCATGCCGCGTAGTCTTTTTCGGAATCCGTGCGCTGCGGCGGGGGGCTGTTCTGGGCCGCCGCGGCAATCAATGCCTCGCTGAGGCCGTACAGTTCCGTCAATGCGCGCTGCGCATCTGTGAGTTTGCCCAGGCCGGCAGGGACCGGCGCATCCTTTTCTTCGTCGGGATCGTGATTGCCGTCAGACGCAACGGCCAAATGGGCCAGGTAGAGCGGACGCAAATCGCCGTCGAGGATTTCGGCGCGCAGCGGGAGCAGGCGATCCAGAAGACCCTCCAATTCCCATATATCATCCAGATCGCCCGCTTCGAAATACGGCTCAACGCAGAGTATGCCTCCCCGGCCTTGTTTGTCCTTCAAGAAGTGTAGCGAGTCCTCCTCGAAGTATGGCTCAGCCGCCTTGGCGTCCGGCAGGCCGTTTGGAAACCGGATCATCAGGTTGCGAATCCCGAAATTCGCATAGTGAAAATGGAAATCATAACCGCGGCGCAGCATCTCGACCGCGTTTCCATGGAAGTCGCCGAAGTGATATTCATTCTCGAACGACCAGGAAGTAATTTCGGCTCGCGTCGACTGCTTCCGCATGAATTCGAGATTCTTTTCGCTCACCGGAGCGTCGATCGCTCGGAAGGCAACGTATTGGTATTCGCTCATTGGCTCTTTCCTTGGGTCAACGGGGCTGCGAAGGACCAGAACCGTGCGACGGGCAACTACCCGCCGTCAATTCCACCGGCTGCTCAGAATATAATCAAAAGCCGCAAGTGAGAATCCGACCCCCACCTCATGGCTCGATTGCTTCGATTAGAGGGAACCGCGGGTTTTCGGGCGAATGGGCGCGGTAGGATTGGAACTATCTCAAAAACGCCCGGAAAACCGAGTGTTTCAGAATCAGGCGGCGCAAAATCAGGCGCACAAATGCCCGAAATCGACCCGGACCTTGCCCGCGTCAACGCGGCTTGGCCGAAGTTGGGCGCGGACGCCAAGGCGCGAATCCTGGCCATCGTGGAAGGCGGAACGAAGCAAGGGTAAAATCTCAAACTTCGGGACCATCGGGATTGATCGCCCGATGACGGCCAAGCGCGGCGTGCTGGCGTTATTCACCTTTCGCCCGCCGCCCGCCTGGCTTGCCCGATGAAAGGTGAAACATGTCAACGGAACAAGTCAGTACATACACGCCAAAAGAGCGGAAGGCCATGCAAAAGCTTCAAAAAAAGATGGCCCCTTATCTCGGCAAGAGTTATCCGACCGACAGCCCGGAGCTTGCCGAATTCAATCGGCTATCAGCGGAATACGATGCCATCGGCTCCGAGCGGCGTATGCCAGACACGCCGGACACAGTAGAGCAACTGTTGCGGGAGATACGCCGCGTCCGCCTGTTGACCCGTACCACTATTGCGGAAACGTGGCAAGGCAAGACATTGCGAAAGTATCATCGCCGGGCCGAAGCGCTTGGCGTCCCGCTGGCCAAGCTGCCGGCGCTGCCGACCGGCGAAACCAAAGGCCGTGACGAAATGGAAGCGTGGTTGATTGAGTTTGAAAAAGCGATTTGCGATGACGGCAAGCCGTTGGCTGGCAACGCGAAGCCGGCGACACGGGCAAGAGTTCGGCCGACCGATGCGGAGGTTGACGCGCTGCTGACCAAGCTGGGGCTTAACGGTGACGCACATCAACCTCACAATTGGCACGAATTCACACAGCGAACCATCGGCGCTAACAACTTAAAAAACGCCCTGTGCAAAGACGAGATTAGCGCCAGTAAAAAGCGAGGCGATCACGGCGAAAACCTTTACCTTGTCCGCACCGTTGTACGGCGGTTTTTCCCCAAGTTTCAATCTTGAGGGGTTAAAGGCATTAATTAACCGCGTTAACGCCCGGCAACGGGCGTTTTTTTGTTGCTTGCCTTTTCCAGAGTGTGAAAAATCGGGGCGTATGTTACTGACGCCCGACGAGCTTGATGATCTACTGCGATACCCGAACGGGAAATCACAGCGGCTTGCCCGCCGCAACCTGCTTCCTCATGTCACCCTGCCGGATGGAAGCGTGCGGTTTCGTCCAGCCGAAATCGAAAATCTGATCGGCATCGAAATCCCGCCCAAGGTGTTGAATATGTCGCGCGCAGCCGAAGGGGGCGACGATGCCCAGCAATAACCCCACCATTCCCCGGATCGCGGTATCCGAATTCGATGCCGGGAAACTCTTGAGCCTGTCGGGCAAGACACTTCAACGCCTGCGCGTGTCCGGCCGGATCAAGTTTTTTCGGGCGAGTGCGGGCGGAAAAGTTTTGTATCGCCTGGCAGAGTTGGAGCGATTCGCCAAGTCGCGGGAGGTAGCACAGTGACCGCCGCGGCCCGCCTACTCATCGACTCCACCGAATACGCTGACCGCGGGATTGCGGCGATACCCATGATCGGGAAAAAGGCGGCGATCAAGTGGAAGGGCCGAGCCGATCAACCGCTGACCATCGGCGAACGTGAAACGATGTTCGCCTGGCGGCGCGTGGACGGTATCGGGGTTATCTCCGGCGCTGAACTGGCCACAAGGGACTTTGATCGGGCCGGGGCTTATGAGCAATGGGCAGAGCGGAACCCGACCCTGGCAAGGCTCCTGCCGAGGGTCAGGACCGTGCGCGGACATCATCTGTGGTTCCGTTCAAATCTGCCCAAAATCGTCAAGCTGGATGACGGAGAATACCGCGGCGCTGGCCTGACCATCGCGCCGCATTCAAGGCACAAATCCGGCGTGACCTATGAATGGCAAAACGCCTTACCCAAAGGTCCGTTGCCGTTTGTGGAGTCCGCTGTTTTCGTGCCCCCAAATGTTGCAGAGAATGCAGAAGCCATTTGCTCTGCTATCTCTGCACTCTCTGCTATCTCTGCACTCTCTGCACTCTCTGCAACAGGCATTGACCCCGATGAGATTGTCCGCCTCACTCTCCCGAAGATTGCGCATGAAAGAAACTCGAAAATTTTGGCCTTGGCTCGTGGGCTGAAGTTTAACGCCGGCCTCGCAGACGCCGAGCTTGCATCCGTCAAGCCGATAGTGCGGCGATGGCACGCCCTGGCGTTGCCGATCATCGCGACCAGATCATTCGATGAATCGTGGGCGGATTTTGTTCATGCGTTTGCCCGCGCGCGGTATCCCTTGGGAATGAACCCTGTGGACGAGGCCGCGAAGTCCGTTGACCCTGACGCCCTGCCGGAGATTGCCAAGGAATATGACAGCTTGCCGGCGAAGTGGTTGATCGGACTCTGCAAGGTGCTGGCGTCGATGAATCCCGACAATCGGTTTTTCCTGTCGAGTTACGACGCTGCGGATCGTATTGGGGTTAAGCCGACGCCCGCCTGGCGGTTGCTCCAAATGCTCGACCGGGATCACGTGATTGAAATTCTGGATCGCGGGAATGAGCGGAAGGCAGCGCGGTATCGGTGGACCGGGGGTGAGGAATGACCATCACCCGAAAAAGCAAACTAGTCTCACTTTTGGCCGATCTGAGGTCCGGGCCGTTCCAGCCTGACGGCGGTTGGGATAATGAGACGCGAGTCGTCCAAAATCACCTAGGTGGACACCGAGGTGATGCGTGCATTGACACGGCGAAGCAACGGAAGGCTGTCAAGCCGGCGGAAGTCTGGACGTTGACCTTCAAGCCGGAAGGCGACGGGCCGCCGGCAGAGCTTCGCATCCGGGCGTTGCTGAAACGAGCTTTGCGGAGTCATGGCTTGCGTTGCGTCGATCATCGCCTGGCCCCGCCAGCGGCTACGGCAACGCCGGCAAGCCCCATTGTGGAGGCGAGCCGATGAGCGATCCGTCACCAGCGGAACATAGCGGCAGAGACGCCAAGGGGCGCTTCGGACTCGGCAACCGGATCGGCCTTGGCAACCCGCACGCGAAGAAGATCGGCCAGATTCGCGCCGCCTTAATGAACGCGATCAAGGCCGGCGACATCCGCGTAGCAGTTAAGGCGCTGGTGGAGCAAGCCAAGGGCGGGGACCGATTCGCCCTGGCGGAATTGTTAGATCGGACCATCGGCCGGGCAATTTCGATGGACATTGAGGAACGGCTGACGCGACTTGAAACATTGCTCGCCGAGCGGGATTCCGAGTTTCGTGCGCCTGATTCTGCGCCGCGCTTCGGCGGAAACGGCGACGGTTGAATCAGAATCAACGATGTTCGATTCCGCAGAGGACTATTTGAGGTGCAACGATGAGTGAATCAGTGAAAGCAAGGCTCGAAAATCTGGAAGCCAAAGCCGAAGCCGACGGCGAGCGCTGCCCACATTGCGGCAGGCTTTGCGGCGATGAAGCCGAGCGGCAACGACTGAACCTAAAAGCCGGCATCACGTTTGACCATGATGAATATGCGAGGCTGTATCGTGAGAGAATGGAGCGCAGCGACGCACAAATTGCCGAGCGATTTATTGACCGGGAAATCGCGGCCGGCCGGTTGATTCGCATGGGAGGTGAATCGTGAGCGGTTCAATCGAAAAACGCTTGACGGATTTAGAACAGGCATCAGGCGCGAGTGTGTGTCCGACATGCGGACAGGGCGGAACCATCGACGCGCGAAACGTCGAGTTTCCCTTCATCGACCTGGGCAAACCGCAACCGCCGCCGATGCTCTGTCCATCGTGCGGACGGCCGCCGATGAGCTTCACGGTTCAAATCGGCGGGAAGCCAGTCAAAGCCTACGCCGGTATTGATGATGGCGACACACAACCACAAACCGCCGGCCAAGCCGGCAAGGATTGAATTATGTCCCACGACTTTGGAATCGCTCAACGGCAGGCGCACCGCTCGCTCGTTGACAAGTTGGATGCGGCGCTATCGCGCGTGAAATCGACCGGCGATTATCACGACGTTGACCCCCGACGCGGCACGGACGGCCTGGCGATTGCGCTTCACGGCCTGTGCAAATTGTGCGGTGAAATCCTGGCCGATCCGTGCATGCGCGAATTTCTGCCGGATCGGCAAGCGTCGCCGCTGTTTCAAGCGATGTCTAGAATCGCGGACTCTGCATCGGGCGTGCCCGCAAAACCCGCGCAAAAATCAGCCGTGGTATCACGGATCGCGCAAATGGCATCCGGGAAAGAAGGCGCGCGATGAGCATCGTAGCAACCCTCCAAACTGACGAAGCTGTGAGCAAAACATCTGCGCTCAAAAGCTACGCGGCAATTCTGCACCGCGAAGCGAAAAACAAAAGTGCCAAGGATGATGAAGCGGCGCTCCGCTCCGCGATGTCCGCGCTAGGTATTTCCGGCGGCGACGCGGCCAGGGATTTGTCTATCATCAAGCAGGCTGTCCGCGCCGAAGCGGACCTTGTGTCCGACGTGGAACTGCAGCGCATGGCCGACGCCATCGAAGTGGCGCGGATCGCGGGAGCCAAGCTGCAGCGCGAATATGCGCCGAAACTAAAAGCGGCGCAGCTTGCCTTAGAGAACGCGCAGCACGTCAAAAATTTGGCCGAATCAAGAATCGCCGCGGCAAGAGACAAATTATTTCGGTTGCAACAACAATCACCGAGGGCTTTTGGCGAAGCACCCCCGCCGATTGCCGAGAAGCCGCCGCAATTTGATCGCGGGAGTTGGCGAGCAAATGCAAGGCCAAGCGTTTAATTATCAGGCCATAGGCACGCCGGTCAGACGGCGTGTATTCCTTTCACCCGGCGGTTCGAGCGATCGCGCCGCCGGGATTTTGAAAATTCGGTGAAGCAATGCGAACCATGACAGCACAACCGCCGGCAACGCCAGCAGGACGATAAATGGCTGGCGGAAAAGCAGCGAATCGAGGACGAGGCAAGCAGCAGGCGAGCCGAAGCACAAACAGGAAATCAGAACGCCTGTAAGAATAAAAAAACGACAGTTGCTCAAAATGAGCAACCATCGAATTTTGCGCGAACCCGCACCGCCGCCGCCAAAGCGGCCAGGGTCGGCCCCTCGACCGTCCAGCGCGCCGATACCCTTGCCAAGCTGAGGCCCGATCTCGCAGCCAAGGTTCGTAGCGGGGAAATGAAGGCATCAAGAGGGTGAACCATGAACGGACTCCAAAACGCACGGACAATAACAGCGCCGCCGCCTACGTCCGCTCCGTTGTTCACCCGCGAGCTTTGCCAGAGTCTTTCCCGCGCCGCCGTCACGGTGGACAAATGCGACATCGCGCCGCCAATGGACAGCTATCGCCTGGCCCGATTCCATGAGCTTGAATCGCAAGCCAAGCGGGAACTGCGGGAACTTCGGGACCGCCTGGCGTCGATGGCCCTGGATTGAAGGGGCGTGCAACCCACAGAGGTTGTGTGCGGTATCATCGAAGCGGAGACGCGCCAAATGGACAAAGACAAACTCATCGCGGCGTTGAACAACCTGGGCGAACGCGACGAGGACGAGAGAAACGAGGCGCGAAAAGGAAACCAGAATGCCTCTAAGGACAAAAAAAACGAGGGGGGTCATTTTGACCCCCCTCGTTCTAAGCGCAAGCCGCTTCGCACCGCCGCCGCCAAGTCTGCTAAAGTGGGGCCATCAACGGTCAAGCGTGGCGATACCCTGGCGTCGATGGCGCTGGATTAGTCGGCGGAACATCTGGGCAAATTTGCCCCTTGACATCGCATTGCCACATAGCTAGTATCGTTGCAATGGAACTGACGACAAAGCAATTCGCGGCCAAGCTGGGGGTGAGCCACCAGCGCGTGCGCCAGATGATCGACGAAAAGAAAATCAAGGCCCGGCTGGTGACGCCGCGATTGCTGCTGATCGAGTCGCATGAACTGACCAAGGTGAAACATCGGCCGACAGGACGGCCGGCGAAAGCAAAGGTGAAACATGGCATCAATCGCAAGTGACAGCGGCGGACGTAAGCGGATCATGTTCATGGCCGGCGACGGTTCACGCAGGACAATCAGGGTGGGGAAACTGACCAGGCCGCAAGCCGAAAGGGTCAAGGCCAAGGTGGAATCCCTGATCGGCGGGCTGATAGCCGGCGGCGTGGTCGATGACGAAACGAGCCGATGGGTTGCGGGCCTGCCCGACGCGATGCACGCCCGGCTTGTGGCCGTGGGCCTGGCCAAGCCGCGGCAGGCGATGGCGGTTGCAACGCTTGGCAAGCTGCACGATGAATTCTTCGCGGCGCTGCACGTCAAGCCCGGCACGCACGCGGCGTACAAGCAAGGCGCGGACAGTCTGCTAACTCACTTCGGAGAGACAAAGCCCCTGCCGGAGATTGACGCCCTGGCGATCGACAAGTGGCTCCAAAGCCTGCGCGCCGAGGAGTTGGCCGAGGCGACGGTTGCCAAGCGGACGCAAACAGCCAAGCGGATGTTTCGGCAGGCGGTTCGCTGGAAGATGGTTGCCGAAAGTCCGCTGGAAGATGTTGAAATCGGCAGTCAAAAGAACAAGGCCCGCCAATTCTTCATTGCCCGCGACGTGGCCGATCGGGTGCTGGAAGCCTGCCCCGATGCACAATGGCGGTTGCTGTTTGCCCTGAGCCGCTACGGCGGGCTTCGGTGTCCATCGGAACACCTGGCGTTGAAATGGGGTGACATCGACTTTGAGCATGACCGGATTTTGGTCCGATCCCCGAAAACCGAACACCACAAGGGGAAGGAAACCCGGCTCATGCCGCTGTTTCCAGAGCTTCGCAAGCCGCTGCTGGACGTGTACGCCGAAGCCGAGCCGGGCACGGAGTACGTTATCACCCGATACCGCAACGCGAATTCCAATTTGCGGACCCAGCTTGAAAGAATCATGCGGCGGGCTGGCGTCGATTCCTGGCCGCGTTTGTTCCAGAATCTTCGCGCCAGCCGGGCAACCGAATTGGCGGCGGAATTTCCGAGCCACGTTGCGGCGAGTTGGCTGGGACACTCCGAAGAAATCGCCGACGCCCATTACCGGCAAGTGCTGGACGGCGACTTCGCCAAGGCCATCGCCGGGCCGGCGGACGGGGCGGCGCAAAATCAGGCGCAGTCAACCCCGGACAAGGCCGGACAGACCCGGACAACGGAAAATGCGATGGGCGAGAATCGCCCGGAAAATCAGGCAAAACCCGCCTTGTGTGCAGTTGGCGGGGATGAGGGGGATGGGCGCGGTAGGATTCGAACCTACGAAGGCAGAGCCATCAGATTTACAGTCTGACCCGTTTGTCCACTTCGGTACACGCCCTCGATCCATTTGCCGCTTTTTTTGCGCGCGATGGAATTATCGCCGACGTGGCGGGATGTTGCAAACCACGGTTTCATCTCGCAAACTCCGGGCGGGCTGGTCCGCTTTAGGCGATGCATCATTTCGCAAAATCGAAGGTGATTGTGCAGTCGTCGGCGGGCTGTATGCTGTTGAAAAAACTGATGTCGTGCAGATTGCCCGGTGCTGCTCGGCTCAATGCGTACCGCGAAGCGGGCAATCGTGGCCAGAATCACGAGGCGGTATTAAACCTCAATGGATCGCAAATCCTAATGAGCTTCGGTGACGATCAACTCGGTCTTCACGACGTCGGCAGCCAGATCCTTTACCTTGAAGAGTGAGCCCTCTTCAACCTCCACCTGCTCGGGAAGGAGCAAGGCTCGGGTTTGATAATCATGCCCGATTTGGTGAAACTCGACCTCGTAGGCAGTAGATGGCGCAAACCATGTGCTGCGTACGACGCCAACTTCGCCGCGAATCAGGGCCAGTTCCGGGATGTCCGTCGTGAGGCGGACGAAGTCATCAATATGGGGCGACCGCATGGCATCCTCCATGAGCATTGGATAGACTCCCCATCCGACCTATCCAATAGTAATCCTCGACCACCCCCTTCAGCGCAACAAAAATAAACCTTTTTTTCGGACTTTGCAAATTAAAGGCGGAAAAATCTTCCCAGATTAACGTCAATGGAGCGACAAGCGAACAGGACCGTCCCGAAGCAGAAAGATCGAATTGCGCGCGGGTTGCTCAGGTGGTATGAGCGGAATCGGCGTGATTTGCCATGGCGGCCGCCGATCGGAAGCAGGTCAAGCGCCGACCCGTATGCCGTGCTGGTGAGCGAGTTTATGCTTCAGCAGACCCAGGTGGTGACGGTGACGCCGTATTTCCTGCGGTTCATCAAGGCGTATCCCACCATCGGCCAGCTTGCGGCGGTGCCGGAGCAGGAAGTCCTTCGGCTCTGGCAGGGGTTAGGGTACTATTCGCGAGCAAGAAACCTTCGGGCGGCGGCGAGAATGATTGCGACCGAATTTGGTGGGCGCATCCCCTGTTCACCACAGGAGTTAATGAGTTTGCCTGGTGTTGGAAGGTATACGGCTGGGGCGGTGGCGTCGATCGCGTTTGACCACCGAGCGCCCATTCTGGATGGCAACGTCGCCCGGGTGCTGTGCCGACTGGGAATGATCCAATCCGATCCGGAAGATCCGAAGACGCGTGAGATGCTTTGGCGGCGGGCGGAAGAGATTCTTCCGCGAACATCGGTCGGGGATTTCAATTCGGCATTGATGGAATTGGGGGCGACGCTTTGCACGCCGACGGCGCCCCGATGCCCGGTTTGTCCGCTACGACGATTCTGTCGGGCGGCTGAGGCGGGATTGCAGGAATCGATCCCCCGGCCGCGCAGATCCAGGCCGACCCCTCTTCTCTTGCGGTGGACGTTCTGCCTGTCGAGGGCGAATCGCTGGCTGATCGAGCGCCGGCCGGACAAAGGCCGGTGGGCGGGCTTGTGGCAGTTTCCGACGATCAAGGCGGCGGATGGCCAGCCCGTTGCCGCAATCATCGGGCGTCAGATGGGTGTGCGGATTCGGGAACTGCGCGAGGTTGGTCAGTTGCGGCATGCCCTGACGCATCGGAAGTACCTCTTCAAAGCCTTCGCCGCCACGGCTATGGGCAACGGAAGAATCACATCGGAGCCGATGCGCCGGTGGGTCAAGCTGAACGAATTGGAGCAATATCCGCTGTCGCGGCCGCAGGCGAAGATTGCGGAAATGATTTCCAGCCTGTGACGAGCGGTTCTTGCACTTCTATTGAAATCGTGGTTTGTCCCTGCTGATCATTTCGCCAGAAGATCCTGAACGGCATTGTCTTGCAGAGCAGCCGCCAGTTGCTCGAGGACGAGGGACACATTGACGTTGGCGGCCAGGTATTTTTCGGCGCGGGCAATCGCTTCGACGGCATCGCAGGCGTGGTCCAGAAAATTTGCATCGGCATCGGGGCGAAGCCTTTGACGAATACGCCGCGCGGCGATGGAGAGATAGACGCCCAGGCCCGTGCGGACGGCTGAATCCTTGCTGGCCAGTTCGTCGCGCTCCAGGGCCTTGGCCGCGTAGGCGTCGGCAGCTTTGCGAAGAAGATCGGCCAGGTCGGAGCCTTCCCCTGCGAGAATGGAATCCATGGACTCGGCGACGGCCCGGGCGTGGGCGAGGATGCCGTCTTCGATCCATCGCAGGGCAACGCCGAGCGAGCCATCGGAGAAATCCGCCGCGGCGGCGACCGTTGCTGCGTCGATGCCCCGGCGCTGGAGATGCGTTGCGACCAGTTGCCTGGGCAGCGATGGGAAGCGGAGGGTTTGGCACCGGCTGCGGATCGTGGGCAAAAGATCCCCGGCCTGAATAGTCAGCAGGACGATCAGGCAGCGGCCCGCGGGCTCTTCGAGCGTTTTGAGCAACGCGTTCTGAGCGGCGTCGGTCATCAGCTCCGCCTGCTCGACGAGAAAAACCTTTCCGCGGCCCAGGACCGTTTTTCGGCCTGCGGGCTCAGCCAAATTGTACCGGATGACGTTGATCGACAGTTGGGTGGCCTTGCTCGATCCGCTCTTGTCGTGCAGGCGGCCCAGCTCCTTGGTGATGACGTGAAAATCGGGATGAATCCCGCTCGCGATGGCGTGGCAGCTCCGGCACTTCCCGCAGGCATCATCGGAACCGGGTCGTTCGCAAAGGAAGAACGCGGCCAACGCCGAGGCGGTTGTCGCTTTTCCCACGCCCTCGGGACCGGCGAAGATCAGGCCGTGCGGCAACCGATCCGCCGCCACCGTCGCGCGGAGCGATGCGATCACGGCATCCTGTCCGAAGATGTCGCTCAATCGAACCATGGATTCTCATTGGAGCGAAGCCAGCCGGCGCATGACTTCGGCGTGGACTTGCTCGACCTCCCTCGTTGCATCCACGACGTAATGCTTGCGACGATCCTTCTTCGCTTGCCGAAGGTAATTCTGCCTAACCATTTCGTGATACTCCAGCGAGCGCCGTTCGATGCGGTCCTTCTCTGCTCCGGCGACCGGATCATCTGGAAACAGCGTGAACTTCGGACGCGTGCGGGCGCTGCTCACCGCCACCGGCAGGTCGAAAATGATCGTCAGGTCCGGCCAATGTTCGTGCACCGCGGCCCGGCCGACGGCCAGAATCTCCGCCTCCGTCAGCCCGTCGCCGCCGAGCTGATACGCCAACGTGCTGGAAACGAAGCGGTCGGAAATCACGCACGAGCCGGCTTGCAGAGCCGGGAGAATCACCTGGCGCATCATCTGGGCGCGGGCGGCCATGAACAGCAGCATCTCGCAGCGCATGGCCATTTCAGTGTTGCCTGGATCAAGGAGGATTGCGCGGATCATCTCGCCGATGCCCGTTGTGCCCGGATCGCGCACCAGAAGGGTCTGCACGCCCGCTTTCTCAATCGCCGCCCGCGCCAGTTGGGCCTGCGTGCTTTTGCCGCAGCCTTCGTTGCCGTCGAAGACGATGAATTTTCCTCGCAGGTGGAGCATGGAGATTGGAAAGTCAGAAATCAGAAACCAGGTCCCTTGATCATGGCGCTGTTCTGGTTTCGAGTCTACTTTAGTTCTGATCTTTTATCGAATTGACCAGGTTGCGCATCAGTTTTTCCATGGCTGAGGGCTGGTCGGGGCGTATGGTCAAGTCCCATGCGACGTTCCAGTCGGTGGAGACGGGCGAAAAACCCATGGCCTCCAGGCGCTTGGTCATGTCCGGCATGTGAGCGGCGCCGTAGAAAATGGCCATGTTCTTTTTTCCGGCGGCCATCGAGTCGGAAAGGACCTTCAGGGCGGCCTTGTTGCGTTCGGTGACCAGGACGCTGCCGCCGGGGCCGTCAAGACCCATCGCGGAAAGATCCATCTGCCCGAGTTGGCGGGCGATCACGACCTTGAGTTGCCGCTCGGCGTCCGGACGGGTCAGCATCGTGATCAGATCGACGTCGGAATCATCGTCCGCGGCGGGCTGCGTGGCCGGAGGATCGGTAAAGGCTTTTATGAGCTGCCGGAGCATGATCTGCTCGAACGATTCGCCGCGCTGGGCCTGCATTTTCTCAAATGTTTCCCGGTCGAGGTCCGCGTGGACGAAATTGGGGGCGGCGTAATCGATGTCGTCGAGTTGGAAATCAAGGTCGAGGAAGTTCTTCAGGAACACCTGGAACTCGCTGATGGGATTGTCGGATTTTTCGGCGTTGCCGGGGGCGGGCGGGGCGGCGTTTTTGGAATTCACCAGTTCGTACAGCACGGCGTCGTAACCCTTGAAGTCACGGTTCAGCCCGTCGTAATAGGATTTCTCGCCGATGTGGACGGCCGCGATGAGATGCACGACCACGCCGGCGGGATTACGGAAGGCGGTATCTGCCGTTTGCAGCGATCCCCCGCCGTGGCTGTCATCGACGAAACGCATGAATGAATCGGGAACCACGCTCTGGGTGGTCGGTTCGGCGGCGAGGCAGGGAACGACTGCCAGAAGAGCCATGAGCGGCAGAAATCGCGGATAGCGGCGTGAAAACATGCACGGCTCCTGTGGTTCGGCGAACAGTAGGAAGTATATCCCACGTGCGTGGCAAAGCCTATTCGGTTTTGGCCTGGATGCAGGGTCTTTCAGTTTTCCATGCACCGAGCAAAGCAAATCACCGCGAAGACGCCGCGGAGGCTTTGCCTACCGCGAAGGTCGCGAAGACAGCCGCGAAGGAATACAAAATCTGCTTTTCTTCGCGTCTGCCTTCGCGTCTTCGCGGTCGTCTTGGCTTCAGGCGAGTGGCGACGATCCTTGACCACTTTCGGCGATGATCTTAGAGTTCGGTGCATGGCTGAGGACGCTATTTCCGAGAATAGAGAGCGGTTCGCGCAGCTATTCGGGCCGGGGGAGAAGCTGCGGACGGTTCGGGCTCCCGGACGCGTGAATCTGATCGGGGAACATACGGATTATAACGACGGATTTGTCTTTCCCATGGCCATCGAGCCGCAGGTGATCGTTGTTTGCCGATCCAGGAAGGATGAGATCGTCAAAGTGGCTTCGACGGTGTTTCCGAACGAGTTTGTGGAGTTTTCGCTTCAGAAGAAGATCGAGCGCGGCAAGCCGAGCTGGGGGAATTATGTGCGCGGGGTTGCCGCGGAGCTGATGGCGGCGGGCATCCCGCTGTCGGGAATGGATGCGCTGATCTCCAATTCGCTGCCGGTCGGTGGCGGGCTTTCCAGCAGCGCGGCCATCGAGGTCTCGGTGGCCAAGGCGCTGCTTCTGCTCGCCGGGCTGACCATCGAGCCGGATCGGCTCGCGCTGATCTGTCAAAAGGCCGAGCACGAGTACGCGCTGGTTCCGTGCGGGATCATGGATCAGATGATCGTGACGGCGGCAAGGAGCGGGCAGGCGATGCTCCTGGATTGCCGCGATTTTACCAAGCAGTTTGTGCCGCTGGAGCCCAAGGAATTGCGCGTAGTGATCGTCAACAGTATGGTCAAGCACGATCTGGGGGACAGCGAATATGTGATGCGCCGGCGGCAATGCGAGGAAGGGGTGGAGATTCTGAAGCACGAGCATCCGACGATCAAGGCGCTGCGGGATGTGACGATGCCGCAGGTGGAGGCGGCCAAGGGGCGGATGAGCGAAGTGGTTTATCGGCGGTGCCGGCATGTCGTGGGGGAAAACCTGCGGACGATCGAGATGGCCCAAAAGCTGCTGATGCAGCATTACGACGAGGCCGGGGAACTGATGGTCAAGAGCCACAATTCGCTGCGGGACGACTACGAAGTGTCCTGTCCCGAGTTGGATTTTCTGGTTGAGCAGGCCGTGAAGGTCAAGGGCGTGTATGGCGCGCGCATGACCGGAGGGGGGTTTGGCGGGAGCATCGTGGCGTTGGTGCGGCCGCGGTCGGTCGAGGCCCTGAGCGAAGATCTGCACAAGACTTACACGGCCAAATTCGATCGCCAGCCGAATGTTTTCGTGACGACCGCGACGGCGGGGGCATCGGTGTTGGAATAGCATGCCCGGCGTCCGTGAAACATTTTTGAAGCTCTGCCGGCGCGAGGACCTGACCCGCGACGAGGCCCGCGAGATATTCCTGCACATCATGTCCGGGCAAGCGCCCGATGCCCAGATCGGGGGGCTGCTGGTGGGACTGGCCGCCAAGGGAACGACGGTGGAAGAGTTGGTCGGGGCGGCGACGGTGATGCGCGAGAAGATCATTCCCGTGGACTGCGATGCCGCCGAGATCGTGCTCGACACCTGCGGGACGGGCGGGGATATCCGCCATACGTTCAACATCTCAACGGCGGCGGCGTTGATAGCCGCCGGGGCCGGCGTCAAAGTCGTCAAGCATGGCAACCGCGCGGCCTCCGGGCGGGCCGGGGCGGCCGATGTGCTGGAAAAGCTCGGGCTGAAACTGGAGACTTCGCCGGAAAATCTGCGGCGATGTCTGGAGCGGGCCAATATCTGTTTTGCCTTCGCTCGCGCTCATCATCCAGCTATGAAATTCGTGGCCGAGGCGCGCAAAGCGCTGGGGATTCCGACCATCTTCAATTTGCTCGGCCCCCTGACGAATCCGGGCCGGGCCAGACATCAACTGTTGGGGGTTTTTGCGCCGGAACTGACGGACCGCCTGGCGACGGTGCTTCGGGAATTGGGTAGTGCCCGGGCCTGGGTCGTGCACGCCGAAGATGGAATGGATGAGATTTCCACCCTGGGGCCGACTCGCATCAGCGAGCTGCGGGAAAAACATATTCGCTCCTGGACGCTGGACCCGAAGGATGTGGGGATCGAGTATGCCCGGCTGTCGGATTTGCAGGTGGAGAGCATCGACGCGGCGGCCGAGGCGCTGACGGGGGTTTTGCGGAAGAAGACCGGGCCGATGCGCGATATCGCGCTGCTGAACGGCGCGGGGGCGCTGGTGGTGGCGGAGAAGGCGAAGGATTTGAAGGAGGGATTGGCATTGGCGCGGGAATCGGTGGATTCGGGCAAAGCGCGGGTTGCGCTGGAGATGTTAATTGAGGCGTCGAAGGCGTGATGCGAACCCCGCGACCCGCGGTCGGATCGCTAACTATGGTGGAGAATGTCGCCCGTGGATATAGAATAGGGGTATGAAGACCGGCGCAACCTTGCTGGCGGTCATTTGCGCCCTTGCTTTGGCGATGCGGCCGGCTCGCGCGGCCGATGGGCCTGCCGCCAGTGCGCCCGCGGCGGATCGCAAGACCGTGGTTATCACGCTCGCGGGGGAAGTTGACGACTACAACCGCGATCAGCTCTTTCGCCGGTTTGATGACGCCAAAAAGCTGGGGGCCAAGGTCGTCATTCTCAACATCGACACCTATGGGGGGCTGCTGACCTCGGGATTGGAGATTTCGCGCTTCGTCAAGCGGCAGGGAGATCTGCATGTCGTGGCTTATGTGAAGGACAAGGCGATTTCGGCCGGGGCGATGATCGCCATGGCTTGCGATGAAATCGTCGTGAGCGATTCGGCGACGTTTGGGGATTGCGCGCCGATCGTTTTCGGGCCGGAGGGCGTGGACGCAATGCCCGCCGCGGAACGAGCCAAGGCCGAAGCGCCGGTGCTGACGGATTTCAACGAGAGCGCGGAAAGAAATCATCGCGATCCGCTGCTGGCGGCGGCGATGGTGGATGTCACGCGCGTGGTGTATTGGGTGCAGAACGATAAGGGAGAGCGGCGATTTGTGGATCAGAAGGAATACACTGAGTTGACGGCGACGAAGAAATGGATTTCCGTGCCGGGCGAGCCTTGCCCGATCGTTGGGCCCAGCACGTTGCTGACAGTGGATAGCGATCAGGCCGTGCGCTATGGGCTGGCCGGCGCGAAGTTCTCGACGCTGGAGGCGATGGGTCAGGCCCGGAACTACGATATCGCCGCGGATTTCACGCCGGGTTGGGGCGAGCAAGCCGTCGAGTTTCTCAGCGGCGCCGTCGTGCGCGGAATTCTGATCGTGGTGTTTTTGCAGTGTCTGTACATCGTGCTGCATGCTCCGGGACATGGCGTGGCCGAGGTGTGCGGGCTGATTGCGCTGGTCCTGATGCTGGGGGTTCCGCTGCTCACCGGCTATGCGCAGTGGTGGGAGATTCTGGTGATTTTCCTGGGGCTGGCGCTGGTGTCGCTGGAGATCGCCCTGCCGGGACATTTCTTCCCGGGGATCGCCGGCGGGATTCTCGTGGTCTTTGGATTGGTGATGACGTTCGTGCCCGCGGGTGTGGGCGGCCCGTCGATTCTCCCCAATCAAACCAATTGGCCGCTGATGGAGAAGGGGATCATTGTGGTGGCCGCGGCGATGGCGTCGTCGGTGTTCATGTGGTTCTGGCTCAGTCGATTTCTGCCGAAGATGCCGCTGCTCGGTCGGCTGATTCTGACGGCGACATCGGGGAACCGGCCGGCGGCAGCGGGAGCAACCACGGCGGTTTCCGAACATTGGCCGCCCCCGGGGGCCGTCGGAAAGGCGATTTCGGAATTGCGGCCCGGCGGTTCGGCGGAGTTTTTCGATCCTTCAATATCCGACAAGCGAATTGCCTTCGTGGTATGCGAAACGGGATATGAGCCGGCCGGTACGGAGATCGTGGTTCGGGAGGTGGATGGCCCGAGCATTGTGGTGAGGAAAAAGGAATAGGGGACAGGTCCGGACCGGCTCCAAATAGTTTAGCCGCGACCCGAAGGGGAGCGCGTTTTTTGGATGTTCGACAATCCGCTTGCAATATTTCTTGACGGGCTGGAGAATCCTCGGGCTTGAACCGTATTGCTTCCATTTTGCTGCTGGTGGGCTTCCTGGCCTTGGGGACCGGAGCCCTGAATTATCTGCACGAGCTGCAACATGCGCGTGAGGATGCGATAGCGGATGCCCGGGCCAGGGCCGATGGACGGCCGATCACGCCGCATCATCACGACGAATCGAATTGCGACACCTGCGCGCAACTGCACTTGCAGTTTGTTTTCATTCGGTGGGTGCCGACGCTGATTTGCCTCGGTCTTTTCGTCGCCTTTCTGACGCAATTGGATACGTCGCTGATCTCCCGGCCCGCGCCGGTGCGGATCGATTGCCGCGGCCCGCCTGAACTCTGATCCTCTTTTCTGATCGTTACTGACTTCGCATGAAGGCGATGGTGCGCTTGCCGCGCGCGTTGCCTCGTGCGGTAACAAACTCTCCAGCTCTGAGGGACCAGAATCATGCGAAACCGCAACGGCCTGTGGGCCGTGGTGGCGCTCGTCCTTGGCATTGCCATCGGCGGCGCCGCGCACGCTTCGCCCACAACTCATCCTACGAACGATTCAACAAACCTGTCATCGCCTCCGCCGCTACCGTCGCTGCCGACGCCGACGCCGAACCCGACAACGGAGCCGATCGCGACGCGGCTGCCGACCACGCTGCCATCACCGCAGGCGATAAGGCCGCCGTCCACTGCCCCGTCACCGGCCTTAGCGCCAAACCCCGCCGCCCGACGATTGGCCAAGGTGGTGGTCACATCCGACCTGGATTTATCGCGCGATCAGATCGCACCCAGCCTGGGCGCGACGACGTATACCGAAGGGCCAAACCAGATTGAAGCGATTCCCGAGGGAAATAACGCCACGTTCCAGCAGGTGCTCTTGCGAGATCCCGGCGTGGTGATGGATTCCTTCGGCCAGGAACACGTCCGCGGTGAGCATGCGAATACGACTTACCGGGTGGACGGCGTTCTGCTTCCCCAGCCGATCAACACCTTCGGACAGGAATTGGATACCCACATGATTGAGTCGGTGACGTTGATCGATGGAAGCCTCCCGGCCCAGTTTGGGTTCCACACCGCCGGCATCATCGACGTGACCAGCAAGTCCGGCCAGGCCCTCCAGGGCGGCGAAGTTTCGATTTACGGCGGCGGGTACGACACGTTCGAGCCGTCAGTCGATTTGGGATGGGCCGACGGGAAATGGGATAATTTTGTATCCGCGTCGTACAAGAGCAGCAGTGACGGCATTGAGAATCCCACCCCCAGCTTCAGGCCCATCCATGATGACACTGAACAGGAAAAACTCTTTGTGTACTCGAATTATCACATTGACGACACGAGCCGGTTGAGCTTTATCGTCAATGGGTCCAACGCTGATTTTCAAATCCCCAATACTCCGGACGTGCCTCCGGCGTTCTCGATCGGAAGCCTTTCGACGTTTGATTCCGCCGACGAGAACGAAAACCAGAACGAGCAGGAATATTACGGCGTGGTTTCCTATCAGAAGAGCGTCGATCAATTCTCGCTCCTGGCATCCGCGTTCTATCGTTACGGCCAGATTCACTTCACCCCCGACCCGATCGGCGACCTGCTCTTGCAGGGAGTGGCCGGAGAGATCCTCAATTCCTATTCGACGAGCGGGCTCCAGGTGGACAGCTCGTATGTGCTTAACGATCAGCACACCCTTCGGGCCGGGTTGATCGCGGATTACACGGTGGAACGGAACAACACGAATACCGGCGTGTTCGCGGTCGATTCCATCACCGGCGTGGTATCGACATCTCCCGAGTTCATTGTGGACGACACGCGAAACAACGCCCTGGAAGCAGGAATGTATCTCCAGGACGAATGGAAGCTCACGCCGGACCTCACGTTGAACTACGGCGGGCGTTTCGATGAATTCGCGGCGAATTTTGACAACGAAGCGCAACTCAGCCCCAGGGTCAACCTGGTATGGAAGGCGACCAAGACCACGACGGCGCACATCGGCTATTCGCGGTTTTTCGTGCCGCCCCCCGTGCAATACGTGCCCCCGAGCACCATCGCCAAATTCGCCAATACAACAAATGCCCCGCCGAATACCATCGACGGCCCTCCCAAGGTCGAGCGATCGAACTATTACGACGTGGGCATTTCGCAGCAGATTACAAAGCCGTGGCAGGTGAATGTGGACGCATTTTACAAACAGGCGAAGAACCTCGTCGACCTAGGGCAGTTTGGAAACGCGGTGATTTTGACGCCGTACAACTACCAGTACGGTCTGGTGTACGGACCGGAGATCAGCAGCACTTACAAGCAGGGCGGCTTTTCGGCGTTCGCGAATTTCGCCTATGTCTTCACGCACGGCAAAGACATCATTTCACAGCAGTTCACCATTCCCAACGATGAACTGGCATACATCCAAGCAAACCCGATCCCGCTCGACCACCAATCCCTGTACACCGCCTCTGCGGGGGTTTCATACCAGTGGAAAGACGACGAGGTCTATTTGGATGTCCTCTACGGCTCCGGCTTGCGGACCGGATTCGCCAATTTACAGGCGGAACCGCAGTATTACCCCGTCAATGTCGGATACGAGCACGCGTTCCATCCCAACGGCTCGCGGCACGAGATCGTCAAGCTTCGCTTTGATGTGATCAATCTCCTTGATGAAAGCTATCAAATCCGCAGCGGCTCGGGGATCGGTGTCGCCGCGCCGCAGTACGGACAGCGCCGGACTTTCTACGCGGGCCTGGCTTACGATTTCTGACAGAGGTACGCATTTGAGCGATCGGCCGAATTCAATTCCTCACGTCGAAGAACACGCGGCGGGCCTGTTGCCCGTGGCCACGATGGTCTTGTGGTGCGCGTGCCTGGCTGTCGGGGCAATTGGATTGCGGACGTCGCTCCGTCGGACCGCTTCGACGGTGGAGCCGCCGCCGGTTGACGCGGAGCTTTTGAACGTGGAGGCGATCAATCGGCGTCCGACGGTGGAAGAAAGTCCACCGTCGGCGCCACCTCCGCCCGCGGAATTATCCGCGCCGCCGCTGCAGCCGATCGTGGCTGCCCCCAGCCCGGCCATCGCCTTCGCCGAACCGGTCAACGCGCCGGTTCACGCCGTGGAAACTCCGCCCGTCGTCTCCACGCAGCCGTCGATCATTCAACTCACTTTCGGAGAAGGCGAAGGACAGCAGCCCATTCCGGAATATCCCGACGAAGCCAGATTCGCCGGCCAGGAAGGAACGGTCGTGGTTCGGTTGACGGTCGGCGAAGACGGCCGCGTATCGGATGCCTCAGCCAGTTCGCCGTGCCCGTGGCCCCTGCTGAACAGCGCCGCGGTCCGGGCCGTGCGATGCACTTGGCGCTTCCCCAGAGGCCCCGTTCGGTCTTACGAAGTTGCCATTCAATTTCAATTGAATCGGCATGAATGAGGAGCAACGATATGAACCTTTCACTGGCAAACATCATTGTGGATTATTTTCACGAAGGCGGCCCGGTCATGTGGCCGATCCTTCTGGCTTTTCTGGCGGCCGTGACCGTCGTCATCGAGCGGGCGCTGTGGTGGTGGAGTCTCTGGCGGCGAACGCAATCGAAGGTCATCGACCGCAGCTTCGACGCCATCGCTTCGGGGGAGTTTGAAAAAGCGCTCCAGCTCACCGACGATCCCAATGATCCAATTCTCCAGACCATCCATGAGGGCCTCGTTAACGCGCACAGCTCGATGCTCGGGGCAATGCAGTTGCGCGCATCGAAGGAACTGGAATCCGGCGAACGCCGCCAATGGGTCCTGGGCACACTGATCACGTTGGCTCCCTTGCTCGGCCTGCTCGGCACGATCACCGGCATCATGCGATCATTCAACTTCGTCGGCGAGGAGCAGCTTGCCCCGACGAAAGTCAGCGGCGGCATCGCCGAAGCCCTGATCGCCACCGCCTGCGGACTGACCATCGCCATCCTCTGCCTGCTTCCCTACAACTATTTCAATCGCCAGCTTGCCCATTTCCGCGCTGGGCTGGAACGCACCATCAACCACGTCGAACTGCTCGTGGAATCGGCCAAACATCACGGGCATGATCTGGAGCAATTCGCCGGCCGGCGCGCAACCGCCGGCCGAATCGAGGCCAGGGAGGCCGCCAATGCCCGTTAAACTTGATCTCAAGCTCCCATCGGACCACGCCGAGGCCAGGATCGAAATCATCCCGCTGATCGACATCATGTTCTTTCTGTTGGCGGCGTTCATGCTCGTCAGCCTGAGCATGGTGAACCTCAAGACCGTGAAGGTGAACCTGCCCACGGCCACCTCCGCCACCAACGAACCCAAGCGGGATTTCGTCGATATCTCCGTGGACAAGGCGGGATCGGCGTATCTGAACAAGCGAGCGATCGACGACAATCAACTGATCGGCGCGCTGGCCGGATTCCGAAAGGCGAATCCCGATTTAAGGATCATCATCAGCGCCGATACCGAGGCCCGGCATGGCGATGTGATTCATGTGCTCGATTTGGTTCGGCTTGCGGGCATCGAAAAGGTGGCGTTTGAGATTCGCCCGCCTGGAAACGGGGTGACGCCATGAACCGCTTTTTTTTGATTTTCAACTTTCTGGGCGTCGCCGTGCTGTGTGTGCTGTGCGCCGGTCAATGGCAAACAAACAGCCGGCTGGAAAACAACGTCGAGCTGCTCGACAAGACGCGGATCGAGCAAACCGCGAAAATCGCCGAGCAAGAGACGACGCTGAAGGACGACGCGGCCGACCTCAACGACTTGCGACAGCGACTGTCGATGTCGGAATCAGAACTGAAGGACGCCGTGGCCGAGCGGGATCGTTTCGCGGCCGAGGGAAAGCAACTCAAGTCGGCTCTGGACAAGTGGATGGCCGCCGTCGCTGCGCGCGATGCCGCGCTCAAGCAAGCCGGCGATCAAATCCGACGACTTTCCAGTGAACGAAACGACGCGGTGCAGAAGTTCAATGACCTTGCCGGAAAATACAATGCGCTCGTATCCAATGCCAAATAACGTCAAATCTGGAAATCCGGGACAAAATCGCCGCTCGAGCGAGAACGGCGATCGCGGTATTTCAGCCTTGGCGGATCGGCGCTGACCTGGTTGAATTTCGGCACGCTGGCGGTGATGAACACGTTGCCGCCGATGGTGCAGCCTTCCCCGATGACTGTTTCGCCGCCGAGGATCGTGGCGTTGGAATAGATCGTGACGTTGTCGTGAATCGTGGGATGGCGCTTGTGGCCGCGCAACATCTGGCCGTGGGCCGGGGCCAGTGCGCCCAGCGTCACGCCCTGGTAGATTTTCACGTTCGAGCCGATTTCGGTCGTCTCGCCGATGACCACGCCGGTGCCGTGATCGATGAAGAATCCTCGGCCCAGGATCGCGCCGGGATGGATGTCGATCCCGGTCAGACTGTGGGCATGCTCGGTCATGATGCGCGGGAGCAGGGGCACTTCGAGCTTGTGAAACTCGTGGGCCAGCCGCTGGACCGTGATCGCCATCACGCCCGGATAGCAGAAAATCGTTTCATCGGTGCTGTGAGCGGCGGGGTCGTTATCGAAGGCGGCCTGCACGTCGGCGGCGAGCATTTCGCGGACCGCGGGGAGGCGATCGAGAAACTCGCCCACGATTCTCACCGCCTCCCGATCGCATTCGTCACATTGGTCGCCGTTCCGATCCGAAGCCGGAATTTGCTGCTTGTACCGCAGGCAGCAGCGGACCTGTTCGTAAAGCGCGTCGGTCAGTTCACCAACCAATTCGCCTATCCGCTCGGTCACATTTTGATTCGTCAGCCCCTGCTTGCCGAAATAGCCCGGATAAATGATTTGCCGGAGCAACTCGATGGCCTTGATGATCGCATCGCGGCTCGGCAGGAAGACCCGGTTCAGGTGCTGCATGCGCGGCTCGCCGATGATGCTTTTGACAAGCCCATCGACGAAGGCTGGCTGGCGTCTGTTGAGTTCGTTGCGATCCATGGGTGACGTCATCTGTCATTTGTCACTCGTCATTTGTCATTAGTCTTGGCCAACTCACAAATGACCAATGACAAGTGACCAATGACCAATGACCAATGACAACCCCAGCATATCCCTTGCGATACAAGCGGGCAAATCCATAATGCCGCGAGAATGGAAACGGATTTGATGATCGGGATTTCCGGCCTGCGCGGAACCATCGGCGCTTCGCTGACGCCGGCGGTGGTTTCTCGAATGGCGGCGGCGCTGGCTGCGTTTCTGAAAAGCCGCGGGAAGCCGCGTCAGCGATTCAAGATCGTTTTCGGCCGTGACAGCCGCCCCAGCGGAACGTGGGTTCGCGACGCCGCGGTTGCCGCTTTGGTCGCCAGCGGAATCGAGGTCATCGATCTGGACATTGTCACGACGCCCGGCGTGGCGATGATGGTCCGGCACATCGGCGCTGACGCGGGCATCGTCGCCACCGCGTCCCACAATCCGATCGAGTGGAACGGCCTGAAGTTTCTCAACCGCGACGCGGTTGCTCCGCCCGCCGTCGAAGCACAGGCCATCGTGGATTTTTACCGGGACAACCGCTCCGCGTATGTGCCGGTCGACGACCTGATCCTGCCGCGGCGCGACACGCAGACGCATTCGCTTCACGTCAAGCGCGTTTTGGAACATGTGGATGTGGTGGGCATTTCTTCCAAACGCTACAAGGTCGTTTTGGACAGCGTCAATGGGGCCGGGTGCGTTGCCACTGCAACCCTCCTGAGCAAGCTGGGCTGTCAGCTTGTGCATCTCAACGGCTCTCCTGACGGGCGCTTTCCGCATGAGCCGGAGCCTACCGAAAAGAATCTGGTGTCTTTAAGCGATGACGTTCGGCGACATCACGCCGCCGTGGGATTCGCCCAGGACCCGGACGCCGATCGCCTGGCGATCGTTGACGAAGCGGGGACGTACATCGGCGAGGAATATTCGCTGGCGCTTTGCGCGAAATGGGTCTTGTCGCGCCGGCCCGGGGTGGCGGTGACCAATTTGTCTTCCAGCCGGATGCTGGACGACATCGCCGCCGCCTGCAACAGCCAGGTGAGGCGCACGCCCGTCGGCGAGGCGAATGTCGTCCAGGCGATGCTTGCCCATAACGCGGTCATCGGCGGCGAAGGCAACGGCGGGGTGATCGACCCGCGAATCGTCCCCGGCCGGGACAGCCTCGTCGGCATGGCTTACGTCTTGCAGTTGATGGCTGCCACCAACCTTTCCATCAGCCAGCTCGTCGCGCAGATTCCGCGCTACATAATCATCAAAACCAAGTTCCCATGCCGGCTTGAAGAGGCGAATCGCGTGGTTGCGGCCCTGAAGAGCCGGTTTGCTTCCGAGAAGATCGACGCTCAGGATGGCATCCGCATCGATTGGCCGCGCGCTTGGCTGCATGCCCGGCCCAGTAACACCGAGCCGATCATGCGAATTATTGCCGAAGCTCCGGACCGCTCAACGGCCGAAAAATTGATTGCCGACGCCCAGTCGGTCGTGCAGGAAACGCTTGCGCAATCCCAGTTGCAAAAGTCGTCGCCTTGTTAATTTGATGTCGCATTGAGACGAAAGCAGGTGGAAAACCGGCTGGTCTCGCTCTCCATGAAAGGTCTGCCAATATGTTTTTTGCTTCGCCCCTGAAACGGCGTTCGCTCGCCCCCCTTGTCGGCGCCATGCGTCCAGCCGGCCAATCAACTGAGCTGATTTCGCCTGATCCGCGCAACCCTTCAAACTTGCCCCGTTTACGCGGCACGTCCGGATAATCGGCCAATATCTGCACCGAAGGATTTGGTCCCGCCCCCGCCGTATCGGATGTCATCGGCAACAGGAGGCCAATGAAAACCGAGCGGCCGAAGCAGCCAGGCAAGAACAATACCAGGAAACCCCCCGATGAGGAGTTCGCGCCGCGGGCCGAGCCCAAGAGGATTGTGCCGCAATCCAGGTGCGATTTCGAAGGCGATCCATTCGAGGCCATCCTCGATGCCTACGCCCGAGACATCGAACGATGGGATGGGTTGGAATAATTATCCCAGCGACCCCTTCGTGCTGGGCACGTCGGGATTACGCGGATCCAATGTCACCGCCTGCCGCAGGGCCTTGGCCGTTGCCTTGAAAATCGACTCGGCAATGTGGTGATTGTTGGTCCCGTAGGCCACGCTGATGTGTAGGTTCAGTTTTCCGTTGATCGCCACGGCCTTGAAGAATTCCTCGACCAATTCGACCGGGAAAGCTCCTATCGTTCCGCCGGCATACTGCGCGTTGTAAACGAACGCCGGCCGGCCCGATAAGTCGATCGCCACCTGCGCCAGCGTTTCGTCCATCGGCACTATCGCCCAGCCATAGCGCTGGATTCCGCGCTTCTCCCCCAGGGCCTTGTCCAGCGCTTGACCCAGCACGATGCCCACGTCCTCCACCGTGTGGTGCGCGTCCACCTGCAAATCGCCGTCGGCATGGACGGTCAGATCGATCAAGCTGTGTCGGCCGAGCAGATCGAGCATGTGATCGAAAAACCCCACCCCGGTTTCGGCGGACGTTTTGCCCGTGCCGTCGAGGTTGATCCAGAGCTTGACCTTGGTCTCTTTGGTTTGCCGGGATATCTCCGCTGTGCGATCCATAAATGCTTCACCTGGCGGTGGAACCTTAAATGCAATTCTCCACAGCGGGGATTTGAAATGCAATGCGCCCAGCGGATTTATTGGAACCAGATACCTTATTCTCAAACCCCCCTCTTCCGTTTAGCCGCGACCCAAAGGGGAGCGCGTTTTTTTGGATGTTCGAGAATCGCGGACGCCTATTTAGTTCGCCGCAGGCTCCGATCCAGGCGCACGCGCCGTTTTTCAACCCGCAATTGGCAATCGGCATTCCCCCTCACCCCTTCAATCCGGTCATCGTCACGCTCTCCACAAAATATTTCTGCGCCGCAAAGAACAGTACGACGCATGGCAACATACACACGACGCTGGCGGCCATCAGGTGGTGCGCTTCCATCGCCCCGAACTGGCCCTTGAACCCGTTGAGCGCCAGCGTCAGCGTTCGATTTTCCGTGCTGTTGAGATAGATCAGCGGCCCCATGAAATCATTCCAGGCCCCAAGGAACGTATAAATCGCCACGATCGCGATGACCGGCCCGCTGAGCGGAAGCATGAGTTGCCAATAGACGCGCCAATGGCTCGCCCCGTCCATGCGGGCCGCTTCAACCAGTTCCTCGGGAATCTGCGCGAAGAACTGACGGAACATGAACACGAAGAACGGGCTCGCCAGCCACGCCGGGATCACCAGGGGCCAAAAGCTGTCGATCATCCCCAGCGAGCGGAACAGGATAAAGACGGGAATCATCGTCACCTGCGCCGGCAGCATCATCGTGCTGAGCATCACCATGAACAGGATCGATCTGCCGCGAAATCGAAACCGCGCAAACCCAAACCCCACCAGCGAGCAGCTGATAATCTGCCCCGCCATGCACAGCGTCGTTATCACCACCGTGTTCGCCAGGGCGGGCCAGAAGTTCATGCGGTCGGCAGCCAGCGCGTCGGGGTAATTCGACCACTGAACATCCGAAAGGTTTTTGGGCAGCGAAGTAAAGTTCCCCGCCTCCACCTCCGGGTTGGTCTTCAAAGAGCCGTTGACGATGAAGTAAAACGGCAGCAAGAACGCCATCGAACCCAGCACCAGCGTCGCATAAACCGCAAACCGTTGCCCGGGCGAAATTGCCCCGGCAGGACGATATTTGCGAGGCGCCGTCACCGGTTCAGCCGCCGTTTCAGTTATTGGCAGCGTCTGGGTCATGTCTTCAGCCCCTCGTAGTAAACCAGGTTCCGCGAGGCGCGGAAAATCAGCAGCGTCGTCAGCAGCACGATCACGAACAACACCCACGCCATCGCGCTGGCATAGCCCATATGGTGAAATTCAAACGCCTGCCGATACAGGCTCAGCACGTAAAAAAGCGTCGCGTTATCCGGACCCCCGCGCGTGGAGCTGTCCACGCCCGTCATCACATAGACCTGAGTGAAGATCTGAAAGCTGGCGATGATCCCCATCACGACATTGTAAAAAATCAGCGGAGAGAGCATCGGTAACGTCACGTTCCACAACCGCCGCCACGCCCCAGCCCCGTCGAGACGCGCCGCTTCGTACAACGAATCCGGAATGCCCTTAAGCCCCGCGAGATAAATGATCATTCCCGCCCCGACGCCCCAGAGACTCATGATCGTCAGTGCCGGCACCGCCCAACGCATCGCGTCATTCGTCGGAGGGTTGGTCGAGATATCCATCCCGAACCAATTCGGCGGCGACAAATGCATCGGATGAAGCAGCGGGCGCAGAAAGTGATTCACGATCCCATACTCGTTGTTGAACACTTGCAGCCAGAGCACCGCCAGCGCCACGCCCGACACCACCGACGGCACGAAATAAACCGTCCGAAAGATCGTGATCCCCCGCACCCGCGTATTCATCAGCAGCGCCACCGCCAGGCCCGCGATCTGTGTCGCCGGCACCGCCACCAGCACAAAATAAAATGTCACCTTCAGTGAAATGGGAAACGTCGCATCATGCGTGAAGAGTTCCGTGAAGTTTGCCCCGCCGACAAACATCGCCCCGCTCAGCGGCGTCAGGCCCGTCCAACGCGTGAATGCCAGCAGGAACGACAGGACCATCGGCCCCAGCGTCAGCGCCAAAAAACCCGCCACCCACGGCATGATGAACATCCAGCCGGCCCGCTCCTGTGCAAGGTCCAGCGATCCCAGCTTCTCTCGCCGCGCTTTCAGCCATAATCCGAACGCCGCCGTCGCCAGCGCCGCGGCCGCGATTGAAACGATTCGCCCCCAGGGCATCAATCCACGCGCATCGCTGCGCGTCGGCGAGTCCAGCTCGTCCAGCCAACGCCGTTGCACCTCCTTGGCCGCCGTCTCCGTGCTTGCCAGCCCGAGTTGGATCGCCAGCCCGTCGCAATCGCTGAGGATGTGGTCCCACTCGCTCTGCGCCGGCAACTGCTGAATGCGAGCGTGCGCGATCGCGTCGATGAACACCTGCCGGTCGTAGGGTGGGATCGGCGTTTCGTGCGGGTCGTCCGGCGGCGGGGGGTTGAGAAACGTCGGAATCGCGCTCTGCCGCGACGGCATCGCCAAATTCATCTTCGCCGCCAGCAACTGCCCCTCCTCGCCGCACAGGAAGTGAATCAGCTCGTACGCCGCGTCCGGCTCATGGCACTGGCTGCTCATAGACCAGCCGGTCAGGAAGACCACCGACGCCGGAGTCGTCTCGTATGGCGCCGGAACCACATCCCACTTGAAATCCGTGATCGTCTTGTATGTCGGCGCCAGCCACGTCCCCACCGGACCGGTGCACCCGATATTCCCGTTCATGAACTCCTGCGAGCCGTCCTTGGCCATCCCCGTCGGGTTGTAACTGGTCTGGTCCTTCAACCGCATTTTGCAGATGAACTTCATGCCCGCTTGCGCCTCGGGCGTGTCCAGCGCCACTTGGCGAAACAGCGGATTGCCCTTGGCGTCGGTATGGAAGAATTCCCCCCCGAACGTCCAGAGAATATCCCGCAGCGTATCGCCCCAGATCCAGAGATACGTGCCGTAAATCTCCCGCCCCTTGTAATCCGCCCGATCGCGCAGCGCATTGATCTTCTTCATCTCCACCGCAAAGCGATCCCAGGTCCACCCATGTTTCTGAATGTCGCGCCAGTCCACGCCGGCCGCTTCGAACAGGTTGATGTTGATATAAAAACCAGTGGTCGTGAAATCCTTCGGCAGCGCAAAGAGCGGCCCATGTCCCGCCGCACCCGTGGACGTGTCGAACCGGAACGCGTTGAGCACCACCGGAACGAAGTCGTCCATCCACGCCTTGTTCTCCTTGGCGACGAACCCGTCGAGCGGCCGGACAATCTTGAGGGTGGCGAATTCCGGCAACATATCCGGCGGCAGATAAAACACGTCCGGCGGCTGCCCCGCCGCCAGCATCGTCTTCAGCTTGTTCCGCGTCGTATCCGGATCCCCGGGGTTCATGCGGATGATCCGCACGTTGGGATGGGCGCGCTCAAAAGCGGCCACGATGTCCGCAACGATCTTGTCTTCCGACGGCGCCCCCCAATGCAACACCGTCAGCGTGATCGGCCGGTCGTCTCGATGCCGCGCCACCACGCGCCGGCCCACGTCAAAAAAGGACCACAAGACAATGGCCACGGCAGCGACGGCAAGCAATGTTCGGGCGGTCCGAGCAATCATAGGGGCGCTAATACCATTCTACAGGAAACGCATCCCTTTTGCCGAGCACAGGCCCGCGTCTTCGCGGTTCAATTTCTTCCCCGCAACAAACCTTGCCACCGCCCCCGCACCGGGTAACCTCATCATTCCACACGATGGCATGGTTCGCCTTTTACCTCGTCTACGCCCTGATCGGCTGGGGAATCCGCGTGATGATGGTAACCGTGGTCCTCCGACGGCAATTCGCGCCTGGCGCTTCGGTGGCATGGCTCGGCATTGTCTTTCTACACCCGTACATCGGGTTGCTCCTTTACTTGCTCGTCGGCGAAAGCCGCCTGGGTCCGCACCGCATCGAACGCTATCGCCAGATCACCGCCCGCTTCCGCGATCCCGCCCGTCATCCCGGCCGCCTGCCCCATCAGACCCGTCCCGATTCCGAGCCGTCCTATCAGCCCATGGTGCTCCAGGCCGAGAAAATCAGCGATCTGCCCGTGCTCGCCGGCAATCAACTCGATTTCCTCCCCGATGCCGCACAGTTCCTTCAGTACCTCATTGCGGACATCGCCATCGCTCAGCAGCACGTGCACCTGCTCTACTACATCTTCGCCTCCGATCCTATGGCCGGCGAGGTCGGGGACGCCCTGATCCAGGCGGCTCGCCGCGGCGTTCACTGCCGAGTGCTCGCCGACGCTCTGGCGTCACGCGGGTTCTTCCACAGGAACGGCTTGGGGCCAAAGTTAATCGCCGCCGGCGTCGAAGTCGTTCCAGCTCTGCCCGTGGCGCCCCTGCGCCGACGCATGGCTCGGATGGACCTGCGCAATCATCGCAAGCTCGCCATCATCGACGGCCGCATCGCCTTCGCCGGAAGTCACAATCTCATCAACCCCGACTACGGCGGCCGTCGCGGCAATCCCTGGATCGACCTCTCCGCTCGATTCGCCGGACCCATCGTCGGCGAGTTGGCCTCCATCTTTGCCGAGGACTGGGCCTTCGAAACCAACCGGGAAATCGAAATCCCCTATCCCGATCCCGCCCGCGTCCAATCCCCGAATGGACCAGCCGATGACGTGCTCGCCCAGGTCGTCCCCACCGGACCCACCGAGCCCAATGAAACCTACCGCCGCCTGCTTCTGGCCGCCATCCAAAGCTCCCGCCGCGAGTTGATCCTCACCACTCCCTATTTCGTTCCCGACGAAACCACGCTCCTGTCCCTGATGATGGCCGCCGATCGCGGCGTCGCCGTGAAACTCATCGTTCCCCAAACCGCCGATCACTTCTTCGCCGCCGCCGCCGGCAGAGCGCATTACCTCTCGCTCCTCCGTTCCGGCGTGGAGATCCATCTCTATCGGCCCGCACTGCTTCACGCCAAGACGACTACCGTGGACGATGCCTTTGCCCTCTTTGGCTCCGCCAACATCGATGTCCGCAGCTTCACCCTGAATTTCGAACTCAGCGTCCTGTTATACGGCAAAGCCATCACCCAGCGCCTCCGGGCCATTCAGAACCAATACCTTTCGCAGTCCACCCAATTGAATTTAGCCGATTGGCAGCGCCGGCCGATCGCCAGCGAACTCACCGACCGCGCGGTGTCGCTGCTTTCGCCCCTGCTTTAGAATGCAACCACGCCCATGCCCATCGTGACTCTCCAGCAAGCGCTCGCCGCCGGAACCCAGTTCCAAAAGGCCGGCCGTCTCGACGAGGCCCAACGCGTCTATCGCCAGCTCTTGGCGCAGGACCCCAACTGTCCCGATGCGCTTCACCTCCTGGGCGTTCTCCTCTTCCAGCGCGGGCAGCACCAGCCGGCAATCGATTTGATCCGCCGGGCGATCGCACTCTATCCCGCCGGCGCCATGTATCACTCCAATCTGGCTCGCATCCTCGTCGCCGCAAAAAGGCCGGACGAGGCGATCGTCGCCCACCAACAGGCCGCCGCCCTTCAGCCCAACAATCCCCAGGCGTACAACGACCTCGGCAGCGTCCTGCTCACCGCTCGCCGCGTCGATGAAGCGATCGCAGCCTATCGACGCGCCGTCGAGCTTGGCCCCGAATTACCCGGTGCCTGGTCCAACCTCGCCAGCGCCCTGCAAGTCGGCGGCCAGTTGTCTGAAGCATTGAACTGCTGCAAAAAAGCATTGGCGATTCAGCCGAATTATGTTGAGGCCATCGGCGTTCTCGGCAACATCCTCTGCGACCTGGACCAGTTCGATGAAGCCATCGCGGAGTTCCAAAGGGCGATCGCGCTCAGGCCCGACATACCGGAACTTCATAACAATCTAGGTCTGGGCCTGCTCCGTCGCGGTCGATTTGATGAGGCGATTGCCGCGCTCGACAAAGCCATCGCTTTGCAACCGGATTACGCCCGTGCCTGGAGCAATCGCGCCAAGGTGCTTCGGGATCAAGGCCGCCTCGAAGAGGCCGCCGCTGCCGCTTACCGCGCCCTGGCCATTTCGCCCGACCTAGCCGTGGCCCATCTGAACCTCGCCACCATTTTTCTCGACGCCTCGCGCGTCGCCGAAGCCATCGCAGCCGCTCGCCGAACCCTCGAATTGTCCCCGGACATGATCAACGCCCACAATTCCCTCGGCAACGCACTGAAGGATGACGGTTCCGTCGCCGAGGCAATCGCCTCTTTCGACCGCGCCTTGGCCCTGAAGCCCAACGAGCCGGCCTTTCACAGCAACAAAGTTTACACCATGGAATTTCTTCCCGATTGCGATGCGCGAGCCCTTCTCGACGAGCAACGCCGCTGGAACGATCTGCACGCCCGGTCCGTGAAACATCTCGCTGGTCCCCACGAGCGAGATCGCTCGCCGGATCGCAAACTTCGCCTCGGTTACGTGTCCCCCGACTTTTACGCCCACGCGGAATCTTTCTTCGTTGTCCCGCTTCTGGAATCCCACGAGCACGCGCACTTCGAGATCCACTGCTATTCAGATGTCGTTCGACCGGATGCTGTCACCGAGCGCTTGCGCCGCTGCGCCGATGGTTGGCATAATGGCGTCGGACTCACCGATGCCGAACTCGCCGACCAAATCCACCGCGATCGCATCGACATCCTCATCGATCTGACCATGCACATGGCTCGCAACCGCGCCCTGGTATTTGCCCGAAAACCCGCTCCGGTCCAGGTGGCGTGGCTCGCTTATCCCGGCGGCACCGGCTTGGACGCCATGGATTTCCGCATCACCGATGCGTGGATCGATCCGCCCGATGGGGACGATTCGTGTTATCGCGAGCAATCGATCCGCTTGCCCAAATCCTGGTGCTGCTATGATCCGCTCACCGACATTCCGCCCAGCCCCGCGCGGACCCCGGGACCTGTTCGGTTCGGATCGCTCAATAATCCCTGCAAACTCAACGAGCCGCTCTTGCGCCTGTGGGCCCGGGTCATCCAAGCCGTGCCCGACTCCCAATTGCTGGTGCAGGTGATCGGCGAGAATCATCGCCAAAGAATCCTCGACCTCTTTCGATCGTTAAATATCGCTCCCGATCGGCTGGAGTTTGTGGCTCGCTGTGGCCGCCCGGACTATCTCCGCCTCTACGACAGAATCGACATTTGTCTCGATCCGCTCCCCTACAACGGGATCACCACCACATGCGACGCGCTCTGGATGGGCGTGCCGGTCGTGACCCTCGCCGGCAAAACCGCCGCCGGTCGCGCCGGAACCAGCATCCTGATGAACCTCGACCTCGCTGAACTGACGGCCCGCGATCCCGAGCAATTCGTAAATATCGCTCAATCGCTCGCCGCCGATCACCCGCGACGAGCCGATCTCCGCTCCACTCTTCGCCGGCGAATGCAGCAATCACCGCTGATGGACCACCGCAGATTCGCGCGCGATATGGAAGCAGCCTATCGCCAGATGTGGCGGCAATGGTGTGCGAGTTAAATTCCAAATGCAACCGCGAAGACGCGAAGGGCGCGAAGAACGCGCGAAGAAATCCCAAAAAAATCAGCCCAAGAATTTCTTCGCGTCTGTCTTCGCGCCCTTCGCGTCTTCGCGGTTCTCTTATTTCCGTTGTCTTCCCCCCTTCGCCTGCGGCCTCGCCCTCAGCGGATCGTCCGGCCAGGAATGCTTCGGATAACGCACGCGCAAATCCTTGCGAACCTGAAAATAAGCCGTCGCCCAAAAACTTCGCAAATCGCCCGTAATCTGCACCGGCTGGTAATTCGGCCCCAGCAGATGCAGCACCACCGCCACGCGCCCCGCGGCGATCCGCGGCGTCTGACCCCAGGAAAAAACCTCCTGAAGCCGAACCTTCAGCACCGGCGGCTGATTCGCCCCATATTCCAGCCGAATCCGGCTCCCGCTCGGCACTTCAATCGTCTCCGGCGCCTGCTCCCGCAGCACACGAGCCATCGCAAACCCCAGCCGCGCCTCCAGCGCATCCGCCAGCGGCAAACGCTCGATTTCCTCCACGCTCTTTTTCCCGGCGCACAATTCCGCCAGCACATCGCCCAATTCATTCTCATCAAAAGCCGGCCACGGATGCTCCGGCATCCATTTTCGCAGCAGCCCCACCCGGGCCAGGAAATTCCCTGCCCGCTGATCCTTCCCGAAAAACTCCGCCGCCCGCGGCCGCAGCGCCGCCGCCAGCGTTTCATCCGAACCATCGACCGGCGCATCGCTTTCTTCGGAAAGAATCAGATCGCGATACCGCACCACGCCGCGACCCACCACCCGCCCGCGCCGCTCATCAAACACCGTCGTGCGCTGCCGCGAAATCGATTGTGGAAACATTTCCCAAAGCCACTCCGCGCGAATCGCGCTGGCGATGCGCACCAGCGCTTCGCGCGCCCCGGACCGCGGATCGTCCCGCGCATCAAGCGCCAGGAATAATTCCGATTGCCGCACGACCGATTCCGCATCCAGTCGCACGCCGCCCCCGCCCGTCATCACTCCTGCCGCCCGGTCCCCAGCCCGCCGCCGGCAAACCCGGTCCGGATACGCCCAAAGCAACAGCTTCAGCAGCGTCTCATCCGACCCCGGTGAACCGCTCCTCCGCCGTTGCACTCCCTCTCCCCATTTAGCCCCCGGTGATTCACCGGGGGCAACCTCCCGGCGCCCCAATCGCCTTCCGATCCACCGCAATTCATCCCGCACCTGCGCAACCTGCCGAGCCGCGATCGCATCGATCCCGCCCTCGCCCAGATGCGCCGCAAAATGATGCCGCTGGGCCTCGGCCAAATCCTGTATCCGAACCAGCAGATCGCTGTCCCCCTGCGTCGCCGGCCCGCGAGAATGCATCGGCTGATTGAAATCCGGCCGCCGAATATCTCTCTCGCACAGCAACGCCGCCAGCGTCGCACCTTCCTCCGTGCAGCCCGCCTCCGCCGCGGCGCACAGCAGCCGTCCGATCCGCGGATGCAGCGGCAGCGAGATCAACCGCTTCCCCATCGGCGTCACGCCCCCTTCGTCCAGCGCCCCGAGCATCTCCAGCAATCGCTGCGCCGATTCCAGCGCCGCCACCGGCGGACGCTCGAACCACGCAAACGCTGCCGCATCCGCCTTCCCCCACGCGTGCAAATCCAGCACCGCGCCCGCAAGGTCCACGCGCATGATCTCCGGCAATTCAAATTCATCCAGCTCCGCCTGCTCTTTCGCAGACCACAATCGCACGCACGTCCCCGCCCCCGTGCGCCCAGCCCGCCCTGCGCGCTGCGTCGCCGACGCCTTGCTGATCCGCTTCAGCTCCAGCCGATCCAATCCGCGCCGCGGATCAAACGCCGGCACACGCGCCAGTCCGCTGTCGATCACCCATCGCACGCCTTCAATCGTCAGCGAAGTCTCGGCGATATTGGTTGAAAGAATGACCTTGCGCCGCCCGCTCGGCCTGAGCGCCAGCGTCTGTTGCTCAGGCGGCAGACTTCCATGCAGCGGAAGAATCGCCAGGTCACTTCGCTCGCCCACCGGCTCCAGAAGCCGCCCAACGCGCCGGATTTCCTGCGCCCCCGGCAAAAACACCAGCACATCTCCGCGTGAATTCGCGCGCCCGGTCACCTCCTCCACCGCCGCCGCCACGCGCTCCGCCAGCGCCGCTTCCCCATGCGCCCGGTATTCAATCTCCACCGCAAACGTCCGCCCCGGCACGCGCACCACCGGACATCCCCCCAAAAATCGCGCAGCCGTCTCCGCCTCCAAAGTCGCCGACATCACGATCAGCAGCAAATCCGGCCGAACCGTCTGCTGCATTTCCCGCAGCATGGCGATGGCCAGATCGACGTGCAGCGATCGCTCATGGAATTCGTCGAGCACAACCGCCCCGACGCCCTCCAGAAACGGATCGTCGAGCATCTGCCGCGTCAGCACCCCCTCGGTCAGCACGCGCAGGCGAGTATTTTTGCCGATCCGTTTTTCAAACCGGATTTGATACCCGACTTCCCCGCCGACTTCCCAACCGTTTTCCTCGGCAATCCGCTGAGCCGCCGCCCGCGCCGCCACCCGCCGTGGCTGAAGCATCACCAGATTCGGATGCTCCCTCGGCAGAATTCCCCCGCGCAAAATCGCCGGCGGCACCCGCGTCGTCTTCCCCGCCCCCGGCTCGGCGACGATCACCAGCGACTTGGCCTCGCCAAGTCGCCGAACAATCTCCGGCAGATGGGCGTCAATCGGCAGGGGGGTCATCGAGCCGAATTGTAGAGGCCCGAGGCATCACCTGTAAAAGCCGCACATCTTCTCGATGGCCGGGTATAATGCGGGCTATTGAATGTTGGACCTCGTCGATCAACATCGCGCTGAGACCGAGTTGCTCTGCCGGTGACGCCGGTTCTCGAAAGGAGCGGCGGTGAGGAATGCCGAACTTCGGATCTGTCCCGATTTATTTCCCCGACAGGCCCATCGCTCGCATTTCGTTTTTTGGTTTGAATTGCAGTAGAATTCGCCGTCGCCCCATCAAATCGAGTGGCGTTGGTGAAGACGCGGAGGTTGATTGAAGCTTTTTTCCTTGAACATGGCCAGACTTTCGCAATTCAAAAAACTAGCGACGTTCGTTTTGGTTTCAGCTTTGGCGTTCGTCTTATTCTGGTTTGCCGGCACGCCCTACGACTCTAACCGGCCGGTAAACTACACTCCGCCCATTGTCCTCGGGCGAGGATAGATGTGCGGGCGACGTGAACCACATCCGTCGTTGTTAAACGATCGCAGCAACTGTCGGAGTCCGTCAAATAACCCATTATCCCAACTGGCCGCGAAGGGACAAAATGCGTTGAGGTCAAGATAACCATGTTGGCTGGAGAGACCGAGATTGATTCCCGTTCGTTTCCCTGCGATGCGCCGGTGGAGTCTCTTTTGTTTGTCGCAATGAATTGGTCGACGGTCGCATTTTGTCCGACAAAATTTCTGGCAAATCGCCGAAAAATCAAGGCAATTTTGTTTTAATTCGTGGTTCAACAATCTATATCTGATCGCGTCGAATTTGGTGCGCCAGGCGATGGTGTAGCGGATCAGGCCCGAAATTTATTTCTCGCCGTTTCTTCTCCACGATTTGAGAAATCGAGTCTTATTGCAAAATGGCCGACGAGGTTCCCCGGCAGAGGTGCATATTGCATATCCCGGTTTAATCGCAATTTGCGGTTTTGGCGCGACTTTTCCCGACGGACCAACGAGGAGCGAACTATGAAACTATGGCAGAATTTTCTTGTGTCAGCTATCGCGATTTGCATCTTTGTTCCGGGGCGGGCCGACGCCTACACTTTTTATTCGCCGGCAGATTTTTATACGGGTCCGATTCTCAGCACTACCAACACGCTCGATTTTGTTCTCTCTTCCAGCTACAACTTCGTACTCCTCGGGTTTGAGAGTAATTTTGGTGACCCCAATTCGCTGCCGTTTCCTTATACAACCCCAGTCGGTTCAATCATGAATGTCGTCGCAGGCGGCGGATATACCGCCCTCACCAACGTCTACACGGGAAGCACGCTGAACTTGAATGGCGGCCAGACCATCGGAGAGACGGATCTATTCGACAACAGCACCGTGAATATCAACAGCGGAAGCATGAACGGCAATTTAAACGCCAACAGCTCAAGCAATGTCAATGTGAATGGTGGACTGCTGGGTGGCGCCCTGCAGACGTTTGATCAATCCACCGCCGTCATGAGCAATGGGGAAGTTGGTCAGCTCGTGGCCTGGGACTCCTCGCACATCACAATGAGCGGTGGGAAAGTGGACAATGGCGTGGCCGCTACAGATAACGGCGTAGTTAACATCTCCGGAGGCACAATATTCGATGGCTTAGTAAGTACAGGCGGCGCTATCACTATCAGTGGCGGCGCCGCGGTCACCGGGGATGTTTCCTCCAGTAACGGCGGAAACATCGTTGTTCAAATGACCTATATTAACGGCGATCTCGCGGCCGACGGAGGATCAATCGATTTCGAAGGCGGGACCAGCGGAATCGCCCGTAACGTCGGCGTCAGCGGCGCTGAAGGGATCTCGTATTTGAACGGTGGCATTATTACCGGCAATGTCACCGTGCATGGCGGCGGCATCCTGAATATCGGCAGTGGAGCATCTCTTCTCGGCTCTGTGAGCGTCGCCGAGACAGGCAGCTTTGTCGACATGTCCGGGGGATGCGACATCGTCGAAAATGTGAATGTGTCTCAGGGCGCTTCGCTTCACATCGGGAATGCCACGCTCGAAAAATCATTGAACATTTTCGACTCCAGCATGGTGACGATGGACGGCGGCTTTGTTGGCGGCAGTGCATTCGGTGCAAATGGCGGCGGTGTCACCGTTGCCGACCAGGCTTCCTTTGCATGTAATGGGGGGCAAATTGGAACCTTGGAAATTGATAACACCGCTTCGGCCCACCTCAACGGCGGCGTCACTGGTTACATAACAGTGAATGATAGCGCTCAGTTCTTTATGTCCGCTGGAAACGCCGCAAGTCTCACCTTATCCACGCACTCCACCGCGATTGTCTCCAGCGGCCAGATCAACGCAGTTTCCGTCGCCAACTCCTCCAACTTCATCCTTGCCGGCGGCACCATCGCGAGCCTGTCCACTTTAAACAGCTCGACCACCACCATCACCGGCGGACTTGTCTCACAAGGCATAACCGGATCGGGCAACAGCACGATTGATATCGAGAGCCTCCAGGGACTTAGATCCATTCTTGGAAGGATTACGCTTTTCGACAACGCCAAGGTTCTCGTGGAAGGCATTCCCGTTGTCACTACGCCGAGCAACCAATACGCACTCTCTGCCAAGTTCGCAGACGACATCTCCACGCCGCTGAGCATCTATCTCAATGACAACGCCTCCCTTGAAATTGACGGCATGAATCTCACCGCATCCCTGCTCGACCCCGACAACGGCGGCACGTTCAGCGAATATCAACTCAACGGCAGTCTTCAGGACGGTAGCGTCCTTCCCGATAACTTTCTTCTCTACGTGGAAAACGGAAGCGGCGCGAGCTTCCAGTTGGTCGCCGTCCCCGAGCCAACCTCGGCCTCCCTCGCATTGCTCTGCGGCGCCGCAGTTCTACGCCGCCGTCCCTCACGCCGCCGCGGTCATATCGTGAGCGATGCACCTACCGCATCTTTTTTCATCCGCGATATTGACCGCCATCTTTTTCCTTAAGCGATGGCAGGCACTGTCCGAGTCGGTCAAATACCCCATAATCCCTACATGGGCCCGATAATACTAAAGGCGTTGCGGTTAAGACAGCCATCTTGCCCGCACAGGCCGTAATTTGATCCCCGTTCATTCTGTCGCGATGCGCCGGCTGTTTTTCTTTTTGCTGTGTCGCAATGATGCAATGATACGGATCATGCCTGATTCGCGCGCTCGGTGTACGAGCAGGCGCAGACGGTTCGAACAACCTCCGGCGTGAGTTTGCGATGAGCTTGCGTTCCCGCCGCCATCAGTGCGTCGTAGTCCTCGTACGTGCGATTGCTCAAGTAGTGGCTCCGCAAGTAATGCCAGAGATTTTCTACCGGATTGAGCTCCGGCGAGTAGGGCGGCAGCAGCAACGTCGTGATCCCTCTCGGCAGCTTCAACTCCCGGCTTTTGTGCCACCCGGCCTGGTCCATGATCAGCACGAAGTGCTCATCGGACTTCCGCTCGGCGTCCAGGATTTTCAGGAATGGAGATGAAAACGGAGATGAAAAACGGGAGATGAAAAACGGGACAGCTCTGAATTGTCATATAATGACATCGTACGTAGTCGTAGTGCGCGGATCAAAATGGCCAAGTGGGCGCGCAGTTGGCCAAGCGCCAATGCGCAGCAGAGAAGCCGGCACGTTTTGGCCGGCATTTTTTGCCTATTCGATTGCCGATCGAACGCCGCTTAAATCGGCGTCGAACCATTCCCCAAATCATCCCCCAAAAGAGCCGCTTCGGATGGCCTTAAATGTTCCCGAATCCATCGCTCGGACTCATCCAGCTTGCACCGCGGCCAATCGTAATCATCAGCCAGCTTGACCGTCTCAGCGTGGCAGAATTTGACGGATTTCCCCCGGCCAGTTCCCCTCGAATAGATGTGCGACAGAGCCAGGATGAACGGCCAGCATGCTGAAGGATGCTTGTGAAACCAGCGATTATCCATCAGCCCGAAAAGCCCATCAGCCCGAAAGGCTCGCCGCCAGCGAAACAATGTGCTACGGCAGATTTTGTAACCCCTCTGCCGAGCCACCAGCACGATGCCAGCGGTGACTTGCACCTCAGACCGCCTTCGCCGCCGCCCCTCGCGTATCGCTTCGCCCCAATGCAGGACAAGCCATTGTCTGTCTAATAGCTCGGTTCGATTCGCGAGGCTCAGATGATCGACAAAGCCACGCTGCCGATCGGGCATCGGCTCAGGCGGAAGGATCAACCGAGGGCTTTGGGTTTCCGACTTCATGGGCATCAATTCGTCAATCGTCCTCAGCGCTGTTCAGAGCGGAGCCGGTGGAAGCGATCGTTCAGAATCTCCGCTGCGCGGGGCGGCTTCGCCCCAGCGCCAAAAGTGCAACCTGCCCGATGTCCAGCGAGTTCAAATCGAGCGCTGGCGGATTGGGAATCAGACTGCGCGATGGTCGCGTATCGCGGATCGAATCGCGGGCCATCCGCTTCGCGATCGTCCCGGCTTCCGTCAAGGCGCGAACACATCTCGGATCGGATGGTAATGGCATTTTTGCTCCCGGCCTGGCGGCCGTCAATGAATTCCAGGGCATCGAACGTCAAAGCTACCCGCCGCGCGCCGGTCGGGATCGCTTCAGCGCAAGAAGTGCGACTTGTTCGATCGGCATATTGGCGATGTCCACCGGCGAAGCCGAAGCAGGAGGAGCAGCGGCATTCTCCGCGTGCGGCGATCCGGCCGGCGGCGTCCAGCCGAGAATCTTCGCGTGAGCCGGCGCATGCACCTTCATGTCCTCCATGTATTGTCTCCGTAAGCTATATTCAGCGGCGGCGAGGGCATCCTGATCCGCCGTTACCGGCATGGCCAACTGATAAGCCTTGGGCAAGTCGCTCATCTTCGTTCCGACGTAGGTCGCCCGTGCCGCCGCCGCGTTTATGCCAGCCACGCGCCGCGAGACCATTGCTTCAATGTCCTGCATGTTCATCCTTGGCTCTGCCATCTTGTCTCCCGGCCCTGCGGCCGTGTTCGGGGTCAATCGGTTCGCGCCCCTTAAAACCACTTAGGCCATCGCGTCATTACGTCCCGCCGGCCGTGGTCGGGGGAACGTAGGGATTGCCGGGGCCAAAAGGACGCGGGCCAGTCTCCGGTTTCGCCAATCCGAAAAGCTCCCAATTCGCGCGCTCCAGGTTTGTCAGCATCGGAATCGCCCGGCGCGCTGCATGGTAAAGCCGTTCCTGCTCATTCATGCTCAGGAGCTTCGCCTCCAGCTTGGCGCGAAGGCTCTTGACGTGCGCCTCGACTTGAGCCGCGAATTCCGCATGGGCGGCGCGCGCCTCGCGGGACGCCGTCTCTCGCTGCGGTTCGGCGTCCACCAGCGATTTGAGTTTCTGCCGGCTGTCGAGCGCCAGAAGATCGGCTTCCACATCGGCAGTCGTTTTGCCCAGTTCGGCCATCAGCGATTGAATTTCGGCGCGATCAGCCTCCGATGCCGAGTCGCCGCGTAGAAGCAAATCGCGATAGCGATCAACGGCACGTCGCCGCGCCGCCGCTTCGTCTTGCTTGAGCGATTTCAAAAGATCAAACATTGTCCGGTTCCTTTCGTGTCGCCAGGTTCCGTCCCGGCCGCCGCCCGCCGATCGGCGGGAGAATTTCGTCACTGCTCAGTGGCCGCCCATCGAGGCCGCGGCGTTGGCGTTCGCCTGTGCTTTTTCCACCTCTCGTCTAGCGGCCCGGCCCACATCGTCTGGACTGGCGTTGGGCGGAAGATGAATGACGATTGTGTTGTTGACCGTCCCTTGGTTGCGCCATTGGGCGTCGATTTCCTTTTGTCGCGTATCGAAATCGGCATTCCAATCGACGCCATCAGGGCCAGGCGTCGGCCTTCGCTTGGGCGGCGGCGGAGGTTTAGAGGCGTCATTCTCCTCCATACGCTGCGCAAGTGCGCTGTCCAGCCAAGGCGTCTGGCTTCCATGGAATTCTTGGCTCGGGTGCTTTTGGAGTTGGGGAAGAAGGCCCATCAGTTTGGTGATCTCATCCACGAATCCCTTGGCGTTATCCCACATCGATTTGAGGTCCGCTGCTGCCGCCGGAAGATCGGCAACCATTTGCGATATGAGCTTACTTGCCTCCGCCCCCAGAACCGGAAGCTCGGCGATCATTTTTGCGGTGAATTCCTTCGTCTCGCCGAAAAATGCCTTGCCCTCCGGGCCTTCGAGCTTGGTCCAGATTTCGTTCACCACGGATTGAACCGTCTGCGAGACCTTGACCATATCCTTTTCGATCTCGTCTATGTGGCTCGCAAGGAACTCCAACACGGGCTTCGAGGCGGCCTTCTCGATCCCGGCCATCATCTCATCGAACTCAGTGGTCAGCCGCTTCCATGCGAGTCCGGCCTTGCCCTCCTGTTCGGTCGTGACATCCCCAAGCTGCTTTTGAATATCGAACAGGTGTTTGAGTTCGTCGCCCGTGAGCTTCAGCAGCGGGGCAAGCTCGTTGCTCCCCCGGCCCATTACCTTCCAGGCGTCCTCGATGTTGTGGGCGGAATCGGGAAGGTTGTCTAGCCGCTCTTTTACCGTGGTGAAAAGCCCCGCCACGTCGCCAAGGTGGTCTTTCAGATACCGGGTTGAAATGCCGAGTTTTGCAAAAGCCTCTCGCGCCGGCTTCGATCCATCGACGGCCTCCGCCGCGTTGCGTTGAAATAGCTTCAGGCCCATCGCGAGCTGCTCGGCAGATACGTTTACCGTGCTGGCGGCCGCCGTCCACTTGCTCAGCCATTCGATGTTCGTCCCGAGCTTCTCGCTCATCAGCGCCAGGTCCATCGCATCCTTGGCGGTGTCTGTGAAACTTTGGGTCAGTGCGGAGACGATCGCCTTGCCCGCCTTCTCCGCGGCATCGGCCGCCCCCAGCAAGGGATTAGAGATGAAGGTGGCGATGGTCTCGCCGAAGACCTTGGAGATTCCCTCAGCACCGAGGATGCTCTGAGTGAATCCGCCCGTGTCCAGGTCGAGATGCCCGAGGATGAGGACCGCGCAGAATCACGTCGATTGCATTCTCATCAAGGTTGCGTGTCACCGTGCCGGCCCAACGGGAGTAGGCTTCGGACGGGCTGAGCTTCACTCCATGCTCCGCCAAATCTTCGATGCCGTGTTCGGCGCTGTTGTAGGCCCGGATGAAATCGCCCAATCGCCGCGCCACTTCATCAAATGAGGGGATCGCACGGCCATCGGCAAGAATCTTGTTCAGGCCCTCCGGTTTGGTTTCCGAGCTATAGCCGGTGTAGGTTGCAAAGTGCCGGGAGAATTCGCCGAACCTGCCGAAGAACCGCTCCTGGCGTGATTTGGAGTTCGGCGATCGCTTGTTGGCCAAATGAAGGACGATGCCTAGAAGCCCGTACTTCCCGGCGATTTGTTTGTCGTCAATGCCGCGCGACTTCGCCGCCAGGCGCTGGGCGTTTGTCTGGCCGGTCATCGCCTCGCTTCGGTAGTCCCTACCGTTGTCGCAAAGAATTTCGCGCGGGCCGCCCTTGTTGCTCGGGTCTTTAATCGCCATCCGCAAGGCGCTGATGATCGTGTCCGTGCAGGGATTTTCCGAGAGGGCAAAGCCCGTGATCTTCCGCGTCCGCCAATCCATGAAGGTTGTCAGCCATGGCCGAATCACGCGGCCTTTGTATCTGCAAAAGAGGTCCAGATTTTTGTGGTCGGTGACGTATCTCTCGCCGGCTCCCCATGCTTCGCTGTGCTGTCGAATATACGGCGATTGCGTCTTGGCCCAGCGGGCATGATCGCGGTTGAACAATTGAACGTCCGGCGGGATATGTGAATCGACTTCTCTTTGGCGGGGGCATCGCTTCGGCCATGCCCAGTCGTTTTCCTTCGCAAGTCCGCGCACGAGCTTGTAAACGTGCGCGATGGTCGGTTGCCGCGGATCGCAGTACAAACTGCGAAACGCCTGCCATGCCGCCGGGTCGCCCTGGCTTCGGCGGTCGCCCCCACGCCGGTCGATGAGCTTCGCCAAATCGGATTCGCTGAGCTTCGCTAGATCGGATTCGACCGGGAACTTTTGATCCCAACGCCGGAGCGTGCGCACGGCGATGCTGAAATCGGCGAACGATTCCCGCGCCCACGCCACAACCGCCGCGGCCCATTGGGCCTTCGAATAATTGCGCAGCGATTTATCGTGGTGAATGCGGCGGTATCTGGCAACGCATTGCATCCTCAGCCCCAGCATGACCCGTTGGTTTTCGCTGAGTTTGCTGATGTCGGGCGTTTTGTTCGCGGGCGCGATCGGCTCGCCCTGGACCGGGGTGAGGCAGCTTCGATGGATGAACCATTTGGGTGGCCCGCCGGCACATAGGCGCAACTCAGCGCGTCCCTCGGGGCAGAATTTTTCCTTGCACAGCCGGCTCAAATGGTCCGCGCTTCTGCCGTCAGTCTCCGCCGCCGCGGCCAGCGGCAACCATTCAGCCGCTTGGCTCTGCGGGGCGAAGCTGGAAAGTGCGAGGCTCATTATTTAACCGGCGTCTCGACCTTGGGGGGAGATTGCGCCACGAACTTCAAGGCGGCGGCCAGCCAGGGCCGGAGCGAAAAGAAACACGTTCCGAGTTCCGCGATCGTCGTCCGACCACGAATCTCAGCTATCGCTCCGCCGTCAACGAGTGAGGCCAGAAACAGTTTGAATTCATGTTCAGAATCCCAAGCCAGACAGGCGTTTTCGACGCACGCCAGGTTGCAGGTCCGTAATAACTCTACGCCCGACAGGAACGGAACCTTGCTGCTGGGGGGAGCCAAGCGAAACAGAATAGAGACACAGACCGTCCGGCGGAATTCGTCGAGATGGTCAAGCCGCAAATTCGGCGGAAGGGAATCGGGATTTAACGGCTCAGTCGGCATGTGTCCCTTTATGCGGCCGGAGTCTCCGGAGGAGTGAGGGTCAACCAAAGCTCGGTAGGGCCGCCGAGCCGCGACTTAGGGTGTCGGAAGATCAGGCCGGCCGAAATGAGTGAATCGATTGTTGCCAGGAATTCCGCTTGGGAAGTGAAGCGAGCAGCCTGCAAAAAATGCTGGCATTCGAGGAAAAGTTTCATGCCGTTGATCGGATTGCACTGCCGCTTCCAATCGCCCATAAGCTGCACAATCATATCGCCCAGCTTTTGCCGGCGTTGCGCCGCTTCGTCCACGATCCTTTGCACGGTTCCTTCCATAGAATTCTTTCCTTTCGAAAATCCCGGCGGCTCCGTAGCCGCCGGGCGCTCGATTCGGCCCCAATCAACTCGAAGCCGATCCGTTCATTATTTTCGACTCGATGTCGGTTTCTCGCGATGATCCGATGCCCGGCAGGGCAATGAAGGTTGCCCCGCGCGGCAAGCTGCTTCGCCATGCCGCGATCCAAGGCACAGATAGCGCCGCAACGGGCGCATTCTAATAGCCGAAGCTGATTTGCTGTTTTTTGGCCCGATGGGGAATCCGAACCAGAATCCGCCGTCGCCTGGCCGCAGGCTTCCGGGCATGGTTCCCGATGGAATGGACACACCGTTTCGCCCGTGAAAACAGGGCTAGATTCGCTTCGCTCCCGCTCGATCCGGGAGGATGCCGCCGGGCAGGGAGGGGCGCAAATGTCGGCCTCATCCCCTTCGCCATTGCCCGGAGAGATTGAACCGATGATTGTGAAAAGGGTGTGCTTCTGCCGGATTTTCTCCGGGCCGATCAGATGCCCCGCTGGGCAGAACAGTTTGCCGAATCCATGCGACCGATCAACCAAAATGCAACCGGGAACTCCGAATGCGATGCCACACTCCGGGCAATTCACTTCGCTGAGCCGGCGAAGGTTGCCGACGTTGCCGGCCGGAGATTCTACGATTGCGGTTTGATCACACATCAGTAAATCCTTTGTTCACGCAACTGCAACCTCCCGCGCCGGCGCTTTCAAAATTCTTCTCTTGCTCCCCAGGCGATCCACATCGCGTGGAGGCTCAATCACCGGGGCGTCTGCCGGCGCGATTGAAACGTAACTGCAAAAGAGGGTCATTCGGTCGGTTTTAAGCGCGGCGATCAACCCAACGTCGAAACCTTTTTGCATCGCATCGGGCGGAGTTTCCAGTTGCTTCCACTGGTAGAGCGCCGCATAGCTGCACCCGATGGCGGTGCTGAGGTCAGCGATTCTTTTGAAGCCTAAGAAGGCCCAACGTTCGATGATCCATTCTCCCCAGCGGCTGTGCGTTCCTGATGGCATACGGACCGGCATAATACCCTCCCCCGAATCGTCTGTCAATGAAAGAACAATGAAATTTCAAAGTACAAACAAATAGCAACATACAGACACGACGGCCAAAATCGACAGGTTGATCCGCATCTGGTAAAAGAAAATCCGAAACGGAATTGGAGACGGGCAAGGATGGCTGATCGCTCTGGCGAGAAAAAGATCGAGCGGCTTCTTCGGGAGAGCGTGCCCGAGCTTCATTGGGGCAATTGGGTGAAGGCGCGGAGTCTGCGCGTGGGGTATCGGCGTCAAAAGGATTTGGCGGCCTCAATCGGATGTGAATACACCGTGCTTTATAAGTGGAAGAAAATGACGCGCCCGCCTACCCGAATGCAAAAGGGATTTGACGTGACGCTCGCCTCCGCGCTGAAGACTGACCGCGAAATGCTATTCAACGGCTGGCTTTATAAGAATCCCGAGGACGCGCCTATCGTCGAAAGTCTCCCGGCAAATGAGCCGTCGCCTTCGCGCGACGAGGAGATCGCACGCCTCATTTTGACGCTCCGCGATTGTCCGAGGGAGGATTACCTTCGCCATCGCGACGCCATCAAAGCAACGCAAGAGCGAATGGGCCGGCTGGTCGATCAGCGGATGAAGTCCGCCGATGCTCGCCGGGAAAAGTCCAGGTCAAAACCACCGCAGAAAAAATAGATCATGCCGCGCTTGCGGCTCGTGATCCGCGCGGTAAACTTGATCCCGCTCGATTCGTTCACCACCGGCGGAACTTCCCGCCGATCGCGATCAACCCGGCTGAATCCCTCTTTCGGTGAGGAAACGGCATGGAGGCTTCGGGCAAGCGCCCCGTCCGGCTTTCCGATTTTGTTTGCGCCGGCGTTTGCGAGCGAATGAGTCACGAAGTCATCGACGGCCCCGAAATTGCCGCCGTCTGGCAAAGGTATCTTTCCCGCCGCGATCCATCCGATCTTTCGATTCTGACCGATCATTATCTGCCGTTGATTAAAAAAGCGGCGAGGGGTTCTAGCTTCCGGCGCGGCCGCGTGCCGATCGATTCGCTTGCCGATGCGTTCGCCGATGGGATGCTGGGGCTGTTGAAGGCGATCCAAAAAACGACCGCCTACGACGCGGAGGAATTCCGCCGCACGGCCGTCAACAGAATCTTCAACACAATTTGGGACAGCCTGGACGACCGCGGCCATGGCAAGCTGAATCGCGCTCAACTCTCCCGGTTCATCTTTTTTGTGAGGTGCGATTTGGAGGCCAAGCTGGAGCGCCCGCCGACAATCGACGAAATGAGGGACGGCATTCGTTCCCGCTCCAAAGCGCCTGCGAAGTATCTGGCGGCGCTGGGCTGGGCCGAAAATGCGATAGAAGGTTTCTCCCAATGGCGACACCTTGCCGATCCGAAAATGCCGGACCCTTCACGTCGGTCATTGAACGCGGAGGTAATCCAGCTTGCGTCCAGAGGGTTGCGGGGCCGGGACAAAGCGATCTTCCGTTTGACCCTTCAAGGTCTCAGCAAGGCCGAGATTGGGCGCAGGCTCAAATGTCACGAGACCAACGTCCACTATCGAATGTGTCGGATGTTCTGGCTCATGCGGAGCGATCCCAAATTGGCGGCCTATCTCGGGGTCGTTCCCGATCCTGCTCCGCCCGCCAGGCCGCGCGGTCGGAACTGGCCGCATTTCGTTGCCGCGCCGGCCGCACGGCTCTCCGGCTGAGAACGCCATTCGACGCCCATTCAATCGGCGGTCGAAAACCGATGGTTTTCCTGTCTAAAATCTGACGCATCCGCAGAAACGCGCCCCCGCGATTTGCGAGATTCGCGAAGCAAAAACGCGATAACAGAGCGCAGACACCGCGCAGACAGCGCAGACACCTACCCGCCCGGCGCTCTCAGAACCGCGATTTCAATGGGCAAGAAAACAACAATACTCCAAGTCGGCCCGATCGTTGGCCATTTTGATCCCTGCCGTTTTTAGGTCTGGAATCGTCCGCACCTCATTACGCCATCTCGCATTATCTCCAAAAAGCTCCCGATGGACCGCAATGGCCATCTTGATTTCCCCTTCACGGTAGTCGCACAATGCGGATGAATGCAGCCAACTGTTACATCTTATTGGCGCTCCTGGCGTCAGCGGCGCTCTCGATCGGTCATATCTCCTTGCAGCAAATGGCGTTGCGATATCATGGCAAAGTTTGCGTACACTAATAATACTCCGAAATGTGTATCAAAACGTAACTAAGTGTAACCACGCGGCGGATGAGGCGATTTATTTCAGATTCTCCGGGTTCAGCCCCCGCAGTTCCTTCACCACAAACCGCCCGTCCTTGCGGATCAGCTTCTCGTCGAACCACATTTCCCCGCCGCCGGCTTCCGACGTCTGCCGCATCACCAGGTCCCAGTGAATCGCGCTCTTGTTCCCATTGCTGGCTTCGTCGTAGCACGCGCCCGGCGTGAAATGAATGCTCCCGGCGATCTTTTCGTCGAAAAGAATATCCTTCATCGCCTTGACGCAATGCGGATTGAAGCCGACGGCAAATTCCCCCACATATCGAGCCCCGGCATCGGTATCCAAAACTTCGTTGAGCTTGTCGGTCGCGGTGCTCGAAGCTTCCACGATCTTCCCCTCCCGGAAAACCAGGCGGACATCGTTATGCGTCGTGCCGCGGTAGATGGTAGGGCAGTTGAAGCGAATCACGCCGCTGGCGCTCTTCCGCACCGGCGCGGTGAAAACCTCTCCATCGGGAATATTCACCCGCCCGTCGCAGCAGATCGCCGGAATGTCTTTGATGCTGAAGGTGAGGTCCGTTTCACCCGGACCCTTGAGGCGCACGCGATCGGTTTTCTCCATCACCTTCTTCAATGGCTGCATGGCCCGGCTCATCTTCGCGTAGTCGAGCGTGCAAACGTCAAAATAAAAATCCTCGAACGCCTCGGTGCTCATCTCCGCCATTTGCGCCATCGACGGATGCGGCCAGCGCAAAACGCACCATCGGGTCTTGGTGATTCGCACATCGCGATGGACCTTTTCCCAGACCGTTGACTCGTAAAGTTTTTGCTTCTCCGCCGGGACGTCGGAAAGTTCCGAAACATTCGGACTGCCGCGCGCCCCGATATAGCACTGCACGTTTTGCATCTGGAGTTTTTCAACGCGGGCGATGAGCTGCCATTGCTCCGGCTGGCCGTCGAGCATCAGCGCCCGGTTGATCTCATTGCTCTTGAGCATCACCAGCGGATGTCCGCCGGCCGCCCTGGCATGGCGGATCAGCGCCGCGCTGAACGCGTGCGGCACGTCGATCGCCTCGATCAGGATCTTCTCCCCCTTTTTCACGGCGCAGGAATAATCGATCAACATCTTGGCAAGCTTCTCGACGCGTGGATCGTGCATGAGGGGCTATATATCCAGCGCTCCGGCACGCCGCAAGCCGATGCAGCTTGAAGAACCGCCGACCGAGCGATACGATTGCAGAAAATCAGGGGCGATTAGCTCAGTTGGCCAGAGCGCACGGATCACACCCGTGAGGTCGCAGGTTCGAGCCCTGTATCGCCCACTTCTGTAAGCCCTGCCGATCGCAAGAGATGCGAACCTGCCTGTGTCGGGCAGTGCGGCTCTGGAGCCTGGAGAAAAACGGTATGTACCGTTTTTCCCAGCCAGGGAGTTGCACATGCCCAAGCTCAATGGACGATTGCCCCGTTACCGTCTTCATCGGCGTTCCGGCCAGGCCATTGTTACCCTCAATGGCCGCGACCATTATCTGGGTCCACATGGAAGCCAAACGAGCATTGCCGAATACGATCGGCTGATCGCCGAATGGCTCACATCAGGACGTCGCGTCAAGCATCCGGAGGATAGTTGACCGGCACCAACGATCAGCCACATCATCCACGCCTTTTGGGAACATGCCAAAATGCATTACCGCCGCCCGGACGGATCTCCGACCAGCGAACTGGACAATTTTCGCCAAGCATTGAGGCCCGTGCGCCGCCTTTATGGCACAAGTTCTTCTCTTCAATTCGGTCCCAAAGCCCTTAAGGCCGTATGTGAACACATGATTGGTCTCGGCCGGTGCCGCACGAACATCAACAAGAAGATCTCCCGGATAAAATCGGTGTTTCGCTGGGCGGTTGAAAATGAACTGCTTTCGGCGGAAGTTGATCACGCGCTGCTGGCGGTACGAGGGCTTCAGCGGGGCCGAACTAACGCCAGAGAATCTGAGCCGGTTAAGCCGGCCCCCGAAGAACAGATACTCGCCGTAAAGCCATTCGTGAGTCGCCAGGTCTGGGCACTCATACAACTTCAACTGCTGAGCGGTGCTCGCGCCGGCGAACTCGTTGGTCTTCAGGGGATCGATTTGAAGACCTCGGGGGATATATGGACCGTCGAGCCAAAGGATCATAAAACGGCGCACCTGGGGTATGCCAAACGAATCTACTTCGGGCCGCAAGCACAGGAAATCCTGCGAGAGTTTCTTTGTAATCGGCCACTGGATCAGCATCTGTTCAGCGCCAAAGGCGCTGCCGATGAGCATCGGGCGATCCGAAGTTCACTCCGGAAAACGCCGCTGTCATGCGGCAACCGGTCTGGAACGAATGTGCAAGATTCGCCTAAAAGAACTCCACAGTCTTGTTATACGGTCGACAGCTATGGCCGGGCCATCGAGCGAGCATGCGCCAAGGCGTTTCCACCGCCGGAAATGCTTGCCCGTCAGAAAGTCAATGCGTTTCGCGGCCAGCGATGGGAATCGCTGCCCGAATGGAAATCTCGGCTGGGACCGGACGGTTGGGCAAAATTAGCCGCTTGGAGAGCAGCGAACCGATGGCACCCGCACCAGCTTCGTCACAACGCGGCGACCAGGATAAAAAGGGAATTCGGAATTGAGATCGCTCGCGTCATACTGGGCCACCGTTCTGCATCTGTAACGGAGATCTACGCGGAACTGGACGATCAAAAGGCGATCAACATCATGCGAAAGATCGGCTGAGAGCTGAATGCAAGCAGGGGGGTAATTCTCATTTCCAGGTCACGTGGCCAAGGGGGTCATCCTGGGCGTGGAGGAGGAGCTTCGGGTCCAACTTGATCCGGAACTGCCGGATTTGCTGGCCAAGGTCGATCTGGTGACCCAGACGGATGGGTGCCTGCACGTCGTCGATTTCAAAACCTCCCGGTCCCGTTGGAATGAGCAGAAGGCCGTGGAGAGCGGGGAACAATTACTCCTTTATGGCATGACCGTTGCCCGGATGTCCCGGCATCTGGGCGCGGCGGTTAAACTACACTTTGCCATCATCACCAAGGCGAAGAAGCCGGTCGTGCAACTCATCCCCGTTCAGAGCAATCCGCAGCGCATTGACGCCCTCAAACAGAGTATGGCCGCCATCTGGGGGGCGATCCAGTCCGGCAACTTCTACCCCAGCCCCTCGCCCCAGAACTGCACGACCTGCCCATACCGCAGCCGTTGCCCAGTGTTTGCCCAGCAACACGGCGACCTATAGTCAATAACGTTATTGATAATTACTCCGAGCCTGGTCGTTGGCGGATGCGTTCGTTTCTCCGGCCGTATCGTGGATCTGTTGGTTTCCACGCTGACCGCGTTGGACATGGCGGCCTAAATTTCCGGGGTTTTCGCGTCACGATACA
>JBEKHH010000021.1:0-73708 GCA_050012375.1 Tepidisphaeraceae bacterium
CGCCTCGAACCCCGGGCGCTTAAAGGCCGGAAGAAACATTTTCCCTATATGACCTCACCCCGGACCGAACTCAAATCACAACTCTACGCCAAATACAAAGATATGAGCTAACTTCGTGGCATTAGCATCCTCATCTATTTCATCACCCTCATGGAAATCGATAGCGCGCCTGGCGTTGCCTTCAAGGGTGGAGTTGAATAGTCCTGAAGGGTCCTTGAGCGAAGCGCCCTTGGCGAAAGTCAGCTTCACGACGCTCTTATACGTCTCGCCGGTGCAGATCAGTCCATCGTGAGACCAAACCGGAACGCCTCTCCACTTCCACTCCTCGACCACCTCAGGGTCAGCCTGTTTGATGAGAGCGCGGACATGGGAGAGCGTCTTGCCCCTCCAGTCGCCCAGTTCCTTGATCCTCGCGTCGATCAGCCGAGAAGGGGATTCGCCCTTAGTCGTTGCGCTCTTTTTCATATTGTTTGCACCCCATTCGGCTGTTTGCGGAATTCGTCTTCCGCCACCCGCGGCGATCGTTCGTCGCACACCCGGCCGGCTATCCCTGGCGAGACGGACGCCTCCGAAGCTCGCTTCCGTTTTGCCGGTTGGTTGAATTATTGGCGCGCCATCGCCGGTTCGCAAGTTTGAGTTGGCCTGACGACAGCGTCCGTTGCGGCGCGGCCCTTCTGGCGGATTGGGGACATCCCTCATTTGTCCGGCGTTAAAGGGTCACGCGGCCTCGACGGTCGGCTTGACGCCGACCGCCCTGGCGAGGGCCACCAGCATTGAAGGACGCGGATTGCCGCGTGCCGAGGCGGCGCGGTACAGAATTCCTCCGCGTCTTTCTCGGTGTCTCCGCGGTTGCATTTGATTCTTCCAACCCTTGACGCCGCTCGAGCCGATAATTAGACTGGTCGCCGTCTAGTCTGATCCTTTAATGGGAACTTGCATGGCTGCTATTCAACATCCCAATATTGTCGGCGCGTATGATGCCAAGACGCGCTTTTCCGAACTCCTGGAACTGGTGGAAGGCGGCAAGGAGTTCACCATTACCAAGCACGGGACGCCCGTCGCCCGACTCGTGCCGGCCAGAAAAAAAATGCCGCCGCAACAACGCAGGGAAGCCATTGGACGTTGGATCGAATCGTCCAAGGGCGTCAGGCTCGGGGGCTTGAAAATCCGCGATCTGGTCAATGAAGGACGGCCGTGAAACCCAGCTTTGTGGTCGATTCCTCGGTGGCCCTGGCATGGTGCTTTGGCGATGAGGCCACGCCGGCAACTCGGGCGCTGTTGCAAAGAATGGGTGGCGAGGCGGCGCTCGTGCCGGCATGGTGGTTCGTGGAATTGATCAATGTTCTTGCCCTGGCCGAACGCAAAGGCCGGATCACCCCGGCAAAAGTGGCGGAATTCATCGCGCTGGTGGACGGCTTTGATCTGGAGATCGACGAAGAAGGCCCGGGCCGAGCATTCACTCACCTGTTGCCCCTGTGCCGATCGCATCGACTGACGAGCTATGACGCCCTGTACCTGGACCTGGCCCTGCGTCGTCAGCTACCGCTGGCGACGCTGGATGATCCGCTGCGCAAGGCCGCGAAAAAGCTCGGCGTCAAGGTGCTGGGTGCTTGAATGAAATGCGTTTCCCCCCCCCTATGCGACCTCCTTATCAGTGATCGACAGAAAATGGTAATCCAACCTAACTCGCTCTCCGTCTCAACAGAAGCCGCAGGCTCTCGGCAATCAGTTCTGAGCGGCTCTTGCCACTCTTGGAGGCCAAACCATCCGTTTCCCTTAGTAACCCTCGCTCGATGGTGATATTGATCTTTTCGGCGCTTTTGCCCATACGGGGGCGAACAGGCCCACGGCGGCGCGCGGACTCGAAGACCTTGCGCTCGGCCGCCGTAAGCGGCCGGGCCTCATCGGCCACGAATTCCTTGTCGTATTTTTTTGTTGCCTCCGCCAGTTCGTCGGCATTCATTTCCTGGTATGGCTTACGTTTTCTGCTCATCGGGTCCTCCGGCGATAACGCCGCTCGGCATTTTGCACAACGTATTCAGCCTCGTATCATAAACCAACCGATGTTCGACACCCTCACCGACAAATTCAGCGGCGTGTTCCGATCCCTCACCGGCCGCGGCCGCATCAGCGAGGAAAATATCCGCGAGGCGATGAAAAACGTCCGCACCGCGCTGCTCGAAGCCGATGTCAATCTCAAAGTCGTCAACGATTTCAACGAGCACGTCATCCAGAAAGCCATCGGACAGGAGGTCATCAAAAGCCTTCAGCCCGGCGAGTTGATGGTCAAAATCTGCTACGACGAATTGCTGAATCTCCTGGGACCGGTGGACGCACAGATTTATTTCGTACAGCCGGGGCCAACCGTTCTCATGATGTGCGGCCTGCAAGGCTCGGGAAAAACAACCACCTGCGGCAAGCTGGCCAAATTCCTCATCGGTAAGGGACATCATCCGATGCTGGCGGCGGCGGACTTGCAGCGCCCGGCGGCGGTCGAGCAGCTTCGCGTCATCGGCCAGCAGGTCGATGTCCCGGTTTATACCGATGATTCAAAGGTCGCCCCGCATGGCCAGGTTGCTCGCGGGGCGGCGGTTTCCGTCTGTCGCGCGGCAATCGCGCAGGCTAAATCGTCCGGGCGCGATGTGGTCATTCTCGACACCGCGGGGCGGCTCCACATCGACGATGATTTGATGGGCGAATTGCGCGACATCAACGCGCAGCTCAAGCCGCATCAGATCTATCTCGTCCTGGACAGCATGAGCGGCCAGGACGCGGTCAACAGCGCCAAGGCCTTCAACGACCAGCTCGAGCTGGACGGCCTGATCCTCACGAAGCTGGACAGCGACACGCGCGGCGGGGCGCTGCTCTCGGCCAAGATGGTGACCGGCAAGCCGGTGAAATTCCTCGGCGTGGGGGAGAAGCTGGAGGCCTTGGAGGAATTCCGGCCCGAGGGCATGGCCTCGCGCATCCTGGGAATGGGCGACATCGTCGGACTGGTCACCGAAGCCCAGAAGAATTTCGACATGGAGGAAACCGCCAAGCTCCAGGCCAAGATGGAGAAGGGCCAGTTCACGCTCGACGATTTCATGTCGCAGATGGGGCAGATCAAAAAGCTCGGGTCGATCGGCAAAGTGATGGGGATGATCCCCGGCATGGGCGATCTGAGCAAAGCGGCCAACATGAACGACGGCGACGTGGAGCGTCAGATGTCGCACATGCGGGCGATTTACGATTCAATGACCCGCGAGGAGCGGAAGAAGCCGGAGATTCTGGAACACGGTCGGCGCCGCAGGGTCTCGGCCGGGTCCGGGGTGCCCGTCCATGAGGTCAGTCAATTCATCAAGCAATTCGAAAGCGCCCGCGACGTGATGCGCGCCCTGGGCGGCCAGGGAATGATGGGGAAAATGCGATTTATGAAATCGGTGATGTCGGGCGGATTGAGCAATCTGGGGATGCCCGGCGGCCCGATGCTCAGCACCAAGAAATCGGGGTTCATGGAGAAGAAGGATCGGAATAAAAAGAAGAAACGGCGGTGAGTGGCGCCGGCGATTGGTCAAATATTCAAACGCGCTCCCCTTCGGGTCGCGGCTAAACTTGCGCCAAAACGCCCCGGGGATGAACATCCTCGGGCTTTGCTAATTCCACGCAATCAAACCCGGCTCAAAGGGGGTGGCCATGTCCGCGTCGCCCGGCAACACGCGGACGGCGAATCCCTGCCGGCCGCTGGCGCGGCATTCGATCTGGCCGCTGAACACGTGCCTGGCCCCGGCGATCTGCTTGGAATAAGACATCGGCAAAATCTTCGGGGCGCCGATCTCGCCGGTGGCCGTGATCGGGCCGGCATACATTTCCACCGCGACTTCGCGCGGATCGATGTCCGGCAAATCGATCAGGGCTTCGACCTGCATGTTTTCGCCGACGCGATAATGCCCGTTGCCGCCGACGTGAATGCCGACGATCTTGATCCCGCCCCAGCGCTGGCGAAGCATTTCCTTGGCCTTGGCAAGCTTGATGGAGCGCTCGAGACTATCGGCGGCGAGGTCGCGGCCGCGCATGTCGGCCGGGACATAGAATTTCTCGGTGTAGTCGTACACCATCCGGTTGGTGTTGAAAACCGGGGCGAGCTTGCGCATGCAGGTTTTCATCCTGGCGATCCATTCGCGCGGGATGTTGTCCACCGTGCGCTTGTAGAACAGCGGGATGATCTGTTTTTCCAGGATGTCATAGAGGGCCTGGCTTTCGAGCTGGTCCTGGGTGTTGCCGTCGGAATAGCTCTCGCCGCGGCCGATGGCCCAGCCGAGGTCCGGGGAATATCCCTCGACCCACCAGCCGTCGAGGACGGAGCAATTGAGGACGCCGTTGGCGGCGGCCTTCATACCGCTGGTGCCGCTGGCTTCCATGCCGCGCCGCGGAGTGTTGAGCCAGACATCCACGCCCTGCACCAGCATGCGGGCGATGTTGATGTCGTAATTCTCCAGGAAGACGACTTTGCGGCGAATGGCCGGATTGCGGGCGAAATTGACGATCGCCTTTATGAGTTCCTTGCCCTCATGGTCCGCCGGATGCGCCTTGCCCGCGAAGATGAACTGAACGGGCCGCTTGACATCCTCCAGCACCCGTTGAAGGCGGGAGACATCGCGCAGAAGGAGCGAGCCGCGTTTGTAGCTGGCGAATCGGCGTGCGAAACCAACGGTGAGGGCCTCGGGGTCGAGCACCTCGTCGGCAATGGCGATGTCGTCAAACGACGCCCCGCGCCGCGTGAGTTGATCCTTGAGAATTCCGCGCGTCCAGCCGACCAGCCGCTCCCGGCAATGCTCGTGACAGCGCCACAATTCCTCGTCGGGAATCTGCGCGACGCCTTCCCAAACCGATTGGTCGGTGGGATCGGTCTGCCATTTTCCGCTGAGATATCGATCCAGGACATAAACCATGTCCGGCGACAGCCACGAGCGAACGTGAATCCCATTGGTGATGTGCTTGACGGGCACCTCGTGCGGAGGGACCTGCGGCCAGAGGTTGTGCCACATCTTGCGGCTTACGTCGCCGTGCAATTCGCTGACTGCATTGACGCTGTCGGCCAGGCGAATGGCCAGCACGGCCATCGAAAACCCCTGCTTCTTATTGGTGACTTCCTCGCGGCCGAGGGCGAGAAATCCCTCTTCATCCAACTTCAGGGATGGATAATAATGCTTGAAATGCTTGGACATGGTGTCGGGCGAAAACGTGTCGATGCCCGCGGGGACCGGGGTGTGGGTGGTGAAGACATTGGTCGCCATCACATATTGCCGCACCTGATCGAAGGTAAGCAGACTGTTTTCCAGAAGGACGCGAATTCGCTCCAGGGCCAAAAACGCGCTGTGTCCTTCATTCATATGAAAGACCGTCGGCTCGATCTGCATCGCCGCCAGCGCCCTCACGCCGCCGATCCCCAGCACGATCTCCTGCTTGATGCGCATTTCCGGCCCGCCGCCGTAAAGCCGGCCCGTGATCTCCCGGTCCGCCGGCGCATTCTCCTGCAAATTGGTGTCCAGCAGATAGAGTGGCACGCGACCGACATTGGAGCGCCACACCTTGCAGAACACGGCGTTCTCCGGCAAATCCACTCGCACCTGCACGGACGAGCCATCCGTGTGCTTCACGGGCTCGATGGGCAGGTTGTAGAAATCCATCTCCGGATAGGCCTCCTGCTGCCAACCGTCCGCGGAAAGATATTGCTGGAAATAGCCATTGCGATAGAGCAGCCCCATGGCCACGAGCGGCAAACCGATCTCGCTGGCGCTCTTGAGATGGTCGCCCGCCAGCACCCCCAGGCCGCCCGAATAGACCGGCAGCGATTCGTGCAACCCGAACTCGGCCGAAAAATAGGCGACCAGAAACGGCTTTTTCTGCCCCGACGCCGCGGGGTGGGATTTTGCAAACCAGCCTGTTTCCTTGAGATGGTATTTGAAGGCCTCGTAAACCCGGCTTAGCTGAGCCATGTAGCCGTCGTTGGCCGCGGCATCGGCCAATCTCTTCTGATCGATAATCCCCAGCAGCTTCACCGGGTTGTGATTGACTTCTTCCCAAAGATTTCGGTCCAGCCGGCGAAACAGCTCCGCCGCGTCCGGATGCCAAATCCACCAGAGATTGTTGGCCATCTCCAGGAGCGGCTGAAGCGGAGCGGGAACGTCCGGAAAAACCTGGAATGCCTTGATGTTAGGAGTAAGAAAGCTCATGGCCCTTGCCTCATAAAAATGGAGCGCTAGACAGCTATCTTCGGCTATTTTTCCCCGCCGGTAAAGGCGACCCAGACCCTATAACCCATACAATTCCACCTCATCATGCGGGAAGGCCGTCATTATCATTTTGACCTGGGTTCCAGGCGTTTAACGTAAAACTGTGAATCCGTCGTCCGTTGCCCGATGTAGTGCAAGTTCATCGGGTAGTCGAGCGAACACTTTTGGAAGAAATCCCAAATACGTTCGCCGTGGCGCATCTGTCGCTCGAGGTTCTCGTCGATCTGGTCCTGCAACTCCGCGGGGACCATTCGCTGGCGATCGTAATCCCATTGCGGATCGATCCGCACCAGCAGGTGGGCCTCGTCCCAATCGATCGGATAGCCCTGGAGATACCCCTCGCCGGTTCGCGGCGTGTAAAACCAGAAGCACAGAAAGCGATCCTTCCAAACGGTGGAGGTGGCATTGTCCGCGCCCGTGATCAGGGCCGCATGCGAGGTGCGGATAGCCTGACCGTTCAACGGCTTGGCAATCCACACCTTGCGCTCGCGGCAATCGTAAAGCCCGACGTGCGGATACTTCCCGTTGAACCGTTCCGTGCAGAGCTTGGCGCTGACGCGCGGCACCTTCTCCGCGCCGCCGCGCTTACCGAAGCCCAACATCTATCGCGTCCTTCATGCTAAAGGGCCGGTTCAACATGAAGGATAAAGGCCCGGGCCAAAAACGCAACCAAGTCGGGCTTGCCTGGCTTCAACCGGGCGTGACGCTTGTTCTTGGCTTGGGGAGGATTGCCTATTGCCAATTGCCCATTGCCTATTGCCTATTGCCTATTGCCTATTGAAATGTGACCTTCCACCCCTACCTCACCAAAAACATTACCGGGGACGCCAGCATCAGCGGGCGGCGCTGCAGCAGCATCAATTCGTCCAGTTCCAACCCCACGGCCTGCCGCATCGATGGCGTAAGCGCGGCCAGTAGTCCCCGCGCCTCCATCGACATCCGCGGCGAAAACCGCATGACCGAATCGTCATCCCGGTCGCTGCTGGAGCCGTTGAGAAGCTCCGCGAAGGTCTTGGGCTCGGGAAGCACACGGACGTCGAAATCCCCCGGCTTCAGGTTCGCCTGTTTGGCGGCGTAGCCGATCGCATCCTGGATGCCGCCGATCCGGTCCACCATGCCCAGGTCCTTGGCCTGCCGGGCGGCGAAAATCCGTCCGCGCGCCACCGCGTCGATGTCCTTGATCTTCCCTTGCCTGGTGGTCATCACTCGTTTGGTGAATTGGTCATACGTTTCGCGCATCCAACGGGTCACTTGCTCGCGTTGCCGCTGGTCCCATTCGGTCGCGGAGCTGAAAAGGTCGGCGTTTTTCCCGCGCACGAACTCTTGGGTATTCAGCCCGATCTTCGTGAACAGATCGGTCAGAACAAACTTGCCCCCGACCACGCCGATCGAGCCGACAATGGCCGTGGGATCGGCAAAGATGAAATCGCCGCCGGAGGCCAGGTAATATCCGCCGCTGGCGGCCATCGACCCAACCGAGACAATCACCGGCTTGGTTTTGGAAACGCGGCGGGCCGCCTGCCACATCGCCTCGCTGGCCAGGGCGCTGCCGCCGGGCGAATCGATGCGCATCACCACCGCTTCGATCTTGTCATCCTTCTCCGCCGCGCGCAGCGCTTCGCGCATGGTATCGGAACCGATGTTCTGGGCCTGGCTGAACAATCCATCGGCGCTGGGCCCATCGACGATCAGCCCCTCGGCGTAGATGACGGCGATTCCCGGCCGAGTCGATTCGTGCGGCTTTCGCGCCAGCATGGCGAAAACCGCAAACGGGCTGGAAAAATCGATTTGATTCCGATCCGTCTGGCCGTAGTCCGTCACCAGATTCACTTTCTGCCCAAGCTCCGCGGCCATCAGATCGCGAATGCCCCCGGCATCCACCAGATGATCGACCAGGCCCCGCGCCTTGGCCTCGTCCCCGGTAATCAGCGCATCGTCCACCACCCGCCGCACATCGTCAGCCTTGAGCTTCCGGCTGGCGCTGATCGTGTCGATGATCTGCCCATACAGCGAATCGGCCAGCGTGTTCAGTTGGCTTTTCAATTCCTCGCTGGCGTCGGTTCGTGTGAATACCTCTTCGGCGCCTTTGTATTCCCCGATCTGCACGAAATCGGCCTTCACGCCGACCTTGTCCAGCAGCCCCTTGGCGAACAAGGTTTCAAAACCCACGCCGGGAATAAGAATTTCCCCGCCCTCCATCATGCAAACATCGGTTGCCCCGCTGGCGGCGATGTAGCTGCTGGTGTCAAACGAATCCGCATAGACAAACGTCCGCTTCCCATCCCGATGCAAGGCCCCCAGTTCATCGCGCAATTCCATGGCCTGCGACAGATTCAACGTCCCATCGCCTAGCCGCAGCAGCACCGCATGCACCTCGCCGTCCTGTCGCGCCTTTTCCAAGCGATCGATCAGCACCCGCAGCGTCAGCGCCGTGGGGTCTTCGCTAAACAGGTTGAAATCGGCCGGCCTTTCACCGAGCGCCTCGGAAAGATCGAAATAGGCCACTTTCGGGACCTGGTCCTCCTTTTTCTGCGCCGCCTGGATTTTCGCCATCAATTCCGCCGGCGTGGGAAACTTATTGGCGGTCTTCACCGTGGAAGACGAATCCGTCGGCGACGGCCGCGAGGTGGCTGCCGCCGTATCCATCTTCGCCGCACAACTCCCCGCCCAACCGGCGACGAACGCGGCCAATACCAATGCCCAAAATCTCATAAGCGCTCCTTGATGCGACCAGCGGTGCAATTCAACCACCACGGATTATACGGATACCCTATTACCGATTGCCAATTGGGAAGAGAATGCTGATTGCCTATTGCCTATTGGCAAATGACAAGTGACAAATGACAAGTGACGAATTCAGCCATCGGCAATCTCTTTGACGCTCCCTCGCCCGTTTCTATAATGCCGCCCACCGCTTTGGCCGCTTGCGATGGCTGCATCGGGAAGGAGCCTGTCAGTGCGTTGGACGAGGACCGGCCTCGGCTGGATTCTGATCGCCGTCCCGATTCTTGCCGCCTGCGTGTCGCCCGCACGCGCCCAATCCAGCTCAACCAGCGAAAAACTCCTCATCACCGCATCCTCCGCCGCCAACTGGACGGACGGCCCGACCAATATTTTGCAGCTCCAAGGCCCCGTCTCCATTGTCACGAATGATGTGAGCTGCTCGGCAAAACAGGCCGTCGTCTGGCTCGCCCCCGCGCCTGGCGGTTTGCTCCAGGAACAAGAGGTGGACATCGTTCTCATCGGCGATGCCACGCTCCGGGCCTCGGACAATCATCTCACCCGCAGCGGCGCGCGCCTGCTGGTGAATCTAATCGTCCGAGGCACGATCCAACTGTCCGCGGCGTCCAAAGTCGCCCAGGACCTTTCGCAATCTCCATTATTCATCGAGGCGCAATCCGTCCGCGCGGCCAGCCAATCCACCGTTCAATCGCCGCCGGGCCAGGGGGCGGGCCCCGCCTTGACCACGACCGCCCCGCCGCCGGCTCTGCCGGTGGGTGGAACTTCCGCTTCCGGGGTCGTTCAGCCTGCGCCCAGCAAGACCGGCACGATCCAATTTCACGCCAAGCTGGTCGAACCCATCACCGCCGGCGACGGAACCAAGGCGCTGCAACTCGGCGGCGGGGTGAGCATCACCCAGACTTCCGACAACGGCGATTTCCTCGAGCTTCTTGCGAGCAACGTCGTCCTGTTCAGCAGCGATCGTTCCGGCGGCGCCACCCAAAGCTCGGTTGGGGAGCTTGGCCATCATTTCACGGCCGCATATCTGGAGGGAGACGTGCGGATGAATTTCACACCTGCCTCCGCCAAGAGCCCCGAGCAGCGGCTCACCGCCGATCGCGTCTATTACGACTTTGTGACCCAGCGCGCCGTTCTCACCGGCGTCGTCTTCCATAGCGTCGATCCGGAAACACAGATTCCGATTGCCGTCCGGGCACAAACGATGCGCCAGCTCGCCCACGGTGAATACACCGCCGAAAAGGCCGACTTCACCACCAGCAAATTTGCCGTGCCCAGTTACAGCATCCGAAGCAGCTACGCCTATATCCGCGAGGAACCGCAGGACCCGGGCACCTTCGACGTGGTCAGCCGCAATGACGTGCTCAAGGTATTCGGCGTTCCCGTGTTCTATTGGCCTTACTTGTGGGGCACCGTGAACAACAAGCCGTTCCCGCTTCGCAATTTCGAGAACGGCAATTCCAGCCGGTTCGGATACACCTTCGCCACCGAATGGGGACTTTTTGAAACGCTCGGCCAGCCGCCGCCGAAGAGACTCGATATTTCCTACCACCTCGATTATTTTTCGGAGCGCGGCTTCGGCGGTGGATTCGACGGAAAATACTCCGGCGGATTCATCACCGATTCCGGCGAACCCTGGAATTACGAGGGCGATTTCAAAAGCTACATCATGTCGGACAAAGGAATCGACAACCTCGGCGGCGACCGGGGACTGGTTGATCCGCCCACCGAGCTGCGCGGCCGATTCCTTTGGGAACATCAGCATTTTCTGCCCGATGACTGGCAGGTTCAGCTCCGCGTCGGTTATCTCTCTGACCCCACGTTCCTCGAGGAATATTACCAGCCGGAATTCGACACCGGCCTGCCGTATAACGCCGAGTTCTATGCCAAGCGGCAGCAGGACACCGAAGTCCTCACGTTCCTGGCCGAGTCGGATACCACGCGTTTCGTCACCAATTCCGACCGCCGGCCGGACCAATTCGACGTGGCCCGACTTCCGGAAATCACTTATCAGCGCATCGGCGACAGCATTGCCGACGATCAGCTCACGTTCTTCAGCAACAACAGCGCCTCGGCCCTGAAGTTCGACCAGAGCGCATTCTCGCTGGCCCAGCAGGGTTTCGGTCCGGGACTCTCTCCCGGGCTTCCTTCGGATGGATTCACCGGCACAACGGGCAACATGATTTTCCGCGGAGACAGCCGCCAGGAAGTCGATTGGCCGTTCTCCATCAGCGAACTCCGCTTCGTCCCCTACGTCATGGGCCGCGCCACCAGCTATTCCGACAGCCCCGGCGGCGACGGCCAGACCCGTCTGTTCGGCGGCACGGGCATGCGGTTCACGACCAGCTTCTGGCGCGTCGATGACTCGATCGATTCCAGTCTTTTCGACCTCCACCGCATCCGCCACATTATTCAGCCGGAAGTGAATCTCTTCGCTTCCAGCACCACCGTGGATCAGAGCAAGCTTTACATCTTCGACCCCAACACCGACGCGATCAACGACATCACCGGCGGCCAGTTCGCCCTGCATCAGCATTGGGAAACCATGCGCGGGGGGCCGGGACGCTGGCAGAGCGTCGATCTCCTCGACTTCAACGTCGAAGCTGATTTATACACGCATCAACCCCCGGCGTCGGTGCTCAACCCCGTTTCATTCCGCGGACTATTTTTTCCCTCCGAGCCCGAAACTTCCATCCCGCGCCAGGCGATCAACGCGGATCTCACCTGGCACATCGGCGACGACACGGCGTTCATATCCGACGTGCAATGGAACCTCGATCAGCGCGAAACCGCCATCGCCGAGGCCGGCCTCGCTTTCAACCGCAGCGCCCGACTCAGCTACTACATCGGCGATGCCTACGTGCAAGCGCTGGACTCTCAAGTTTTCAGCTTCAGCGCGAACTACAATCTCACGGCCAAGTATCAGATGGGCATTTATCAGGCCCTGGATTTCGGAGCGTCCCGCGCCGCCGTCACGTCGCTGTCGCTCACGCGCCGATTCGACGCTTTCGCCGTCTCCGTTTCGATGTACCACGACGGCATCGCCAACACCAACGGCCTCAACGTGAACCTCTTCCCCGCCGGGCAAGTCGGCTTCAGCCGGCCCTGGCGCGCCAACGATTGAACGGGGGAGGCGATTGCCTATTGCCTATTGAAATGCAAAGCCGATCATCCGCCTATCAATAGGCAATAGGAAATTGGCAATTGGCAATTGGCAATCGACGGCCTTTGTGCATCCCGCCGCGCTCCTGTATCCTCGCGACATGGACCCAAAACAGCGGGCCGGCGAAGCGGCTTTGCAGCACGTCAAGGATGGAATGATCATCGGATTGGGCACCGGCTCAACGGCGCGTCACTTCATCGAGGCGATGGGATTGGCCCTGCGAAACGGACAGCTGCGCGATATCCGCGCGGTTCCCACCAGCGTCAATTCCGAAAAGCTGGCCATCCGGTCCGGACTCACGGTCGTCACGTTCGCACAGATCACCAAGATCGACCTCACCGTTGACGGAGCCGATGAAATCGCCCCGGACCTCACGCTGATCAAAGGGCTGGGCGGCGCTTTGCTGCGCGAAAAATTGGTCGCCCAGAATTCATCAAAGCTCGTCATTATCGCCGACGCGCAAAAGCTCGTCACCCGGCTCGGAACCAAATCGCCGCTTCCCGTTGAAGTAACCCCCTTCGGCTGTGAAGCCAACGAGCGGTTCCTTCGCGGGCTTGGCTGCGTCCCCACCCTGCGGCGTCAGCAGGACGGATCGGTCCTGATCACCGATAACGGCAACTACATTATCGATTGCAAATTCGCTGAAATCTCCGACCCGCGCGATTTGAACCTGAAGCTTGCCACCCGCGCCGGCATCGTCGAATCCGGCCTGTTCATCGACCTCACCCACACCGCGATCATCGCGGACAACGCGACGGTCTGGACGATCGCAAAGCCATAGCATCCGCCGTCAGCCATTGCGACCGCCGAATTCCAGGCTCCATCTAGGGCCCGCGTCGCGGCGCCTGCAACACGCGCGCCAGGGCCAAGCCCACATCCACAGCGCACTCGGCGCCCAGTCCGGGCCGTTGCATTTCGTAGAAATCAGCCGCAGCGAGAAGGTCGATCCTCGTTTCGGGTGAGAAGCGATAATTCATCGCTCACCGTTGGAATCGCTGACGCAGTTCTTGCATGACTTGTTCGCCGGGGATGGCTTGGACCTTTCCGCTATCCAAAGCGTCCAAACGACGGCGAATCTCCTGGGCCTGGGCAGGCGTGAGTTCCCCCGGCACAATGCATTGCCATAGTGTCTCAGCGACTTCATCGCGCTCCCGCGGATCAAGTGCCATCGCCTCGGTCAGGATTTGCTCCTTGGTCATTGCCGTCGGTTTCCCATGTCTTTATCAAACGATGCGTCGATTATAACCTGGAAGTCGCCTACCGCGTAAAATCCTATACCGCCATTTCGATGTTTTTTCCCTACATCGCTCTGGCTCGCCCCGCGTCCGGTTTCATGCGCCCCCGTCGTGCGCTCGCATTTAGAATCGTGAGCCCGACGATCGTCCGGCCATCTTTGCGGAGCAGAATATCGCCATTCATTTCGATGGTCTTGGTGGCGTTCTGCGGCTTGCGGAAGCTCATGTACAGGACATCTGCCTCCTGGTCATAATCGACCCATACATGCCGCACCGGCATCCGTAGCATATCCGACGCCATGGCCATGCAGGTTGTCAACAAATCGGGTGTTAAGGATGTCATCGTTCTCGCCATAAGACTTTTCCCTTCGGCCTGGCGTCCAAAAGGTACGCCGTAATTACAAACCCGTCATTCCGGGACACCTCACGGTAAACAACTACCAACCATCTGCGCTTTCCAAGGCTGCGCGCCGCCTTGAGAGCGCCGCGATTTCCACGAACGATCAACTGCGGGCTCTGGACTGTCTCCAGCACGTCGTGATAGTAGCTGGCCATTTCATCGTGGTTCTCGACAATATGATACCACCGTTCGTAGCTCAACCGGATGGGCACACCGTTAATCGAGGTTGAAATCTCCATCCATAACTCCAGCGCCTTGGGTAAGATTCTGTGAATTTGCCGAAACTATCCGGCGCAGTCTTACTCTAATAGTTGAACAACACAATGGAAAACCACATGGTCGGGCGCAACAAGTGGCAATTGCTGCTGGCCACGGTACTGCTTGCCGTAGCGCCGTTGTGGATTCCTTGCGATGTTTCTGCATCGCCTGCATCAACACAGTCATCGGACCATTCTTTGGCGGGACGGCTCGAACTTGCAGCAGACGGGCGGCAATTGACTGGCAGGCCTGTCGTATTGAAAGCCAGGCTCACCAACATTGGGGCCACTCCGATCAGCTATTGGTTTGCTGGTCCCGGAGACTACCCGTCGGCACGGCATTTCCGAATATACTTGACCGGCCAAGATGGACAAACACGGGCGGTCGTTCCGACTAACGGGCAATACATTCGGGGATCAGGCATGAACCGAGAGGTCAAGCCGGGGGCGATGGTCGAAGTCCCGCTAGCGCTAGCACCGCTGCCCGACGGCACTTGGTCGGTGCGGGTTGGAAGCGATGAGGAATACTATTTAGACCAGCCAAGCGGCAAACGGGAAGTCTTCTGGCCGGCTATGCCAAGGAGCGTCCCTGTAAAGATCGAGATAACTCAAAATGCGGCCGCTGTTGCAGCGTGGGACCGGCAGTTGCTTAACAACGTCCGCCAACACAATCCCTTTGCCAAGCACTTGGCAACCGCGTATCACGTCGATTTCGTCATTAACGCCGCGATCAGTGACCTTGTCGGGGATGATCCTAAACTGGCGGTGGCAGCGGCCGATACTTTATATTTTGTTCGGCCATTGCCGCCCAGCGCCGAGAAGGCCATCGAAAGCGCGATCGATTCTCAGCTTGCATTAGCGCCGGACCGGATCGATCCGGAGTTTCTGGCATACGTTTTGGAACTAGCGGGCGAATTCCCCACGGGTGCGATGCTCGAAAAGGTTCTGGCAGTTGCCCATTGTCCCTTCCAATGGGCAGTCGATGTTGAAATGCACTATGCGGCTGTCAGCACTTTGAGGTATTTCCCCCAGAATCGAGCAGTCGTAGAGCTAAAGGCATTTTTGAATGACAAAAGTCAGATTATTCGCGAAGGCGCTCGGGCCGCGCTCGATCATCCTTGGCCGCCGCAGTTGAGGTCCGCTCAGCAGTGAAACAATGAACGCCACGCAATTAAGGGGAAGGAGAGGAATGTGGCTACTTCCCCGCCTGCGGCACCTCCACCCGCACTTCACGATCCACCGTGAATTCCCGATGCGTCAGCGCATCCCGGAACGTCACCCGCGCCTGCAATTTGTCATGCACCGGAACGGTCTGCCACGGGCAGGACAGCACGTAGGTATACAGCAATCCGCTGCCATACCAGTCGGCCTTGGCCGCCTGCAAATCGAAATCCCACTCGCCAATCCGATTGGTGGCCCCCAGGGCGGGATCGAACAGCTCGACATGAAACGTCCCGGCCGCTTTGATCTCGTCTCCCTGGCGGTCGATCGGAACGACGTAAATCTTCAGCATGGCGTCGCCCGGCTGATTGGGATCGGGATGATATCCGCCGGTCAGGCGGCCGAATTGCAATCCCGCCGTCGTGAACAAATCGTCCAGTTCGTCTTCCGGCAAAACCGGCACGGTGGTGGCGCGGCTTTGCAGACCGCGGATGGTCGCCTCGTCGGCATCGTGGCGACGCTGAAGCTCGTCGATTCTGGCCGCAAGCTGCTGGTTTTGCTTTCGCAGCTCGATATTGACCTTGCTGGGACCCTGGCAACCCGCCAGCAAGAGCCCCCCACCGAGCATGGCCGCCAGAACGGCGGGCCTAGTCCTTGTCCTCATCCGAATCCTCGTCATGATTGGCGGCGGCGACGATCTCCGGCACCCGGTCCCACACCCGATCGGCGCAGCCGTATTCCACCGCCTCTTCGGCAAACAACCATTTGTTCCGGTCGAAGTCGCGGTGAATCTGCTCCTGCGGCTTTCCAGTGAACCCGGCCATCATCTTGTACAGCCGATCGCGCAATCGCAGCATGTGATGGGCTTCGATGCCCAGGTCCGTGGCGGGTCCTTGCAAGACCCCGCCGATCAGCGGCTGATGGAGCATGACCTGGCTGTTGGCCAGGACGGCGCGTTTGCCGCGCGTGCCGGCCGCCAGCAGGCAGGCCGCCATGCTCGCCGCCATGCCGATGCACGTCGTGGCCACGTCACACCGCAGGAAGCGCATGGTGTCGATGATGCCCAATCCGGCCGATATGCTCCCGCCCGGCGAGTTGATGTAAAGCTGAATGTCGGTCTTCGGATCGTCGTTGGAAAGAAACAAAAGCTGGGCGATGATCGCATTGGCCAGTTCATCGGTCACGGTGCCGCCGATAATGATGATCCGGTCTTTCAGCAGCCGGGAATAGATGTCGTAGGCCCGTTCGCCGCGACCTGATTTCTCGATGACAATGGGGATTAAAGAGCTGTCACTCATCTCGATTTCTCATTTCTCTGCACGATTTGAAGCTCGCTTTCCTCGGGGGTGTGGGAAGGAGAGAAAATCGCGGGATGATCGTTGCCAAGATAAAGCATGGAGTCCACTGTTATTTCGGCTTGTTCCCGTCGCTGGCCGCCACCGCCGCGGGAGAATCCTCACCCAAGACCTCATCGCAGATGCCGTACTTGACGGCCTGCTGGGCGTCGAAGAACCGGTCGCGCTCGCTGTCCTCGCGGATGCGCTCGATCGTCTGTCCCGTGCAATGCGCCATGATGGAAATCAACGTTTCCTTGGTCTTGAGGATTTCATCGGCTTGAATCTGAATGTCCGCCGCCTGGCCGTACACCCCGCCGAAGGGCTGGTGGATCATGACCTTGGCATTGGGCAGAATAAAGCGTTTGCTCTTCTTGCCGGCCATAAAAACAATCGCCCCGCCGCTTTCGGCGCGGCCGATGCAGTAGGTGGCGACCTCGCAAGTGAGGAATTTCATGATGTCATAAATCGCCAGGGTGTCGTCCACCACGCCGCCGGGGCTGTTGATGTACAGGTTGATGTCCTGATCGCGTTTGACGCTCTGAAGGTAGAGCATCTGCATCATGATTCTGCTGGCACTGACGTGATTGATCTCGCCGACGAGGAACAGCACCCGGTTTTCCAGGAGCATTTCCTCGAGGGTCATCTCGCGGTATCGGTTGTAGCCGCCGCCCGATGCGCCGGGCATGGCAACGGGCATGGATACCGGAATGGGGCGGGAATCGGAGCCCAGATAATTCGCGGCCCGATCCAAAAGCCGCCCATCCAAATTTTTCGGGTCCATGTTCGGCATTCGTCTCCTCAAGTCTAGCGAGCGCCGGCGATGGTATGCCGTCGGCGCGGCAGCGTCAATTGACGGCATTCGATTGGTCAAAAGCGCGGGGACCCGGCGCTCATCGGGCCTTGGAAAATCGGCACACCACATCATAGAGCTTTCCGTTGTGCCGGGCCGCGACGGCCGTGTCCTTGATCATCGCGAAAGTCGCCGCGTCACAGGAGAATTCCGCGTCGAGGTTGCTTTCAACGCCGCGGCCCATTCCCTCCAGGATGACCAGGTCCGCATCCTCAGCGGCCGCGTTCAAAGCCGGGCTGACGGCACCCAGGTCGATCAGCGGGTCGCCGGTCCCGGTGCTGATCAGATCAATCGGAAGGTCGGCGATGGTGGGCTCGGCTTGGATAATCTTCGGCCAGCAGGCGCGAACGTCGGCGAGGGTCATGTCGTTGAGCGTGGGCCGCTGGTTGGCCGCCAGCACGACGCGCGTCCCGCGCCTGGCCAGCCAGCGAATCATCGGCACGACCCCCAGCACAAAATCGCTGCCGGCGTTGTCCACGAAGAACACCGCCTTGCGATGGATCGGCCCCTCGAGCAACCGCCGCGCGAGTCGATCGTAATCGTCGATGAGCCACGGCCGCGGAGCGATTTTCGATCGCGTGTCAAACAAATCGGGACTCGAGTTGAGAAACATTTTTGCCGTGGCATCGGCGCCCATATCAAAGATATTTCCCGCGAAAATTCCCAGAACCAGCGTCTGGAGCTGTCCGGCCGGCGGAAGCGAATCGATCTGCCGGCAAATGCCCGGCAGCAGCGGCAGCATTTTCTCGTTCTCGCGGTCTTTCAAATCGGCGAACGGATCGAAAAATCCCCATCGCCGGAGCAGATCATCCCGCCAGCGGTCGAGGGTCAGGATCGTCACCCGTCCAAAGCGCGACGGATTGGCCGAGAAGGCGTCAAATGCCGCGTAAAATTCCCGGCGGCAATTCTCCGCCCGCTGCGGGGCGGCGGTTTCGGTCTGTCCGCTTTTGGCGGCCGATTCGAGGCCCAGCTTGAGGATCGTATTCAAATGCCGCTTAAAGAATTCCACCCAATGGCGCCGCCCCGCCTCGTCGGTTGTCAAATCCCAGGAGCACGCGACATATTTCGCCGCGTCGGCCAACTTGCAGAATGGGACCGGCGAAGAGTTGGACATGCTACGGCTGCTTGACCGCCCACGGATACGGCCAACCGTGAACGAATTGGTGCTTCTCCAGGGCCTTTCGCTCCTCGGTCAAGAGCAGATTTCCATCCGAGGCCGCGCAATTTGAATCGACCTGCGCGATGCGCCTCATGCCGGGGATGACGGTGGAAACCGCCGGATGGCTCAGGCAGAACTTCAGCGCGAGCGTCGCGAGGGTGGGCCGGTCTGGTTTGAGGAATTGCTTCAGCGCCTCCACCCGCCCCGCCGCCTCGCGGCGGCGCTGGGGCGTAAGCCAATTCGATCGCCAATCCGTTGCATCCATCTTCACGTCCGGCCCGAAATTTCCGGTGAGCAGTCCCTCCTCAAACGGAACCCGCGCGATGATCCCGACATGGGCCTCGATTGCCGCGGATAACAGCCGCTCCGCCGGCCGCTGCTCGAAGATGTTGTAAATGACCTGAACGCTGTCGATCAGGCCGCTTTGGGTCAGTTCGACGGCTCCGTACGGGTCCCAATCATTGGCCGAGACGCCAAACGATTTGATTTTTCCCTGTTTCTTCAGTTTCTGGAATGCGTCCAGCCATTGGGTCTGGCGAAGAAAAGCGGGCGTCCACGAATGTAATTGTTGAAGATCGAGGCAATCGATCTTCAGGTTGGCCAGCGAGCGTTCGGTCACCTCGACGATCCAATCGGCGGGAAACACCTGGTTAATCGGGTCCTTGTCGGTGGCCTGGCGCTGGGTCTTGGGGGGGATTTTGCTGGCGATGGCAATCCCGGCGCGCCGGGTCGGGCCGGCGAGGGCCCGGCCGATCAGCTTCTCGCTGTGCCCATCGCCGTAGACCGCCGCCGTGTCGATGAAGTTCACACCAAGGTCGATGGCGCGATGGATGCAGGCGATGGCCTCGGCGTCATCCTGCTTTCCAAATCCCCCGCCGATTTGCCAGGCCCCAAAGCCGATCTCGCTGACCTTGATGCCGGATTTGCCGAGTTTGCGATAGAGCATTTGCTAATCCATCCTAAAATCTAAATGCAACCGCGAAGACGCCGCGGAGGCTTTGCCTACCGCGAAGATCACGAAGACAGCGCGAAGAAGTCAGCCAATGAATTTCTTCGCGCTGTCTTCGTGATCTTCGCGTCTTCGCGGTTGCATTTGATTGCAGTTGTTTCTGCATCCGCGCCTTACCACGCGTACGCTTCGGGCGCTTCGCCGCCGGGGCCGGGCCAGATTTCGTCCAGCCGCCGATGGGCTTCTTCGCTGATCTTGATCTCCAGCGCCTCCAGGGAGCCGGTCAATTGATCCATCGTTCGCGGCCCGATGATGGGCGCGGTGACGGCCGGGTTGGCCAGCAGCCAGGCCAGCGCCAAGTCCGCCGGCCTGTGTCCCGCCTGCTTGCAGAAATTTTCCCATGATTCCAATTGCGGGCGCATTTTGTCGATTCGCTTTTGGACGTGATCGCCCGCGCGCCGGCCATGCTCCGTCTTGTGCAACACCCCGCCGAGCATCCCGCCATCCAGCGGACTCCACGGGATCACGCCCAGTCCGTATGCCCGGCAGGCGGGCAGAACTTCCATTTCCACCATTCTTGCCGCCAGGCTGTACTTGCTCTGCTCGCAAACCAGCCCCAAAAAACCGCGGCGGCCGGCCGTTTCACAGGCCTGGGCGATATGCCAGCCCGCGAAATTGCTGCTGCCGACGTAGAGAATTTTGCCCTGCTGGACGAGCACTTCCATCGCCTGCCAGATTTCATCCCATGGCGTCTCGCGCGAAATATGGTGCATCTGATACAGATCGATGTAATCCGTTTTCATTCGCCGCAGGCTGTTGTCGCAGGCGCGGCGAATCTTCACGGCACTGAGCCCGCGCTTCATGGTCATATCTTTGGGATCCCCATCCATGTCTCCGAAAACCTTGGTCGCAATGATGGTCTTCTCGCGCCGCCCACCGCCCTGGGTGAACCACGTGCCAATGATTTTTTCGGTGACTCCTTCCCCCTTTTTCCAGCCATACACATCGGCCGTGTCGAAAAAGTTGATTCCCAAATCCAGGGCTTTGTCCATGATGGCATGGCTGTCCCCCTCCGGCGTATGCGGGCCGAAGTTCATCGTCCCCAGACAGAGGCGAGAAACATTCAAACCGGTTCGACCTAGCGTTGTGTATTGCATGTGTGATCTCGGGAAGAAAAGTCATTTGTCATTTGTCACTGGTCATTTGTCATTCGCATATGTTGTAGTGGGAACCGCCGTTTTCGACAAATACCACCGGACAAATGACATGTGACAAATGACAAATGACATGTGACAAATGACAACAAAAAAACAGCGGCTGGCCACCCCTCCGGCAGCCGCCGCTGCTAAACAGTAATTTTCTCGAACAACCTCCGCAGGTGTCCGCGATCATGGCGATCACGATAGCGGAAAGCGCTTGTCGCTGACTGATCGCCAGCCCCAAGGGCGATCTGCGTCAACACGCCTGCGGAGTTATTTAATGCTCGCGCCGCGTGAAAGGGACACCGACCGCGACGCTGATCACCTCGTTCGAAGCCGCCAGTCTAGCGGGATCGCCCTGATAAGTCGAGAACTTTCTTATTGGACGTCAGTAAAAAAGAGAAAAATAGCCAAGTCTTATTGCCCCTCGTCGGACGCCACCTTGGCGCGGGCACCATCGTATTTCTGCTGGGCGGCATCGACCGTCGCCTTGGCCGCCGCATATTCCTTGTCGGCAGACATCCCTTGCTGGAATTTCATCTTCAAAAGGTCCACATTGTGCTGGACTGCGGTCAGTTCGATCGAAGCGGCCTGAACCCCGGGGTCGAGTTTCAATACCTCGTTTTGAACCTTTTTCAGCTTCATGCTCGCCAGCATTGAGGCCGTCGCCAGCGGCGAAAGGGTTTCCGGGGTGGCATCGCCGCTGGCCTTGGCGGCATTCAAATCGTCCACGGCCTTCTGTTTGTCGGCCAGCGCGCTTTGATAATCTGGGTTGCTCGAGAGCGAATCACTGGCAGCCTTCTTGGCGGCCTCAAGGGCGGATTGCACATCAGCCAGCTTGTTCTGGGCCGCCGTCCAGTCCGGCGTCTGCTGGAATTTCGCCAACAAGGCATCGGACAGGGTCTTAAGGGCCTTGTTGTCGTTGGCCAATTCCGTTGCCGCGGCGACCTCAGCCGCCTGGTCCTGTGATAGCTGCGTAGGAACCGGCGGAGGCGGCATTTCAGCCGGATTTTGCGGCGAGGGCGCAGATGAAGCTTTGTGATGCCGGCCGCCCGACTCTGCCCCAAACACGGTTGCACTGGCTAATCCCACCCCCACCAGGGTGACCCATAAATAGCGCGTCCACATGATGACACTCCGGTCTGTTTTCCGCCGTTGCCATCATATCACACTTGTGGAATACCAGGGATGGCAAGCGAAGACGCAGTGCTGGCTTCGGCGACCTCGGTCGAGCCGCGCACCGCTAATGGGAATATGGAGATTATGTGCCGGTTGGGTCATCAACCCGGCCCAGGAAGAGCATTGCTCCGCTGCTTCGGTCGCGAATGATGAAGAGAAACGGATGGTCAGCCGTGAAGGTCATCCGCGGCATCATCACGGCCGTCGGCGCCATGACGATCCCGGTGGCTGCCGCCGCTTCGGTCCCCTGCTCATCCACCGCGACATATGCCTTGTGCACAACCTCCGAGAGGAACAGATCCGTCTGAGAATCGATCCCCGAAAAATCCGCTTGCCCCGACGTGAACGCCGCGGGCATCCCCATCTCCTTCAGCTTTGAGGCAAGACCGAACCGGGCGGAGAATGTGAATTTGGGAATCGCCACCTCGGCTTGCTCCTGCTCCAGCCGGGCAACCACGTCGGCCAGAAGGTTCGCGGAAAAGATCGACTCCAGTTTGCCCAGAGCGTCGATCGAACGCGGCAGCAAAATCAACATCGCGACCTTCTCGCCCTTGTAAGGCAATTCGATCGCTTGGAATTGATCGTTCTGCGCATAAGGAAAAAAGCCGCTCGTTCGCATCATCAGCCTGGGCTCCGGCTTGGCCTGCCCGGCCACGTGGAAATCAGCCTGGCGCGTAAGGCCCGGCAAAAACGGCGACTGCCAATCGGCCTTGAAATAAATCGCATTGGCCAGCACCATCCGCGTGTCCGCCGGGAGAGTCTCCGGCGAAAAAAGCTCGGAAATCTTGCCCGCGGTCTGGCGGGCGACCCAATCATTGATGGCTCGGCTGGCGAGGGGCGGATCGCGGAAATCAATTCCCGAGACAACCGTGTGATAATCGCCTTGCAGAAGGTTTTGGAATGCCGGCAGACATTGGGTTCCCTGCTGGGCCCACAGGGCACTGGCGATGCGAAGCTGAAAATCCTGATCCGACTCCTGAAGGCACCCCAGCAAAAGCGCTTCGGCCGCGTGGGCCTCCGGGGACGAAGCATCCGCCACGCGCAGGACGGCGGACATCTCCCTGGCGGTTTGGCCGCGCGCCCCGGCGGCGGTCATCATCAGCGCCGAATAGACGCTCAGCGGAGAATAGAGCAAATTCCCGTGTGGCGCGGAGAGCCGCCCATACAAATCCGCCGCAAAGCGATTCACGTCCTCGGCCGCGGCGGACGGCCGCGTCGCCGGCAGGCCCTCCGCCAGCGCCAAAAGCCCGCCATTCACCAGAGTAATAGCCGCAACCAGCAACACGATCGCCCGCATGATTCTCCTGTCTGCCCTTGGCGTTTCGCGAACCGCGACAATACCTTGGACGCGCCGGCGGCCGAAATGGACAAGGAAAAATCCCGCTTTTCGGTTTCTCCCGCCGCCCCAGCGGTTATAAGATAAGGATTGAGTCGGATTGGAGGCGCCTTATGCGAATGGCCTTTGGCTTGGGCGGGGTGCTGGTAACCATCGGGGTCATCGCCTGGATTATGGGCAAGGTCCTTCTTCCCTACGATCAGGCTTCGACGCACGCGTATCAGCAAGCGCAAGGGACCCTCAACCAAATCTCCGGACGGGACGAAAACGGCAACAACATCGAGACGACCTATTCGGTCTTCGCCGACGCGCGCGGCGACGGCAAACTGCTGGATCTCCAGGTTACGCAACTGGCCCCGGACAGCCCGCTGGTCCATTTTTTCGGCCTGCAAAAGGATGACGTCATCGTCGCCTGCATCGGTGGGCACACCGTCCGAACCGAGATGAATGGACTGAACGATGAGCGGGCCGGCAAGGACGCCATCTGGGACGCCTACACAACCCAAGGTCAATTGGTCGTGCAGCGGGAGGATCGGCAACTCACGCTTCCAATTCCCAAAATCCAGCCGACTCCCAATCGGCCGGCCCCGTCGCCGACCGCCGCCGCCGCTCAGAATCAGAACGCGCAGCGGACGGAGCAACAGCAAGAGGGAAAATCCAACAACGGCAGCGAGAGCGGCTCCATGGACGAGATCCGGCAGCGGCGCCACGCTTTGCCGACGTATTGACAATCCCGACGGCTCTCTCCCCCTCTTCATGAGCCAGGCAACGCGCTCCAACCATCCAACCCCGGCTCAAGCGGCCGTGTCACATCAGACGAATCGGCCTGGGCGGATGCTCCCGCTGGCCGTTTGTGTGTTGCTGATCGCCGGCTTTGGAGCCACGGCTTGGCTGGCATGCCTGCACGAGTGCGCCACGATGGATGAGCCGGTCTCGTTGTTCAGCGCCTGGGCTTGCACTCACCTTCACGACTTCCGCTGTGATCCGGAGCATCCGCCGCTGTGGAAATATTACGTCGGCGTCGGAACGCGGAAGGATGATTTGAAAATCCAGCTTCACTCGCCGCAGTGGCGGCAAATGCTGGAGGATTCGCACGTTCAAGGACCGCTGGCTTCGGAAGCGCTGTATTCCACGCCGGGGGTCGATGCCGACACGCTGCTGGGTCGCGGACGAGCCAGGATGACTCTCCTCGGCGCTGTTCTGGGGGCGATGATCGGCTGGTGGGCGTGGCGCATCGCAGGACCCGTCGCCGCCATGGTCGCGACCGCATTCTTCTGCCTTGATCCCAATTTTCTCGCCCACGCGCCCCTTATCAAGAACGATGTCCCGGTAACGCTCGCATTCCTCTGGGTGATGGCGATGGTCTGGCTGGTGGGCGAGCGAGCGACGTTCTTTCGTCTCACACTCATGACCCTGGCTTTGGCGGCAACCGTAATGACGAAATTCTCAGGCGTGCTGGCCATCCCGATTTTGGGCGTGTTGCTTTTGCTCCGAGCGCTGCTTGCGTCTCCATGGCCCGTCGGCCCATGGAACCTGCAAACGCGCAAGCGCCGCCTGGCGGCAGCCGCGGCCATATTGCTTTGCTCACTGCTGCTCACCTGGGGACTCATCTGGGCCTGTTACGATTTCCGATTCGCGCCGACGAACGATCCGGCTGAATCCTTCGATTTTCAAGCCGCGCTGCAAACCTGCGCGGCCCACGAATGTCTCGCCCAGAGTAATGATCCTTTCAATGTTCCGCCGCAGATGGTGCAAGAATTTGTCCGCACCTGGAAACCGCCGGGGTCCGTACGTCTCCTGCTGGCAGCCAACGCCCATCGCCTCCTGCCGCAAAGTTTACTCCGCGGCTTGATCGGCGAATTCGCCTGGATCCGCGGCCGGGTTGCGTTTTTATGCGGAGAATCCTCGGTCATCGGGTGGTGGTACTACTTTCCGCTGGCCATGGCGTTCAAAACGCCGATGGCCACGCTGATCGGATTCGGGATCGCGGTGATTCTTATCGCCGGTCAAAAGCGCCTGCTCGATGCGGCGGGCGGCTGGACGCTGACGGCTGCCGCCGTCGCTCCGATCCTTTACATGTCCTACGCGATGAGTTCCAGGGTCGATGTCGGCATTCGCCACATTCTTCCCGTCTATCCTTTTGTGTTCATCCTTCTCGGCGTGGCGGCATCGCTGGCGTACCGAAGATACGGTAAGTCAGCCGCCGTGATTTCGGCCATCCTGCTGCTGGCCCTCGCAGTCGAAACTTTCTCGGCGCTCCCGAATTACATTCCCTTCTTCAATTTCGCGGCGGGCGGCTCGCGGGGCGGCCTGCGGCTGCTCAGCGAATCCAACATCGATTGGGGCCAGGACCTTCCGGAACTTGCCAAGTGGCAACAGCAGAACCCCGACCACCAGATCTATCTGTGTTATTGGGGAAGCGCCGACCCGCGCTATTACGGCATTCATTACATGAACCTGACAGCCAGCGACGCCCCTCCCGACCAGGTCGTCCCAATGCGCCTGCCCCCGGTGTATGTTTTCAGCGCGGTCGCATTAACCGAGCCCGGATTCCGCAAACTCTACCAGCCGCTTCTCGAGACGCTTCAAAAACGTCCGCCCGTGACCACTCTTGATGGATCGCTCTTTATCTACTCGGACGGGCAATAAGGCCCCAGGGATGGACATCCCCGCGCTTTGGCAACATTTTCAGTCTTCAATGTAAATCCACAATTCTCCGGCGTTTCCAGATAGAAATTGAACCGCAGAGCACGCCGAGATCGCTGAGACAAACGCGGAGAGGATCTTCAGGGACCCTCTTCTCTGCGTCTATCTCCGCGGCCTCGGCGTGCTCTGCGGTTCAATTTGACTTTGAAATTAAGGAACTTACGCGAGAGACCAAAAACGTTGTTTGGGGAGCGGGCGGCGTGGATCACTCCGCTTTGAACTCCAGGTTGTCCATCACGGCGCTGGCGCTGAAGCGAACCTCGGCAATCGGAGTTCCCGCCGGCACCTCGAACGCCAACCACACGTCCACCGGCCGTCCTTTGCCCGGCTCGAAGGGTTGGAGGTGATTCTGGTCGTCGAAATTCATCTGGTAGTTGCAAACGAAGTAACGCTGGGCGCGCACCTGCACCCTGGCCCATGCGCCCACGCATTTGTAGGTATGCCCGGTCGCATCCGCCAGGGCGAAATCCGACAACCGCTTGCTCCATGCCCACATTTCGCTTGCCGATCCCGTCGTCGGCGCCATGCAATGCACTTGCACCAGGACGTTGTTCGGACGCACCGCCAACTCCTGGATATTGTCATCGATCGGCGTGCCCAGTTGTTTGATGGGCGTGTCGCTGGTAACGCCGAGGCGCTGCCACTGCCGATGCACCAATTCCCCGCTCACGCCGCTGGATAGTTGGACCGTCCCGCTGTCGTTGCCCGTCCCGGCGTTAATCGGCGCGGCCAACTTGTTGGAAGTTTTGATATCCACATAGCTCAACCCCGACTCCCCCAGGACGCGCCCGCCGACCGCGCCGACATTTTCGCCCGACGACGGATTCTGCGAATTCTCGGCAGCGGTCGGAGCCGCGCCGCCGCTCCAGATCCCTTCGGTCTTGTCCAGCGCGGTCTTCACCCCCGCCTTGCGAAGCAGAGGGGTCTTGTCCCGATTGGGCGGCGGCCCGTATTCCACCGTCTTGCCCGACAGATCGACGATGCTGTAGCGCTTGAATTCGACGAAGGACCCCTGGGGCAGGTGAAACGGCGGTTTGGATTCCTCGCCGCTCATCACGTGATCGCGATCGACGACGAAAACAAAATCGAGCGTGCGCGACCCCGCGGCCATTTCCGAAAAGAGAAAATCGTCCGGCCTGCACGCCACCGCCACGCCTTTCCCGTCCAGCGTCGCCACGGGATGGTAATCCTTGAACGGGGCGCTGTTTTCCGGCTGGCCGGCAACCAGCCTCACCGCGCCCGCCGAAAACCGCAGAAGGTTGTCGCTCTCATCGGCCAGGTCCTTGCCAAGCAGCGTCATCCTTACGATCAGGACAATCTGGTCCGGCTCGGTCTTGACCGTCGTATCCGCCAGCGCCATGTCGCCGCGCATCTCGTGAGCCTCGCCGTCAATCTGCGGCAGCGACATCGAAGGCTGAAGCGTATAAACGCCGCTGACATCGACGGCGTGATTCTGCTCCGTCGTCACCGCGGAATGCCGCGCGCCGGTTTGAATCCCCAGCCGCTGGGCATACAACTCGTCCAGCAAATCCGGATGCACCGCGGTGAAGGACTGATCCGTCCCCAAAGAACCCTGGCCTGCCACCTTGTTTTCAAGGCCCACGACGAGATCGTCCTGCCTGAACCACAGATGGTCGGCACTCTCGGGATCCAATTTATCGGCGGTGACAACGTCGTTGAGGACAGTGTCCTGCATCTGGCCGAAGCGGCCCATGTACTGGCCGGTTTTGTCGGCGGTGTCAAACCGGGAATACATGGCGACGGTGGTTCCGAAGGGCAAAGCATCGGCGGCGACCGCCAAGACTCCCGTGCTGAGGAGTCCGGCAAGAATCCCCATCACCGCCGCCCCGACTTTTTCCACAATGAACGGCATGCGAATGTTGCCGGGAACGAGTGAATCGCAGATCAGCCGCGGCACGAAATAGGTTACGGCGAAAAGCACGACCAGGGAGATCGAGGCGGCCTGGTCGTAAAACTTGATGTTGAACAGCAGCGGAGCGACCTGCTCGTACCAGCCCAGCGCCACGACCGCGGCGACGGCGGTGAGGATCGCGGAAATGGCGGCGGAGAGGAACCCCTGCAGGTACTGGAAAAACGCCACGATCAGGCAAAGTGCGAAAAGGATTAAGCTCAAAACCATAACTTAACTCGCTGAATGTCGTTTTAGCCGCGCGCCGAGGAGCCGCCGCGCTTTACGGCCCGGCGGGCCGAGGCTGCGGCGAGCGCCCGCGCGCCGGAGGAGCGTTGCCCCGAGGCGGCGCGCCGCCGCGCGGAGGCGCACTGCCGGAGGGGGCGGGGGGTGAACCGCCCCGCGGCCCAGACGCCGAACGCCCCGATTCCGAATCGTGCTTCAGCACCCGAAGCACTTCCTCCACGCTTGTCTCACCCGCCTGCACCTGCGCTAGCGCGACTTCCTGCAACAGCCGGCCACGCTGCTTTCGCTGGGCCTGCTTGATCTGGTTGTCCGCTCCACCCGATTTGATCACGCTGCGAATCTCGTCGTCGATGATCATCACCTCGTAAATCCCGAACCGCCCGCGGAATGCCAAATCATTGCAGAACGTGCAGGGAACCACGTTGCCTTTTGCGTCGCGCATCGGTTCCTTGCGGGCTTGATACAGTTTGCCCACCACGTCGGGGTTCATGTTGAGCTTCTTCAGCGTGGTGGGATCGGGCGTGTATCCAACCTTGCAAGCCGAGCAAAGACGCCGCACCAGCCGGCCCACCACGATCATCTTCAGGTTCTTCATCGCCAGGGCATCGTCACCGACGAGCTTGCGCCATTGCTTGAGCGCATCCAGGGTGCTGCCGGCCCGCATTCCGACGTAAACCCGCCGCGGATCGGCGGAAAATTTCGCCAGGTCCATGGCGCTGCGCGACTCTTCCAGCGAGGTGACCATGAGGACGTCCGGTTCCTGGCTGACGACCCAGTTGACGACCTTGGCCTCCTCGGCCGGCGAGGCATTGGCGGCCAGCGCGTTCTGGGTGACGCCCTCCATATCAACTTCCGGGGCGCGCTCGATGGTGTGGACGTGAAACAAAAACGCATCGTGGTCCCGGAGCATGGCGTAACACAGGCTCGTCAGCCCCTGCCCCCGCGGAGCGCCGAGCAAAACCAGCCCGCCCCCCTCCCGATTCGCCCGAATCGTCGCAAGCTGCTCTTCGCTGAACCCCATCGCGTCCAGTTTGAAATCCTGCCGTTCCTTCGGATTGGTGATCAGCTTGACCGATTCTCCCGCGGTGCTGCCGAGCGACGTGATCTGAATCGTATATTTCTTCCCGTCCATCAGGGCTCGAAAAGTGCCCGTCTGGGGCTTGCGCCGCTCGTTCATGTCCAATTGCGCCATATGCTTCAGGTATTGAACAGCGGCCCCGGCGTGATTTCGGTCCATCGCCTCACCGTTATATTTCATCCCATCCACGTAGTAGCTGACGGCCGGAGGCTCCCCGGCGATCAGATCAAGATGCTCCGCCCCAAGGCGTAGCGGCTTGGTCAGGAACAACTGGGCCGATTCGTATTGAAGAAACTCCGGGGTATCGGCGGCCGGCGGCGGCTCGGCCGCGCCGTTGGTGTCCATGATCAGCACCTGGCCCACGGCAGCTTTGACTTGCTTCTTCTTCCCCGTTTTTGTCAGGCCGCTCCACCAGTCGCTGAACTGCGTCGTCAAGTCGCCAAGCCCGATGGTGCGCGACCGCATGGCGAGATAGGCGACGATGTCCGCGCCAAACAGCCCACCCAGGACGCCCATCGCCAGCCCAAACCCCGGCAATAAAAAAAATAAGAGGTAACCCCCCACAAACGCCGCCATCATTATGCTGTTGACCAGCTCGCGCGGCAGCCGCGCTTCCACCGCGTCCTTGTCAATCCATGTCAGCAGCTTCGCCCAGACGATCAGCAGAAGGAGGATGATCCCGGCCTTCCACGGGTTGACGTACCCCCCGGTTTGAATCGCGGCCAGAGCGGCTTGCGGCATCGACACTCCTCGAACCAATATACTCATCTCGCGACACCGGCTCCGCCCGGCACGCTCACAAGCAGATTATTGTACGGCCAGAGGACGTTCAGTTCCAAACTCCGGTTGAAAACGTCCTACTCCAACGGCAACGGCCCGGCGGCATCCGGCTTGGCGGGGGCCGGCGGCGCAGCCGGCGGTTTACCAGCCGGATCATCAATCTTGAAAACCGTCGGCTCCTTCTCTTCCCGATCCACCCGGCGCTGGGCAGCCGCCTGGGCCGCTTGAATTTTCTTCTTGGCCTCGTCGCTCAGGGGAATGATGATTTCCTTTTCCGTTTCCCCGCGGCGAAGGACTTCGATCATGTCGCCGCCCAACTCGCGAAGCGTCAATCCACCCGTCGAAAGGATCAGCAGCGCAATGGCGACGATCTGGGTAAAAGCCGTCAGCACATAAAAGACGGCCCTGGGAGCGGGCGCGGTCTCCGGGAACATGTGCGCGACCGCGTCGAAAAAAATAATCGCCAGCGCCGAGATCACCGCGGCGTAATACTGGTTCTTGTTTTTTACGAGCGAGGGAATCGCCAGACAAACGAAGATAAACGCCACGACCGCGGCGGTCACGCCCTGCATGGATGGAAAGATATCATTTCCCGCTGGTCGCAACCACCTCGAAGGCTTTGTCCGCCCAACTGATCGGAGTGGAATGGGGATCGAGCACAAGCATCGGATTGACGACGCGAACCAGAGTCCCAGCGCTCAACCCCGCCGGCGTCTCTTTGCCAGGTGGCAATAATACGACATGCCAGCGAAACAGATTCACCGGCGGCAGGCAATAAGGCGCCGGCTCATTTGCGATGTAGAGGTTGTGCAACTCGCTTGAATCCGTCAGCCGCGCGCCGATCTCCGCGGCAGCCCGCGTTCGCGAGTCATCCGGCAAGGAGTCTCGCCAAAATCCGCGCTCGTAGGCGAATGAATACAGGCAAGTGCAAGCCACAAGCAGCGCCCCCACAACCGCCCGGCCGGCGACGGGGCGTATTAAACGACCCGCAGCCAGGAAAGCCGCCAGCATGAGCGCCACGTCGGCGAACAACGCAAAGCGCGCGTACTCGCCCGGCTTGTTCCAGGCATACAACGTAAACTGCACGAACACCAGCGCCCCCATTGCACCGATCAACCAACCATGACGCCGCCACGCAATTGGCACGCCAATCACGCCGACAATTGCCAGGGGCCAGGACATTCCCAGCGCGACCAGTCGCGCGGCGTTGACGAAACTTGGCCACATCGGCCCCTGCGTGTACATCGCGCGCGTGTTGGCAAAATTCGATTCCAGCAATTGCCGGTTATGAGCCAAATGAATGGCGACATACGGATTCGTGGCAAAATAAACCGCCGCTGCGATGACAAACCCGACGAAGCAAACGGCCACGCCACGCCCCGCACGATCGCGCCGCATGCCGGACATCAAGGGCAGAATCACCAGACCCGCGATGCTCGAGAGGACCATCCCGGCAGCGGCCCCGCAGGCGATGGCTGTCCAGATGATCCATTTCCACCGCCCGGTCTCGACATACCTCCCCGCGGCCAGCACCGCCAGAAGCAAAATGGCCGTCCCGGCCAGATGCGGCTTGGCCTCATGAGCCAGGTCCACCACGACCGGCATGGAGACGAAGCAGATCGCCGCCGCGGCCGGCAGGAGCCATCCCCCCGCTCCCCGCCGCACGAGGGCGAAGACCGCCAGCAGTGCCACCAATCCCCACGCCGCCGAATACGCCCGCGCCAGGATGTAAAACCGCCCGAAAGCCTCGGGCGCATCAAGGTAATACGCCCGGTCGCCGCTGATCGTGACATAGTTGACGAGCCAAGCGGCCTTGAGGATCGCCCCGAGCGGATAAATCCATAGCCCGCCATATTGATACAGCCTCGGATCAAAATCCATTTCCCCCGGATGCATCATCGCCAAGGCGCGGAAGGTGATCATTTCATCCGGCTGGTAGCTGTACAGCCGATACCGCCGCAAAATCCTGGCGCGGCTCACGGCATCCTGCTGCACGGCATCGGCCAGGCCCGGGAAATGCTTTTGGTTATATGCCTTGAGATATTCGCTGACGGCCCGCTGGGCATTGACGGCCCGGTCGCTGGCGGCGTCTTTCCTGGCATCGTCCTCGTTCGCCTGGCGGGCCTCGGCAAACCGGCGATCGGCCGCGTCGGTCGCCGCCACCAACTCGGCCAATTGCTTATCGCCTTGGCTTATCAGTTCTTCAACCGTGGCGCCGTGGCGGTTCTGGACGAGCGTCACGGGCCGCGAGCGGTCGCTGATGGGGTGGAGCGCCACGTCCGCGGCGAGGTTGCCGCTTTGGTCCCAATCCCCGGCCAGCCGGTCGATGCCGGCGCCGGTGAGGCGATAGGCGTTGGGTGAATTCGTCTCAGAGTCGGCTCCGGAGCCGAAGAGGATGGGATCAATCCGATGCGACGGCAAACCCCAATTGATCCCAAATGCGAAAATCCCAATCGACAAAAAGAGCAACCCCCCGATGACCAATCTCCGCGCGGTGGTTTCGCACATGTCGAGAAGAGTGTAGGGAAAAAAGGCGGCTTGACCAATTTCCGTCGCTTCACTATTTTACCGGCCCGTTGACCTGCTTAGTGCCTCTCCCCGGCGATCGGGGAAGAGGGCGAGGGGGAAGATCGGATTGCCCTGTTCACAGGCCGGTTTTTGGAATGCTCCGACTTGCGGGCGAATTGACCTTGTGCAGAATATCACAAAGTCTCCCGCGGAGCGTTTGATGGCCAAGCAGGATGATAGCGGCTGGGGCAAAATGGCCTCGGCTGGATTGGAAGTGGCTGTCGGCGTCGGCCTGGGTGTGGCGGTCGGATATTGGATTGACAAGCGATGTCATTCCGACCCCTGGGGCATCTTGATCGGGGCCGGCCTCGGATTCACCGCAGGCATGTACCTGCTGTTCAAGGACGCGATCAAAGCGAATAAGGACTGATTGGGCCGACGAAGCGTCGGAAAAGAAGCGTGAAATCATTGGCCGTCATGTTGCTTAGCATCGCGGGCATTATGGGCCTGATGTGCGCGGTTCTCGTCGCGGCGCGCATTGATGTGAATCCCGTTGAACCCGTTTCCGCCGCGTTTATCGGCGCGGCCTCCGCCGCAGTCGCGCTGATCCCCGTATCGCGCGGGCAGCATCGGGACATGGTCTCGGTCTTGCAATGGGCGATGATCGGGACGGTTTTGCATCTGGTGACACAAGTGGCGCTGGCAACGGGGATGTTCCTATCGCACGTCGTCAGCGCTCGAGGCCCGTTTCTTATGTGGCTCCTCGCGGAGTATTGGGCCTCGCTGATTTGCCTGATCTGGCAATTGCGCCGGATCATTCTGTCAACGACGACCGTTGCGAAGGCGGGGGAATAGCATGCTGCCAATTCTCGCCGCCGCCGATCCGATGGAGCACGTGCTCCCCCACCCCGTCTTTGGAGAGCATTTGACATGGTTCACGAACCAGGGCCTGATGGCGTTGGTCGCGGGGGCGCTGATGCTGCTGATTTTTCCGCGGCTTTTTTCCCGGCCCGACACCTCGGCCCCGACCGGAGCCAAGAATTTCTTCGAGTCGATACTGGAGTTCCTCCGGATCGAAGTCTTCCGCCCGGCCCTGAAGGAGAACACGGATAAATTCGTCCCGTTTCTCTGGACCGTCTTTTTCTTCATCGCATTCTGCAACCTGTTGGGATGTATTCCGTTTACCGAGTTCTTCGAGCTGATCACCCTGGGCCAGGTTCGCCATCTGGGGGGCACGGCCACCGGCTCCATCAACACCACCGCGACGCTCGCGGTGTGCGCGTTCTTCTTCATACATTTTCACGGGCTGGATGTCATCGTGCGATCACTGATGGATGGGAGCTATGGCCGGCATGGGCACGGCCCTCATCAGGAACACAGCAGCGACGGCTCTCCGCCCCACGAAGCGGCCCAAGACCTGGAGCACATGCGTGGCGAAGCGCTTCCGGCGGACGTCCCGGGCAATGCCGACGCCCTGGTCAATCCAACGCCGCATTATCAGGACGACGAATATCCTCGCGGCCGGCATGAACGAGCCGCGGTGGAATATGATGACCGCGAGCGGGCGAAAATGACGCTGGGCATGGCGCTGCTCCTGGCCGTGCCGCTCTATCTGTGGAACTTTGCGCCTCATCCGTTCCGACCGCAGGAGGGGGAATCCAGGTCCAAATGGTTCCTCGACGTTCCTTTCTTCCTGTTTTTGCTGGTTCTGGAAATCATTGGAGCGGCGATCAAGCCTTTCGCGCTGTGCATGCGTTTGTTCGCGAACATGGTCGCCGGCCACGTTGTGCTGGCCGTGCTGATCAGCCTGATCGTGGCCGCCCCAACGCTGATCGGCCAATTGGCGGTCGGCGTGCCGCTGGCGCTGTTGCATCTTTCGATCCAGTTTTTGGAGCTTTTTGTGTCGCTGTTGCAAGCATATATTTTTACGTTTTTGACGACCTTGTTCATCGCCAGCGCGGTAGCGCCTGAACATTAGAATTTTATAGCGGACCTCCCCGGTTCAGCCGACGACCGGGCCTTCCCAAACAAAACGTCGGCAAATATTGGTCCGGGCAAAGCCCGCAAGGAGTTTGGAATGACAGGCTTAATTGATGTAGTAGCGCAAGTGGCGCCGCTGATTTCCGACAAGGGATTGGGCGTCGGCGGCGCGGCCATTGGAATGGGTCTGGCCGTCATCGGCGCCGGCCGCGGCATCGGACAAATTGGCGGTCAGGCATGCGAAGGCATCGCCCGGCAGCCGGAAGCCGCCGGACGCATCGGCACGAATATGCTGATCGCCGCGGCGCTGGTGGAAGGCGTGGCTTTTGCCGCCGTCGTCTTCGCCCTGGTGCTTGCCCTGAAACTGTGATCCGCGCCCCGGGGCTTGCCCCGGCGGTCCTTTGCGAAAAGAGGCGTTGTGCTCACCTTAATCCCACTGGCTGAAGGCCAATTGCTGGACCTTAATCTGGGTTCGGCGCTCTGGGTGCTGGCGATCTTTATGGTCGTGGTGATCATTCTGTACCGGACGGCGTGGAAAAACGTGCTCGCCGGCCTCAAGGCTCGCGAGGAGCGCATCCGCAACGACATCGCCGATGCCGAATCGGCCCGCGTCAAGGCGGAAGCCACGCTCCGCCAATACGATGCCCGGCTCGGCGAGGCCGAGCAGAAAGTCCGCGGCATCCTGAATCAGGCCGCAACCGACGCGGAAAAGATCGCCACCGGCATCCGGATGAAGGCCCAGCAGGATGTCGAAGAGGCCAAGGAACACGCTACCCAGGAAATCGAGGCGGCCAAACATACGGCCCTGACCGAAATCTACGAGCAGACGGCGAACCTGGCCACCAGCATTGCCGAGAAGATCATTCGCCGAAATCTCAATCCCGACGATCAGCGCGAGCTGGTCAAGCAGAGCCTCGAGCAACTTCAAAACGTGGATCGAAACTGATGAGCGAGGACAACCACCATTCTCCGCTGGCGATCGCGTACGCCCAGGCGCTGCTCGAGTTGGCCAACGAATCGAACATCACCGCGGCGGTCGGCGAGGAGCTGCGCGGCCTGCGGGAGCTGATCGCCGCGAACCCGTCCTTCGCGCAGGTGCTGGCCGATCCAGCGGTCACCACTGAAGAGCGCGGCCGGCTTCTGCACCGGGTGTTCGACGGACGCGCGTCCACGCTTATTCTGCATTTCCTCGGCCTGGTCAATGAAAAGGGCCGGCTCAATATCCTCCCCGCCATCGCCGGGGCGTTCGACGAATTGTTCGACCTGCAGCAGGGCAAGTTGGAGGTGGAGGCGACCGTGGCCCAGCGGCTCGGCGACGAGCAGTTGGAATCGGTTCGTCAAAGGATCAGCCAGGCCCTGAAACGCAATGCGGTGGTGCATCAGCATGTCGATCCGCAGATCATCGGGGGACTTGTGCTGCGCGTGCGGGACCAACTCATCGACGGCAGCGTCCGTGCCCAATTGGCGGCAATGCGGCAAAGGCTCCTGGGAGCGCGTCCGGTTTAACGAGAAAGCAAATTGAAATGGCCATCAACGTCGCGGAAATCACCAGCATCCTCAAGAAGGAAATCGCCGGCTTTGAAGAGCGGCTGCAAATCAACGAAGTCGGCACGGTCATCGAAGTCGGCGACGGCATCGCGCGCATTTACGGCCTGCGGAATGCGATGGCCGGCGAATTGCTCGAATTCCAGAACGGCGCCATGGGCCAGGTGTTCAACCTCGAAGAAGATTCCATCGGCTCGGTGGTATTCGGCGATTACCTCGGCATCCGCGAGGGCTATTCGGTCAAGACCACCGGGCGATTGCTGGAAGTCCCCGTCGGCGACGCGGTGGTCGGGCGCGTCGTCAACCCGCTGGGGGAGGCGCTGGATGGCGGGCCGCCGATTGCCTCGAGTGAATCCCGCAAGGTGGACATCGTCGCCCCCGGCATTGCCGAGCGCCAGCCGGTGAAGGAGCCGATCCAGACGGGCATCAAGGCGATCGACAGCATGATCCCCATCGGCCGCGGTCAGCGCGAGCTGATCATCGGCGATCGCAAGACCGGCAAGACGGCCATTGCGCTGGACACGATCATCAATCAAAAAGGGACGGGAGTAAAATGCTTCTACATCGCGGTGGGGCAGAAGGAATCGTCCGTCGCGCAGGTGGTGGATGTGCTGAAGGCGCACGGCGCGATGGAATACACGACGGTGGTCGTGGCCGGCGCCGCCGACCCCGCCCCATTGCAATACATCGCCCCCTACGCCGGCTGCGCCATGGCCGAGTATTTCATGTGGAAAGGCCAGGCGACGCTGTGCGTTTACGACGACCTGACCAAACAGGCGGCCGCCTATCGGCAGCTTTCGCTGCTCTTGCGCCGGCCCCCCGGCCGCGAGGCGTATCCGGGCGACGTTTTCTATCTCCACAGCCGATTGCTGGAACGCGCCGTGAAGCTCAGCAGCGATAAAGGGGGCGGCAGCCTCACCGCGCTGCCCATCATCGAAACGCAGGAAGGCGAGGTTTCCGCCTACATTCCAACCAACGTCATCAGCATCACCGACGGGCAGATTTATCTGGAGCCCGATCTGTTTTTCGCCGGGGTTCGCCCGGCCATCAACGTCGGCATCAGCGTCTCGCGCGTGGGCGGAAACGCCCAGACCAAAGCGATGAAAAAGATCGCCGGCTCGCTGCGGCTTGACCTGGCGGCCTACCGCGAGCTGGAGGCCTTTTCACAGCTCGGCACGGAATTGGACAAGGCCACGCAGGCCCAATTGGACCGCGGCTCGCGTCTGGTGGAGATCCTCAAGCAACCGCAATACAAACCCTTCTCCCTCGAAAAGGAGGTCATGGTCATTTACGCCGGCACGCAGGGATTCCTCGACGACGTTCCCATCGGGCGAATTCAGGAATTCCAAATCGCCTTCCTCGACCATGTCGATTCCAGCGCCGTGGACCTGCGCAACCAGCTTGCCGACAAAAAGGATTTGACCAGCGATCTCGAAGCGAAGCTGAAGCAAACCCTCAGCGATTTCAAATCGAGAATATGGAAGAAATAGGGGTGCCGGAATAGGGGTTGCTATCACGACCTATAATGCACAACGGACGTGCCCGGATAGAGCGGAATTTGGGCACGCCGCGTAGAGTCTGCCCGTTTTTAATTCATTAACCCGGTTTTATGCAAGGAAATGCGGGAAATGGACAACAATACCGCTGTTTTACCGTATAGGGAGTTAAAGAGGTCTGCATGCCGATGTCCAGGAATGTTTTGAGGCCTTGGAATGTCTCCCCTACATGGGGGGAAACATCCCTAATGAGCAGTCAGTCAATGGAATCTCCTGAAAGCGTAATGCCCGTCAGCCTCTACGGCTACGAGGTGATCGACCTTCTCGGCGAAGGCGCCGGCAGCATGATTTACGCCGCGAGCGATCCGGCGACGAACCAGATCTACGCGCTCAAGCACGTCGCGGTCAAAGGGGAAAAGGACCAGCGATTTGTCGAGCAACTCATCAACGAATTTGAAATCGGCGTAAAGATTAATCATCCCCTGCTGCGCCGCTGCGTCGATTTGAAATTGACCAAGACCCTTTTGCGCAAGGTGATCGACGCGGTGCTGGTGATGGAATTGGTCGAGGGAACGAACTGTGAAACCCGCCCTCCGACCGATCTGGCTTTGCTGGTGGATGTGTTCCACCAAACCGCCACCGCCCTGGACGCGCTGCACCAGTTGAATTTCGTTCACTGCGATTTGAAGCCGAATAACATTCTGGTGACGGTTGACGGCCGGGTGAAGATCATCGACCTGGGTCAGGCCTGTCCGATCGGATCGGTCAAGAAGCGGATCCAGGGCACGCCGGATTTCATCTCTCCGGAGCAGGTTCGCTGCGAGCCGGTGACGATTCAAACCGACGTGTACAATCTGGGGGCGACGTTCTATTGGCTGCTGAGCGGGGCCAAGCTGCCGACGCTGTTCACGGTGAAGAAATCCCGGAACAGCTTCCTGGTTGCCGACGCGATCCCCCAACCGCACCAACTGAACCCCAAGGTCCCGGAAAACCTGTCCAATCTGGTGATGGAATGCGTGCGGATCACGCCCTTCAAGCGCCCGGCCAATATGCGGGAGCTCTGCCGCCGTTTGGAAATCATCCGGCTCACCCTGCCGGGCAACAACGAATCATCGGCGATGATGGCGTGAGCGGCGCGGTCAATGACGCCGCCCTCCCCGTCTCAGCGACGGGGTTGCCCTCGTGCGGCCTCCCTCGCTACGGTTGTGGCGGATGTTCCACGAAACCTACGCTCTGCGGCCCGGCGAGACCATCCGCCGCGTCGCGCCCCCTTTCCTCCCCGAGCGCCTGGATTATTTCCGCAAGGTCCAACCCTCGCGGACAGTGAACCCCGTGGCTTTGCTCGTCCTCTGGCGCGATGGCGCCCTTCAACTCAAGAATTGGATGTACTACGTACGATCCGACGGCGACAGCGGCTTCGAGGCGGAACAACTCATTCAATCCCTCCTCAAGCTCTACCCCCAGGACATCGAGGGCGACTTGGAACTGGCCCGTAAAGTCATCCCGGGCGATTTCGTCGCAAACGCCGACGCCGATATCGATCAATATCGCCTGGCGCTGGAAAAGCTCGTGTCGGAGACCTCCGGCAGAGCGGTGAGCCTCACATTCCGTGAAGTCCCGCGGCCGGTGATCGTCTTCACCGGAACCTGGAGTCCGCAAGCTCCGCACCTGATTCAAATCTACGGATCGCAGATGAACAACGCGCCAACCGTCAGAGTAAGCCTCGGTTCAATTGACCACTTCGCCAAATGGGTTGGATCTTGGATCGGGGAATCTGTGATTGTCGAAGCAGCCGGTGCGCCGCATGAACTGAGCTTGTGCGGCCACGACCGAGACCGAGCCCCCGAAGCCCTCAAGCAAGCTCACGACCCCCAACTCGTTTGCACGCACATCCACGAGCAAACCGGCCTGGATTGGAGAGAGGAAACGCGAGCCCTCCGCCGCCTATTCGTCGAGTGATACGGGTCCCGGTTTGAGTACGCGCCTCGTTCCTCGAAGCACCGCATGTACATGCGGTGCTCCCGACTCGGGACGAACGCCCCGACCTCCCGCGTTGCCTTTGTATTTAAACCACAGCAAACGAACACGCTCTGTCATTTCCCTCAATGGCGCCGCCCCAATCCTCCCAGCCCCTGCAACAGCCCGTTGATCACCGCCTTCTTCGCGCCTTTCTGGATCGTTTGCGCGATCGCCTGGTCCAGCTCGAGCTTCGGATGGTTCATGTCCCCTTTCAGCGGCACGATCACCTGGTCCGGCACGTATTGGCGCACATTGGCGGGAATCAGGCGGTCAAACAGGGCCGGGGGGATGTAAGCCGTCATCGGCGCGAACTGCTCCGTCGCCAGGATCACCACGCCGGCAAACCGCAGCGGCTTGTCCTGGTCGATCATCAGCGTCGTGTCTTCCGTCGCCCGGCCGTTCTGGATCTTCACGTCGGCGTTGTTGATCTCCGCCGACACCGATGAATTGCCGAACACCGCCAGCAGTTCGCTGCCGATCTGCAACTGCCGCACCGAATACTGCACTTCAACAATGCCCTGATTCTGCGGCGAGGACTGCAACACCAAACCGCTCAGCGGAACCTTTTGCAACTGCAAGACCCACACGCTCACCAGCCCGCGCGACTCTTTCGCGTTGGCGAAAGCGGGATTGTTCAGAATTTTTCCGAGGAAACTCTTGGCCATCGCCGGGTTGATCGACACATCCCGCAGGACGTAATGCGGCTGGGATGGATCGGCATCCATCGACACCACCATCGGGTCGGTCCGCAGGTCCACCGTCAGCACGCCGATGTCCAGCGTTCCGTCGTTGCAGGTCGCCGGCTTGGGCGCGTTCTGGCCATTGGGCTGGTCCGGATACACGGTCTTCAGCACCCCGCCCGTCATGTACAGCGGCACATCCAGGTTCTGGATCGTGATCCCCTGCGTCGAGAGGCTGTCCACCGTCAGATACCCCCCGACGTTGATCATGGCGATCGCCTGATTGAACGGTTTGTCGGCCGGATAACTTCCGGAAATCGTAAACGTCCGCTTTTGCTGCCCCGTGACGGTCAAATCCGCCAGGGATTGCTGCTGGCTCGGCGACAAGAGCGGCTTGACTATGCTCCACAACTTCGCCAGGTCATAGTTCGCCTGGATTTGCACGCGATCGTCGTCGGGGATCTGCCGCCTCAGCGGCAAATCATTCACCGTTCCGGTGATTTGCACGGCGAGCGCCTTGGTCGATTCAAGCGAAACCGAAATCGGGTTAGCCCGGTCGATGATGACCGAATAAGTCCCGAAATCAAAATCGAATCCGTTGTGGATGGCGATCTTGTCCTCGGAGAAGGCAAGCTGCGGACCCGGAGCCGGCTGGCCCTTCACCGGCGGCGGTGTATTGAACGCCTGGAATTGGGTGATCGCCCCGCCGCCCAGCACGTGCAGGCGCGGGTGGGCCGGGTCCTTGGCGAGAGATTCGTCGAAATGATAGTGGCCCTTGTAGGGATAGGCGTTAGGCGCAGCCGCGGAGAAAACTTCCGCCAGCCGCGCCGCCGGCTCGATGTCCCCATCCACCGAGATTCCGCCCTGCACGAGCATCGTCGCCTGATTGCCCAGGCCGCTGGCCACGATCGGCTTGCCGCCGGCGAGAGCGATCTTCGTGAGGCCTAAATCCGCCGACAGGGCGGTCACCGACATTTGCGCCACCTGGGCCATCAGCGGCATCTGGCTGGTCGCATCCGGCAGCGTGTCCACTTCCGCCGACAATTGCGCGGTGATATCGCTTGGCCAGGCGTAGCTCTGCTGACCCGTTTTGAGCGCCAGACCGTGGACCAGTGCCTGGCTGACATTGGCGGTTGTCGCGTCGCCTTGGCGCGAGACGTTCACCTTCAGCGTCGCCGTTCCGCCGGTGATCTGGGCCGGCGGCACGTAGACGACGACGGTCTTCTCGCCGGGGCCCGGCGGCGGGGGCTGAAGCAGGTTCGCCATCCCATCCACCTTCGCCAGATCCAGATCGTCCACCTCGATATCCAGGGATTGAACCTTGTTGAACAAGCCCGTCGGAACGAGCACGTTCCCCTCTCGCGTCAGCAAAACAATCTGGCCGTTGGTGACGCTGATTTTCTTGGCGAAGGAAGTTTCGAGAACCAGCGACGCATCGTGCACGGCGGAAAAATCACTGGCCAGCGTCGCCCCGGCCACCAGATGGATCGTCTCGTTATTCAAGATTTGGCCGACGGTGAGGGCATTGACCGAGAGGTCCGCCGACGCCGTCGTAGCATCCGCCGACGGCTGGAGGCGGAAAGTTCCGCTGACCTGCCCGCCGGTGAGTTGCTTCAGCGAAGCCATCTGCTCGGGCGGCAAAATCAGCGACGCCGTGTTCAGCAGCTTCGGCAAATCCGCCTGAGCGAGTTGCACCGATCCCGACGCCGCGATCTTTCCCGCCGGGGTGAGCGCCACATCCAGCGGCGACTGTGGATCGCCCTCGATTTTCAGTTGATCACCGATCTGTAGTGAGAGCGTCTGCAAATTGGCGTGAATAGCGCCGCCGCTCAGCGACACCGACCCGCCGATCGCAGCCGCAATCGTCTGGTTCTCGATCGGCTTGCCGCCGCCGCCCTTCTGCTCCACAGAGAGATCCGCAATGGAAACGGTCAGCGGCTTGGAGATGGTGAAGGTCGTCCCGTCATACGATCCGGTCATGGAAGCGGTTAATTTCCCCGACGTGCAGAGCAAAAGGTTTTGCGCGACCAATTGCATGATCGACGGCTGCGAGGTCGCCGATGCGGCGGGCGGCTGGGGAAGCACCAGCGGCATCAGCGGCCCAAACGCCGATTGCAGCGCCGCTAAATCCCCCTGGCATTTGCTCAATTCAATCCGCGACGCCGCAATCGAGCCGCCGCCGGGCAGCTTCGCCGTTCCCGTCGGCGAATCCGGGTTCGCGATCGCCACCATCGCATCGGCTGAAACTTCCGCTGTAAAAAGCGGATTCTCGCTCGGCCCGATCGTGATCGTCTCGGTCAGGTCCTTCACCGTCGCGATGCTCTGGTCGTTCACCGAGCCGGAGCCGGAAACGACATCCAATATCGCCGGAATGTGCACGGTCTGCTCGGTTCCCAGGTCATCCGTTACGGCCAGATCGGTGGGTTGAACCTGAATTTTCAGCGGCTCAGAAAACCCAAACCCGCCCTGGTCGAATTCTCCCTTGCCGGAGATCGTGACACTGCCCGATTCGATCCGATCTGAATTATCCGCCAACCTCTGAATGAGGTTTGGCTGCACGCCCGGCTTGGGTCCGGGCACAAACAGCGACATCGCCCCGCCGAATTCCTCCTGCACCAGGCGCAGATCGATGGTTCCCTGCGAAATGGCGAACGTCGGAACGCTCACGCCGAATTTCCCGCCGATCTTGGCTTCACCCGCGGCCTGGAAATTGATCGCCGGCGATTGGATCGAGATCGCCAAATCGTGCACGGCCTGCACAAACTGCGCTGCCGTATGATGCAGGTTCCCGCCGATCGTCGCGGTGAACTTGGGCTGGCTCATCTGCCGGCGGCCGGGAATGTTGATGTCCACATCGGTCGCGCTGAAATCCGCGCCGACGGCGACCTTGCTGTCCGCCGCCGTCAGGTCGCCATCCGTGTGCGCATGGAATGCAATCGTGCCGCCGAATGTCGCGTGCGATCCAGCCGGCACTTGCAGCATCGAATCCAGATCAACGATCTGGTTCACCTGCTGCTGGAGGTTTTTCAGATCGCTCGTCCCCTGGAAACTGGTTTTTCCAAGCGTTTCGCCCCCGCCCTGGATGTTTGCGAAAGCGCTGGAAAGGCTCAGCTTGATATTGCGAAGGTCCGGCTCGTCGCCGCCCACCGCCGTAACGCCCGCCGCCAGGTCGATGTTGCTTAACTGAACCGGATGTCCGCCGTTGGTTCCGCTGAAATCCTTCAGATGCGTTTCGGTGGCGATCACGGCCTTGCCATCCGCCAGCGTGAGCGTCGTTTCATGCGTCAATCGCCCGCCGCTCAGGCTCGTGCCCTGTTCCAGGTGGATGAAATGCGGAGCCTGGCTCACGAGATTCGCGACGTTCAAGTCGGCGGAGATTTTCACCTGTCCGCTTCCGGCGATTGCGACCGTCTGGGCCGTCGCATTCTTGCCGCCCGTCAGATGCGCGGCGATCGCCTTGAACACATCGGCTGTTTCCAGCAGAGAATCCTGCGCCACGTCCGCGTGCACGGTGATCTGGTCGGCTTGGGTTGATCCGTTGGGCTGGGCCGTGATCGGCATATCCAGCTTGATGGCCGCGTTCTTGCCGCCGGTGGAATCCACCGAAACCTTCAGCCCAAACTGAAGCGCCTGAAAGGCCACCGTATCCCCGGCCAGTTGCTTGCCCCCAGCCGACAAATCAGCCAGCGCAATCCCCACATCCGCCGTGATGTGATCCAGCGTATTGACCGTCGCCGTGATCTTGCCGTTCATCTTGCCGGTCACGGTCAGATTCAGGTGATACGCCTGAAGAACGTCCGAAACCGCGGCCAAATCCCCGTCGGCCAATTCGATCGTCTGATTCGCGGCCAGGTGATCGACCGCCACCAGGTTGTTCTGGATCGCCGATAACGTCCCGGACACCTTCACCTTCACCAGATTTTTTTCCTGAAGCTGGAGGCCGAGGTCCACGGTGTCCTCGATCGGCTGGTTGATGTCCTTGATGGCGATCGTCGCGGTCAGCGGATTCTGTGGATCCAATCCCACGGTGACCTTGTCCGGATCGTCCTCGAAAGTGCCGGTGATCTGCTTGAGATGAATCACGCCCTTGATGTTGGGCAGCTTGGTGGGCTGATTGCTCGGCGGTTTGTTGCTCGGCTTGATCGCCTGGAGGATGTTGAGATTTCCATCGCGATCGATGATCGCGTTAACATCCACTCCGCTGACGGTCACGTCTCCCAGGTCGATATTGCCGGTCGCCGCCTTCAACAGCGACAGGGGCGTGCTGATTTGGGCGACCGAGACCAAATGTTTGTTGTCCGCATCGGTAAGCTGCACCCCTTCAATGCGGATTCCGCTGATCCAGCCGAACGACCAATCCTTGATTTGCAGTTTGCCGTTAAGCGCGGAGCTATTGATCTGCCCGACGACGATCTCGCGCACGAAGCCCATGCTGATGATCGTCGGCGCCAGGATCACCAGGATGATGATCAGCACGAGCAGCGCCCCCACGGCTTTCAGCAGCCAATGGCGCTTTTTCTTTTTCGGTTTCACGCCTTCGAGCGGCTGATTCCCCGGCGGTTGCTCGGGACTTTTGGCGGCTGGATCATTCGGAACGCCCCCGTCGGACTGCTTCTGTGTCATGTTTATCTTTCCAATGGCATAACAAGGACCATCCCCAGCTTATCGAGAATAGACACCGGCGGCGCGATTTGGCTTGGCAGCGCCGCGATTGACGGCGTCATCCCATTGGCCGCGCTCGCCGGCATATTCTGCGAAGCAGCGGCGCTGCCGACAAACCCCGATCCGCCCTTCTGATACCGAAATCCACGAACGGCGGCCGAGCCCAGAAGGCTCGTATCCACGTTCAGCGAGGCGTATTTCCGGTTGTCCGACCGCACCGCCTGGCCGGCACTCTCATTCACGCCCACCACCAGCGTGCTGATCTGGAGGTCGAGAGTCGTTCCCGCCGCATAATAAAACGGCACCGACAACGAATCATCAGCCACCGCCCGGCCCGCGCACACGATCACTGTGAAGAACAAAACGAAATGGAACCGCGAAGACGCCGCGGAGGCTTTGCCTACCGCGAAGAGCGCGAAGATAGCCGCGAAGGAATTCACTAGCTGATTTCTTCGCGGCCGTCTTCGCGCTCTTCGCGTCTTCGTGGTTGCATTTCCTTGGCGTCTTGGCGTCTTGGCGGTTAACATTTGGTCCGCTCTCAATGTCATTGGGAACATTCTAATGCAAGTCACCAGCCGCAAAAAGGCCCTGATCTCCGGCATCACCGGCCAAGACGGTTCTTATCTCGCTGAATTGCTGCTCTCCAAGGGCTACGACGTGCACGGCATCGTCCGCCGCAGCAGTTCCTTCAACACCGATCGCATCGGCCATCTGTATCGCGACCCGCACGATCCGCAGGCTCGGGTGTTTCTCCATTACGGCGACCTGGTGGATGGGACGGGGCTCCGGGAGATCCTCACCCGCGTGCAGCCCAATGAAGTTTACAACCTCGGCGCCCAATCGCACGTCCGCGTCAGCTTCGATCAACCCGTTTACACCGTCGCCGTCGATGCCCTGGGCACGATGAGCTTCCTCGAAGCGATTCGCGACACCGGCCTGCCGATCCGCTTTTACCAGGCCTCCAGCAGTGAAATGTACGGGAAAGTCGTGCAGACGCCGCAGAACGAATCCACGCCGTTCTATCCCCGCAGCCCCTACGCCTGCGCGAAAGTTTTCAGCTTCTGGCAAACCGTCAACTACCGCGAGAGTTACAACATGTTCGCCTGCAACGGCATCATGTTCAACCATGAAAGTCCGCGCCGCGGCGAAACGTTCGTCACCCGCAAGATCACCCGCGCCGCCACCCGCATCAAGGAGGGCCTTCAGCAAAAGCTCTATCTCGGAAATCTCGACGCCAAGCGCGATTGGGGCTTCGCCGGCGATTACGTCGAGGCGATGTGGCTCATGCTCCAGCAGGAAAAGCCCGTTGATTACGTCATCGCCACGGGCGAAACCCACAGCGTCCGCGAGTTTCTCGACGAGGTCTTTGCCCATCTCGAACTGGATTGGCGCAAATACGTCGACGTCGATCCGCGTTATTTCCGGCCCGCTGAGGTGGATATGCTCCTGGGCGACGCCGCCAAGGCACGCCGCCTTCTTTCCTGGAAGCCCAAGATCACCTTCAAGGCCCTGGCCCGCATGATGACCGATGCCGATTGGCAACTGGCCAGGAGCGAAAAGGTCCTGGCCGAACAAGGTAAAAAGCAGACGTCTACGACCTAAATAAGGAACCGTGTTTCAGGGACAGTAACCCAATGTTTAGCGGCGTCGCTTGCGACGCGCGTTCTTCTCGATGCCCCAGAATCGCGGTCGCCCATTTAGGGCGCGGCCCGGCGAGTGCGGCGTAGAAGCAGACACACCGGCACAACCATAGCCAGACCCACCGGCTCAGGAACGGGTTCCATTCCTTCCACCCCTTCCACGTCCAGACCGATGCCCGTGCCGTACTCCGGCTGCGTGTAAGTCGGATCGTCGAGAATGTCATCCGCCAGCGCCAGCCGGAACGAATCACCCTGTGCCAAGTCAAACGTGATGGGGATTTGCGACGGCATGGTGGGTTCGTCGGTAAACAGTTGGGATAGAAACGAGTCGCTCAGGGGAACGTCAAGCATCGCCCCGCCGGTGGATGGAACGTTGATGCTGAAATCGCCCAGCGAGATTCCGTCGATGGAGATGCCAACCGGCTGAGAAATGCTTCCCTCGGAAATCGCCAGGAAAAAGTCGGGCTGTTCCGCGCGGAAAAGGCCGGGGGTTGACTGCGTGACGCCTTCGTGGAGATCGGACCAAAAGCCGGGGTCCATCCCGATGTTCAGTTGAATCCCCCCGCCCGTCGGAGGAGGGGCAATCTCCTCGCCCTGCTTGGGTGTGCCCGGGATCGCGCCCGGCGCGGGCGTGACGTTCTTCTCAGTGGCGTAACCATGTCCCTCCAGCAATATGTTGGTCGTGACATTTGACTTATTGGCGTCGATCGCGGTCTGGAGGTTGGTCAGGCCGGCGTTAAAGCTCTTAAGCGTGCCGTCGCCGGCGATTGTCACCTTATTCGTGGTGCTGGGATTCTGGTCGTAAAGATAGTAGCTGGTCGTGGTGACAAGCGGCTTAAATGCCAGATAAGGTTGATCGGGCAGGTCCGTATGCAGACGAGCCATGTTCCCGGCAAAGACCATCGCCAGGCTGCTGGCGCCGGCGTTGATGTTCGTGGCCGCGTTTCCGCCATTGCCCGTGACGAGTTGCGGCGTCCCACCGACCGCGGTGTCCACCGCCATGTTGTTCTTCGCCGAATCCTGGATTTGTTGAACGGTCGAAACCCCGGTGCGGAGTTGCTTGGTGGCGTATGCGGTGTAGCTGTAATAAAAACTTTTGTTCACGACGTTATCGCTGGTATCGTGTTTCGGCAGGCGGCCCGGGGGGTTCTTGTCCGCCGTGCTCCATCCGTCCGTGGTGTTTTGGTCCACCGTCGTTGCCGTGCTGACCACATAGGGAACCGTCTTCAGCCCATTGGCGGCGTTGGCCAGCCCTCCGGAGCGACACGTGCCCGTAAACACATTGAGCTGTTTCGCGTTGGACAGATATTGGTTGAACAGAGCAACAACTCTCGTCCAGGACAGCTTCGCGGTATCCGTTGGCGCATCCTTCTCGAACACGTAACCGCTGTCCTCTATAGTCACGTCAGCTCGGGCGCGAAGCTGCAACCCGAACACAGTGAGCCCCAGGCACAACGAAACAAGCAGCCGGCGCCGAGTGGAAATTGCGGTTCTCATGCACTCTCCCGAGAAAAGGGCTCTACCTGTTGACGTGTCCTTCCCTTAAGGCCACGGCAGCATATTATTATGGGACGTAATCCGACACAAGGAATTTGTCGGAATCTTCGGCAATGCCGTGCAGGGTTTCGCGTAGAGTGCTGTAGAGCCAAGGACTTGCGACATGAGCCTCTCCATCAACGATCGAATCGTGCTGACTGGCGGCGCCGGATTTTTGGGCACGGTTGTCGCAGAAAAGCTGCAAGCGCGCGGATACCAGAACATCTTCGTTCCGCGCCGAAAGGATTTCGATCTCACCAGCGAAGCGGATGTCCGGCGCCTCTATCGCGAATTTCGCCCCGAGGTGGTGATGCACCTGGCGGCCGAAGTCGGCGGCATCGGCGCCAACCGCGACAATCCCGGCCGATTCTTCTTTGCCAATCTCGCCATGGGCATGCACCTCATCGAGCATGCCCGCATCAATCGCATCAAGAAATTCGTCCAGGTCGGCTCGATATGCGCCTATCCGAAATTCACGCCCATCCCCTTCCGCGAAGCCGACCTGTGGAACGGATACCCCGAAGAAACCAACGCCCCCTATGGCATCGCCAAAAAATCCCTCCTGGTCATGTGCCAGGCTTACCGCCAGCAATACGGCCTGAACGCGATCTATCTCCTGCCGGTGAATCTCTATGGCCCGCGCGATAATTTCCATCTTGAGTCCAGCCATGTCATCCCCGCCCTGATCCGCAAATGCGTCGAGGCGCGTCTGGCCGGCCAGCGCGAGATGACCGCCTGGGGCACCGGCTCAGCCAGCCGCGAATTTCTCTACGTGCAGGACTGCGCGGAGGGAATCGTCCTTTCGCTGGAAAAATACGATTCGCCGGAACCGATGAACCTCGGCAGCGGCCGGGAAATTAGTATCAAGGACTTAACGGAGCTGATCGCCCGTCTGAGCGGCTTTACGGGCCAGATCATCTGGGACCCGACCAAACCGGACGGCCAACCACGCCGATGCCTGGACGTAACTCGTGCCAAGCAAGCGATCGGCTTCACCGCACAGACAACCTTGGAGGACGGCCTGAAGAAAACAATCGCCTGGTTCGAGTCCCATCGCGGCGAACTGACCGAACGAAACCATGCTGCTCAGACACCCTAAAATTCGGAGCTGTCCCGTTTTATTCTGGGGAAATAAAACGGGGAAATAAAACGGGACAGCTCTGAATTAAATCCGGCATCGACAGTCCTGGGGCCAACTACCGGTGTCGACAACCCTTGGCCTATCCCGCCTGGAACGAAAACGGGACAGCTCTGAAACTCGGAAAACGGGACAGCTCTGAATTAAATCCACGGCATCGACAGACCTGAAGCGAACTACCGGTGACGAACAAGCTAGGACGGACTAAAGGGGACGTAACTAATTTCATTCACTTTTCTCCGCGAGCTTTGACTGGGCGAAAACTCTATGGGCTGGAGCCTTTCCAAAGACTCCCGACTCCTAAACTCCAGCGCTTTCGATTCACCGGCTGTTCACAAACCAAACGGAATAATCCTCCAGCAACTGGTGGTTGGGAGACTGCTTGTCCGTCGCCTTCAGTTCGGCCAAGCCCAAGATAAACAACTTGCCATCGAAGATTCGCTTCACGCGGGCGCCGATGTCTTCGTAGAACAGCATCCATTCGGAGCCGCCCTCGCGCTCAAGGCCATGCAGTTCATAACGGTCCATGTACGACGGCTGGGTCTTTCTGAGCTTCTTGTATTCGGCGGCGCTCCATCCGCCGATTACGTACGGTTCCTCCCATCGAAAATCCTCGATCCCGGTGACCTCGCACGGCAGTTGCAAGTGTGCCTGCAAATAGTTGAACAGCACATCGATGGCCTGATCCCTGTCCTGTTGCCCGTCGCCAAGCACCTGCTTGATGCGATCGAAACACGCGTCGTGGTCGATTTCCGGCTCGTCATCGTCGTCTGTGTCGTCCTCCACAAACCCATCGGTTTCATCCTCGTCCTCTTCATCCCACGGCTCATCGTCAAGATCATCCCTTCGCGCCGAGCCCTGCTTGCCGGCCCAGAAGGGACAGACGGGACAATCCTGGCCGCGGGGGAAATCGATTCCCTCTTCATGCGGGCATCCAAGAATCCCCTCCGTCACCACCACGCTTTTGACGCCGTGTTTGGCGAGGAATCGCTTGATCTCCTCGGCGATTTTCGCGTCGCCGACAACGTTCATCCCCATCCATTTCAGGAGGATCGGCTCGGCCTCCTCGCTGAGAATCACTCCGGCGACGATCTTCGTGGTCGTCTTGTCGTCAGGGCCGTAGTAGGCCACGGTGCCGATCGGATATTTCCCGTGACGATTGGCCTTGGCCTTGGCGGCACAGCAGAATTTGTATTTCTCCCCGCTCCCGCAGGGGCACGGATCATAAGGACCGATTTGCAGGCTCCATCCCATCCGTGACATTGTAAACTCGGGCTGCGCGGTCCGAAATGGAAATACGCGCAAGGTCTGTATCCCGCCCGTCGTCCTGACCCATTCCTTCGCGGCCTGATCCCCTCTCGGATGCCGGTGACGAGCAATAAATCCAAACGCACGCTCGAATCATCAGGCAGGCCGAACCATATAATCCGGCCCGATGGCGTTTGGCCGAGGTTCTCGGGATGCATCACGTCATAAGATAGTCCGTCGGCCGTCAGGATTCGGAACGGCTGGAACGGCTTCTTCTCCCTCAGCCGCTGGATTTCCTGAATCGTCATGCGGTCATTATATCGAAGGTTCGATAATTGTTGCCATTAACCGGGCGAATTCGGGGGGAATTCAAAGGGGGCGGGTCGATTTGGGGACCATAGAACGGGACTCTCATTTTGATTTCCCGCGAGATGCGGGCGTCGTGCGGCAATCCAAGCTTCGGCCTCCGTTGCAAATTTCTTTGCCTCTTGCAGCAGTTGGTCAGCATCGCCGTCGGAAATGCCGCCGGCAAAGTCGTATTCGCTCTGGTTGCGAAGCATCCGGCAGTTGTTGAAATACGACGAAAGCGTTGCAAACGCCGGATCGGCGGCCTCCAGGGCAATGAACGTGTTGTAATGCCCACCGACCGTACGGGGACGGTAGCCTTCGGCACGGACGATCATTAGTGAAAGTGAAAGCGTTCTGGCCGCGTCGTAGGCAAGGAAGAACCGGACGTCGGTGGACAGACCAACGATGGCGACGTTGGCCATGCTCCGGGCAACGATTGAGCGCAAATTGTCTATTTCACTTTTGCTCGTGGGATCGGCGGTGACGCATTTTCTATTCAGAAGCTCTTTCCAAGTCACGCTCCGTGCCTATCACGAAGAGCTTGGGTTTGTCCAGCACGGCCGACAAAAAATGCTGCTTTCGTTTGGCCCTGAATTCAGCGGGGCTGTAGAGGCTGAGATTGATCTCGCGTCCGAGCTGCAATCCCGCTTGCTGCAATGGGCGCGAAAGACGCATCCTATGGACTGCGCCGACAATCATCAGATCGATATCGCTGTCGGGTTGCTCCCGTGCCGCCGCAATTGACCCATAAACGAATGCGAGCTGAATCTCCTCAGCCATTGGCGCCAAAGTTTCGCGCAACGCTCCAACAAGACCGACCGTTTTAAGAATCAACCCATGCAGTTCAGGAAACAGTGGGGCATGTTCATTGGCTTGAAAGAAAACCATGTGTCCTTTGCGGTAGCTCTTGAGCAAGCCCGCCCCGGCGAGCGCCTTCAAATCCCTCTGGACGCCGGAGCGAAGCACGCCGAGGTGCCTGGCAAGCTCGGCGGCGTACCAGGCCCGACCAGGCTGACCAAAAAGCGCCCCCAGCAGCCGCTGGCGGTTCTTCGGCATCAGGACATCCAGACCGGAACGTGTACTCATATAATGTACTTATCGACACTTATTGTGTACTTGTCAACGAGATTCGCACCGGATCAATTCCAATATGCGGATAAAATGCTGGTGTCATGGACACTTGATCTCGCTCTGTCGCGAAAAAGCTGAATCAGTTTAAACCCCCAGGGCACCGATGAACCGTGTCAGCCCACTTCTCAGCGCTCTCGGCGATCTCGAGCGAAGCGGGCGGTGAATAATCCGCTTGAGGCGAGGCGCTCCAAAAAAACTCCGAATTTTTCCCTTGAAAAAAATCATGTGTTAGGGTAATGTTCGCACTGCGTCGGGTTCGCAATCTCATTCAACCCAAGGAGAGACTCCCTATGTCCGCCGATCCCGTCTTCTCTGCACACTTGACCAATGACAAGGGACAAATGACCATCCCAGCGAAGCGTACCCCCCTCCCCCCCCGAAATGGGATATTCTGAGATAGGATGTGACTGTGACCCCCACTTTTAGCCTCGATGACATCCGGTTCCGGGCCATTTCGCTCCGAGGGTTCGATAACCATTGCTTTTGTCCGAATCCGCCCGTAACACTAGGCGTAAGTTCCATTTCCACCATGCAGATGCTGGCGGTTTTGGACGATGCACAGAGGTAACTATGGCCAATCTGAATGACAAAGTCGTTGTTTGCGGAGCCGGGGGATTCATCGGCGGTCACCTGGTGGGCGATCTGCTCGCCAAGGGACACAAAAACATCCGGGCCGTCGATATCAAGCCGTTCGACGAGTGGTATCAGCGCTTCCCCCAGGCGGAAAACCTCCAACTCGATTTGCAGATCAAAGACGCCTGTTACAAATCCCTCAATGGCGCGAAAATCGTCTACGACCTCGCCGCGGACATGGGCGGCATGGGATTCATTGAGAACAACCGCTGCCTCTGCATGCTCAGCGTGCTGATCAACACGCATCTGTGCATGGCCGCCAGGGACTGCGGCGTCGATCGCTATTTCTACGCCTCCAGCGCCTGCGTTTACAACGCCGACAAGCAGCGCGATGTCAACGTCACCGCCCTGAAGGAAGAGGATGCCTATCCGGGCCAGCCCGAGGACGGGTACGGCTGGGAAAAACTCTTCAGCGAGCGGATGTGCCGGCATTTCCGGGAGGATTTCGGGCTCACGACGCGCGTCGCCCGATTCCACAACGTTTACGGCCCGCACGGCACGTACGACGGCGGCCGCGAGAAGGCCCCCGCCGCCATCAGCCGAAAAGTCATCGACGCCAAACTCTCGGGAAAACATTCCATCGAAATCTGGGGCGACGGACATCAGACCCGTTCGTTCATGTACATCACCGATTGCCTCAAGGGCATGCAGGACCTGCTCTGGAGCGACATCATCGAGCCGATCAACATCGGCAGCAACGAACTGGTCTCCATCAACCAGCTCGTGGACATCGTTGAAGACATTGCCGGCATCAAGCTCCAACGCAACTACAATCTCACAGCCCCCAAGGGCGTCAACGGCCGCAACAGCGACAACACGCTGATCAAAAAGCTCATGGGTTGGGAACCGAACACCAAGCTCCGCGTCGGCATGGAAAAAACCTATCGCTGGATTTACGATCAGATGGCCGGCAAACGAAAATCCGCCTGAGCCGCGATATCAAGCGATCGATGCCTCCCATCCCGTTTAAGCGCCAGACGGTCCTGATCGTCAGCCAGGTCTTCGTCCCCGACCCCGCCGCCGTCGGCCAGCAAATGGCCGACGTCGCCGTTGAACTGGCCCGGCGCGGTCAGGCGGGCGGGAACTATGACGTACGCGTGTATGCTTCGGCGCGAGGCTACGAAGACCCCACCGTTGAATATCCACGCCGGGAAACCATCGGCGGCGCGGACATCCGCCGGCTCCCCTTGGCGTCCTTCGGCAAGAAATCGATGCCGCTCCGCGTCCTCGGCGCCGCCGTCTTCATGATCCAGGCGTTCCTCGCCGCCCTATTCACCCCGCGGCTGGCGGGCATTTTCTTCAGCACCTCTCCACCGCTGATCGGCCTGCCGCTGAGCATCGCCGCCGCGTTCCGGCGGGTTCCGACGGTCTATTGGGCCATGGACCTCAACCCCGACCAGCTCGTCGCCCTCGGTAAACTCAAGCGGACCGACTGGATTTGCCGGATGCTTGGAGCCGCCGACAAATTCATCCTCCGGCGAAGTTCCCTGGTCATCACATTGGACCGTTTCATGGCCCACCGTTTGGCCACACGCCGAATCCCGCGGCTGAAGGTGCGCATTTTGCCGCCGTGGCCGCAAGGGCCGCACACCGATGACCCATCGATTCCCGCGGACAATCCGTTCCGAACGCGCCACAACCTCACCGGCAAATTCATCGTCATGTACAGCGGGAATCACAGCCCGAGCAACCCGCTGACCACGATCCTCAACGCCATCGTCCGGCTCAAGGCCGAGCCGGACATTCGTTTCCTGTTCGTCGGCGGCGGCAGCGCCAAGCGACAGGTCGAGGATTACATTCGCAATCACGAACTGGCCAACGCCATCTCGCTCCCCTATCAACCGCTGGCGGACCTGAAACATTGCCTTTCCGCCGCGGACGTCCACATCGTTTCCCTCGGCGAGGAGATGGTCGGCATCATTCATCCCTGCAAGATTTACGGGGCGATGGCAGCGGCGCGTCCGATTCTTTTCCTCGGGCCCCGTCCCTCGCACATCAGCGATCTGCTGGATCAGCACGACATCGGCTTCCAGATCCGCCACGGCGACGTCGCCGGCGCGGTCGATGCCATCCGCCGATTTCATGGCATGTCTTCAGCCCAGTTGCAGTCCATGGGCCGGACTGCGCAGACGGCGTTGCGGCAATCCCTGAGCCGGGACCTGACATGCGGCCGCCTCTGCGACGCCGTCGAACAAGCGTTGCGCATCAAGCGTTGAAAAAGAGACAACCGCGACGACGCGAGGAGCGCGAAGATAGACGCGAAGAAAACTTAGAACCAGTTGGAATCCCTTCGCGTCTGCCTTCGCGACCTTCGCGTCTTCGCGGCCGTAGGTCCCGATTACATCGGGGTTGCATTTCTTCGCTCAATCACGCTAGACTCCCGGCCATGCGACGCTGGCTCCTGGTTCTCTCCGTGATCGCGCTGCTGGCGGCTGCCATCAGTTGCGAAAAAACCGTGCGCGAGCCGGGCGAGCCCGAACACGGCGGCATGTTCCTGTACGGTACGCCATCCACGACCTCTCCTTAGCGATGATCTGATGCCGAGGCAAATACAAAGGGTGACGAGATGGTGAAGCGCAGCGGACGTGGTTCAGAAGATTGATTCGCTACCGCCAGCCGAGCAGGAGTTACTGGCGAAGTATCTTTCCGTCCATTTCGATGAGGTGTTGGATGAAGCACGATGGGAGCTGCTTTTTTCCAGTTCCTCCTCCACGCTCGATCGATTCGCGGCCGAAGCGCACGACGCGATCCGCGCGGGACATGTGGCCGAACTCACACCACTTTCCCCAGCCGATCCACCGCCGCCACCGTTTGTTTGACGTATTCTCCGCCGAACAACACGACGTGATTCAATAAAAAGTAGAGCTGATAGATCAGCTTGCGAAGCTGATGGTATTCATCCGTCAATGGCCGGCGCTGTTGATAGGCTTTCAGGAACGCCGGCGTCGAGGTTTGGAAGAGGGACAGGTATGCGATCTCCGCCTCGAAGTGGGCGTATTTGCAATTCGGGTCGAGAAGGGCGGCGATTTTCCAATGGCCCGAACCATCCGGCCGGGCCAGGATGTTGGCTGACCAGACATCCCAATGAACGAGCCGCGGGACCTCATCGTGCTGGAGAAGACGATCCAGATGGTCGTGAATCTTGCCGATCTGTTTTCGGATTTTGACCGGCAGCGACGGTGATTTCAAAACCTCCTGGCAGATCGGATCGAATATGTTGCGGTAAAACGTCGGCCAGGAATCGAACTGAGGCGGGGCCGGCTCGATTTCAACCCGGCCATACTCCATCGCCGTCCGCTCGTGCAGGGAGAGCAGCATTTCGGCCAGTTGGGTTTGCAGCTCGTCGAATTCCTCGGCGGAGCATCTTTGCCTGGCCTGGTGGAGATTGAGGCCCTCGACGAATTCCATCAGGATGTAGCTGAAGGGGTCATCGAGCGAGCCGATCTTGGCGGCGTAAACGCGCGGCGTCGGCAGGCCGAGTTCGGACATGAATTTCAGTTGATGGGCTTCGTTCACGTAACTGCGATCGACGCGATGGGGCGAAATCTTGCAGACGGCCTTTCGGCCATCGGTCAACTGGACGGCAACGGTGGTGCTGATACATCCCCCGTCGAGCGACGTGACCTGGGCGATTTGGGCCGATGTGCCGCCCCACTCCTGCACAATTCGGCCCAATACCTGCCAGGAGATGTCCATCTCCTGTGACATCGTGGTGTTGTCAATATCGCATGATTGGCCGGTTGACACAAATGAAAAATTCAATGCCGAATGCCGAATGCCAAATGCCGAATGAAAAGGCCGCATTGGTCATTTGGCATTCGGCATTTGGCATTCGGCATTCATTCATTTCCCCACCGATCCTTCGCCGTCGGCACCAGATAGCTGTCGTAGTTGTACGCCGGGCCGAGGTTGGTTCCAATGAAGCCTGGGACGTCCAGCGGCGGATGGCTTGCCGTCAGGCGATGGGGAGCCAGGACCGTGTAAATATTGTCGTTGGAAACGCCGCAGTATGGTGTTGATTCGAACGAAACATCGCCGGCCGGATGGAGGACGTTCTGACCCGCCTGCCGATGGTTCGGGGAATTCCCTTTTGCCAGTTCGAACGGCGGCGCATCCCTTGCCGGGCCGAGGACGCGAATTCCGTTGCAGGCGTATCCGGGATTCCTGTCGGCCATCACCGCGTACTCCGCGGGCAGCTGGTCGCTGCTGAACACAACGTTGAACGCATCGGTGAATGGGGACGCGTAGGAATAACTGAGGTTTCGGGGCGAGCGGAAGTTTCCTCTCCTTTGCGCGGGGACGGGCTTGCCGGTTACATCCGTCAATCGGTCGGGCTCATCGGAGGTGCTTGGGCAAATGAACGTGGCCGGATCCTTTACGTATCCCTGGCGCACCAGGAGCCAGATCGACGCGGTGATGTCATTGGGCTGAACGGCCTTGGGATCGTCGGCGCCGGTGAAGGCGACGTAGCCGGTTGGTTTGTGGACCGGATCGTAGGACGTTTCGGGCATGGGAAGGTTCGGGCCGTTGTCGTGCGCGTAGTGCCGCAGCGCATCCTGGATCTGACCCAGGTGCGCGTAGCATTCGGTTCGATGCGCATCCTCCCGAACCATGACCATGTAGGGAAGGATGATGGCCACCAGGATTGCGATGATGCCGATGGCGGCGAGGAACTCGATGAGCGTGAAACCAAATGGGAAAGCCCGAAATCCGAAACCAGAATGACCCGTCGAGAGCCTCTGGGCCGAAGGGCGAATCAAATCCGAATGACCAAACCCGAATGAATTGCACGACCGTCTATTCTTCATTCTGGTTTCTGGTTTCGTCATTCGGGCTTTCCCCATTAGGGTTTTCTTCAAGGCTCTCCCCGAAAGAACTGCGCGCGATCGTGTTTGTCGGCCTCGATCGCTCGGGCCACCTCTCGGTCGGTGAGCAGATGTCCTTTGAAATCGTTCAACACCAGCGGCGGCGCTTCGGGCTGGGTCGTCGGGACCAACTGGATGACGGTGAGTTTGTAAAACATCATGTCGGCCCCGCTCACGCGGTCGGCGACCAGACCGAGGCTTCCGCCCGGGATGATGATGGCGCCGATCAGGCTGATCCCGTCCCACTGCGGATCGATCGAGAATTGGATCGTGCGATACCCCGGCCTTTCGATGGTCACCTGATGTGCGACCTTCCGAGGCAGCTTCAGTTCGGCCGGGGATGTGTGGAGATGGCCATCGACGATCACCGTGGCTGGGGTGGGGACCGTCTCGAAAGTCATGGTCTGATGGGGCCCGCGCAGGACCGTCGCACAACCGCCGCAAAGCGGGACCGATAAAAGCGCAATCCAATGGCGTCCAATTCGCATCGAATCTCCGGTAAAATCCTGACTGAAACGCGCCGTCATTTGGGGTCGGCGATCCGGGCAATTTCTTCGTTCCTGCGAAGCTGCCCGCAGGCCGCGTCGATGTCGCGCCCGCGGCTTTTGCGGACGTGGGCGTTGACGCCGCTATCGCGCAGGATCGTTTGAAATCGCCTGACCGACTCCGTCCGGGGCCGAACGAAGGGAAGGCCCCGGACCTCATTGTATCGGATGAGATTGACGTTCGCCCGCAACGTTTTGCAGATCGCCGCCAATTGCCGCGCCTGCTCCGGCTTGTCGTTCACGTCCTGGAGCAGGATGTATTCCAAAGTGATTTCGCGGCCGGTCTGCTCGAAGTAGTAGCGGGCCGCATCGAGAATATCCTCCAGCGCAAAATGTTCTGCCCACGGGATCAACTGCTTCCGCAGCGATTCACTCGGCGCATGCAGCGAGATCGCGAGATTGAGCTGTAAATTTTCGCGCGCCAGCTCGCGCATTCTCAGCGGCACGCCGACGGTTGAAATCGTGATTCTTCTGGCGCCGATATTGAAGCACTGCGGATCGTTCAGAATTCGCACGGCCTGAATGACGCTGAGGTAATTGGCAAGCGGCTCGCCCATTCCCATGAACACGATGTTGGTGATGCGCTCGCCGGCGGCGGCGAGAATCTTGTTGAGAAAAAAAATCTGCTGGACGATTCGGTCCGCGGACAGGTTCTGCTTGACCCCGCCGAGCCCGCTTGCGCAAAACTTGCACCCCACCGGGCAACCCACCTGGGAGCTGATGCAGGCGGTGCGGCGCGCGCCATCCGGAATTATCACGGATTCGGCCATGGCGCCGTCTTCTTGCCACGCAATGAGGACCTTCTGCGTCCCGTCGGCGCTGGTCTGATGCCGGGCAATGGAACCCACGGCGAAGGAAATTCGCTCGTCAAGCGTTTGGCGATTCGGTTTTGAAAGGTTCAGCATTTCCCGCGGATTTGCCACGAGTTTCTGGTAAACCCACTGGTAAATCTGCCCGGCGCGGTAACTCGGCCAACCCCATTGCGCGACGAGCTGATTCAGCTCAGCCGGCAACAGCGCGAAAAAATTGGCGTTATCGGATTTCGGCATCGCAGCGAGCATATTATGTATGTGGAAAAAGGTAGAGCAATGTTGGGTTAACAAGAAGGAGGCCCTGATTGCAAAACCTCAAAAACAGCTTGGGCGTTTCTTTGCACAAGCGCGATCAGACGATTCCCGGGGTGGAATCCGACGACGGGAAAATTCTCCCGGACACAGCTTCGCGACACCTCGATCCGGCGCATAGCGCGACCGCGCATAGCGCGACCGCGCATAGCGCGACCGCGCATAGCGCGCCGGCGTCAAATGCGACGCTCAAATCTCCCGAGCCCAGCGATGAGGAGTTGCTCATCGCGCATCGTCGCGGCGATCGCGCCAGCTTTTCAAAACTGCTCCAACGCTATCAGCGCGAGTTGTTCCATTTCCTGGTCCGTTTCACCGGCGACCGCGCGGCGGCCGAGGACATCTTTCAGGAAACCTTCCTGCAAGTCCATCAAAGCGCCGCTCAGTTCGATACCCAGCGCCGCTTCCGTCCGTGGCTGTTCACCATCGCCGCCAACAAGGCGCGCGATCTTCACCGCGCCCAGGTCCGCCGACAGACAAATCCGTTTCAGGCTTCCATTGTCCCCGGCAACGAGGACAGCGGGATATTCATCGACCTGATGACCAGCGCCCAGGCCGCTCCCAGCGAACCGATGGAAAAGCAGGAATTTCAACAACTCGTGCAAAAGACGGTAATGGAAATGCCGGTCAATTTGCGGGAAATCCTGCTTCTTGCTTATTTCCATCAATTTCCATACAAGCAAATCGGCGATATTCTTGAAATTCCGCTGGGGACGGTAAAATCCCGCCTGCACGCGGCGGTTGCATTTTTCGCACATCGTTGGAAAATGTTGAACCAAGAGAAATCTGACTCGTAATGAATCGGAGAGATGCGTTGCGTTTGACATGATTTCCCACATCCAAAGACGCGACGCGACAACTTGTGGTTCTGATTGGATTTGTTCGGATCTTTATTCTCGTCATCGACTTACGCCTCCCGGGCGGATGGACGGAAACGGCGGTGCGATGGCAATGGCGCCGTCAACCGCAGATTGCGAACAGTTTATGAAGCTCAGCGACAAAGATGGTCGCATTGTAGATTTGCTTCTGGACCGCCCCACCGCAAACCCGGGCGGAGCTTTTGTGAAATCCGTGGATATCCAACCTCAACGTGTGCAGACGATTCAAAGGGTCCTCCGCCTCTTGGACGCATTGCCAACCGAGGATCCGGCGCCCGATCTGGCCAGCCGAACCCTTCGCCGGGTTGAGGCCGCAATCAAGGCAGCCAAGCCCCGTTCTCGCCCGTCGCCGGCTGCTCCGATTGATGATCGCCTACCCCCGGCTTGACTCGCCCGCAACGGTATCGATCAGACGGTCGATCTCCTCCTGCGTGTGTTCGCAGCTCAGCGTCACACGCAATCGACTGGTTCCGCGCGGAACGGTCGGCGGCCGAATCGCCCCCACCAGCAAGTTTTTCTCCAGCAGTTTGCCCGCCAGCTCCAGCGCCGCCGATTCCTCTCCAACGATGATCGGGACGATCGGCGAATCCCCATCGGGCAGAACCATTCCCTTGCCCCGCAACCGCTCTCGCAGCTCTCGCGCCAGCGCGCGGACGCGCTGCTGTCGTTGCGGCTCATCGTGCATCGCGCGGATCGCCTCCTCGATCCCTGCGGCAATCGCCGGGGGAATGCTCGTCGAAAAAATATATGCCCGCCCCAAATTCACCGCCGTCCGGCAGAAATCCCCTCTGGCGCAAATTGCTCCGCCGGCACATCCGGCGGCCTTTGAAAAGGTGGCGACAGAAATATCCACCGCGCCCGCCAGCCCCCATTCCGCCGCCAAACCCGCCCCGCCCGGACCGTAAACTCCGCTGGCGTGCGCTTCATCAAGCAGCAGGACGAACGGCCTGGCCCGCTTCAGTTGATCCAGCGATTTCAAATCCGCCGCGTCGCCGTCCATGCTGAAGATGGATTCCGTCACGACGACCTGCAATTGCTCCGCCTCGGCTTGGTCAAGCAGCCGCTTGAGCTTGCTCATGCCGTTGTGAGGAAAGACGCGCCACGCGGCGCCGGAGCCGCGCAGCGCATCCAGCAACGACACGTGCGCCAGCTTGTCCACGAGAAATCGCACCCCGCCGCGGTTTTTCCCCAGCGCCGCCAGCGTTTGGATCGCCGCGTGATTGGCTTGATATCCGCTGGGCAAAAGAATCGCCGCCTCGGTCCCCTTCCAGGAGGCGATGGCCGATTCAGCGGCGGCATGTTGGGTGGAGAATCCGCTGATCAATCCCGCCGCCCCCGCGCCGGCGCCAAACTTCGCCGCCGCGTTCCCCACCGCCGCCACCACGCGCCGATGATGGGTCAGGCCGAGATAATTATTGGAGCAGAAATTGACGCAGACCCGCCCGTCAATTTCCACGTGCACCGCATCGATGGGCACAACCACGCGCCGACTGCGGAGTTGCCGCGCTTCGGCGAGCCGGGATAACTCCTCTTTCAGAAGTGAATCGAACGACTCCGGCATCGGTCAACGGCAACGCCGCACAGCGGTCAACGGCAACGCCGCACAGCGAGCCTATTCGTCCTTGTCTTCCTCGTCGGCGGCGTCGCTCATCTCGGCGACGTCCCCCGCCTCATCGTCAATCGCTCCGCCCGTCAAATTGGCAAGCCTCTGTTTCATCAGCCTGCCCACTTTGAACTTGACCGTTCTCTTTTCCGGGACCTCAACGGGTTCGAGGGTCTTGGGGTTCTGGGCTTTTCGCGCTTTGCGAATTTTGGTTTCAAATACACCGAAGTCACGGAATTCCAAGCGGTTGCCTTTACCCAGCTCATTGACGATCTCGTCGAGGAACTGCTGAACGACCCGTTTCACCTGAACGCGACGCTGCGCCGTGTTATCGGCTATTCGATCAATCAATTCTTTCTTGGTGATGGTGGCCATAGCGCCCTCGAATGGGTTTAACATGCGACGGGAAACAGACTTAAATACTATCCCTTACATCGCGACGGATTGCAAGAATAATACTTACTTGTGACACCCCAATTTTTGGTAGGAATGCTTCAGCGGTAGGTAATGCCGGAGGTTTCACTGATGGCCTGGCGTTGGTAATCATCCCGATTTCCCCCCCGCCCAAAGCTCCCGCCCCCCGCAAAATCCGAATACCAGTCATCCGTGGTCAGGGAATAATAAGTGGTCCTGGCATCCTCGAACCCCAGAAATGCCGCCGTCCCACGATCATCCCGGGAGAGGTCCAACTGCGGCATCCCGGCCAAGGCGGGCGGATCGAACGCCAGCGCCGCCGCCGGGGCCGCGTCGTAAGCGTGGCTCTGTTGCACCGGCGCGACACCAGCCGATTGCGAAGCGCAACCTGTGAGCGCCAAAGCCAGGAATGTCAGTCCAACCCATCGCATGTTCAGGTCATGTCAAATTTAGTGCCATCGGACCCAAGTACCGATATCCCTTGCATTTTAGTGTCCAATGCAATCCACTGCCATGGACTCCAATACCCGTTGACGCGGGCGCGTTGCGTTGCGGCAACATCAACCGTTGCAGAATCCCAACATGTTCGCCGATAGGTGGCGTCAGAAGGACGCCAAAGGAAGTTTAGCCGCGACCCGAAGGGGAGCGCGTTTCCGAATGTCCTTCTTCATTCGTTTGCCCACGGCCCCCGCCGACAACATCATTGACAATCGATCCCGCGATCGCTCTAATAACTGAACTATGCAATTGGCGACCCTCCCTTCTCGACTTGCCCTGGCCCTTCCGGGCCTTGCGTGCGCGCGATCGTAGGAAGCCTGATCCATCACCATTGAAGAATAGGCCCTACGATCCGGAATCGTAGGGTTTTTTTGTCGGCCATTTTTTGAGGTCATTCGGTTCAAGAAGGAGCGATTTATGGACACCGTGCGAATATTCGACACGACGCTGCGCGACGGCGAGCAATCTCCCGGCGCCACCCTCACCCGCGTTGAAAAGCTCGAGATCGCCCGGCTCCTGGAGGCCATGGGCGTCGATATCATCGAAGCCGGCTTCCCCATCAGCTCCAACGGCGATTTCGAATCGGTCCACGCCATCGCCTCGGAAATCGGCAAGAGCGTTGTATGCGGCCTGGCCCGCTGCACGCCGGGCGACATCAAACGGGCCGGCGAAGCTGTCCAGCCCGCGCCAATGAAGCGCATCCACGTCTTTTGCGCCACCAGCAAAATCCACCGCGAGCACAAGCTCAAAATGGGACGCGAGCAGATCATCAAGCTGAGCGTCGAATCGGTCCGGCAAGCCCGCTCTTACACCGACGATGTGGAATTCTCTCCCGAAGATGCCAGCCGGACCGAGTTGGAATTCCTGGAGGAGATTGTCCACGCCGTCGTCGAAGCCGGGGCAACGACGGTGAATCTGCCCGATACCGTCGGCTATGCCACGCCCACGGTTTACGGCCAGATCTTCTCTCATTTGCTGGCGAAACTCCCGATTATCCGGCAGAAAAACGTCGTCCTGTCCTGTCATTGCCACGACGATCTTGGCCTGGCGGTGGCGAATTCCCTGGCGGCCATCGAAAACGGAGCGCGCCAGGCTGAATGCACCGTCAACGGCATCGGCGAGCGCGCCGGCAACGCGGCCATGGAGGAAATCATTATGACCCTCCAAACGCGCCACGACTATTACAAAACTACTACTCGCATCGATTCGACCAAGATCTATTCCATCAGCCGGATGGTCAGCACCCTCACCGGCCTGGTCGTGCCGCGCAACAAGGCGATCGTCGGCGAAAATGCCTTCGCGCACGAGGCCGGCATTCACCAGGACGGCGTGCTGAAAAAACGTGAAACCTACGAGATCATGGACCCCGCCACCGTCGGAATTCCCAAAACGTCGCTGGTTTTGGGCAAGCATTCCGGCCGGCACGCATTCCGCGAACGCGTGAACTTCCTGGGCTACGCGCTGAGCGACGAGCAAATCCAGGCGGCGTTCGAAAAGTTCAAGGCCCTGGCCGACAAGAAAAAGGAAATCTTCGACGAGGACATCGAAGCGCTGGTGGACGTTCAATTGAACCTGGCCAGCGACTTGTGGGAATTGGTCGGCCTCCAGGTGACCGCCGGCGGCAAAACCACCCCCACCGCCACGGTGACCCTGCGCGACAGCTCGGGCCAGACCGTGCAGGACGCCAGCGTTGGCGACGGTCCGGTCGATGCGATCTATTCCGCGATCCAGCGCCTGACGGGCATCAAGATGGCATTGACGGACTATCGCATCCGCTCGGTTACCAAAGGAACCGAAGCGCTCGGCGAAGCTCATGTGGAACTGGAACACAGCGGCCGCAAGATCCGCGGCCGCGGCCTCAGCACGGACATTCTCGAGGCCAGCGCCCTGGCCTACCTCGCGGCGATCAACCGCCTGCGCAGCCTGAGCAATCGCGAGAAGCCGGCTGGCCAGGATTTGCCGGCGTAAAGCGAGGGTCGAGAGCAACGATCGGCGGAAATTTGATCTTTGCGCCGGGGCTGCTATTCTCGGCTGGAAAGATCGGCAAGACCGTCGGTTGGGAAAAAAAATCGAACGGGGTGTAGCTCAGCTTGGTAGAGCGCTTGGTTCGGGACCAAGAGGCCACAGGTTCAAATCCTGCCACCCCGATTTTTCGCGAAGCGAAAAATAGAGCAGGAGAGATATAGAAAGTAGAGAGGAGAGCAAAGGCAAGACCGATGTCGGAAGTCGAACGGGCGTAATAGGCCAAACTCTCCTGCGGTCTCCTTTCTACTCTCTACTTTCTAAAGGCAGGATCCGGCCAATGGCCTTCGCCGTCGAGAAACTGCTCGTTTATCTGAAGGCGATCAGTTTCGGTAACCGTTTACCGTCATCGCATTGAACCATGCGGGTTCCCGGCGGTTTTTGGATGTCGAAGCGCTGGGCGACGAAATCGAAGATGATGGATCGTCGTGTTTTTGCGGACGATTCCAGAACGGTAAACAGTTTCCCGATTTACCGGTGGACGCCAGCTTCCTCGGGTGTTTGAAAGTCGGTCCCCCGTTTTTGGAGCGGTTCGCCCGCGAGACGTTCGCGGCTTGCTTTGTGAAACGACAACAGGAAAAAAACGCAGGCCAGCACAAAATAAGCCATCGAATATTGATACGGTATCTGCCGCCCCGGCTGGGGAATCATCCACGGTAGGTACATGCTTCCGTCGGCCTGGGCGGAATGGATGATTCCGAAAAATGACAAACCCGCCAGGACGATTAAGTAGGCCGATGATCGTTTGAGGCGCCGGTCGATGAGCTCCACCAGAAAAGCCGCCCAAAGCATTGCGGTGAGGATGAAGCCGTTGCCCAGCGCGAAGATGACTTGCAGCTCCGGCAACGCTTTTCCTGGAGCGGTCATAAGCCTGTCGAAAATCTGCTGAGGAACAAAATTGGGATCGCCCAGCTTAATTCCCAGAAGCCTGGCGATGGTGGGAAAAAATGAGAACGCTACCGCCGGCGCATGGGCCTTGGGTACGGCATAAAACGCCTGAACGATGATATCCAATGCGACGAAGACGAGGATCGGCGCCAGGACCGCGCGGGGGATTAATTCGACTAAGTACGACGCCAACCCCAGCATGCCGCTGACGCCGACAACCACGCCCGTGAGCAGCGTATACCCCGCTCGCGATCCCATATTCTTGTACGCTGGATGACCGATGTAGGGCGTGGATTGGGCGACCCCGCCGCACATTCCCGCGACCAGCGTCGCGAAGGCTTCGACCAGAAGAATATTGCGCGTGTTGTAATCGTCTCCGGCGGCCTTGGCGCTGGCGGTAGTGTTGATGCCGCCGATAACGGTGAGAAGCGCAAAGGGAATTGACAGCGGGAGGTATCGCAGCGCCAACGTAAGCCCTTTGAGAAATGCCAGGGTCGGAGCCGGCATCGCGAAGTGCACGCGTAAGGCTGGAGGGGGAGAGTATGTGCCCCCCGCTAACCCATATGGTGCAACGCAATAATACAAAACGGAACCCACGAGTACGGCGGCCAGAACACCCGGGAACTTTCCCGGAAGGCGGATGCCGGCGACGATCGTGTAGAAAATCAATCCCAGAGAGAGCAAGCCAATCAACGGCATGGCGAAAATATCAAAGAGCGGCGTCATGGCGATCAGCCCCAGCCCCACTCCCGCCAGGGAGCCAAGCAACCCGGCTTGCGGCACCAGACGCTGCACCCAGTTTCCCAGGAACGAAAAGACCACCTTGATGATCCCCATGTACATCATCGTGGCCATGCCCACGTACCAGGTCATCATGGCGGCATCATGCGGGGAATACCCCTGCGCTTTCAGCCGCACAAACTCCGGGCCGAGGACGATCAATGCCAATCCAATCGTCGAAGGCGTGTCGAGCCCCAGCGGCATCGCGGTGACGTTGGGGTTGCCTGTGCGCTTGCTCAGATTGAACGCCATGTAGGTGTAGAACAGGTCCCCGACCAACACGCCTAATGCCGTTCCCGGAAACATGCGCGTGAACACGATATCTGCGGGGTATCCGAATCCGAAAACGAGAATTCCCGAGAGGAATGAAAGGACGGTCAGGTTATCGAAGATAAGGCCGAAAAAGCCGTTAAGGTCTCCGAGGACAAACCAACGGTACGGTTGCCGAATGGGCGGCATAGGGGTGCTCCAAAGGGCTTATGCCCTTGCACGACCAGCGAATGATGAAAACAAATATACGAATTTGCCGTGAAATCCGCATGCAACAGGCACCGGCTCTCCTGGTTCCCAACTCGCTATCGTGTAGGCCCGAGACTACGGTAGAATCCTCCCCAGTGGTCCACCGCGGTCGTGGGCAGAGCAAACCCCGTTCAAACCGGTAATCGAGCTACGCGTAATGGTCGGACACATCGTGTTAACCGGCGGCCCGTGGCGCGCTTCTGGCCCAACAATGGGAACATCATCCAGCCTTTTATCGAGTGGATGCGCAAAACGAGTTCAGCGATAAAATCGCGGCGGTGGAAGCGTTGCTAAAGAGCGTGCTGTAGCCCGATGCCGTCTGCCACGCCCCAACCAGTCAGGTAACTAAAAGGTCCACGACCCTACAATCGTCAGTCGAAGCTAAAACCGCGGAACATCAATTGTTCTCACGCGATGATCTTATCGCGCATGCCGCCGTAGGCTATCGCGCGAACAAACTCCTCCCGGAAAAATTCATGCGGAAAGCCCAGCGGAACCGCGCTGACCTCATCCAGCAACCGAAGCTGATCGCGATCGAGCTTCAAGTCCAGGGCGGCCAGGTTGTCGTGAAGCTGAGCGATCTTGCGCGTGCCGATGATCGGAATGATCGGCTGATCCCGATGCAAGAGCCACGCGATGGCAACCTGCGGTGCGCTTCGCCCGAGTTGCTGGGCCACCTGTTTGACGGCGGCGACGATTTTTTCGGCGCGCTGGCCGCCGCGCATCATCGGTTTCATCATCTCCGTGCTGAATCGCGCATCCTTGGCCTGCGCGCCGCCCTGATATTTGCCGGAGAGCAGGCCGCCGGCCAGGGGCGACCACGCGGTCACGCCCAGCCCCAGCGCCTTGGCCATCGGCAGCAACTCGCGCTCCACCGTGCGCTCGATCAGGCTGTATTCGATCTGGAGGCCAACGAACTTCCCCCACCCGCGGAATTCAGCCAGCGTGTTGGCCTGAGCAATCCACCAAGCCGGCGCGTCCGACACGCCCGCATAAAGCACCTTGCCCGAGCGGATGAGGTCCTCAAAACCCCGCATCACTTCCTCGACCGGCGTGATCTGGTCCCAGATATGCAGCCAATAAAGATCGATGTAATCGGTCCCCAGCCGTTTCAGGCTCGCCTCGATCGCCTGGAATATGCTCTTGCGATGATTTCCCGCGGCATTGGGGTCTTTGCCGGGGGCGGAGTTGGTGTACTTCGTGGCCAGAACGACTTCGCCACGATGATCCCGGATAAACTCGCCGACGAATTTTTCGCTGGTCCCCGCAGTGTAGAGGTTGGCGGTATCGATGAAATTCCCGCCTGCCTCACGGTAGGCTTCGTACATTTTGCGCGCCTCATCCTTGGCCGCGCCCCATCCCCAGTCTTCACCGAAGGTCATCGCCCCCAGACAAATCTCCGCCACCCGAAGCCCGCTATCGCCCAAGAGTCGGTATCGCATATGAACACCTTCCAGGCATGACGCCGAAATTGAAAAATATCTCTGTGGCCGGGGGGTTTATATTGCCGTGAAAACGCCAAAGTCAACCGAAACCGCGAGATGGAAATGAATCGGGAAATTCAAAGAGAAATTCAAAGGATCGGGGACGGGATCGGAGACATTCATTGCGATAAATCGCCCAAAACGGGCCGTCCGTTGTTGGAGTAAGGGCGACTTCATCTACAACGGCGTGGTCAGCGGCGAGGACTTCACACTGCTGGTCGGCAACTTAGGAATGCAAGCCAACGGACCCGGCGTCGCATTTCCTGCCGACAACTCCACAACGTTGGGCGCGGCGGTTCCGGCATCCACGCTTCTGCAAACCGCCAATGGCGTCTCGGCCTCTCCGATCGCCCACCGCCACCCCATCACATCGCCCAAACTTCACAGCCGTAAGCATCGATAGAATAAACAGGGACAGCCGCCGGTTTCATCGGTCCCTCCGGCTCATACGCATCGTGATCATTCGGCGCGCTTTCTGGTTTAGCGGCCCCGCTTGCGGGGCGCGCCGCCGCGGTCTACGGCTGCTGGATCAATCAAACTCCCGACCCCTTTGAATTGGCTAGGTGAATATCATTCGTTCGCGTCACTTTTAGATTGTCCGCCTTTACACTTTCCGGTCGAGTCGTGCGGCGCGTCGTATTTGTCCTTCCGCAGAGATTACGGGGGCTTCGAGGACCGCTGACCATGCCCGTCGAGCATCCATCACGCCAGCGATCTGAATATCACCCGAACCCCCGTGGATCGGAGATCGCGCCTCTTGCCGTTTTATGGTCAATCACTGTCGCTTTTTGCGAAGCAAGTTTATTTAAAAAGCGTGGAGATTTCTCTTGAACGCCTCGTGTGCCACCCTAAAGTAACCCGCTGTAATCCGGTCACTTAGACTCACGGGGACGATGGAGAGAAGATGCATCGCACACATCACTTTCGGGCTTGCGCTTATGAAATCTTCGCCGGCTTGGCAACTCGGCTTTCCGCCGCTTCGCTGCTAGTTCCAATCACTCTGCTGGCTGGAATGTCAACGGCGCGAGCCGATATTTATCTCAGCAACGGCGGCCGTTCCACGGTGTACGATTATTCGCTTACGGGCACCTTGGTCAGCAGCCGAGCAACCGGCGGCAACTTGAACACGCTATCCCTGGATGGTCCCGGCAATTTGTATGTCACCGATCTGGGAGGCGGCGAGGTAAAATTCCCCGCGGGCCAGCCGCTCAGCAGCGCGTCGTACACGGGAATGTCCATAAGCGGAACGGCCGGACTCTTCTACGGCTCCGCCGTCGACTCCGGCGGAAATGTTTACTTCACCACCGATGCCGATAGCAGCATCTCCTCCGACATCAAGGTCTATAAGTACACCGGTGGAGCCGGCTCGCCAGCGCTTTTCTCGGATACATTGGCCAACACCAGTTTCAGCGTCTACAACACGGTGGCGGTGGATCCCATCACCGGCAACGTGTTCGTCGCCGACAACCACAACAGCGATATACTTGAGTACGGCCCGACCGGCGGGACCACTCCGATCCAGACGTTTACCACTGGCGTAAGCAGCCCCTGGGACATCGCGGTCGACAAACTGGGCGATCTCTACGTCTCCGACGGCAACGGCAACGTGGAAAAAATTAACATCGGCACCGGGACTCCGACGCCTGTTGCGACGGGCCTTAGTTCGCTCAAGGGCCTGGCGGTGGACAGTCAAAACAACCTTTACTACATCGCCCTGGACGCATCCAGCCACGGCGGCATCTACGAAGTGACCGCCGCTGGGTCGGCTCTGGGAGAACTGTTCAACACGGGGTCGTTAGAAGCGGACTACATTGCCCTGCCCGTACCCGAACCTGCCGGGGCGACCGCCGTCATTTCCATCATTGTCCTGCTGCTCGTTGCGCCGCGTTATTTGCGGTCAGCAAACTCCACACGATCCGCGTGATCCGAGCCGCGAGATCATCGGTCATTCGGATTTCGTAAACTTCAGCGAGAAATTCAAAGGGGAGTAATTCTAATTTCCCGGCAGGCTAGTTGTGAATGAACAGCGGCCTTTTGACTTCGGCGATTCGGCCGCTGGCCAGTGCCTTGAGTTGCTGCAAATAGTCACGGTCCGAGGTAAACTCGATGCCCGTCCACGGCAGTCGCCGTATTAATGATGCCCGGGCGATCCATACGCCGAGGTCCGGCCCTCCGATAAGCTCGCTCCAACCGTGATAGGAGTGCAACGCGTGGCAAATGATCAAGTCGGCCTTGTCGGCCGCATTCACCATTTGTTCAAGATGCCCCGGAACGTAGTAATTGTCATCGTTCGACAGGCCGATGAATTCCCCCCGGCAGGCGTCAATGCCGATCTGGCGGTGTGGATGCCCCATCGCCCCAGCGATTTTGCCGTCTCGATTACCGTCACCCGCTTGTCACCGATCGACTTTACCAGTTCGACGGCTGCTGGGTTGGGTCCATCGGTAACCGCGATGACTTCCCAATTCTCATAACGCTGTCGGCGCATCGAGAGGAGGAACAGATGCAATCGCTCCGGATCATATTTTACCCGGATGTTCATGGAAACCAGTGGTTCTGGGTCGGGCTTCAGTCCAGCCGCCGCAAGGATCAAGCGGTAGAGCCGCCGATTGTAGGTGCCATTGGCCAGGACCGGCTTGGGGTCATGCCCGAGGATTTTCATCAGGGCCGCCAAGGCGGCATGACTTCTGCCGATGCCCACTTGGCATTGCAGGACGAGGTTTGGGACTTCGTTCTCGATTTGCTTCGTAGCGAAACGGAAAATTCTCTCCCCGTGTTCGGCGGACGGCGGCAAGACGATCTGAAAAGCCTCGCTCGCATCGTTGAAGACCAGATCGAGATGATCGACGACTACGTTCCAATCTTTAATCTGCGCTAATTGCTCGGTTGAATCCGCCATGCGGATGATCGCACAAGGGCTGGGGAGCGGTTCATTTTCCGCCTTCTCTCGCGACAGAGTGTAAAGCAACATTCCGGTCAGCATCCTTAATCCAGGCCGGTTTATCGAGTCTGAGCGCCGGGATTCCCCCTTGTGTACTCGCCTACAATACAGGATAAACGATCCGTCGATTTTGCCAGGGAACCATGAGTCGCCAGGCCGTTTCACGACGTCGCATTCCGCCGGTTCCCCGATCTGTTCGGGGGCTGGACATCCGCCTCGTTGCCGTGGACCTCGACGGAACCCTCCTGAACGATTCCAAGCAGGTCAGCGATCAGACGCTGCAAGCCTTCGGTTCCGTGATCGATCGCGGCATCCGCGTGGTGATCGCCTCGGCCCGCCCACCGCGCAGCGTCCGTCAAATCTACCACACGCTGAAGCTCGACACCTGGCAGATCAATTACAACGGCGCCCTCATCTGGGACGAGCCCAACAAGCAGGTGATCTTCCATTGCCCCATGCCGTGCGAGCGGGTCAGACGACTCATCGACACCGCCCGATCGCGCTTCCCATCGGTCCTGGTGAGTTGCGAAATCCTCGACCGCTGGTACACCGACCGTTTCGATCCGTCCTACACCACCGAAACCGGCCGCATGTTCAAGCCCGACGTCATCGCCGGCTTCGATGAATTTTGCAACCAGCCGATCACCAAGCTGCTGTTGCTCGGAGACCGTGGCACAATCGACTCGCTCGAATCGATGCTGGTCGCGGGCAACGACGGCAACGTCACCATCGTCCGATCCGATCCGGAAATCCTCCAGATCATGGACAAATACGTGAGCAAGGCCGCCGCTTTGCAATTGGTGGCCGAGCACTATCAAGTTCCCATGGAAAACGTGATGGCCATTGGCGACGCCCCGAATGACGTGGGCATTGTCAAAATCGCCGGCGTCGGCGTTGCCATGGACAACGGCAGCGAGGTCGTAAAGAACGTCGCGGATTGGATCGCCCCGTCGAACAACGACCACGGCGTGCACGCCGCCCTCGTGAAGTTCGGATTGTGCGATTGAGTGGCCGAAAGCGCTTCGGCGACGCGCCTAGAATTTACTCGGCTGGCTGGAAGCTGAAGCGTGCCTTCGCGCTATTTCCCTGGCTCGTTTTTGTTCCTCCACAGAATAGACATTCGTGTCATACGCATCGCCGACTTCGTTAAACAATTGGTTGGCCTCGTTCCAGTGGCCGCTCCAACTCGCCACGCGAGCCATTTCCAATTCGATCCCGACGCTCCGTGGGCGATGAAGCCGATACTGGGCGTACACTGAGCTGATCTCATCCCACGCCTGCGGGTTGTTGTCAAAATACGCCTTTTGCTCCGACCGCTGCCAACCGCCATCTGTGTAATGCGAAGCGCGAAGATGGGCTTCGACCAGAATATACGGTATGCCCGCGTCCCAGTTGCCCCCGGCGAGACATTCGCGGCCAAACTTCAGCATCTCCTCATTGCTCCCGTACCATTTCGGCTCCAGGTAATAGAGCTTCTGCGAGCAGGCCCAGTAATTGTCCGGATCGGCCTGCATGGCGCGGCTGAACCACAGTTCCATTCGGTCGCGCCCCTGGCCCTGGCCGAGTTCCACGTCGATCATGCTGGCTGCCGTATCCGAATTGGTCGGATCGAGTTTCCATGCCTGTTCGAGCGCGTCAGCGGCTTTGGCGAGGCGCTGTCCAAACAATTGCCAACCCTGCTGGGTGACGGAGTCGGCCCAGCCGCCGCCCCGCGCATCCCATGCGTACTCCGTGTTGAATTTTCCCTGCACCTCCAGGGCGACGCTCGGATCGACGCTCGATTTCTTGAGTTCGTCGAATAGCGCAGCCGGCAGCGTGCGGCGATCGCCGTAAACCGCCGGCGACACGCCCTCCATTACCTCGAACAGGAAAAAAATCTGCTGCCTTGGCAGGTCCCGATCGGCGATCACCTTGGCAAACAGCGCCTTGCCCTGATCGACCAACTGATCCCTCTTTTTCTTGTTAGCATTGCTGACGGGAGTGTTAAGGGCGATGGCCTTTGCGGCCCAAAAGTCCGCCGCCATCTTGAACGACAGGGGATAGTCGCTCTCCTTCATGTGTTCCTGCGCGGTAGTCGCCACTTCGGCGGTCCAGCCTCTGTCCGTGTCATTCCATCGCATCAGGTTCTGGCCCCAGGCAAGCCACATCAAGGGATCGGTACAATTGGCCTTACAGGCGGGATTGGCTTCGCGCCAGATGATCGAGTCCTCGTCCCCGCTGGATCTCGGGTCGTTGGACCACAGCCGCACCGCCGCCTGCACCACGGCCCGCGACGGAGCCGCCCAAGGTTTCTTGTCCGAAATCTTCTCGGATACATCAAGCAAATGACTGCGATACCACGCCATCCGCTGCTGCGTCCACAGCGCGTTGCCAAGCCGCACGGCATCCTGACCAAGCGCCTCCCCGATCGGACGCGTGGTGGCCGATGGCAGGTTGCCGCTCGTAATGGCCGCTTGCAGCAGCGGAAGCGCCGCCGTCGGCAGCTTTCGCTCGGACGCCGCCACCGCCGCAGCGTCCGCGCTCGCCGCATCGCGCACGAGTCCATCGACGCGGGCCTGCAATTCGGCCTGGTATCGCTGTTCTTCGGCAGTGTGATCGTCGCCCGGTACCTGGAGGCTTCCTGGCGGC
>JBEKHH010000022.1:0-72087 GCA_050012375.1 Tepidisphaeraceae bacterium
CACCGCGGCGACCGGAGCGGCGAATTTCATCGTCGTGGATCCCGATGGCAGTTATCGCGGCATGGTCGTCTCGGACGACATTCAGATGGCCTTGCTCGATCGCGAGGCGATTCCGTTGCTCGTGGTCAATGAAATGATCCGCCGCGATTTGCCCGTTGTGAAACATACCGACGATCTGGGAACGGTGCTCGAAGTGTTTTCGCGGCATGAAGTGAGCCATCTGCCGGTGACCATGAACAGCCGGCCGAATCACGTCATTGGTCTGATCAGCCGGGCCGGTTTGATGCGGAGATATCAGCAGATGCTGGCGGAGGCGGGTTAAACCTACGACGCCGCCCGGTTCAATCGGGCAATGATCAATCTCGGCCGATTCGTTCGCGGCCGTTCATGTGCGGCCGCAATACTTCAGGAATCGTCACGCTGCCATCCGCGTTTTGATAATTCTCCAGGATCGGAATCAAAATCCGCGGGCTCGCGACGACCGTGTTGTTCAGCGTGTGAACGAACCGAAATTATAGAACTTGCTGGGTCGCTATCAAAATAATCTTCCACTGATTCACCCCCAGTTTCAGCCGTGTGTTTGGCTGGGGGGCATAGAATAGACCGAGTTCGCTCGTAACGGACTCGGGTGTGGCCATGCTTCGCTCAAGACGGTGCCGATTCAGAGCCGTCCCGTTCAATTTCCTCCATGGCAAATTCTTCCTGGTCATTGCGGTACTTCCTCGGCGGTGTCCTGCGCTGATTCTGTTGACGCGTCAGTATTGCCCCGGTCGAAGAGAAGAAAGGGATGCTGCAACGCGGTACCGCCCAGCGTGCCAGCTTTGGCAAGCTGCTCGTAAAAATCGGCTCTAGTCGATGCGACTTCTCTCAAGGCCGGCGAGGAATCGCTTCTGCTCTGCTCGCGCGCTCGCGCCGCCAAGGCCGCGATGGCCTTTAGAACGGCGGACTTCGCCGCTTGGGCGTTGGAGTCAATTTGTTGGATGCTTCCCGCAATCTCCGAACGATGAGTGGGATTCTCTGATAGTCTGTTGGCTTCGACTCGCGCATTTTCCAGCACGCCAAGCAGCTTGTTCAGACTAAGGATTCTGTTGGCCAGTCGTTGTTGAGGCTGTCGCTGGGACGTCGTCGGGGGCAGTCGTTCGGCGATGAGGCGGTTTAGTTGGGTGGTTGCGAGCACAATGCGTCCGCGCAGAACTTCCGGTCGCAGGTTCTCTGGAATCATGTTGTAGGTCGCCAGTCCGGTCCCGTCACAAAAATCGCAGCGAACGACGCCGAAGCCTGAACATTGTCGGCACACGCTACCCCGGTCGTCCATACCCCCTCCATTACACCCCTTGCAGCTTTCCGATCCCTTTTCGCAATACATGCAAGGGTAGCGGACCAGTCCAGCGATAAGCTTCGCGAAGAGCGGCTGCTCAAAAGCGCCGACCAGCCATTCGCGCAGTTGGGTATCGTCCGGTATGATTTGATGCTGTCGGGCCTCAAACACGTATCGGACGGCGCGTTGAGCCTGTCCCTTCCGAAGCGCCTGAGTCACAGCGCCGATGAATCGACGCGTCAGATCGATCGGTGTTTCATCATGCGGAGTTTGATCCTGCGGTTGCTCAGTTTCAGACATGTCAACCCATCCTTTTAATGGTCGGGTCGCGCCGATCAGGAACCGACGACGGCCTACTCCTCAGCAGCGGCGATGCGGCAAGGGCGACAGGATATGAATTGTGTATGTCAATTGGCAAAGGCATAGCTCTCCACCGGCGTCTGGCTTGCAAAAAGACGCGGCAAACGCCTATTCTCCTTATGACTGCTTCGGCGGTTTGCTGGGCACCAGTAATACCGGGCACGGTGCTTTGCGAACAACGGCGGCGCTGGCGCTTCCGAGCAGCAGATTATGCAGGGCGCCGTGGCCATGGGTGCCCATTACAATGAAGTCGGGCTTCAAGCGCACGATTTCGCGCAGCATCTTGGATGTGGGGTTCCCGCGGCTTGAGCGTCCGCGAACCAACAGCGAAGTTGTCTTGATGCCTCGTCCCTTTGATTCAGCCTCCATCACGCTCATAGCGAGATGATTCCGGTGCAGTTCCGCGGCAATTCCCTCTCGGGAAACGTTCTTCCGGAATCCCTCACCTTCGGAATCCGCGTCGGGAGTCACAACATGAATAAGCACAAGTTGTTTGTGCAATGCCATAGCCAACTTCATGGCCATATTCGCCACCGCGGGGGTCACTTCGGAGAAGTCCACGAAGGCCAGAACGCTGTTGGAGATGCCGGACGGCATGAAATAATTATACCCAAAACTGGAGGCGGGCGCGATAGCTATGACGCCGCTTGTCGCTCCATTCGCTCGACGATCTCATCGCGTTTTCGAAGCGAGTCGTAGATCGGCGGGTTGCACAGCAGTTCGGGGATAGCGTAGGCCGTCACAGAGGCAGCCATCATTGGCAGAATGAGCGTCCAACTACCTGTCATTTCCAGGAGAAGAACAACGCCCGTCAGCGGGGAACGAACGATCGCCGTAAAGCATGCCGCCATAGCGAAGATCGCATAAGCGGCCGGGTCGGACGGTACGTGCCTCAGGCCCGCGTTTGCCGCGCCAAATGCGTTTCCGAGCAAAGCGCCCAAGGCGAGCAGGGGCGCGAAAATCCCGCCTGGGGCGCCGGAGCCGTACGATGCCATGGTGAGCGCGAATCGAACGAGCAACGCACCGAGAATCGCTCCCCAGGCGAGGCGTCCGACGATTGCGAGTTGCGCCAGGTTCTCGCCGCCCCCAACGATAGTTGGGGCGAACCACGCAATCAGTCCCGCGGCGGCACCGACGAGCGCCCCTTTGGCTCCTGCCGGCCACCGGCGGGCGTGATCGAACAGCCGCAACGACGCCAGCAGCGACACGTTGAACGTAACGCCCAGCAGACCGGCAACCACTCCCAGCAGCAGGTATTCGGGTAAGACATCCGCAGGCAAGTAAGGCTGTGGTGCGACGCCGAAATCCGGCCTGTTGCCGATCACCGCGCGCAACATGAGCGTGCCCGTGATGCATGCGACGAGCGTAGCGCTGAAAACGCGGGCGGATAAACGGCGCAGCAATTCCTCGACCACGAAGATGACTGCCGCAAGCGGCGCATTAAACGCCACGGCAAGGCCCGCACCGGCGCCTGCGGCTATAAGCGTCCATGGCTCGGAGACGAAACGGCGCAAGTGGTCGCTGACGAGCCGGCCGATGGTGCCTCCCATCTGAACGGTCGGCCCCTCGCGACCCAAGGCCAAGCCGCTTCCGATGCTCAGGGAGCCGCCGACAAATTTAACAAAAAGGATGTGTGCGCCCGCGGGGCGCAGGTGATTGCGGAGAACGGCCTCGATGCGCGGGATACCGCTGCCGGCGGTTTGGGGTGCGAGCCGCTGGGTGAGCCAAGAGCCGGCCGCCGCACCGGCCGCGCAAAGGCCGGTCGGAATGAACCAGCCGGCCCACGGGGGCCCGTGGCGAGTGACCAAAATCGACCACGAAGGTTCGGAACGTACTGAGCCAGAAGAGAGCAATGCGAAACCCGGCGCCAACGAGCCCGGCGACGGCGCCGACGAATGCCGCCGCCACCATAAGCCCCAACCATTGCAGCGGTCGCCGCGGCAGGCGGTCCTCTTCTTCTGCGATGCCGGTCATCAGCGCCGTGACGGGCGTCTCGCGCAGCCCGCGCGATTTTCCTGGGCTTTCGTACTCAGGACCAGATGCGAAATCCGGCGACGGCATAAAATACGATGCTCCTTCCAGTTTCCTAAGCTTGGCGGCGATAGCATACAATGACTCCATTGAGGCGGTCCGGCAAGTTCCGACCGGAGGTGCTCGTGGATAGCATATTGGCCTCGATTGACTTCTCAAACGTGACCGACGCGGTAGTGAAGACTGCCACCGACCTGGCCCGCGCATTCAAAGCAAAACTCGTTTAGATGCATGTCGCAGCCCCCGATGCTGAATACGAGGGCGGCGAGATGCGTACGAATGTTTCTCGGGAGGCTATTACCGGGGAAATGCGCGGCTACCACCATGCGCTGGCAAAGATCGAAATCGACTGCAGGGATACAAGGATCAATACGACGGCGCTCCTGGTGCGCGGCACGTCCGCTCGCGGCAACCCGATCCGGAAGATCCTCCAGGAAGTCAATCGCGTGAGACCCAGACTGATCGTTTTGGGTTCCCATGGTCACGGACTGCTCCACAATGTTCTGCTGGGAAGTGTCAGCTCGGCGGTGGTCCGCAAAGCCACAGGTCCGGTATTGGTGGTCCCCGCGCGTAAACGCCCACCACGTGGCAAGTAACTTATCTCCGATTGATCTTCACCCGCGTGTGGAAGCGAGCGTGCAAGGCGCGGTTGGATCGAAAATGCAGTAAGCAAGCGGTTGGACCGCATCGTTTACCACGAGCCAGGCAAGCGCATAGCGCCAAACCGGCAACGCTGCGTAGGTTGTCCGGATCAGCCGTTATCGCTTGACCCACGCGTTGGCGTAGACTGGTAGCGCAAATCTGCCGGCACGGCGCGGTTGATTCGCAGGTTCCCATGCGATGCGTTCTGATAGATAAAAAAACCGCTTCCCGCCCACGCCTGGCCTGCTGGCAGGACGCGGGCGTGAAGGCTCAATTCGTCGGCAATCAATGCGAATCCTGTCGCGGTCTTTGATTGCCGCCTCGCTGCTTGGATACAGGGTTCTCGCAATTCGCGGGCATTGGGACAAATGGTTTACTGCCCGGCCAACTCAGATATTGGCACCTCCATTTTTTGGGACGTCTCGTTGAGTGTTTTGAATGGAAGCTCGCTTTGCGTCGATGAGGCGACATACAACATCGCGCGCTACCAATCGCAGCCAGGCCCTGGTCGGATTTTCAGAGTGGGACGTATGCGGCTCGGTGCCTACTCGATCCTGACAAGAATCGATCATGGTGTTTCCCTTCAAGGTTGAATAAGTGAGTCAACAAAAGAGCCCCTCGGGCTTCGGCACCGAAGGGCAATCAGCAGTACGGAATGTGGAGGACGGCTAGATTTCGCCTGCTCCTGGGAGCGGATCGAAGCGGTAGCCAGGATAGTGGTTACGCCGCATCTTCCGCGAATCTTCGGGAGGAGCAGTCACCCGGACGTACGGATCGGTGATTCCTAACTCGTCCATCTTTCGTTGCAGAACAGCCGCCTTTTGCGCTGCCGTTACCGTTATGCCGAGTTCCGCGGCAACCGCACGCTCGGTCATTCCCTTCGCCCTAGCCTCGACCACACGCGTGCGAAATAACTCTCGCTGCGGTGGATCGAAAAGATCTACGGTTAAGACTTTCTCCAGCGGTTGGCGCAAGACCTCCTGCGACGTTTGCTCAGGCAATAAATTTGACAGCTGTACGCGGAATGTCCCTCGCATCACGATTGCCCCGTCGTCACAAAGTCTAACGGGGAATACGATGATCCGAGGAATCATCTTACGCATCTGCCTGGCGAATTCGGGACTACCCACCGCCAGCCCCATCACGGACTGGCGCGCCAGCTCCTTAACTTGTTGGACCGATGGCATTTCGAAGGTGCGAATCGGCTGTCGCTTACGTACATCGAGGTCGTAGCGGACCTTGCTCCGCTTCTGCTCGAGCCGGGCGAGTTCGTCACGCAGAGTGGGGCTCTCCGAACCCCCAGCAATGAATTTGATGACATTCGCGATTCCATTTTCAATTTTCTGCAGCTTCTGCTGGAGTTCGGAGAGTTGCCGATCTCGGTCGCCATCTAATCTCCGACGTTCTTCCTGCACCATTTGCACCAGGACGGTGTCGAAATCGGGGAGATGTTCGATGACATCGAGCAATTTTGCGCTGATTTTTTCTGACGCCATCGGTCCATCGAATGTGACGCCATTCCAGCACCGGTGAAGGCGCGAGCCGCTGCACATCAAATGATCGGTCAGGCCGTTGCCGCCGAAAACATACAGGCGTCCGCAGATGCCACAAAAGGCACACTGGCCAGGATAACGGGTCTGCTTCCTGGGAACGTTTTGCCGCGGATCCCCGTTACCATCCGCGCCCCGGCGGTATTTTGCTGTTCGCTCGCGGACCTTCGCCACCACATGGTCGTAGTAGGACTCCTCAAAGAAAGCCAGGTGCGGGACGCGACGCTGCAACAACTCGCTCGGCTCGGCCTTGACCGACCTATACTTTCCTGAACTCTGGCGTTTGCTCTTGCGACGGTTTCGCTCACGGACTCCTTTGAGAATCGGGTTAAACGTGTGTCTCGCTACCATTTTCCCATCCCACTCCGTGCTGCGCGCATGGGGTGGGAGCGGCACGTTGTGCGTGCGCAAATAGCGCACGACATCCGCGAATGTAGCATTGTCCTCATCCAGCATTCTGAACCATTCCTTATATATGGGCTCCGCAGCCGGATCTCGCTGAAGTTCAGCGTCGGTTTTCGCACCGGGTGATTTGATGTATCCAAAGATCGTGCAGGACAAAACTCCCCCCTGCGCGAAGCGACTGCGGTGGGTCCGTTTAATTCGATCAGAAGTGTCCCGGTTGGAACGCTCATGGTGCATGGCCGAAATAATGGATGAATCCTGCCAGCCATCCCGGGCGGTGTCGACGTAATCATTGATTGCTATCACACGAGTCCCGTGGTCGACGCAAAACTCGCAGAACATATATGCGTGCATTCGCCTGACGATGCGGCCCAAATCCTCCGCGACGACCAAATCGAAACGACCGGTTTCCACTAGCTCGTTGAGTTTTCGAAACTCTTCCCGATCCAGCAGCTCGCCGCTCTGGCGTCCTTCTAGCACCGTCATTTCGAACGGACAGTCAAAATTTTCCTTCAGAAAATTTTCGACCTTAAGCCGCTGGTCTCCCAGCGATCGTTCGTCCTGCTTTGTCGGGTCGCTGACTCGAACCGGAACTAGGACCTGAAGAGTTCGCCCATCCTTAGGCAATGTCCGCGGATCCAAATAACCTAACGACATGGTATAAAACCTCCGGAACCGGAAACTGTGAAATCCGATACGGAAGGTTCGGAAAACATGCTGAGTGAAATGGGTTCCGAGTTCACCCGCCGCTAGGCGGTGGTTGTTGCGAGGAACTCAACGGCTGTAAACGCAAAGGATTGCGTCACGGCCCGCATCAGCAAAGTTTCGCCTGAAAAGTCGTTAGGAAATGTCCATCGCCGGTCGCCCCGATTTACCTTGATGTGCGAAGAATTGATCGCCGACCAGCACGCCGGACACAGATCCTAAGATGCCGATTGTCGTGAACTGTTCCGTCGCCGCAGCCTAGGCGCTCGTTGACGAGCGGACGGCATGGACCTCGGCGGCGATGCAATCCGTGACAGCCGAAGTAGACTTTGGACAGGCAGTGAATCGACGCGGCGCCGAAAATCGGCGTCACACTCTGGCAACCACCGTCTTGAAGGGAATGCCGGCTCGCGATAACATCGAAAAAAACGCGGGCGATTAGCTCAGTTGGCTAGAGCACCAGCATGACACGCTGGGGGTCGCAGGTTCGAGCCCTGTATCGCCCATTGACGTAAATACCTCCAGCCACACGATTTGTTGACCTGCCTGCGTCGGGCAGCGTCGTACTGATTGAGAACCATCGCCTGTACCAATGCTCCGTGGCGTCATTGCGGATATGCCGGTATCTTCGCGCCCCTTGGTGTTGGCTATCGATGTTGTCCGTCATTCCAGGGCCGCTTCGCGACGGCATCTACGAATGGATCGCCGCCAATCGTTATCGCTGGTTTGGCAAGTTCACGGCATGTCGAATGCCAACGCCTGAACTGCGGTCCCGGTTTCTTGGTTAGCTTAGGCCGAGCATGCACGCACACAGATGGGGATCGTTCTGTTTCCGCTGGTCCGGCAGCCATTGCTCAAGCTGGCTGATCGGGGTATCCGGTCGCAGGACCATATGAGGAAACTGACAACGATTGCCTTCGTTGCCGCTATTTTTTGTCTGGTTTACGGAATGCATTCGACATCGGCGCAGGTCGCCACGACCAAGCCGGTGATAGCCGTGCCTACGACGCCTCTCAGCGCGGCGGCGGACGGTGACTATTTCGTCGGACCCGACTACGCCAACGCCCCGGAACTCACCGCCAAAGACGGCGTCCCCAAGGGCGTCGTCAAAACGTTCACGATGGATTCCAGGGATAGCAAGATGTATCCCGGAATCAGCAAGACCGTTCCCGGCACGGTCCCGTATACTCGCAAGTTGAGCGTCTATATCCCGAGCCAATATGTTCCCGGCACGCCCGCTCCATTTATCATTTGCCAGGACGCCAACAACCGAAGGGAGTTGCCCACTATCCTGGATAACAGGATCAACGATCATCGCGTCCCGGTGATGGTCGCGATCTTCATCGGCAACGGCGGCGGCGATGCCCAGGGCAGCGAACGAGGATTAGAATACGACACGATCTCGGGCAAATACGCCGAGTTTGTCGAAACCGAAGTCCTGCCGAAAATATCCGCGGATTACAATATCACCTTCACCAAGGATCCCGATGGCCGCGCCACCATGGGCGGCAGTTCCGGTGGAGCGGCCGCGTTCACCATGGCCTGGTTCCATCCCGAACTGTACCACCGCGTGTTGACATATTCGGGCACCTTCGTGAATCAGCAATCGCCCCCGAATCCCGAATCGCCGCACGGAGCCTGGGAATATCATGAGCACCTGATTCCCGGCGCCGACGCCAAGCCGCTTCGCATCTGGATGGAAGTCGGCGAACATGACAACCGCTTCAAAGATCCCGAATCCACGTTCCATAATTGGGTTCTGGCCAACGGCCGCATGGCCGCGGCCCTCAAGGCCAAGGGGTATCACTATCAATTTGTGTTTGCCGTAGGCGCGCGCCACGTCGATCAACGGGCCGTACGCCAGACACTGTCCGAAGCGTTGGAATGGCTTTGGCAAGGCTATCCGAGCAAGTAGGGTTTGCAGTGGGACGAATAAATTGGCTGTTCGTCGGACACGACGAATCCGTCCAGTGCCACGCGATCCGGTGGTCCCTGATCGCCAGCGCCCAGCGTCACGAGATCGACATGCATTGTGCCGCGCGAATTTGGTTCGATACAACAAGAAGCGGCGCAACTACGTCGCCTTGATCAAGCTGGCCTCGATTTTGTTGTGGTTCCGGCGGCTTTGCCAGACTTCATACTCTTGAAATAATTTCTTGGTTCGGTTCACATCACATCTCGCCATAACTCATTGTAACGACAGACACTTGGAGCCTGCCGACTGCTGCGATTGCAACCCCGTAGCTAACCGTTCAACGATTTTTATAAGCGCGGGAATAGCGTTCGCGCCGGGCGGGAGGCGCGTTAGAATTCCTTCGTTGCAGTTTGGTCACATCTGATCTCTTACAGCGGAGGTCCTCATGAACGTCATGCCACGCGTCCAGTTCAGCAGCGGCGGGCGATATCCGGTGTTGCGCTCCATCGCGATCATTTACGTTTTCCTTGGAGGTATTGCCATCATTGGCGGAGTTGTGGCGGTGCTTTGGCTTCTTATCCGGGCGCCGTTTGCGCCGACGGATCGGGTGATCCTGGCGGCCGCGGCTTTGGTGGGTTCGGTCTTCGGGTGCACACTGATGCTGGGGGCGGCTGAGGTCATAAAGCTGTTTGTCGACCTGGAACACAATACGCGGATCGCGTCGATGTATCGGCCGATGACTCCGGCGAGCGGCGAGACGCCCGACACGGGCGGCCATACGAACCGAATCTCGGTCCTCGAAGAAGAGACCGCCGAGGCGGCGCTTATCCGTGGACATTGAGAGCCGGCGGAACTGGCTCAGGTGTTGGTGGATCCATAATGGACCCGCGTGTTTTCTGCCGCGGCAACGCGGCCCGCAGCCGACTGGGCCGCGGTTGACGCCTTCGCCGCCGCCAACGGTTTGATGGCCGATGTGCCGGAGCCGGCGAGCGCGGTGATGATGGTGATGGCTGGATTGGGAATTCTTCACCGGCGGCGACGATTTTTGTGTCCGTCCGATCCGAAAACTGCACCTGTCGCCGGCACAACCTCGACCCTCAGCATTACCTGACGCAACTGCCGACGAACCTGCCTGCGGTGAGCCGGTCGAACCCGCCGGCCACGCCGATCAGCCAACTCGAGTGCTGCTTGCCGCGATGAGCAATGCCGTGAACAGAGTCGTCGCTGCGATGCCGATCCAGATTGCCGCCGTTTGTTTGTCCAATTTCATGGCAACAATGTATCGTAACCGTCTGGCCGACTGCATCTCTGCGCCGGTGAGCGTATAGTGTCCGGGATGTGAACCGCACTATCCTGGCGCCGTGGGGTGTGGTGCCGTTATTACAACGGACGCGAAGGTCCGTTGTGATGGAAGAATTTGCGGGACGCCATGGCATCGGCAAGCACACGGCATTTCACGCCGCGCCGAGATGCCTGCACGACCGCATCCGCCACCGTGCGCGCGGTTGGGTCGTTGGCGAAAATGCAATAGAGAAGGTGAACGGACTTCCGAGCGGCGACGAGCAATAGAATTCGAGCACCGAGGCATCGCAGTTTTCGTTGCGGCCTCGGTCAGAAACTGGAGCAATCAGTGTTGAGCAGGCTTTGGGGTTGGGTTTTGGCGTCGGCCTTGGGTTTGATGTCGGCGGCATGCTCGTCAAACCGCCAGCCGCCGCCTTTTGAAATTCACTCGGCTGGGACGCTCTCATCGCATCATTTGGGGACGTCCTTGTCGGGGCCGGTAGCGGGGAAGGAAGGATCGATCTCTTACCGAGACGCGCTGGATATTCGCGTGCGATGGTTTGCGATCGAGCAATTCGATTGCCGCGGTTTGTCGCTTCTGGCAAGCAAAGCAACGCTGATCACGGCGAATCTGGCGGACCAGGCTGTTTTGCCTGCAACCTCGCTGACGAGCAACGCTTGCATTGGATGGTTCCAGAACACGACAGCCGAGCAGGCGATGATGAACGCCAATCGCAGCCGATATTTCGAAATCGGCCAGTCGCGAGCCGCCTTGCCAAATGGCACAACCGTGTCCTTCCGCGCGTTTGAGGCGGGGGGCGTGCGCGATCAGACTCTGATCCACCCTGAACCGCGCTTCGTGGAGGTCAGCTTGTCGCGAATCGCCGGGGGATCGGCCGGCGCGACCGGAAATCCGCAGATTGCACTTGCAATCGAGGATTCGGCGGATCGTCACACGCCGCATTCTGATTCTCCGAACTGGCCGGCGGGGGTTTACGAATATGAGATGGCACTGCTCGACGATCCAATGAAGGGCTTTCCACAGGCGTTTCTGCTGATCGTGCCGTTTCGGTTTGCGGGTCCGCCGAACCAAGCGGTCGCGGCGTTTGTGACGATTTCGCGCGCGGGCGACGATGCGGGATTCAAGGATGCCGTGGCTCGATGCAAAACCGATCTTGAGGTGAATCAATCGGCGACGGTCAACCCGTTGTGGACGCTCGGACTGCTGCGGGCGGTGAATGAACTGGACGATCCCTATCGCCGGCGCGCGGCCCTGGTTTATCTCGCGGGGCAGCGGGATGCGCGATTATGCGAAGACGTGGCGATGCTGGCGGATGAAGCGCTTTTGGAGCGGATCGCGGCGGTGGTCCAGCGGGATGCGCCGGCCGCCATCAACGACGGGAACCTCGCTCAGTACGCGTGGATTCTGGATCGGTCGGCGATTCAAGCGATGCAACCGCTGTTGACCAAGGCGGTGTTGCCGCCGGAACTGTTCGCGGTGCTGACCGAGCATTTCGGCGAGCCGGGCCGGCATGCGGCGGCGGTTGATGAGATCATGCGCGGCACTTCCAGCGGGCGCCAACTCCAGGAGAAATTGATCAGCGAGAACTATATCTATCTTGAGGACAGCTCGCCGGCCGCCAGAGTCCGGGCGTTTGAGTGGCTTGCAGCGCAAAAACTGGCGCCGGCGGGATTCGATCCGCTGGGATCTCCAAAACAGCGGCGGCAGGCGTTGGATCAGGCGTTGTCCGGCGGGGCAATCCCCGGGAGCGGGCAATGACCCAACCTGATTCGGGCGAATCAAAAAAGATTGAAGCGAGCGGAAAGAGGCCGCGCCATTGGCGGCGACGGGGCGTTATTGTTTTGATCGCGCTGTTGGGCCTCGCGGTGATTTTCAGGATCGCGCTCGTGCTGCTGCTGCCGGCAGTGATGAACAAAGTGGCGCGAACGTACAAGCTCCAATGCCATTACGATCGCCTCGACTTGAGCCTCACGGGCGGGAATGCCGCGATGTGGGGTTTTCAGCTTTTTCCGCGAGAGGGGGGCGATCCCGTTCTGCGGGCGGATTATCTTCAGGGCAATATTTCGGTCCTGGCGCTGTTTCGGGGACGGCTGGTGGTTTATCGTGCGGCCGCGGATGGGGTGGATGCGACGTTCGAGCGTGAAGCGGATGGCCATATTCCCCTGTTGGATCGCTTCGCGTCGAGCGGATCTTCCGCGCCGCCACCGAAGGCGCCGTCAACCGCCAATGCCTCTGCGCCGCTGGATCTGGAGCCGCCGCTGCGGATCGACGCCCTGCGGCTGGAGCATGTCCGTGCGCGGGTGCGCGATCTGTGCGTCAATCCACCGATCGATGCCGGGCTGGCCCTGGATTTTCGATTGTCGAATCTGGGCACACCGAAAGAGCCGACGCGTTTCGAGCTGGATTTTTCCTCGGATCCGATGCTCGATTCGCTTCTGATCGAAGGAAGAGCTAACGGGGATGCGAAACAATTGACGGCGAATCTTCACGTTCTGATGCGGGGGCTGCATTTGAAGCCGGCCCAGGGATATCTTTCCGCGATTGGGCTGCGGGCGGTCGCGGACGATATTTCCGCCATGGCGACGGGCCAACTGACCGCTTCCGTTGGCGCGAATCCGGGCGACGGGATCAAGGCGAATCTGACGTTTGACAACGCGCGGCTGACCAGCGACGGGAAGGAGGCCGCGGCGCTCGATGAACTGGAATTGGGCGTCGACTCGTTGAACCCGGGCCTCGTTAAACTTGGAAGGCTCGCCATCAAAGGGATACGGTGCGATGCGGGGCGAAATGCGGATGGTTCGTTGGCGATTGCCGGCGTCGAGATTGTGAAGGCGGCGGCAAGCGCGGCTGGGCCGAAGGATTCGCGCGAACCGATCGCCTCGCCAACCTCGCCCGCGGCGACCTCGGGGTTTCGATGGAGTCTGGACCAATTCACGCTGACCGGCATGCATGTGGGATTTCTGGATCAATCGGTGTCGCCGCCCGCGACGCTGGCCCTCGATTCGCGGGACATCGAGTTGGACAAGCTGGATTCGGGCCATCCGGATTCGCCGGCGAATTTCTCGGCGACGCTCACGGCGCCGGGGATCGTGCGCGAGATTCATATTGCCGGACACGCCACGCCGTTCGCCGCGACCAAATCGTTCAACCTGACCGTCGCGGCCGATGGCATTGCGCCGTCGGCGGCCGATCCGTATTTGAATGCCGCGCGACTTGCATCGGAATGGAAGGATGGGAGTTTCTCGGCCTCCGCCGATGGAGAGATGGCTCTGGGCGACGACGGAGCCGTTACCGCGAACGCGCGCCTGGCTGATGTTCGGCTTGCCGATGGCTCCGAATTGTTCGCCTTCAAACAGGCGCGAATCAAGGGAATGGGCGTCGATCCGCATACGCGGACGCTGCGCGTGGATGCGATCGATATTTCCGGGCCGAGTTTCGCGGCGCATCGAGATGCGGAAGGCAATCTGCACGTGTTTGCGTTTAAGACCAAGCCGGCTTCCGGCAGTGCGGCGGTCTCGACGGTCCAGGCCCATCCGGCGGCAAACGAAGTTGCCGAGCAAACTCCGTCGGTGTTCGAGAATTTCGAGATCGGCCATTTTGCGTGGAAGGACGTCCATGTCAGCCTGACGGATGACACCGTGAATCCGCCGGCGGCGCTATCCATTTCGGATGCGGGCATCACGGTCGATGATTTGTCGATTCATTTGAAGCCAACGGGCGCTGCGCCGAAACCGGGAAAGATTCGGGCGTGGCTGGTTGCGCCGAATCTCGCGTCCAGGCTCTCTTTTGAAGGAATCGTTACGCCTGCCCCGGATCAAACAAACTGTGATTTCAATATTCGCGGCGAAGGCCTGCGCCGTGATGCGGCGGCGGCCTATTTGAAGCCTCTGGGAATAGAACCGACTTTGACGGATGGGTCTGTGGCGGTCCATGGAAAAGTGAAGCTGGATCAGACCGGCGATCGGCCGCGCCTTTCACTGGCGCTGGACAATTTGAAATACAATGATGCGGATCAATCGCTGGCTTCGGTCGCGGGCATTCACGTTGACGGATTGAGCGCCGGGCCGGGCAAGATCACGCTGGATTCCATCAACGTGGAATCGCCCCATGCGCGAGTGGTTCGCCGGTTCGACGGCGGCGTTGAAACGGCCGGGCTTCACTTCATCGCCAAACCGCCGGCGCAAGCGACGGCGCCGGTCGCCGATCCACCCGCGGATCGCCCTTCCGCCGCGCCGCCCGCGGCGTTTTCCGCGGCGGTCAAATCGCTGACGGTTTCGGATGTCGGGATCGATTGGATCGACAGGGCCGTCCAACCGAATGTCCAAACCACGATCCATGCCCAGACCGAACTTTCGGATTTTGAATTCAGCGATCATCCGCATCCCGGCGCTTTCCATGCCATTGCAAGCGTCGATCGTTGTCTCGACGCGTTAACCGTGGTCGGAACGCTGGCGATATCGCCGACCGGGCAAAATGTACGATTGACATTCGATGTGAAAGGTCTTCGCGCCGGTCCGATGGCGGCGTATCTGCCCCGGAAAGTGCGTTCGACGCTTCAGGATGGCTCGCTCCATCTGGCTGTCGCCGGGGACGTATCGCAAAACCGGCTCGGCGGCGAGGCGATCGAGTTGGGAGTGCACGACTTCAGCTATCGCGATTCCGGGGATGTCCCTTTGCTGCAATTCGATTCGTTTCACCTCGAAGCGCCCCGGCTCGATCCGGCAGCCAAAGTGGTTTCTCTCGACGATGTAACGCTCGACGGATTGGAAACAAACGTTCGAAAAACCGCGACGGGAATGGATTTGTTGGGCTTGGAGTTGGTTGCCGAGCCGCGATCGGCGACGGCGACGACGGAGCAATCGCCCGCGCCGCCGCCATCGGTTCCCGCCCCGGTGACGGCGGCATCCCAGCCGAGCGACAAGGACATTCTGCGCCAAATTGCCGCGAACCGTGGTAAATCTCCGCTGGTCAAGCTCCAGAAACTGGACCTGATCACGCGAAAGATCACGGTGTTGGATGAAACAAATCCCGGAGCGACGCCCCTGGTCGTGTCTAACCTGGAGATTCGAAACATCAAATCGATCGCGTTGCTGGGTCGCGATCCCGAGTCCAATCCTCCAACGGAGATTCAGATAACGGGCGGAATCGATCCGGTGGCCGATCAATTTGCGGTCGATGTTAAGGCGACGCCGTTTTCACGGCAGAAAGCATTCGGGGTGGACCTGACCGTTTCGGGAATTCACGGCGCGGGGCTTACTGCCGTCGCGCCCCAACTCGCTGCCAAGATCGACGGCCGAGGGATGACAAACGGGCAGTTCCAGGCTTCGCTGCTGGCCACGCTCAAATTGCAGACCCATCTGCCAAGCGACTTTGATTTCAGTCATGGGGGAAAACTCGATTTCAGCCTGACGAAAACCGCCTTTCGCGACCAACCCGGAGGTCCGGTTTTGGCGGGCGTCGGCGAAATCCATTCGGATGGAATCGTGCTGTCGCCCAACTTGAGCGGCGTGGAATTCAAGGAGTTGGAAATAGACAATCTGACGGCACGCGCCGAGAGAAAGCATGACGGGCTTCATGTTCTGGGCCTGGTTGTGAAAACACCGACCACCCGGCCGTCGACGGCCCCGACTGCGCAAGCGACCGCGCAATCGTCGCCGGCGATTGCGGTCGACCCGCCGCCGTCCGGCGCCATCAAGATCGATCGACTATTGGTCAGTGGCATCGATTGCAGAGTCGAGGATCAGACCTGCGATCCACCGGCCATCATCCCGATCAATGGACTCGATGTTGAGGTGCAGAATCTGTCGAGCCAGCCCAAGCTGGACGACAAGCCCGTTCGATTCAATCTTCTGGCGTCGGCTGACAAGGTTCCGCTTCCGGGGCGCGAACCGAGCGAGGATGCCAGTCGCGAACTCTTCTCGCAGATTGCGGGCAGCGGTGTTGTTTCCCTCTGTCCCAACCTCAAAGGATGGACAAAGCTTTCGCTCAGCGGATTCGAGTTGCTCGGCGTTCGCGGCCTGGCTCATGAAGAAAAGATCACCGTCGGCGGCGGTACATTTGACGGAGATGTGGACCTGCGATTCCCGGGCGATGGGACGGTTGACACCAGCACCCGGCTGGTCCTGACCGACCTGTCGCTGTCGGAGCCGCCCAACGGATTCATATCTCACACGCTGCGGCTACCCGCTCCGCTCGACGTCGTGATCGCGGCCCTTCAGGATCAGGATGGATCAATCACAATTCCATTGAATGTTTCCGTCGAGCGGGGACAGCTTAACACGGCCTCCGTTGTCGGCGCCGGCGTGGGAGCGCTTGCGGAGATTATTACGACAGCGGTGGCGTCCGCGCCGCTGAAACTGGCCGGATCGTTGCTGGGCGGAAAGCAAAGCGATGCGGAGCCGCCGATCAAAGTCTCCTTCCCGGCGGCATATTCCGACCTGGGGCCTGATCAGATCGCGCAGCTTGAGGCGCTGGCGGTCCGGCTTCAAAAAAAGGATTCCCTCCGCGTGACGTTGCGGTCCGATGCGGGGCGGGACGATGTCTGGTTGGCAGGTCGGCGCGTCAACCCCGGCGTGGAGAACGCGGTGGTTCTGGCCGATGCGTTGGCGCGACGACGTGATGCCCTCCTTGCGGCGAGGTTGGATGCCACGAGCCAGGTTCGGGCGCTTCTGGCCTCGACCGATACCGATGACGCCGCCCGCGCAATCGAGCGGCTGCGGACGATCAACCGTCAGCTTGCTTACACCGAAAATGCGATGGATTACGCTTACGACCTTCTGCGGCCCGGCGCGGACCGCCAGGCGATGCGCCGGACTCGCGCGGCCACGTTGGCGATCGCCAGGGCGCGAATCGAAACGATCCGCGAATTCCTGATCGGCAGCGGACGCCGCGCCATTGATCCCAGCCGGATTTCGCAGGCCAACCCGCAGTTCGTCGAATCGCCGGAAAATCAGGATGGGAAGGTGATGGTTACGACGGTAAAAGGGAAATGATTGACTGGGCCCAGCCGCGGTGCAACGCATAACATGTCTTTTCGCTTAGGAGCCGGCCGAAAACCGTCTTTCATTCAAGTGTGGGCCGGGCGATCATGGGTTCTTGACCACGCAAGGAAGCGAGGTCATGGCGCGTCTGATCGCGAATGAACCGGTGGAGCAATTCGAGCCGCTCATTCCCAAGCACCCCAAATCGCGCAAGGGCGCCGGGCCGTGAAAGGACGATCGCGACTGCCTGGAGGGCATGGCGTAAATGTCGCGTGGCGGCATGTGCTGGTCAGGCTGCTGAGGATCGCGGCGGTCTGGCCGCCTCGCTCGTTGCCGACAAATAGCTGTTTATTGATCACCTTTTCGCGGCGCTTTTGAAAAGCCTGGACAGAATCCAGCGCGCCGGCAGGTAAATCACCAGTGGGAAAAAGATCATCAACAGCGCCAGGTAGAGCAGCGGCGGCAAATAGTGTTGCGGTTTGTTTCCGGGACCAAAAACCCAGTTGATGTTGTCAGCCGGATCAGTTACGGCGTACGTGACTGGCAGAACAACCACCGCCATCAAAGTTTGCGCTATCAAGGCTCGACGATCATAACCCAACCGGTAAACCATCCAGACGAGAAGCACCGGAAGCACGACATGGAACAGGGAAAGGGCTCGCACGTACAACGGAATGTGCGGATCAAACATATAGGTGCTCAGCCCGATCCCTTCGATTCCGAAGATCAGGCGGAGGAAGAAATTGATGTTCCACACCAATTCCGGCAAAAGGATCGCCAGCGCCATCATGCTTGCCAATAGCGAGCTTTCCAGCCAGAGCGCGACGACCGTCGTCAGCAGCGCAATATCAGAAAACCAGAGGAAATTGCTCGGGGGATAGTGCAGCAGATAGATCGGCACGAGAACGCAGACGTACAGAGTGTAGACAATCTTGATCCATGGCGCGATATGGCCCGTGGAGAGCGTAGAAACGTCCGAGGCTGCTCGATCCATGCTACAAAGGATAATGTCTATCGAACATTCGCGGAATGGGGCTTTGCGGCATCGGCAGATGAAGTCACTCTTGTTTTCTGAGTTTGCTTTCCTTCTCTTTGCTGGCGCGCTCCTGGCCCAGCCCCATGGTCAGGGCCGTCACCCCGGCAATACCCCCTAGTTGCATGGTTTCCACGACCGTGCTGGGTACAATGACGATCGTGGCGTTCTCCTTCAAACCCTCATAAAGCATGTTCATGGCCCTCAAGTGTAGAGCGACAGGATCGTTGGTATAGGTCTTGGCCGCTTCTCCAAACTTCTCCGCCACTTGTCGCTCGGAATCTCCCAGAATCACCCGGGCCTGACGTTCTCTTTCAGCTTGGGCCTGCATCGACATCGCATCCTCCAAGGCCGGAGGAATAAGAACATCCTTGATCTCCACCGAAATAACATTAATGCCCCATGGCTCGGTGCGCTCGTCAATGATCTTCTGCAGCTCGCTGCCAATCTTCTCCCTGCCTTCCAGCATGTCCGAAAGCATGGTCTTGCCGATGACATCCCGCAGGGCCGTTTGGGAAGCCCAACTTATGGCACTTTGATAGTCGGCCACATCCAGGGCTGCCTTCTTCGGGTCCAAAACCTTCCAGAACAGCACTGCATCCACATCCACCGGCACCGTATCCTTGGTAAGAGTCTTCTCTGCCTTGAAAGAAGCGGTGATCACGCGGGTATCAATCCAGTAAGCCGTCACGTCGATGACCGGGATAATGAAAAACAGTCCCGGTCCCTCTAGGGAGCGGAATTTGCCTAACCGCAATATCACCACCCTTTCCCACTGATCCGCAACCTTGATTGCGAGAGAAACAACCAGGGCGACAAGAAAGGCAATGACTCCAATCCATGCGCTTTCGGTGTCAGCTGTGACTTTATACATGGCAATTGCCAATCCTCCGCCGATGCCAAGAATTACGATGAAGATCAATGCTGCAAAGGAGCTGCCCTTTCTCATTTCGATTACCTCCATGATTTAGCCGGGATTTCCCATTTGGCCGCCGCCGCATGTCGTTCCGGATTGTACCAGACATGACATGTTTAGCTCGGGTTTCGCTCTGACGATTCCGACGCGGACCCGCGGCGCGGGTCGATTGCACAGGAGCCCAATGGGCAGCCGCCGTTGAGAATCAAAAGTGTGAACCAAACGGCCCCGGCCGCCCCGAGAAACACAGGATGAATGGTGAAGCCGAGAATAAGCATAGTCACCGTCAGCGCAATGGCGCCCACGCGGAACACGGGCGGGAGACGCCCCGATCCGCTGGCGGCTCGAACAACGGGCAGACCCGCGCGTTTCCATGCCGACGTGCCCTCTTCGACATTTACGACTTTTATGCCCGCGTCGGCAAGACGCCGGCGTGGCCATTATGATGCAGGGCGGTCCAACCTACACCTATCTGCCGAACGTTGTGGAGGCCGTTAGAGCGGTGCAAAAGAGCTGAATAGGCGACGATGCGGTTCGAGGAATCATCGCCCGCGTTGACATTCCGGGGATTTGTCCGATCTCAGGCGGAATGTCTTGCAATAATTCATCTGGAACTACTTTGCGGTGGATGTTCTTTCCTGGGGACTGACCGGCGCGGTCGTCGGCGCATTTTTGCGAGGCGCAGGCGCCAGCAGGCCCATCGCCGGTTGCTCGGCCCATTTGTTCGCCGCGTCGGCGCCGACGATGGGAGCGAGATCCTTGGCAGCGGCCAGCCGCAGCTCATGAATTTTCATCACGCCGTCTTGGCGGGAAAGGACGCCGGTGAAGACGGGGTCGTACACTTGAACCTTGGCGGCGTGGACAAAGCGCGAAAGAATGGGCATCGCCTGCCAAACCTTCGCCTGGGGCACGTCCAGTTGCAGCAGGCCGGCGGCATTGCGCTCCAGCACACCGAACAGCGGTCCGAGCAGTTCGACGGCCTTGGACACCTGCTGCGGGCTGAGGTTGGCCTCGAGAACTCCTCGCATGGCCCGCGATGTATCGGCGATCAACGCCGCAGCCTCTCGCGTGTTGCCGCCTGCGGTGAGCTTGTCGAAACCGCCGCCGACGGATGCGCGCAATTGCTCGAAGCTGACCAGACGCTGGTTGACGTAGGCGCTGACGAACTTGTCGGACCTGTCGCCGGGCAGACCCAGTTGATCGGCAACGAATTTTGCGGTGAGGGTGGTGGCGAGTCTCAGGTTTCCGAAGGCAATCGGGTCGGGCCTAACGCGAGGAGCGAGGACCACGGCCAGCAACTCCTCCGCAGGGACAAGGTGCTGATAGGCGAAGGCCTGCATCATGTCGTCGGCCGGCACGACCGGGCGGATTGCCTTCTGCCCGTCAATGTTGGCATGTCCTTCCAAGTGCAGGCGCACGGCCTGATCGGTGTACCACGCCGGCGCGAGGAGCTTGAACTGTGCCTTGTCCTGTTTGGCGGGGATGTTGGCGCCGATGAGTCTGAATCCCTGGCTGTCGCCCGTCATGGTCAGGTGAATGGGGCCGGAGAACCCGTCGCGCCGGATCGCGTGGACCGTGATTACGGCGCTGTCGCCGGCCCGAACGCTGATGCTCGAAGGGTCCAGCAGCAACTGGTAATCCGGGCGCGGATGACCGATCCGCAGGCGATACGCGTATTCCGGGCCGCCCTGCCTCTGCACGTCCCGCAGGTGAATGAACCATGGGCCGTCGCTGGGCAACGTGGCGGTCAGATACGAGTCGGCCTGATGGGTCACGAGGCCCGCAGCCTTGTCGTCGTAATCGTCATTGTACGCCAGTTGTTTGCCCGACCCATCGGTCAGCGCGAGCACTGAATCCAGCGGTGAGCCCAGGCGGCGAGCCGTCACCTCGGCAACGATTTGCTCGCCCGCCTTACCCTCGAATCGAAACACCTCGCAATCGCCCGGCGCGTCGATGTGGCCGTTGATGATGATCGGAAGATTCACGGCCTGCGCGGTAGCCTGATCGTTGTTCGGCTTCTGCTCCGGGCACTCGGGCAGATCGTCAACGGCAAACAGCAGACGTTGGGGAATCAACCCGTCCCACTCGGGTAGCGCCAGCGTATGGATGCCGGGGACGGCATCTCTGAAATCCTCGCTCAGCGTGTCCACCGGTAGATTCCAGCCGGCCAGATGGACTGCCGTCTGCGCCTGGGCGGGGCCGCCGAGCGGAAACACGCTGGTGACATACGGGAGTTCGCCCAGCGCCAGTCGATAGACAAAATCCTCGCGGCCGCGATACAGGGCATCCTTGATCTCGATGACATACCAGCCGTCGGAGGGGATGACATAATGCAGCAGCGGGTCGTGATCGACGCGCGAGTCGTCGTCGTATGCCAGCTCATTGCCCTTGGCATCGTAAAGGGTCAGCGTCGCCTGAAACCAGCCGGGCACGGCATCGGCCAGATAAGGCGTCAGTCCGCGTGCGCAGGCAGCGGCGACGAGGCTTTGGCGTTTGCGCGCGTAGAACTGATAGCGATTCACACCGCCGGGCAGGATTTGGCCGTTGATCGTCACCGGCAGTTTCACGGTCATTTGTTGACCGGCAACGCTGACGGTGGCCTGGGCGCGCGGTTTGGCGGGATTTTCGCAGACTTCGGGAAGCTCACCAACGTAAAAAGCCAACGGGTTGGTCAATCCGCCGGCTGTTTGCAGCCGGAGTTCGCGGCGGCCTATCGCCGCGTCATTGGCGACGGTGAATTCAAGCAGGACGATCTCGGAGATCGCCGGAGCGGCGGGACGGATCACGGCCGTCGCCAGCTTCTCCCGAATCTCCCGCAGTAAGTTGGCATCATCCTGGGTGAAGATCGGCCGCGTCGAAGGCCGCGACGCCAAGGACATCCTTGGCCAGGCGAAGGCGGCGGCGCGGCGGTCGATCAGCTCTTTGGCGGTATCGCGCAACGCCGCGAGTTGTTGCCCCGACAGCAGCTTGATGTGCTCCTTGACCGTAACCTGGATTCCGCTTCCAGAGACATACGCTTGCGAAACGCCGTCGAGATATTGGCCGCCCACGACGGCCTGGGTGGTGGACCCGCGGCGCGCGCCGGCAGGATAGACGTAACCGACCCGAGGGCCGCGCGAGGCCTGCTGTCCCCACAGCGTCGAGACCGGCGCCAGCAGCAGCAGCCCCATCACCATTCCTCCCCAGAATCGGACAAGCGCGTGGGTCACGGCATGATCTCCTTCAACCGGCCGCCGGTTTTCACACCCTCGTCGGCTCGCGGCGTGACGAAGACGGGCAGACCCTGGGGATGGGGCAGGCGGGCATCGGTGTCAATGCCCAGCAATTCGTACATGCTGGCGATCAGGTCGCAGGGATAGACGGGGCGGCCTTTGACTTCTTCGCCCTTGGCATCCGACTCGCCGACGACTTGTCCGCCCTTGAATCCGCCACCGGCGACGAGCATGGAGAAGCACTTGCCCCAATGCCCGCGTCCGCCGTTCCAGGGCGCTTCCCACTGTATTTTGGGAGTCCGGCCGAATTCCCCGCCGCACCAGATGATGGTGCGTCCGAGGAGCCCGCGGTCGGACAGATCGCTCAGCAGCGTTGACAGGGCCTTGTCCAACTCGGGGAGCTTGCGGCGCAGGGTCTCGAAATTCTGCTTGTGGGTATCCCATCCGTCGTTGTTGATGGTGATGTAAGGCACGCCGCGTTCCACCAGCCGGCGAGCTGCCAGGCACGACTGGCCGAAGGCGCTTCTGCCGTAGGACGCGCGAAGGTTGTCCTTTTCCTGGGAGAGATCGAACACTTTGCCGCCGTCGCCGAGGATGAGGTCGTAGGCCTGTGTTTCCGAATTGCGCCAGGGGGCGAGCTGGGGGTCATCGGGCAAGGTATTGTCCAAGGCATCCAGTTCGTGCAGCAGATCGCGGCGGGCCTGCTGGCGCTGATCGGTGATCCCCTGGGCGACAACGCCCTCGACGGCAAAGCGCGGCTGCGCGGGGTCGCCGCCGGTAACGAATGGGCTGTACTTCGATCCCAAGAACCCGGCTTCGGAAAATCGGCCCTGGGGCGTGGTTAGCACGATGTAGGGCGGAATCAGACCGTGGTAACCCGCGGCGTATCCCTTGAAAAGCGAGACCACCGCGCCCACGCCCGGATAGACCTGCCCATTGCCTGGTTCGCGCCCGGTTTGCACCCAGTAGGCCGCCGTTTCGTGCCCGTTGTTGCCGTGCGTCATCGAGCGGATGAGCGAATACTTGTCGGCCTGTTTGGCCAGCAGCGGAAGCCACTGGCAGATGCGGATGCCGTTGACGTTAGTCTGAATGGGCTTATCGAACGGCCCGCAATAATCGCGGCCGGCGTCGGGCTTGGGATCGAACGTGTCCAGATGGGACGGTCCGCCCGACAGCCAGACCTCGATGACAGATTTGGCCCGGGCTTTGGCCGCAATGGCCGAGGGTTGCGTCGCCGGCGCCATGGCCCAGCCAAGGCGATTGCCCAGCAGCACGCCGGTTGCGCCAATCAGGCCCAGGCGCATCATCTCGCGTCTTGAAATGGCGCCGCCAAAACCGAGCGTGCCGTTCATCGCTTCACCAGGCCCTTCCTCCGGATTCAATGCTGGTAGGCGAACTCGGCGCTGTTCACCAGCGCCCAGGCCAGATCCACCAGCGGCTCGCGGCCGTGGACGACGCCGGACTTTGAATACTTCATCGCGGTCTGAATCTCGTCCTCGCTGGGAAAGCGAGAGAGAATCGTCAGATAAACTTCTGTGATGGCCGCCGGCGAAAGGCCTTTGTCCATCGGCACGGATTGAAGCCACTTACTTTGTTCCAGTTTTCGGCGAATGTGATTGGAATTGAGCAGGTGCAGACGCTGATCGGGCGTGGCGAGGTTGTTGCGCTCGTTTTCCATGCCGGTGTCGCGCGGAGGTCGGCCGAACATGTCCAGGAAAGCGCTGCTGATGCTTCCGTCGGGCAGCGCGATCGCGCGCGTGCCCGTGGGAATAAACGTGAACGGCTCGGGGGTCTCGGTGGAATATTCCTCGCTGCTGCCCGTGATCTGGCACACCGCGTCTATGAACGTCTCGGCCCCGAGCCGATGGATCGGATAGCTGGCGAATTGCGCTTCGCCGCCGGGCTTGTTATCGGCGCGAATACAGGACAATTGATACGTCTCCGAGTTCAGGATCAGGCGGAACAGGCGCTTGATGTCGTAGTGGTTTGCGACCAGTTCCTTTTGCAGATAGGCCAGCAGTTCGGGATTGCTCGGGGGATTGTCGGGGCGGATGTCGTCCGGCTCCTGAACGATCCCCCGCCCCATCAGCCAGAACCATGCGCGATTGGCCATCGCCCGCGCGAACCATTCATTGCCCGGCGACAAAAGCCAATCGGCAAACATCTCGCGCGGATCGCGGTCGCTGGGCACGTCCACCGCCGTGCCGTCGGGAAACACCGCGTGCGACGGGCGCGTGGCAGCCCTGGCTTGATCGAAAAAGACGATCTCCTCTTTCCACTCCCCCGTCGATTTGTAGCCGACCTGCGAGAAGAATTCCGCCATCCCGTCAAGCCGCTGCTCAGGCCATTTGTCCGCCCGCGCTGCCATGAATGTCAGCGCCACCGCCTGGGCAATTCCCCGGGGAGTCTTGCTCTGCACCGCGCGATAGAAGTTGGACGGCGGCGAGCGGAAATTGCTGCCGCTGGCGGTCAGCAGTTCACGCGCGAACTGATCGAGCGGTTTGTTGTCCCGGACGGATTCGCGAATCCAGTGAGTGTATGTCTGGGCCGCATTGGGCCAGAGGATGATGGGAAACTCGGCCTTGACCCGCAGAACGTCCCCCCACTTCATCGTCCAGTAATCGACGAACTCGGGGCGATCCAGCAGACGATCGATGAGCTTCCGTCGCTTCTCCGGATCGACATCCAGAAGAAACTCACGGGCCTCGATCGCCGTTGGCTGCGTGCCGATGACCCCGAGATACGCGCGCCGGAGAAACACCGCGTCGGAACATCCGGCGGCCGGCGTGATCCCCAACCGGCGCCACTTGGCAGCCACGAACTGATCGATCCTGTTACGCGGCCATGCGAATCCGGGAACCTGGAACACGTCGGCGGCCCCCGGCGTGGCCGATGGATCTGAAAACGCCACGGGCGACGCCAGCAGCAAAAGCCCGCAAATCAGCACTATCCTTCTCACGCCGCTCCGGAAGCTTACCAGACCTGGCAACACGGTATATATCGTGGCGGCGCAGGCCGCATGTGATATACATCGGATCAAGAACCTCCTCATATAACGCCGGCACGACTGGGTTATTGTGGCTAATAAGGGCGGGTCGGATCCCGCATATTTTGCGTTGCGACATTTTTCGCATGACGCGCTGGGGGTCGCAGGTTCGAGCCCTGTATCGCCCATTAAACGCCGTAGTCATCCGCTCAATTTTATATTTGCGGTCAAATGCCGTATTTCTTACGTCGGCGCCAGAGCGTGGCAGGGTCCATGCCGAGAACGCGAGCGGCCTCTTCCAAAGATTTGGACCGGGCGAGAACGCGACGGAGCGGGTTAAATTCGACCCGTTGAGGAGCGATGACGCCGCAGACGACCCCTTGGAACGCGGCCCGCAGGGCCGCCGCCAGGCGGCGCGGACGCTACGGGCGGATGCAACACGCTCTAAAGTTTTCCACCGCCAAGCCCCCTCCCCGGTGGATAACCTGGAGTCAACACCCTGCCTATTCTTCCCAGAAAAAATCTTCGCTACCCTAAGCGCCGGTCGATCCATTTGTTAGCAGCGGATTTGCGTTCGGGTACCCAACATTTAGTAAAGTTTCCTTTGACGAATACCAGATGTAGTGTATATTGCCGGAATCCCGTTGAGCGGTCCTTTGGGACTATTTGGCCCTTCGAGTCGAGGTCTTTCGGGTAGGGTTGAGAATAAATTTCCGACGGCAAACCAGCATCGCCTTGGGCATGTTGATGGGTCTTCGTCGCGCCATCGAAATGTAAGGATCGTGTTCGGAGGCAACTTATGGGCATCCTCTGCGACAGCCAAATCCGCGAGCTGATCGGCATCGAGCCCTTCGAGGACAACGTCAAACGCCCAGGAAAAATCAGCTATGGCGTCTCCAGCTATGGCTACGATCTGCGGGTCGGTTCGGTCTTCAAAATCTTCACCAATGTCAACTCGGAAATCGTCGATCCGAAAAAGTTCTCCGAGCGCAGCTTCGTCACCATCGACACCGATGAGACCCGCCAGGAATACGTGCTGATCCCGCCCAACAGCTTTGCGCTATGCGAAACCGTTGAAGTCGTTTCCATGCCGCGCGAATACCTGGCCATCTGCCTCGGAAAAAGCACGTACGCTCGCTGCGGGATCATCGTGAACGTGACGCCGATCGAGCCGGAATGGCGCGGCCGCATCACCCTGGAAATCAGCAACACCACCCCCCTGCCGGCCAGGATTTACGCCAACGAGGGGATTGCCCAGCTCATTTTTCTCAAAGGCGAGCGGATTTGTTCCAAGAGCTACGCCGACAAGGCCGGGAAATATCAGAACCAAAAAGGATTGACGCTGCCGAAGGTGGATTAAGTCTATCAGTATTTTTCACCGCGGACGGCGCAGAGCACGCGGAGGATCAAGAGATGAATGAAAGCCAGCGTAAGATTTCATCTCTGCGTTCTCTGCGCCCTCCGCGGTGAAAAAAAGGATTTGCATTTCAGAGAAGGATCTGTGACATGAAAATCAATCGTCGTTTCACCAAGCCCGCTCAGAACGCGCTCGAGACCGTTGAGTACGAGAAGCGCACCAGCCGGATTTCCAATCCGGACGGCAGCGTTGTTTTCGAGATGAACGATGCTGAGATTCCGTGCAACTGGTCGCAGTTGGCGACCGACATCATGGTCAGCAAATACTTCCGCAAGGCGGGAGTGCCGCAGCGCGATGAAGCCGGCAATCTCCTCCGCGACGCCAACGGCAACGTCGTCACCGGGCCGGAACGCTCGGCCAGCGAAGTGATCCATCGCCTGGCCGGCTGCTGGCGATATTGGGCTGAAAAACACGGCTATTTCGACTCCGCCGAGGACGCCCAGGCGTTCTACGACGAGTTGTGCTACATGCTCCTGCATCAGATGTGCGCCCCCAACAGCCCGCAATGGTTCAACACCGGATTGAACTGGGCTTATGGAATCACCGGCCCGGCCCAGGGACATTATTATTGCGATCCCAAGAGCGGCGACTTGCTCAAGAGCAAGGACGCCTACAGCCATCCCCAGCCCCACGCCTGCTTCATCCAATCCGTCAACGACGATCTGGTGAATCCCGGCGGGATCATGGAACTCTGGACGCGCGAGGCCCGGCTGTTCAAGTACGGCAGCGGCACGGGTTCAAATTTCTCGCAGCTCCGCGGCGAAAATGAGCCGCTCTCCGGCGGTGGAAAATCATCGGGATTGATGAGCTTCCTGAAAATCGGCGACCGCGCCGCCGGCGCGATCAAATCCGGCGGAACCACCCGCCGCGCCGCCAAGATGGTTTGCCTCAATCTCGATCACCCGGACATCGAGCAGTTCGTCAATTGGAAAGTGCGCGAGGAATTGAAGGTCGCCGCCATGGCCGAGGGGATCAAGCGCCTGCCCAAGGAGCTGATGGAGCAGGCGAAGCGTCTGGGGCTCAAGCTCGATTACGATTTCAACGGCGAAGCGTACATGACCGTCAGCGGGCAGAATTCCAACAATTCCGTCCGTATTCCCAACCGTTTCTTCAAGGCGCTTGAGGACGATGCCAAGTGGGACCTCACCTGGCGAACCACCGGCAAAGTCGCCAAATCGCTGCGCGCCCGCGATCTGTGGGACCAGATTGCCTTCGCGGCTTGGCGCTGCGCCGACCCCGGCGTGCAATACGACGACACGATCAATCAGTGGCACACCTGCCCCAACAGCGGGAAGATCAAGGCTTCCAATCCCTGCGTCACCGGCGAAACGCGCGTCCTCACCCCCGGCGGCATCTGGCGGCGGATCGATCAGATGATCCATCTGCCCAGCAGGGTCGTCACCTGCCTCAATGGCCACGAAATCCATTCCACCGAAGGCGCGCTGCCCACGGGCACCAAGGATGTTTACGAACTCCGCACCCTCGGCGGCTACCGCCTGAAGCTCACCGCCGACCACCAGGTTTGGACGCGTATCCGCGGCTGGGTGCAGGCCAAGGATTTGACGAACGACGACGAGGTCAAATTCCCCAGCGAGCCGGCGACAGTTCAGGAAATCGGCGAGCCGCAGGATGCTCGCTTCTTCCAATTGCTCGGGTTGTTCTTCTCCTCCACCAACGCCACGCATGACGCAATTCGCCTGGAAGCGTGCCTCGGCGGGGGCGAGTTGGTCGAGCCCTTCGCCCGCTACGTCGCCGAGACCTGGTCGCAACGCCTATACGACGATGACTACGTCAATCAGCTCATGGTCAGCGACGACGAGACCGCCGGCGGGACCGCCACCGCCGCCCTCACCAACCGCCGCCTCCTCCGCCGCATCAGGGCGTATGTGAGCTACGAATCTTCCGAGCGGCGATTCAGCGACGACGTTTTCACCGCCGGGCTGGCCGCCCAGAAGCATTTGCTCCGCGGGCTGTTCACCGCCGATGCCACGTTCAACAATGGAAATCTGGAATTGACCAGCGACAGCTTCAGCCTCTTGCAGGATGCGCAGTTGGTCCTGCTGGGGTTTGGGATTCAGAGCGCGATCTTTGGTTTGGGCGACGGTGGAACCATCGCCCGCGACACGGTCGCCGGCGCGTGCGGCGCCGGCGACCCATCTGCCGCGACGAGCCCCGATGAAATCTCCAGACGTCACCGTCTGCACATCGATCCGGGCAGCCTGCGCCTGTTCGCCAAGCACATCGGCCTCCTGCCGGGCAAAAAGCTCCAGCAGCTCAACTCCGCCAGCGAACTCGCCCCGGCAAACCGCGGAAACTTCGACCGGGTCCAATCCCTCACCCCCCAGGGCCGCCGCCAGGTTTTCGATCTCACCGAGCCGGTCACCAGTTCTTTCATCGCCAATGGCATGGCCATGCACAACTGCTCGGAATACATGTTCCTGGACAACACGGCTTGCAATCTTGCGTCGCTGAATGTGCTGACGTTCTTCGATCCCGAAACCCTCCGCTTCGATATCGAAGGTTACAAGCATGCCATCCGCCTTTGGACGATCGTGCTGGAAATCAGCGTTCTCATGGCCAGCTTCCCATCGGAAGAAATCGCCAAGCTCAGCTACCGCTTCCGAACGCTCGGCCTTGGTTACGCCAATCTCGGCGCCATGCTGATGCAGGCGGGGATTCCGTATGACAGTCCATCGGGCCGCGCCATCTGCGCCGCGCTGACGGCCATCCTCACCGGCGAGAGCTATGCCGCCAGCGCCGAGATGTCCCGGGAACTGGGCGCATTTCCCGGCTACGAGGAAAACAAGAACGAGATGTTGCGCGTCATCCGCAATCATCGCCGGGCCGCCTACGACGTCGCCAACAACCCCGCCGCACGCCGCGGAATCGGCGATTATGAATCGCTCGAAATCAAACCCGTGGGCATCGACGCCGCCCAATTCGCCGAGAACCATCCACTGGCTTCGACCGATCTGCTCAAGAGCGCGCAGGAATGCTGGGATCGGGCCCTGCTCCTCGGCGAACGTTTTGGATATCGCAACGCACAGACGACGGTGATCGCGCCCACCGGCACGATCGGCCTGCTCATGGATTGCGACACCACCGGCGTTGAGCCTGATTTTGCGCTGGTCAAATTCAAAAAGCTCGCCGGCGGCGGATACTTCAAGATCGCCAACCAGTCCCTGCGCCCCGCCCTCGTCAACCTCGGTTACAGCGCCGAGCAGATTCACGAAATACTCAAATACGTCATGGGCACGCTCTCCTTGCACGATGCCCCGCACGTGCATTACCAATCCCTCAAGCAAATGGGCTTCACCGCCGAGGAACTCGACGCCATCGAGGAATCCCTGCCCGCCCAATTTGAACTCGTCTTTGCCTTCAGCCCCCGGACGATCGGCAAGAAGACGCTCGAACGCCTCAACATCCCCGAGGCGACCTGGCAGGCCCCGGATTTCAATCTGCTTCAACATCTCGGTTTCACCAAGCGCCAAATCGCCGACGCCAACGATGTAATCTGCGGCCGAGGCGCCGTCGAGGGCGCTCCCCATTTGAAGCCGGAGCATTATCCCGTCTTCGATTGCGCCAACCGATGCGGCCCGCACGGCCAGCGGTTCATCGCGGTCGAGGGGCACATCCGCATGATGGCTGCCGCGCAGCCGTTCATCACCGGCGCGATCTCCAAGACCATCAACCTCCCCAACGAGGCGACCCTCGAGGAGATCAAAAGCAGCTATTACCTGAGTTGGAAGCTGGGCCTCAAAGCCAACGCGCTCTATCGCGACGGCTCCAAGCTTTCCCAGCCGCTCAACGTCAAGAGCGATCGGGAGGCCGAGGAAACCGAGGAGGAGGATGACGAGGAGGGCGTCGAAGCCGCCCGGCAGGAAATCGCCGCCGAGGTCGCCCTCGCCGCCAACGCCCTTTTCTCCGCCAAGCCCACCAGCAGCGACAATCTTGCCCCCGCCCACACGCACGTCGTCGAGAAAATCGTGGAGCGAATCGTCGAGCGCCCCCTCCGCCGCCGCCTCCCCGATACCCGCAACGCTACCACGCACAAGTTCGATGTCGGCGGCCACGAAGGCTACATCACCGTCGGCCTGTATGTGGACGGCTCGCCCGGCGAAATCTTCATCCGGATGGCCAAGGAAGGCAGCACCATCGGCGGGTTGATGGACACGATCGCCACGCTGGTTTCGGTGAGCCTGCAATATGGCGTGCCGGTGGAATCGCTGGTGCGAAAATTCGAGCACGTGCGCTTCGAGCCCAGCGGGATGAGCCGAAATCCCGAAATCCCCTTCGCCAAGAGTTTGGTCGATTACATCTTCCGCTGGCTGGCGATGGAATTCGTTCACGGCTATCGCGCCGCCAACGCCCCCAAGCGCGAGCCCCGGCCGCTGCCTGCCGAGGCCGAAGCCGAGCCGGTCATCAAAACGCCACCGGTTGAAGAAGGGGGCAACGGCCACGGCCCGCGAATTGAGCCCGATTCCGCTCGTCCGTTCGCGTATAGCGAACAGGAGATGAAAGCGGAAAAACCAGCCCCGCCCGCCGAAGCGACCGGCGGCGCCAATCTCCGCCTCGCCATCGTTGCCGATCCGCTCAGCCGGCAAAGCTCCGAATTGCAGGCGGATGCCCCGGCCTGCGATGTCTGCGGCAGCATCACGGTGCGCAGCGGGACGTGTTACAAATGCCTGAATTGCGGGAATTCGATGGGTTGCAGTTAGTCCATTGCCCCTCTGTGGCCAATGGCGACAATACTGAAAACCATGACCGTTTCGACCAGCGCCATAGAAGAGTTGTCGGGCAAATTGGGAAAGGAATGGCCCGCGATATCCGCCGCGCGAGCAGCGGCCGCCACGGAAGTAGATCGTATTGAGAGCATTCTGGCCGACCATCGCCTCATTCCAAGTGACACTTCTCTTGTCGTATTTGGTTCGCTCGCACGCCGCGAGTGGACATTCGGTAGCGACGTTGACTGGACGCTCTTGATTGACGGCCAAGCAGATCCCAACCATCTCAAGGTGGCGCAGGAAATTGCTAATCGCTTCTTGCAGGCTCGGCTGCGAGGACCGGGTCCCACGGCAACCTTCGGCGGGCTCGCGTTCAGTCACGACCTGATCCACCAAATCGGCGGAGAGGAAGACACAAACCGAAACACAACGCGCCGGATACTTTTGATATTGGAGTCACTTGCGGTGGGCAGTTCCGACGCCTACGACCGAGTTATTAAGTCTGTTTTGAACCGCTACCTCGACGACGACCTGAGCTTTCTTTCACGTTCCGGGCAGCATTACAAGGTGCCCCGATTTCTCTTGAATGACATCGTGCGATATTGGAGGACGATGTGCGTCGACTATGCGACCAAACACCGAGAGCGCCAGGGCGAGAAATGGGCGCTGAAAAACGCGAAGTTGCGCCTATCAAGGAAGCTGATTTTTGCGGCCGGGCTTCTGACATGCTTTAACTGCCATTTGAGGCCGCCTGCCGGGCTCGACGAGAATCTTTTTGACTTGCCCGCGCATTTGGAGCCCTTGTTAAGGCACTTGCGCACCTACGTAAAGCTGACCCCGCTTGAAATTGTTGCCGATGCAGCGAATTCATTTGCAAAACCGGAAACAAGCCTCAAGATCTTCGACGCATACGACCAGTTTCTTTCAATGATGAACGACGGCGAGGTAAGAACCCGACTAGAATCCTTGACGGCTCGAGAGTGCCGGTCAGATCCGGTTTTCAATAAGGTCCGGCACATTAGCGAGCAGTTTCAAGACGGCGTCACGAGGTTGTTCTTGGATGACGAACCAAAGCTGTCCGAACTCACGCGAAAGTACGGAGTATTTTGATGCGCAAAATTGGATTTTCCACCGGTGCCGTTGCGATGGGCGATTTTCGTCATGCGCTCGAGGTACTCGCAAAGCTTCACGTTAATGCAGTCGAGCTTTCGGCGCTGCGATTCGGCGAATTGGATCCGCTTTTGAATGCTTTAGATGATCTGCCGCTTACGCAATACTCATATATAGCCTTTCATGTACCCGCCAAATTCACCGCGGAAAGCGAGCCGGACTTGGTGCGTAAGTTACACCCCATCAAAGAGCGAGGTTGGCCGCTAATAATGCATCCGGATGCGATGTTCGATCGGCGCGCATGGAAGTCGCTCAGTTCCGCGCTGTGCTTTGAAAACATGGACAAGCGAAAGCCATTGGGTCGAACGGCCGAGGAATTGGCGCGGATATTTGGGGAGTTCGAGGATTCGTCACTGTGTTTTGATCTTGGTCACGCGAGCCAAATTGATAGAACGATGGCTGAGGCTTGCCTGATCATTCAGCAGCAGAAGACAAGAATCCGTCAGATACACATAAGCGAGGTGAATACGAAGAGCGAGCATGTCGCGATATCTGCCGCTTCGGAATTGGCATTCGCGAAAATCGTGGGCGATATCGGCTATGATATGCCCATCATTATCGAGTCGGTCGTCAAGGAACACCAGCTTCTTCAGGAACTAACGCTCGTGACTGAGATTTTTGCCAACACACTTCAGGAAGTGTTGGAGACCGATTGACGTGGGGCGCCAAAGCGACACATTACCGTCGGCAGTGTCACCCGTCACTGATCGCTCAATCGCGACAAAGGGATGGTGCGCGTCTGAGGCAAGGCTCGCCGCCGCAGGGTGCTATTCCGCATCAGGCCCACCCGGAATGAGGAGAATATGAAATACGTCTATGTGATCGAAAAGTCCGAGGACGGTAGCGTTTCTGCTTACGTCCCCGACTTGCCTGGCTGCACAACCAGTGGAAATTCAGTAGACGAAGTGCGCCGAAGTATCAAGGACGCGGTTGCGTCCCTGGTAAATCGAAGCGGAAACTCAGCCGTAAAGGGATAACGCCGCAAATCCGTCCCGGCCATCGCCCGTCATTTCCCGTTGTTTTTGTCGCTTCCCCCGAGCAGTTGCTGAAGGGCGCTTTGCCCGTTCGCCTTGATGACGTTGCCGACCTTGCCCTGAACCTGCTTGCCCAGAGATCCGGCGACGCCCTGAAACTGCTTGTTGAATTCCGCGCCAAGCTGCTGGGAAAGACCGTTGAGCTGGCCGGAAAGCAGCATCTTCACCTCCGGCGGCAACTTCGCGCCGTCCGCTCCCTTCGCCGCCAGGGCCGTGGCAATTTGCAGCACCACATCCTTGATGGCCGCGCCGTTCTGGCTCCCATCGCTGTTGCCGATGTTCTTCAGCGTCAGCGATGGAACCGAGACCTGGATCGTGTCGGCCAGTCCCGGAATCCCCGGCATGAACGTCACCTGCGCGCTGCTTAAATCCAGTTCGTCGATGACCAGCTTGATCGGTTGGGTCGCCTGGCCGCCGCTGGTTTGCGGGGTTTTCGGCATCTGGTCCATGAGCGACTTCAAATTCAGCGCTCCGCCCACCTGCTCAATGACCAGCAACGGACGGTCGATCGTGATCTGTTGGATATGGATCGGCGTCTCCGTCAACTGGCCGTAATGCACTGTCACCGCAATACCGCCGAGGGTGAAGGCATCCGGCGCGGAAAACTTCGGCGGAGAGCTGACGAGCAAATCGTTGAGTTGCACGTTCCCGCCCGCCAGAGACAACCGGGCCGATCCCAGCGACGTCGGCACACCGAGCGACGCGGTAGCCTGCCGTTCCACCGCCGACCTCACGATCGCGTTCAACGACAGATAGATGGCCACAATTGCAACAACAATAAGCAGCACGCACACAAGGACGATTCGCTTGATCCATTTCATGGTCGCTCCGTTTCCTTCTTTTGCCTTGGATTCTCCATCTATTATTGAACCCGCACAACTGGCGAACGCGCGAAAATCACGCTGAAAAAATATTGCCCTTTTTTTCAGCAGCCGGGTTGAATTGTATTGACATGGGAGTCTGTCTCCATACAATTCCCCTCGCTTGACCGCCTAAGCCGCCCAGCAATGACGCGGCGCGGAGAACCCAATGCGGGGAATTTTTTCCTTGCATCGTAGGTCTGAATGTTTGTTTCCATTCGGGTCTTCAGGGGCGAATCGGTGTTCATGACGCCAAGACGAAACCTCCCCAAAGGGGTTTTGTCCGAGCGGCCGAGGGAGACTTTCAACTCCCAGCCCGTCAGCTAACTCCGTAGGCACATGAAAGGGATCAATGCGCCTCGTGGCGTTTAGATCCTTCTGGTCTTCCAGGTGTTCGCCTGGGTCGCGGCGTCGTCTTGCCGTGTTCCAGGCCTTTCGGCGCCGCCACGGCGCAAGGAGAGATCTATGTCGCTTCAATCTGAAACGCTAAGGAAGGCGATCGAGAACCTCATTGATGCCAAGCTCGTCGACGCGATGGCTCGCCCCGACGGCTTGAACCGGTTGCTGGCGCATCGCCGCACCAATGTTGCTTCACCGGACATCCGCAACGCAGAACGCCGGCTCGAGCAAACTCTCGGTGAATTGCTGAACTTCTCGGAACAGCACGCCGAGCAGGCGGCGTAGCGCAACGGAGTATTCTCGGCGACATTGGGGCTCAAAACTCAGGGTACGGAATGACCTGGCGGTCGGTTTGCCTCCAACGGGCGGACCGACCGCCATCGTTTTGACAAACCCGGGATGATCGCCCCGCCGATGTTGGCGAGATTCAAATCGGGAACCGGCGGGCGATCCGCGCGCGGATCGATGGCACGGATCACCGCCCCCATCAACCGCAGCCCCGCTCCAAATTTGTCCCGCAGCCCAATCCGCGGCCGCCGGCCGCTGGCCCGCAATAACATCACCGTCACATCGTCTTCAGACAGATTCTTGGCGTGTCGATCGGCAATTCTTCCCAATAGTCCCTGGATGAACGCCGCACCGGGCTGCTGGTCCATCGCCGACGCGATGGCCATGACCCCTTCCTCGCCGAGGAACTTACCGTCGGAATCCCGCGATTCGATCAAGGCGTCGGTGTAGCAGAGCACCAGGTCCCCCACCTCCAACTCAACATCGAACTGTTCGTAGTCGGCAAGATCAATGATCCCCAGCGGAATGTTCCGCGGCGACCGATCGTCGCTCTGCGACATTTCGAGGATGGACCATTCTTTGCCCGCGGCGCGGCACAGCAGCGGGCGCGGATGCCCGGCATTGCAGACCGAAAGCAGCCGCGTCGGCGCGAAGAACGTCGTCGCCAGGGCCGTGGCGAACGTTCCCTTTTCCGATAACGCCACGAATTGCCGATTCATCGAGCGTACGAACTGAGTCTGATCCAGATAATTCACATATCGGCGCAGGAGCTTGCGCAAATCCGCAGCCGTGGCGGCCACGGCATCGCCGTGTCCGGATACATCCGCCAGGAGCAGCCGGCTGATTCGGCCCGTCGCGCAGCTCGAAGCATAATAGACATCCCCGCCGCGCCCGGCGTTTCCGAATGGCTTGCTATAAACCCAAGCGTCCAGCCCGCCCATTCGCACGCCGCGCTCGGTCAACTGGCTGCCGCCCCAGACTTCCATGCAAGTCATATATTGATCGCCGTCGGGCATGGGGAAATTGTAATCGGGAAAATGCCGAAACGCGTCACGTGCCGCCATTCTTTACGCGCGATGGTCATCGGGCCATGGAAGATTCCTCAATCCCATTCGGGAGAGGACATAAAGGGGTCATCCTGACCCCTTTATGTCCCGTTGCAGAATTAATCAACCATGCGTCGTAGCGTCTTTCTCCGGCTCAACCGCTCCGGCGCCTTGAAAACACGATACGCCTCCACCGGTTCCATCCTCGGCAGCGCCCATCTTGAAAACGTCGTCAAGCCCCACCGAATGATGCGATTTCTCGGTCGGATAAACAGATACATCGGCTCCCATTTGCTCCCCAGCCGCGACTTAAAATTATCCGAAGTCTGCCCCAGATGAACTACCTTCGCTCCTCTCTGCCATGCGAAATCCAGATCGTGATAAAACAGATTGAAGTAAAGGTCCCCCTCCGTCCGCAGATCGTAATCCAGCCCCGAATAAAGATTGTGATAGATCGAATCCCGCGCCAGCCCAATGGTAAACGCCGCCAGCCTCTCCCCCTGATAAATGCACGTCAGCGAAGCGTCATCGCCGAATCGCCGCCCAAGCTCACGCATGAATTCCGCCGGATAACGCTCCAGCCGGAACTTCGATCGCCCCTGCACCGCCTCGTAGAGCCGATGCGCCTCATCCGTATACACGCGAGGCAAATCCACCGGCCCCCGCACCTGCTCCACCCGCAGCCCTGTCTCTTTGAGCTTCTTCAATGATCGATTCACCTGCCAGCGGTATCGCGCCTTGATCGAAGCAAGATAATCGACAAAGCTGCCGAACTCCCCAACCAGCCGATGCCGGGCCGGGATTTCACCGCGCAAATACCCCCGTTCGAGCAGCGTTTGCATACCATCGCATTCGTCATTCGAAAACTCCTTCACCACCACGATCATCGCGCCCTGATCGCGCGCCAAATCGTCCATCGCGCCGTCCAGTTCCGTCAACACCGCCGCTCGATCCGCACCCTCCGCGATACGCAAGTGATTTTGCCCCGCCGGAATCGGCAGCCCACAGAACAGAACGCCCATCCTCAAACAATTCCGCCAGACTTTTCTCGCCCGCGCCACCAGCTTATCGAGCCACGGGAAATGCCCCATATCCACACGAAATAAACACGCGCATGCCAGCCCGATCGCTTTCCCCGCTTCATCACGAATCACAATCGTAAAACTCCGGCATTGCCCGCCCATCGTCGCTTCGTACGCGCCGATCAGCCTGCGGTCCATCGTCAAATCCGTTTCATCGGCCGTGAGAAGATCCCATTCGTGCCCGGGAACCTCTGTTACGGATGCGTAGATGGAATGACTCAGGCCCATTCGATTGAATTATATGTTCTCTGGATCGGAAAGCCTTCCGCTGTTGATCAGCCGCAACAGAAAACAATGAGACACAAGACCCTCACCTTCACGCTATGGGTTATCCTGGGTAACAGCGGGATGTTCCCGTGGAGCGGTCGCGGATTCTTCGAACATCTCCCATCCTCCGCCGAGTGCCTTGTAGAGCGCGACGAGGCTGGTGGAGACGCTTTGCTCGCTTTGGGCGAGTTGATCCTCAGTCAGATATAGCGACTGTTGGGCGTCGAGCACGTTGAGGAAGTCCACGACTCCCGCATCGTTCAGGCGGCGCGCCAGTTCGAGCGAACGACGATTAGCCGTCGTGGCCGCACGCAAAGAGTCGCGACGAATCTGGTTCTGGCGGTAAGCAACGATGGCATCCTCCACATCGGAAACCGCCTGGATGATCGTCTGCCGGTATTGGATCATCGCTTGTTCTTCCATCGCGTTCTTGGCCCGGATGTTGGCGCGGACCTGGCCGCCATTGAAGAGATTCCAACTCGCGCTAGGGCCTATCGACCAGAAAAGGCTCTGGGCGTTTCCGAGCGATCGGAATCTGCTGCTGCCCAGGCCGACATCTCCAAGCAGGCTGAATTTCGGGTACAGGTCCGCCGTCGCCACGCCGATATTCGCGGTCGCCGCCGCCAGATTTCGTTCTGCGTGGCGAATATCGGGGCGACGACGAAGCAATTCGGAAGGGAGGCCCGGCGGCAGTTCCGCAGGCCCGGCCGGTATGGGGGCTTCGATGCTCAGCTCGGTTTGCAAGTCCGATACGTCGCGGTCCAGCAAAACCGATAGGCGGTGAATTGCATTCTGAATAGCCGTCTCGACAACCGGAAGTTCCGCACGCGTGCTTTCCAGTTGTGCTTCGGCCTGGGCGATCGGCAGGTCGGCCGCAACGCCTGCGCGCTGCCGGCGTTTCTGAAGACTCAAGGTATCGATTTGAGTCCGGATGTTCCCCTCAATGATCTGCCGTTCGTGCTGATATCCGCGCAGCATGATGTAATTCTGCGCCACTTCGCCGAGTAACGTCACCAGCGTGTCGCGCCGCGCTTCCGTCTGAGCCTGCAACGTGTCGCGCGCCGCTTCGACGGCTCTTCGAGCGCCGCCGAATACGTCGATTTCCCACCCCGCGTCGAAGCCGGCCTGATACAGGTCGTATGTGCCGGGGATGGCTTGGATTTCCGAAGCGCTGTAGCGTGAACGCGAGTAAGAGCCGGATGCATCTGCCGTCGGAAGCAGTGCTCCCTGGGCGTATTCCAGTTCGGCGCGAGCCTGGCGGATACGCGTCGCCGCCAGGCGAACATCCAAGTTCGCATCAACCGCTTCACGGATCAGCCGATTTAGGGCCGGATCGTGGAAGGTCTGCCACCAGCATGTCAAATCCGGCGTGGCCGATTGTGTTGCCGCTGAAACAACAGCCGGTGCCGTCGTCACGGGCTTCGCGGCAGCCTGATACGCTGTCGGAACATGGACAGCAGGTATTTGATAATTCGGACCGACAGTGCATCCGGCTGTCACCAAAGCGACAGCCGCGACAAGCACGTGCAACAGCAGGACGCCCGTTTTCGCCCTCATAAACGGCCTCCTTTCAGTTCCGCATGGCCAACCGGATAGAAAAACGAGGTTTGACAAACGGATGCTCGAATGATAAACTGAATTCATATTCAGTATTTGAATATTAAATTAGCATTCAAAGTACGATTTGTCAAGCAAGTGCGAGGTTTTGGACATGGACGAATCAGATTATCGCATTCCCTCTGAAAAGGAATTTGCAATGTTCCATAGGCTGAAGATCGCTCCCGTTCGCTATGGCTGCGGTGGCATTCTCCTGAACTTGTGCGCGCTCGTGATGCTGGTCGCGATCGGCGGATGCCAAAAGGCCGAGGGCCAACCGCCTGGACCACCGCAAGGTCCGCCGCCCGAGGTTGGCGTCGTCACGATCGCGGCGCAACGAGTGGAGCTTTCGACCGAATTGCCCGGCCGGACGACGGCATTCCGGGTGGCCGAAATTCGACCGCAGGTCAGCGGAATCGTGCTTCAGCGGCTTTTTGAAGAAGGCGCCGAAGTTCAGCAGGGCCAGCAACTCTACAAGATCGATCCGGCCCGCTACCAGGCTGCCTATGACAGCGCCGTCGCAGCCCAGGCGCGCAGCAAGGCGGCTCTTACATCAGCCACGTTGACCGTGGATCGCTACAAGAAGCTTGAGATAGGCCGCGACATCAGCAGTCAGGATTATGACAACGCCGTCGCTGCCCAATTGCAGGCGGAGGCCGATGTGGAATCCGCCCAGGCAGCGGTGGAATCGGCGCGTATCAATCTGGATTACACCCGGATGTTTTCGCCCATTTCGGGGCGGACCGGCCGGTCCTCGGTGACGGAAGGCGCTCTCGTCACGGCGGAGCAGCCTGCTTCGCTGGTCACGATTCAGCAATTGGACCCGATCTACGTGGATTTGACTCAATCGAGCGCCCAGATATTGCATCTGCAGCGTGAACTTGCCGGCGGCGGGTTTGGCGCCGGCGCAAAGAAGGCCGGAGTCACGCTGACGCTCGAAGATGGCACGGCGTACGCCGACACGGGTGTCCTTAAATTCTCGGAAGTGACGGTCGATCAAATGACCGGATCGGTCACGCTACGAGCCTTGTTTCCCAACGCCCGGCGGGAGTTGCTCCCCGGAATGTTCGTCCGCGCCCGAGTTATCGAAGGAGTGGATGAACAGGCGATCCTGATTCCGCAGCAGGCCGTCGCGCGAAACGCGCGCGGCGAGCCCACCGTGCTAGCCGTCGGCGAAGACGGCAACGTGCAGCTTAGATCGGTCAAGACCGACCGTGCCATTGGCGACAAGTGGCTGGTCACCGACGGCATTAAGGCCGGCGATAAAGTCATCGTGGAAGGCCTGCAAAAGGTCGCGCCGGGCATCGCCGTGCGTGCCGTCGAAGTGGGTGTCGGCCAGACGGTACAAACGGATTTGAAGCAGAAATGAGAACCAAGCCATGGCAAGGTTTTTTATTGACCGTCCCGTCTTTGCGTGGGTGATTGCCCTGATCCTCATGCTCTCAGGCGCTCTGGCCATCCGGACGCTGCCGATCGCCCAGTATCCCAGCATCGCTCCCCCCGCCATTTCCCTCTCGGTGGTATACCCCGGCGCTTCCGCCGAAACCGTCCAGAGCACCGTCGTGCAGGTGATCGAACAGCAGCTCAACGGCCTGGACCACCTGCGTTACTTTACCTCGGAGAGCGACAAAGACGGAAGCCTAGCCATCAACCTCTATTTCGACCAGGGCACCAACCCCGACATCGCCCAGGTACAGGTGCAAAACAAGCTCCAACTCGCCATGCCGATGTTGCCCCCCGAAGTCCAGCAGCAGGGCATCCGCGTCGCCAAATCAACCAAAAACTTCCTCCTGCTTGTCGGCCTGATTTCCACCGACGGCTCGATGAGCGGCGCCGATATTTCCGATTACATCGCCTCGAATATCCAGGACCCCATTAGCCGCACGCCCGGCGTCGGCGATTTTCAGTTGCTCGGCGCCCAGTACGCCATGCGTATCTGGCTCGACGCCGACAAGCTCAATAACTACTCCCTCACCGCCGGCGACGTATCCAACGCCATCCAGACCCAAAATGTCCAGGTCGCCGTGGGCGAACTCGGCGGGTTGCCCTCGGCTCGCGGCCAACGTCTCAACGCCACGGTGATTGGCCCCAGCCGCCTGCGCACCCCCGAGGAGTTCGGCGCCATCCTCCTCCGCGTCAATCCCGATGGCTCCCAGGTGCGGCTCCGCGACGTAGCCAAGATCGAACTCGGCGGCGAAAGCTACGGCATTGCCGCACAATACAACAAAGGTGAAGCCACCGGCGCCCTGGCCGTCAGGCTCGCCGCCGGCGCCAACGCCTTGGATACTGCCGCCGCCGTCCATCGGACCATGGACAAGCTCACGCCTTTCTTTCCCCATGGCCTCCAAGTCATTTATCCCTACGACACTACCCCCTTCGTCCGCATCTCCGTCAAGGAAGTCATTAAAACCCTGCTCGAAGCCATCGGCCTGGTCTTCCTGGTCATGTACCTGTTCCTGGAAAACTTCCGCGCCACGTTGATTCCCACCATCGCGGTCCCGGTCGTCCTTCTCGGCACGTGCGCCGTCCTCTCCGTCGCCGGGTTTTCCATCAATACCCTCACCATGTTCGGCATGGTCCTGGCCATCGGCCTGCTGGTCGATGACGCCATCGTCGTCGTGGAAAACGTCGAACGCCTCATGGCCGAAGAAAAACTGTCCCCCAAGGAAGCCACACGAAAATCCATGGACCAGATCACCGGCGCTCTCGTCAGCATCGCCCTGGTCATCTCCGCCGTCTTCCTCCCCATGGCCTTTTTCGGCGGTTCCACCGGGGTGATCTACCGCCAGTTCTCCATCACCATCGTCTCGGCCATGCTCCTTTCCGTCTTCGTCGCCATCGTTTTCACCCCCGCCCTCTGCGCGACGTTCCTCAAGCATCGCCCCAACACGGGATTTGAAAAACGGACTGGATTCTTCGGACTGTTCAACCGCGTATTCGGCGCTGCCAACCGCCAATACAAAAATAGCGTCGCCCACGTTCTCGGTCGGACTTGGCGCTACCTCGCCGTTTATGTCCTGATCGTTGCCGGGCTTGTTGTCCTCTTCAAACGGATCCCCACCGGCTTCTTGCCCGATGAAGATCAGGGTTTGCTCTTCGTCCAGGTCACGCTCCCGCCCGGTTCCACTGTCGAACAAACCAGAACGGTCCTCAACCAGGTGCGCGACCACTTCCTGAACAACGAGAAAAACAGCGTCGAAAGCGTCCTCACCGCCACCGGATTCAGCTTCGCCGGCAACGGACAAAGCCAGGCGATCGCCTTCGTACGCCTCAAACCCTGGAACGAACGCCGCGGCGAACAGAACGGCGTTAAAGCCATCGCCGGCCGCGCCATGGCACAATTCTCCCAAATCCGCCAGGCCATAATCTTCGCTTTTGCGCCGCCGGCAGTCATAGAACTCGGCAATGCCACCGGGTTCGACTTTGAACTCCTCGATCAAGGGGGCGTTGGCCACGACCAACTCATGGCCGCACGCAACCAACTCCTCGGCGCCGCCGCCCAAGATCCCGCGCTGGTCGCCGTGCGTCCCAATGGTCTGGAGGATGAATCGCAATACAAAATCGAAGTGGATCGCGAGAAGGCCAGCGCCATGGGACTCGATCTCACCGCGGTGGACAACACCCTGGCCGAGGCTTGGGCTTCGAGCTATGTCAACGATTTCATCGACCGCGGCCGAATCAAGAAAGTCTTTATCCAGGGCCGCTTTGAAGATCGCATGCTCCCCGAGCATTTCGACAACTGGTACGTGCGAAACGCCGCCGGCCAGATGGTCCCCTTCTCCGCCTTCACCAGCGGCCATTGGATGACCGGCTCACCGCGGCTGGAGCGATATAACGGCGTTCCGTCCATGGAGATCCTGGGTGAACCCGCTCCCGGTCAAAGCAGCGGCGTCGCCATGAGCCACATGGAGGAATTGGCCAAAAATCTGCCGCCCGGCATCGGCTTTGACTGGACTGGACTCTCCTACGAAGAACGCTTGTCGGGCTCCCAAGCCGTATCTCTGTACGCCATTTCCCTCATTGTCGTGTTCCTCTGCCTGGCGGCGCTCTATGAAAGCTGGTCGATCCCTCTGGCTGTCATGTTGGTCGTCCCTCTGGGCGTCGTCGGGGCGACCCTGGCCACTTATTCCCGCGGCCTGACCAACGACGTCTTTTTTCAGGTCGGCCTGCTCACCACCGTCGGCCTGTCCGCCAAGAACGCCATTCTCATCGTCGAATTCGCCAAGGCCAATTTTGATCGCGGCATGCCGCTGATTGAATCGACCGTGCAGGCCGCTCACCAGCGTCTGCGGCCGATTCTCATGACTTCGCTGGCGTTTATGTTCGGCGTGCTGCCCCTGGCGATCTCTCACGGCGCCGGCTCCGGAGGCCAGAACGACATCGGGACCGGCGTGATCGGCGGCATGCTCTCCGCCACGGTGCTGGCCATCTTCTTTGTGCCCCTGTTTTTCGTCGCGATGCTGCGATTGTTCAGAGTAAAACAAAGAATGTTACGAGCCGAGACTCGGCCTGCGGTCATGCCGGAGGCGGTCCCAGTTTGAATGTTGACGAAATGCCCCGATTGTTTCCGGGGATTGGATGGCCAAATGCCCAACGTGAAGAACAATGCCGCATCGCAGGTCACCAAGCATAAGCTTCTCGAAGCCGCCGGCGAGGTCTTCGCAGAGCAGGGCTTCGAACGCGCCACGATCAAAGAAATCACGGACCGCGCCGGGGTCGCAATGGCAGCCGTCAACTATCATTTCTCCGATAAACAGGAACTGTATTATCAGGTCATCAAATTGGTACACCAGCTAGGCATGGAAGCCGCTGCCGTCATCATCAATCCGGATCCCTCCATGTCGCCTACGGATCAGTTTCGCGAATATGTCCGGAAGTTCCTGCGGAGTATGCTCGATCCGACTCGTCCGGCGTGGTTCGTGACGATCATGATGCGCGAAATGCGCCAGCCCAGCGAGGCGACCGAGCGACTCATGGACGAAATCTTCCGCCCCCACGCCCGCGCTCTGGAAAATCTCGTCAACAGGCTCGTCGGCAGGCAAATTCCACACCGCAAGACGATCCTTATCGCGCAGAGCATCATCAGCCAATGCGTCTTTCTCGTCGATCATCAGATTATGCTGGACCGATTCTACCCCGAATTTCCGCCCGCCGCCCAATGCATCGACGAACTCGCCGACCATATGACCGAATTCTCCCTCGCCGCCATCCGCGGTCTGTACCCACCAGCCAAAGGCTAAAGTCCATGGACAAACCTTCCGACAGACCGCTGAGCCAACTGCCCGACCGGCTGCCGGATCAATGGCAGCGACGATCATTGACGCCGACGGGATAGGATGACCGCCTGAACAGTGCCAGCGCTCACAGCCGCACGACTTCCCGTTTTTGCGACGCGGCCACGCCCAGATGCACCCGCAAATCGTGCGGCTTCACCTTCTGTCCATATTCAGACGGTCGCCGCATTGAATACTCTATATCCTTGAAATGGTCGGCATAAAACCGCTCCGCTTTGTACGCCTTGGAAAACTTGAAGAGCATCCGCAGAAAATTCGTCTGCCCGCGCATCATCTGGCCCGCGAGGATTTTTGATGCCGCCAGCGCCGTCTTCCAGCCCATGAACTTTCGGTTGATGATCTCCTGCGTCTTCACCAGCTCCTCATAGAACTCGCGCAGCGGCAGCTTCGTTTCCATCACGGCGTGCTGGATGTCGTAAAGCCGGTAATCCACGCTGCTCAGCTCGCGCGATTCAGTGTGGAACAGTTCCGTTCCGGGATAGGGCGTCGCCACCGTCAGGTGCACAACTTCCGGCACCCTCGTCGCCCATTCCTGCGCGCGTCGGAACTGCTCGACGGACCAGGAAGGATCCGTAATCAGATTGATCGCCACGTCAATGCCGAGCTTCCGCGCAACCTCCAGCGCCTCGAAATTCTGGTTCGGCGTCGTGCGCTTGCGGAACAACTTCAATTGCTCCGCATCCAGCGATTCGATCCCCAAGAACATGTACGTCAGGCCCAGTTTCGCCCATCGCGCGAACACCTCCTGGTTGCGGATCAGCACGTCGCACCGCGTTTCCAGGTAATAGCGCTTGCGGATGTTCCGGCGTTCGATTTCATCCGCGATCGCCATCCCGTGATCCGGGTGAATGAATGCCACGTCATCCACGATGAAAACGTTCGGCTCGCGAATCGTCCGCATTTCATCCGCGACCACCCCCGGATCCGCCTCCCGATAGCTCCGCCCATAGAACGTCCACGCGCTGCAGAACGAGCAATCCCACGGGCATCCGCGTGAAAATTCGATTGACGCGCACGGGTCCAGCTCGCCGATGAAATATTTGCGGCGCTTCCGAGTGAGGTGCCGCGCCGGACGGCTCGTGTTGATATCCGCAAGCATCTCCGCCCGCGAGCCGGAACCCCAAGCCGTCGCCACACCCGGCAGTCCATCCACGTGAGGCGCGAGTTCCAGCATCCGGGGGACCGTAATTTCCCCCTCTCCCTGGACGACCGCATCGATTGACCCATCGCCGTGCTCCAATACTTCCTGGGCGATGAAGCTGATGCTGTGCCCGCCACAGAAGATGAAGCAGTGCGGGAGCCGCTCCCGGGCAAGCTTGGCCAGAACAATCACCTCCGGCACATTGGCCAGATAATTAACGCTGAACCCGATCGCATCGGGCGCGAACGCTGCAATCTCCCGCTCCAAATCCCGGTGCTTGAACACCTGGAGATCCAGAAGGCGCACCTCATGGCCGGCACGCTCGATGGCGCCCGCGACACACTCCATGCCCAGCGGCTCCAGCCGCAGATAGACCTCGGAATAGAGCAGTGCGCTGGGATGAACAAGCAATACTTTCATGATTGTCACTCACCATTTCCAATCGCCAAGCGACCTCATCCCAGGAGGCACGAATGGCGTAATGCTAACATGGACGCACCGGTCCATGGACGAACTATTTTTCGCGCGAAACGAGATCGCATGAAGACCGTGCGTTAACCGATGCTGCGCGATACCCAAATCAACCACGAAAAAGCGTTCAGTTCCGCTGAATGGGTGGTTCCAATTCGCCACATTGCACTCTATTCTCGGTTTCAGTGACGGAAGCCTCCCAATCCATTCTCTGGCTCAGCGAGGTCGCCGGGGCTTCGCTCCTCGCCGGGGTCGTCGGTTCGATCAGCGGCCTCGGCGGCGGAATCGTCATCGTGCCGGTCCTGACCATGCTCATGCACGTCCCTATCGAACAAGCCATCGGGGCCAGCATCGTCTCGGTTATCGCCGTGTCCAGCGGGGCGGGCGCGGTGTACGTGAAGGACAAGATCACCAACGTGCGGATCGCGATGTTCCTCGAACTTGCCACGGCCTCGGGCGCTCTGCTGGGCGCGGGGTATCTCTCCCGCCACATCAATCCACAGGCGCTTTACATCCTCTTCGGCCTGGTGCTGCTCCTCTCGCTGCTGCCAATTTTTGCAAGACTCGGCGAGGAACTTCCCGCCGGCGTCGAAAATGACCGAATCGCCTCGGCCCTTCGTCTGAACAGTTCGTATTTTGACAAGCGCTTAGGCCGCGAGATTCAGTACAACGTCACGGGAATCCCCTGGGCCCTGTGCATCATGTTCGCCGCGGGCATCGTTTCCGGCATTCTGGGGATCGGCGCGGGCGTGCTCAAAGTCCTGGCGCACGAAGTGGCCATGAAAGTGCCCACCAAGGTCTCGACCGCGACCAGCAACTTCATGATCGGCGTTACCGCCGCCGCCGGCGCGGGCGTCTATTTGCGGCGCGGATTGGTGCTGCCCTTTCTGGTCGTTCCCGTCGCTGTCTTTGTGCTCGCCGGGGCGTTCCTCGGCACCACCATCATGGAGCGTTTGTCGAATTCCCTTTTGCGGAAAATCTTCGCCTTATTGCTGGCGATCGTCGGTTTTCAAATGCTCATCCGCGGTCTTGGAGGACGATACTGATGCCCATTGACCGCAAAACCAATGCACCCAGCCACGGCATCTCAGATGTCTCGGCGTGGGTCCTGCGCGGCGGCGTGATCTGCTCCAGCCTGGTCATGCTCATCGGCATCGTTTTCACCTTCGCTCACGGCACGATATCCGTGCATCGAATCAAAACGGATGGATGCGATTATCGCCCGGACATCATTTGGGACGGCATCCGCCACGGCCAGGGAAAACGCATTATCGAAGCCGGGATTTATCTGCTCTTATTCACGCCGATCATGCGCGTTTTCGCTTCCTCGATCCTCTTCGCTTTCCAGGAACGGGACCGGCGCTACACGGCGATTACTCTTCTCGTCCTGATCCTCACGCTGGCGGGATTGCTTTGGATCGGGTGATTGGAGACCATTGCCCGCATGGCTAAGCACACCGTGGTTTTGATCCCGGGGGATGGAATCGGTCCGGAAGTGACCCGCGCCACCCGGCGCGTTCTGGAAGCGGCGGGGATGTCGGTCGAGTGGGTTGAGATGCTCGCCGGCGCCAGCGCACTCGAGGCGGGCATGGACAACGTTTTGCCGCGGCGAACGCTGGCCGCGCTATCGGCACACAAGGTTGCCCTCAAGGGGCCGGTCACCACGCCGCTCGGCAAGGGGTTCAAATCGGTCAACGTGCAGCTTCGCCAGAAGCTCGGGCTTTACGCCGCCATCCGTCCCGTCCGCAATTTGCCTGGAATCCACACCCGCTACCAGGGCGTGGATCTGGTCATCGTCCGCGAAAACACCGAGGGGCTTTACAGCGGAATCGAAAACGAAATCGTGCCCGGCGTGGTCACCAGCCTGAAAGTCGCCAGCCGCCCCGCCTGCACCCGCATCGCCCGCTTTGCCTTCGCCTACGCCACCCGACGCCAGCGCAAAACCGTCACCGTCTTCCACAAAGCCAACATCATGAAATTGTCCGACGGCCTGTTTCTGGATTGCGCCCGCCAAATTCATGCCGAGGAATTTCCCAGCATCGAATACCGCGAGATCATCATCGACGCCGGCTGCATGCGGCTGGTGCAGGACCCCTCCCGCTTCGACGTCCTGCTGATGGAAAACCTTTACGGCGACCTCGTGAGCGACTTGTGCGCCGGCCTGGTCGGCGGCCTCGGCGTCGTGCCCGGCAGCAACATCGGTGATGACGTCGCCATCTTCGAAGCCGTCCACGGGTCCGCCCCCGACATCGCCGGCCAGGGCATCGCCAATCCGCTGGCCCTGATCATGTCCGGCGTCATGATGCTCAACCACCTCGAGGAAACCAGCATTGCCGAGAAGATCAAAAACGCTTACGACGCCGTGCTGGCCGATGGCAATCACCTCACCCGCGACCTCGGCGGTTCGACCACCACCGACGCCTTCGCCGATGCCATCATCGCGAAGTTGTGAGCCGCCGTTTAGCCGCGACCCGAAGGGGAGCGCGTTTTTTGGATGTTCGACAATCGCGGCGCCCGCGCCGCGGAACGAACCATCCTCCGACCAGCAGGAGCGCATTCAACGCCCGAAGCTCGCCTGGCCGCTCGCGTTATCCATTTACTCGTTTGGGAAAACCCGTATCGCCCCCGCTCAAGCTCCCCCGCCAATTCTGAGAGAAACGCCTGGAGTTTCCGATCGGCGATCCATGGAGCCAGCGGCGCCAGATTGATCGCCGTGCCGTCATCGGGCCATCGCCGCCAACCATCCGGAAGCGTCTGGCCGATCGCGGCGAATGCCGCTCGCACGATCCGCGCCTCGGCTGTCAGAGACGAAACGGCTACGGTTTTCCCGCCGCCGTTGAACCCCCAAAACACCGGCCGGCCGCGATATTGACGGTTATGCCACGGCAGAAACTCCCGGGCCAGAAATCGGTCGATGCCGCCGACCGCCGCTTCAATCTGGGCGGCCGCGCATTCGCCCGCGCGATTGGCCAGCGTTCGCCGCAAATCCCGACGCAGCGCCCCATCGAGCGGCGACAGGATGGCGACGTCTCCCCTGGCCGATTCACCCCATCGGCCGAGCCAAAGTCCCAGCGCATAGCTGATCCAGCGCTTGGCCAGCGCTTCCTTCGCGCCTTCGTCCCTTCCTCCCTTCGTGCCTCCGTGCCGGAGCAAGGTCCCGACCCGTCGGGATGCCTTCGTGCCTCGCTTCTCTCCATTCTTCACGCCATAAAGCTCCGCGACGATTTCGTCCACCTTTCGCTCCGCGTCGCTAATCGCCGCTTTCAATTCCTCCGAACGCGCCGGCTCGCCGCCCCACGGCTCCGGTTCCACGAAATCCGGGCTGGTTTCCTCGAAGCAATCGAGCTGTCGCGTCCACTCGATCGCTCGGCTGACTTCATCCCGCAGTTCATCCGGAAAAAATCGCGGCACCGGCAACTGCCGCAGATCGCCCACCTGAAAATTCACGGTGGGATTGATGGCCGAGAGAAGTTGACTCGCAACCGACGAATTCAACACCCCCAGCATCCCGGCCCGCCGCGAATCGTCGGGAAATAGCGACGACCCGGCAACGTCGAAAATTGTCCCCGGCTCCAGCCGCCGGGCGCTGAACGAGCCGCTGGTCAAATACGAATAGGCAATCCCCTCGCGCCCATACCATCCGCTGTTCTTGGCAACCCATTGCCATTGCCCCTCGAGATACGGATACCGCTGAACGATTGCGGACTTGATTTCCCGGCCGTCATCCTCCCAATTCACCCGATGCCGCGGCGACTCATACCACCGGCGGAACCGGCCGCCCTTGGCATACGGCATCCACTTCTCGCGCCCCCCGGCGAAATTCGGCGGCTCAACCTCCCACCAATAGCGCACGAATCGCATGTTGTCCGTGGTGGCCAGGCCTTGGCGCGGCGGTGAAATCTCGCCGAGCTTCGGAAATTCGCGGAAAATTCGCCGGCAAGCCGGGGAAATCCAATACATCCATGCCAATCGCGGCAGTGATGAAAGCTGTTCGCCAGTCATTTCATAACGGAGCGAACCATCGCCGCCGATGGCCTTGGCGAGGGCCGCGCATTTATCCTCGGCGTCAATCAGCCGGAAGAATACGGCCGGCCTTTTCTCCGGCGCCTGGCGCCGCAGCACGACCGCCGCCGTCTGAAGCGTCCCTGGATTTCCGATGTCGAACAGCCCCGGACCGAAATGCGCGACCGTCTCAACATCGGCCAATTGCAGCAACTCTCGCCGCATCTTCTCAAAGGCGGCCGTGAACATGAACGAGTGCATCGATAAAATCCCGAGCCATCCGCCGGGCCGCAGCATCTCCAACGATCGCGACATGAAACAGGCGTAGAGATCGCGCCAAGTCGCTGGATAGCGGGCCTTGAGCCGGCGCACGACGGCCGGATCGAGATTCCGCGAACTCAAGTAAGGGGGATTGGTCACGACAACATCAAATTCCCCGCGGGATCGGTCGTCGAACAGCGCATCCCGCACGGCCAGGCGATGCCTGCTGCCGTCAATCGCCCGGCCGATCTTGATCTCCATGGTTTTGAGAGCGAGTCTGATCGCCGTCGGATCGATGTCAAAACCGATCAGATTGCTGCCAACGATGCATGAGCCGATTTCAACTGGAGAATTACACGACGGCGAACTCGGCCAGCCGGGATCGCCGGCAAGGTCCATTTCCTCCAGATACATTTCCCGGAGCATGTCCAGCGCGACCAGTCCGAAATTCATGGTCCCGCAAGCCGGGTCGCAGATGCGAAGATCGATCGCATGCCGCGACGGCATCGGGTGCTCCGGCGCTTCGACAAGCCATTTCCAATCTCTTCGCAATCGCGTGTCCGGGTGCATTCGCAGCCAAAGCCGCCCCAGCGAATTTTGCAGAAGAAACTCAACGACCCATTTGGGGGTGAAAAGCTGGGTGACGGCGGGAATTTCCTTACGCGTGAATTTCCGCCCGGTGCGCGCCGTGCCGCGATACGCCGCTTCCAGCGCGGGGGCATTGATCGCCTGATAGATCTGGCCGAGGGCGTCGTCTTGATTCAGCAGCGGTTCCAGACCGTCAAGAAATTCCGGCGTCACAGACGCCGCCTGTGTGCGCTTGGCCCGTATGGCATCCGCCGCCGCATTCAACAGCGCCTCCGCCCCGCCGGCGCGCGGCAACATTTCCGCCACGATCTTGTAGAGCTTTCGCCGATCCACCGCGGCGCTTATACCGGAAATTTCTATGGAAAAATAGTTTAGCCGCGACCCGAAGGGGAGCGCGTTCTTCGGCCCTGCGAAAATCGCCCTGGCCCTTTAGCCGCCCTTGAGCATCTTCCTCAACACCGTCTGCAAAATCCCCCCGTTGCGGTAATACTCCACCTCCACCGGCGTATCGATGCGGCAGGTGCAGGCGAATGTCTTGCCGCCGGCTTTCACGATCACCTCCTGCCTGGGTTGCAGCTTGTCGTCGATGACGATCTCAAACGTTTCTTCGCCGGTTAATCCGAGGCCGGCGCGCGTCTGCCCGGTTTTATAAACCAGTGGCAACACGCCCATGCCCACCAGATTGCTGCGGTGAATTCGCTCGAAGCTCTCGGCGATGACCGCCTTCACGCCCAGGAGCAACGTGCCCTTGGCGGCCCAATCGCGGCTCGAGCCCATGCCGTAATCCTTGCCGGCCAGCGCAATCAGCGGCACCCCTGCCGACTGGTATTTCATGCTCGCGTCGTAGATCGGCATCACTTGGCCGCTCGGCAGATATTTCGTGACGCCCCCCTCGGTTCCGGGCGCGAGCAGATTTTTCAGGCGGATGTTGGCGAATGTGCCGCGGGTCATCACCCGGTCGTTGCCTCGGCGCGAGCCGTACTGGTTGAAATCAATCGGCTCCACGCCGCGATCCATCAGGAATTTTCCGGCCGGGCTGTCCTTCTTGATGGCGCCGGCCGGGGAGATGTGATCGGTCGTGACGCTGTCCCCCACCATCACCAGCACCCGGGCATTCCTGATCGGTTGAATCTTTCCAGGCTCGCGCGTGAGGTTCGTGAAAAACGGCGGCTCCTGGATATACGTGCTCTTTTCGTCAAAGGCGAACAGCTCGCCGCCTTTCACCGGGATTTTGTTCCAATCGTCGTTGCCGGTTTCGACGTTGGCGTATTGCTTGCGGAACATCTCCGGACCCAGGCACGCGGCGACGGTCCGATTGACCTCGGCCTGCGAGGGCCAGAGTTCGCGGAGGAAAACAGGTTTGCCGCCGGCGCCGCGGCCGATCGGCTCATCCATGATGTTCACATCCACCGACCCCGCCAGCGCATATGCCACCACCAGCGGCGGGCTGGCCAGATAATTGGCCTTCACGTGCGGGTTGATGCGGCCCTCGAAATTGCGATTGCCCGAAAGGACCGCCGCGACAACCAGGTCGCGGCTTTCCACCGCCTTGGCGATCGCTTCCGGCAGCGGGCCGCTGTTGCCGATGCACGTCGTGCAGCCGTACCCGACCGTGTTGAATCCAAGCCGATCGAGAAACTGCGTCAGCCCCGCTTTGTTCAGATAATCCGTCACCACCCGGCTTCCCGGCGCCAGCGATGTCTTCACAAACGGCGGGACGCGCAGCCCCTTTTCCACCGCCTTCTTGGCCAGCAGGCCGGCGGCGACCATCACGGATGGATTGCTGGTGTTGGTGCAGCTCGTGATGGCGGCGATGGCGATGTCGCCGTGCGTGAGTTGCACCCATTGGTCTTCCACTTCCACCGTGGCCGCATCGCGGGTGATGTCGTCGTGAATATGTTCGACGGCCGCGGCCTCGCAAGCGTCCCCGTTCTTGCCGGCGTTGGCCGGGGGATGCACCGGGGCCTCGGCCGACCAGCGATCGAGCCGGGGCGTGGCGCTCTCGCCGACATCTTTCTTGAACACATCCGCCATCGCCGAGCGGAACGACTGCTTGACGCCGCGCAGGTCCACGCGATCCTGCGGCCGGCGCGGACCGGCGACGCTGGGCATCACCGTGGACAAATTCAATTCCAGGTTCTCGCTGAAAACCGGGGCCTCCGACTGCCGCCAAAGACCCTGTTCCTTGCAGTAACGCTCGACGAGGTCGATCAGCTTCGTCTCGCGTCCGGTCAGGCGCAGATACGTCAGCGTCTGTTCGTCCACGGGGAAGAATCCCATGGTCGCTCCGTATTCCGGCGCCATGTTGGCGATGGTGGCGCGGTCGGCCACGGACATCGTCGCCAGCCCGTCGCCGTGGAACTCGACGAATTTGTCCACCACATCGTGCGAGCGGAGGATTTGCGTGATGACCAGCACCAGGTCCGTCGCCGTCGAGCCTTCGGGAAGCTGGCCGGTCAGCCGGAAGCCCATGACCTTAGGCGTGACCATGTAGATCGGTTGTCCGAGCATGCAGGCCTCGGCCTCGATGCCGCCGACGCCCCAGCCGAGAACGCCCAGGCCGTTGATCATCGTCGTATGACTGTCCGTGCCGACGAGGCTGTCGGGAAACGCTGCGCCCTCCCGCACCTGCACCACCTTGGCCAGATATTCCAGGTTCACCTGATGGACGATGCCCGTGGCCGGCGGAACGACGCGGAAATTCTTGAACGCCTTCTGGCCCCATTTGAGGAATTCATATCGCTCGCGATTTCGCTCGAATTCCTTTTGCGCGTTGTTGAAGAGGGCGAAGCGATTGCCGAAATCATCCACCTGAACGCTGTGATCGATCACCAGGTCCACGGGGACGAGCGGATTGATTTTCTGGGGATTCCCGCCCGCACGCTGCATCGCCGCGCGCATGGAGGCCAGGTCCACCACGCACGGCACGCCGGTAAAATCCTGAAGAATGACGCGGGCCGGTTTGAACGGCAGCTCCACAGGCTCGACCGCCGAGGCTTTCCATGCAGCCAACCGACGCACGTCCTGCTCGCTGACCTCGAAATTGTCGGTATTGCGCAGGCAGCTTTCCAGCAGCACCTTGATGGAAAATGGAAGGCGATCGATGTCGCCAAGTTTTAGCTCCGCCAGGCGATTGAGCCGGAAGATATTGAGGTCTCCCGCGAGGCAGGAGAGCCTGGATTCAGCGCCGAAGGGGTTTTTCGAATTTGTGTTTGCGGGCATGGGTGACGACTCGGTGTAAAACCCGATGATATGCGCCGCCGCGCGCGGCCTCAAGGCGACGGGCGGATTGGGTGAGGCAAAATGCCGAATGCCGATTGCCAAATGCCGAATGTAAAGCCAGGGACTCGTCTTTTATTCGGCATTTGGCAATCGGCATTCGGCATTTTCTTCCCTATTTCGTCGAGCAGGTTTGGGCGACGAACATCTGGGTCAATGGCTGGATGGACAGCGCATCGCCGCTGGATACGGTGTAGAAGTTCCATGCTGAATTGTTCCAGTGCTCAACGCTGAATCCCTGGATTTGCATGTAACTGAGGTTCACGATCGACGCTTTGGGCGACGCGGGCCATTCGAAGAGATTGATGAACCGGCCGTTGTCGCTGTAGACCAGCGCCGCCGCGTCTCGACCGTCGAGAATGTCCACGCGCGCGCCCACCAGAACGTATCCCGCCGGGGCCTGGTCTGGGACCCACGGCGCGAACGCCAACTTGGCATCCAGCCAGGCCGAAACCTTCTTCGGATCGGATGAGCGGATATCCACAAGATGATCGGCCATGAGCGAGCGCTTGTGGTCCCACACTGCTTCGGTTGCCAGCCGTTTTTGCTCCGACGGAGTCATGAGATAAACGGACAGACCGATGCCGATGAGAACAGCGGCCGCGACTGCGATCCATCCCCAGCGCCACGTCGGGCGTGGCTCTCGGGTTGGTTCCGACGCTGGTCCGCTCGCCGCCTCATCGATCAACTCGAGGATTTTGTCGTGCAGGGCCATCGGCGCGCGATGATGAAGCGATTCCTGGCCCATGGCCGATTTCAGCAGCGATATATTTTCCAGGGCGCTTGCGCACTTTGGACAGGTGCGCAAGTGTTGTTCCACGTCGGCGCGCCGGCGCGGTTCGAGTTCACCATCGGCATAGGCGGAAATCAGTTGCATGACTCGGGTGCAATCCATGGGGCTCACCGTGCGTCCTTCTCGGCACACAGCCGTTCAGCAAGCCTGCGGCGGCCTCGCGCCAGCCGCGACATCACGGTGCCGATTGGAACCGCGACGATCTTTGCGATCTCGCGATAACTCAGCCCCTGAAGATCCTTCAGGACGATCACTTCACGGAACTCCGGCGGAAGCGCTTCGACGGCCAGGCGAAGCTGTTCCGTCTGAATGTTGCGGGACAAAACCGAAAACGGATCGGCGTTGTCCGTTTCCACGCTGTCAACGTCGGCTTCCGCATCGATGAAAGTCTCATGCGTTCGCTGACGTTTGAGCCACGTGTAACAGGTATTTCGCACAATTGTCAGAAGCCAGGCCCGGGCATCGTCGCCCCTGAAACTGGCAAAACCCCGCAAAGCACGCAGCACCGCCTCCTGCACAATATCCTCGGCATCGTGCCCGTCGCGGGTGAGCCAGCGCGCCAGGTTATACGCCTCGTCGAGATGACCGAGCGCCTTCTTTCGAAATCGTTTCACAAGCTCCGGATCCACAAAAGTTGCTTTGCCTTCTCAATGTTGACCGATGCAGAAGCGCCGATATTCCAACAATAACCTGCCGGTTACCAGTTGTCGGCCCCGGACATAGCCAAAACGGGGCTTTGGCTGGCTTCCCGGATGGCCTATCCATATAATTCGCCTGTCGCGGCCGAAGCGGCGATCGCGCCCGGATTTTTCCGGGTGAGGAAAGTCCGAACTGCGGGAGAGCGCGCCCTCGGGCGCGTTCTCCGGGCCCGGTGCTTGATAACGTCAAGGCGGAGCAATCCGACGGAAAGTGCAACAGAAAGTAAACCGCCGGGAGAAATCCCGGTAAGGGTGAAATGGTGCGGTAAGAGCGCACCGCGCCCGGGGTGACTCGGGCGGCATGGCAAACCCCACCGGCAGCAAGGCCAAATAGGCGGAGAGTTCAGGCCCAAAACGCGCCGGCTATTACCGGCACATCCGCGGGTAGGCTGCTTGAGCCGGCTGGCAACTGCCGGCCCAGAGAAATGACCGCCTCCCTGAGCCAGCCTCCGGGAAACAGAATTCGGCTTACGTCCGACCGCGGCAAAATTTAGTGCCGAATGCCGATTGCCAAATGCCGAATGGAAAGGCCTCTTATTCGGCATTTGGCAATCGGCATTCGGCATTTTTTATTTTTACTTGACGCCGTCCCCCTGTTAGGGTAATGTACTCCATACACTCTCCGAACATTTTTAAACGGAGATAACATAGGGAAAGGCGCTTATGAATCTCACCCCACGGCAGGCCGACGTCATCGTGGCCATTCGCAATTACCGGCATATCCATGGAGTTGCTCCAACCATGCAGGAATTGGCTGATCAGTTGGGCACCAGCAAGGTGACGATCTTCGAGCACATCGGCGCGTTGGAACGCAAGCGCGTCCTTCGTCGCGATAAGCACAAGGCGCGCTCTCTGGTTATCATTTCCGAGGAAAAGCTGCCCGATGAGAATCGTTCCACCAAGCTGCCGATGCTGGGCAACATCGCCGCCGGCTCCCCCATCGAAGCCATCGAAAATCGCGAGGAACTTGATCTGGAGGAGATGTTTCGTTCCCGCAACGGCGTGTACGTTCTTCGCGTGCGGGGCGAGTCGATGATCGATGACCACCTTTGCGATGGCGATTACGTCGTCATCGAACGCCGCGAAAATGCTCGCAATGGCGAGCAGGTCGTCGCCCTGCTCGATACCGGCGAGGCCACGCTCAAAAGGTTCTACCGCGAGGGAAGCAAAATCCGCCTCCAACCCGCCAACAGCGCCATGGAGCCGCGCGTCATCGAGGCAGGCCGCTGCCGCGTCCAGGGCGTCGTCATCGGCGTGCTGCGCAGCTATAATTGATTTGCTGACAAAAGCTTTATATTGCCAAGTCAACACATCGGCCGATGTCGATATCTGCAACTTTCGGCCGTTTGCAGCGTGTTACTGGCAAAGGAGAACGCTTGACCACCTCCGCCCGCAACGCCGGCCCAATACACGCAAAGCCCTCGACCCGCCCCGCTGCTCGTCCGCCCGTTGTTCGCCGCAACGCCGTCAAGCCGACGCTCCCCCCAGCGCCGCCTGCCGGCCCCGCATCGGCCAACGGCAAGCCGGAGCACAAGGTCCTCTTTCAGAAATTCTTCAAATCCGTCGGCCCCCGCACCTATGCCGCGCAAATCAAAGAGCTGTCCAACGGCAACCATTTGCTCGTTCTTACCGAAGCCAAGCGCGACGCGCAGACCGGCGATGTGCGCAAGACCCGGCTGTTTGTTTTTGGCGAGGATCTTTCCGCTTTCTTCCGTCTCCTCCACGAGACGGCCACCTTCATTCGCGCCAATCCTCTTCCCGAGGAGATCCGCAAACGACGCGAGAAATTCTGGGCCAAAAAGAACCGCGAGGCCCGAAGCAATGGCCAGCCCTCGGCTGAATGACACACGCCTCACTCCACAATAGAATGCAGCCGCGCCCCCGCGGTTGCATCATTGTTTTTGCGAGGAGCCATGCCCCTGCTTCATCTGCTTTCCCCGCGCGGTTTTAAGGCCGGCGCCGCCCAGGCCGGCGTAAAATCCACGCCGGCTCCAGACGTGGCGATTCTGGTTTGCGATGTCCTCGCATCCGCCGCCGCGGTTTTTACGACCAACAAGGTTTTCGCCGCTCCCATCAAAATCGGCCGCCAGCACGTGGCCGGAGGCAAGCTGCGCGCGATCGTCGTGAATTCCGGAAATGCCAACGCCTGCACCGGACGCCGCGGCGAAGCCGACGCCGGCCGGATGTGCCGCCTCGCCGCTCGCGAGATTGGCTGCGACGCCCGGCACATTCTCCCTTCCTCCACGGGAATCATCGGCTGCCATTTGCCGATGGACAAAATTCAATTTGGCATCATGCAAGCCGCGAAAAACCTGGGCGATACGCCCGCCCACGCTCGCCGTTTTTCCGACGCCATTTTGACCACCGACTTACGCCGCAAGGCGGCCGCCGCTCGGTTTCGATCCTCGCGAGAATGGGTCACCGTCGCCGGCGTTTGCAAAGGCTCGGGAATGATCGGACCTCGCCTTGCCCCCCATGCCACGATGCTCGCCTATTTGACGACGGATGCGAACATCGCGCCAGCGCTTCTACGAAAGATCCTCGCTGACACGGCGGAAGTGAGCTTCAATGCCGTCACGGTCGATGACCAAACCAGCACCAACGACACGGCCGCGGTTTTGGCCTCGGGCCTTGGCGCTGCCATCGAATCGCGCGGACAGATCAAATCCTTCGCCGCGGCGATGAAGGAGGTTTGTCAGACCCTGGCCTTCAAAATCGCCGAGGATGGGGAAGGCGCTACCAAGGTTGTCCAGATCAATGTTCGCGGAGCCAGAACGCAAGCGGATGCCAAACTCATGGCCCGCGCCATCGCCAATTCACCCCTGGTGAAATGCGCGATGAACGGCAATGATCCGAATTGGGGTCGGATCGTCGTTGCCGCGGGTCTGTGCGGCGCGGCCTTCGATCCGGACCGCGCTGAGCTTTCGCTTCAGAATACGATCGTTTTCAGATCCGGCCGCCCCATGCCCTTTAACGCCCCCGCCGTCAGTCGAGCGCTCGCGGCAAAGAAAGTCGTCGTCGATTTGAACTGCCGCCTCGGCAAATCATCCGCGACCCTCTGGACCTGCGATCTCTCGAAGGATTACGTCACGATCAACGCGGACTATCACACGTGACGGGATCATCTCGCCGGCGTCATAGCGCGCACGAAGCAAGCGGATTTATTTGCTCAGTTCATCCAACAGGCTGTTGATCGCCGCGTCGAGCTTCGCGCCGTCGGCGTCGTAGGTCCCGTCCTGAATCTGCTGGCGAATGGCCGTCACTTTTTCCGTGCGCACGTCGTTGGACTTTAGCGCTTGCAACAGATGGCTGGCCCCCGACAACTCCAGCTTGTCAGTGGCGCGCATCGATGCCGGCGCATCGGCAGGAACCTGCTTTTGAATTGGATTGGCGACAATCTTCTGAACCGGCGTACTCTGAGAAATGTTGTTGATCTGGCTCATAACCGCTCTCCAACTGGCCCACCCCGTTCCACCAGCAGACTGGCGACTCCATCGCCATCACCTGCTGTGTGGGTCACTCACTGCAATAGGTATCGACGCTGGCCATTACGATTCTTGAAGGCCACGCGCATCTTCAGAAAAACTTTAAGTCATTTTGAATCAGCCACTTATATTCCTCATGGGCCATCGAGCGCAAGAATTTCCGTTTTCTATGTCTTTTTCTGCGGAATAATAAACTATCTATTCTTCCCATTTTGTGCAAATTAACGATTCGGCATATCGTTCAGATAGTTATCGGCCATTTTACCGGACCTGTGGATTACTGGACCGGCGCGAGTCCTCGACGCGCCGAGCGGAGGGGAAATTCTTCTGCTTCGGAGTGATTGCCATCTCCCCTGGACGCAGATAATCATTTCACAATGGTCGATTGGCCCCTTGCCGTCCTTCTGGATTTCGACGGCGTCATCGTCAACAGCGAGCCGCTGCATTTCTACGCGTTTCACCAGATTCTCAAAGCGGAAGGAATCGAGCTTTCCGAGGAGGAATACTATCGCGAGCTGATTGGCTTCGACGATCGCGGCGCGTTCCGTCATCTGTTCGACGATCGCAAAATCCCGCTGGAGCCGAAGAAGCTGTTGTATCTGATGACCCGCAAGAGCGAGGTGGTCATGGAATTGATCGAGGATCGCAAATATCACTCGCTCCCCGGTGTGGAGGAATTCGTGCGCGGGCTGTGGCGACATTATCCCCTTGCCATCTGTTCCGGCGCGCTGCGCGAGGAAATTGAGGCCATGCTCGAAGGCGTGGCCCTCCGCGATTGCTTCGGCGTCATCGTTGCCGCCCAAGACGTGACGGCCGGCAAGCCCGACCCGCAAGGCTATCTGCTCTGCGCCAAGCTGATTTCGCGGAACCTGAAAACGCCCCTGAAGCCGTCCGATTGTCTCGTGGTGGAAGATGCGCCGAATGTCATCAAAGCGGCGAAGGCGGCCGGGTTTCCCACGCTTGGCGTAGCAACGTCGCATGCAATGGATCGGCTTGCCATCGCGGATTGGCGGGTGAGCACGCTTCGGCCGGACGAAGTGGCAAGACAAATCCCGGGGCTGCGGATGGGAATCTGATGAAGCGTTCATTTTAAAAATCCAACACAAAGACCACAGAGACAATTCAATTCGATTGCTTTCTCTGTGGTCTCTTTGCTTTTACATGCCGGAAAAATGTGTCCGCTTACGTAAACCGCATCCCGTCCACGTCATTGCCTCACGCCTTTCGCGCCACGACTACCAGCCTCTTGGCGTTGTGGTCGTACGCCGCACCGGCCAGATCACCGTAGACCTGTACCTTCTCGAAGCCGCAGACCCGTAATAAGTCGCACAACTCCTTGGCCGAGAATAGACGGAGCGATACGACGAATTCCTTTCGCCTGGTGCCTTTGAGCAGAATCCACCGGCTGTCGATCCAACTCCATCCTTGGCTGAGCTTCCGCTCCTCCAAGAACATCACGCCTTGCTCCTCGTGCCAGTCTCGCTCCTGGAATTTTCTCGCCAATATCTCCTTGCCCACGAGGTCCATCAGGAGCTTCCCGCCCGGCTTCAGCGACCGGTGGACGTTCAGGAGGACTCGCTGGTCCTCTTTCGGGTTCCTGAAGTATCCGAAAGCTGTGAACAGGTTGATAGCGGCATCGAAGGCGTGGGGCCGGCAGAACCGCCGCATGTCCTGCTTGACGAACTCGACCTTCAGCCTTTCGACCTTTGCGCGCTTCTTGGCCTCGTTCACATAGGCGCTGGTGCGATCCACACCGACGACGGAGAATCCCCGGCGAGTAAGTTCCAGTGAATGCCGTCCCGGCCCGCAGCAGAGATCAAGGATGGTCCCCCGCGGCACCGGTGAGAGCAGCTTGAGGATCGAATCAACCTCGGCAGGCGTGTTGGCCCACCGCTTTTCGGTAAACATCCACGGGCCGTAGGTCTTCCAGAATTGGTCGTCGCTGTGCCACACGCCTCATGCTCCCGATGCGTGCCGCAGGTCTCGGGCCATTGCCGGACAAGGGAAAATGGCCTAATTCCGCGGCGCGGGGAGTTCGGGCGCTGGACCCTCCGTGCTTGCCGCCGGCGTGGGACCGTTCTGATCCGATCCGACTGGATCGGGCGGCAACAGCAGCGGATGCGTCGCCTGCTGCTGCGGCTGTCGTGCCAGCAGGCTCGGGCCCGGCTCCATGCCGATCCGCCGTAATGCGTTGTTCACCTGGCTATCGTTCTGATTCAAACGGTAGGCGTCGCGCAACACCTGGCCCGCTTCCTGGTTCTGGTTCAACTGTTCAAGATAGATCCCCAGCTCGCGCTGGGCGACGAAATTGCTCGGATCGATCTGTACGGAGTGGCGATAGTTGTCCAGGGCGCTGTCCGCGTCGCCGCGATAGTGAAAAACCCAACCCAGCAGGCGATAGTCCTCGCTGGATCGGCTCTGCGCGGCGGTCTGCACGATCAAGTCCGTTTCCCGCCCCGTTGGGTCGTTCCGAGCCACGATCCGCGCCAGGCGATCGAATGCGCTATCGTGCATGGCCGCGTTGTAATAAACCGTGCCCGGCGCGGGCATGAGCCGAAGGCTGGTCTTATACGCGTCGATCGATTCGTGATACGACTGCATCTGCTCGTAACTCAGCGCCAGCCAATACTCGCTCTCCGGATCCATCGGACTTTGCCGGATCGCGTTGCTGAATGCGCCGGCGGCTTCGGCATATCGGCCGTCGTTGTAATCCTGGATCCCTTGCTGCTTGGCCTCCTTCGACCAAGTGAGCACGTCGCTGCCGCAGCCAACAAGGGAAACGAGCAAAGCGCCGGCGATTCCCATCGCCATTGCCCCGCTTACGATGCGATTAATTGAACGATTCATCAGCTACCTCCATGTAGCACCGGGGTGACAATTCCTTTGCCCAAAAGATTATCGAATTGCCGGCGATATGCAAGGCCTGTGCGGGAAATCTTCCGAAGGAGAGTGCAACGCTCGTTGGTGGCTCTGGGAACGATTGCCTATTGCCCATTGCCTATTGCGTCTGTCTCTCCCCTCAATAGGCAATTGGCCGTCGGCAATTGGAATTGCGGCAATCGGAGCCAAGAAAAAGCGTCACACCCTCAGACGAGATCGCCGTGCAGAGCGGGCGGCGTCTTGGCCGGCGCCAACCTCGGAACATAATTCCCCGTGGACAGAATCACCTTGAATGCCTCTTCCGTCGTCATCTCGATGAACTGGCATCGTTCCGCGCGAGCGAAATACAGCCGGCCCGTGATCGGATTGGGCGATGACGGAACGAAAACACAGTAGTACGGCTCCTGGGCCTCGATCAGCCGCCCGCTGCTGAAGCCCATGAGCTTCATCGTCCCCGATTCGTCGGGGATCAGAACCACTCGCGAGAACGTCCCCTCGGTTCCGCCCGGCGTCAGGGCGATTTGCTTCCAACCCTGGTAGAACAGGCGAATGATGGGCAATCGCATTATGATGGCGTCAACGATCCGCAACAGGTATTTGCCGAGCAGACTGTTGGTGACCATTCCCACGGCGTAGATCGCCGCCAATGTCAGGAGCACCCCCAGGAAATGAATCCGCCTGTGAAACAACCAGTCGGTGAAGATGACCGTCTTGTCGTCCACCCACCAGAGAATGAACGCCGTCACCGCCAGGGGAAGAAACGCGAAGATGCCGGCGATGAACGTGCGACGAACGGTTGCCTTGCTCCAGGGTTTTTCGAAATTGCTCATAGCGGGACCACGCTTATCATGCGCCGCCTGCCTCGGAATTGCGACCGCGCACGCTCATTTCTGTGAATCGCGGGTCGTGGCCGACAACTGCTTGCGAAGCTGAGCGATGGCGGCGAGTCGTTCGGCCGGCGGCCCTTCGAGATTCAGTTGCACATCCCTGCCCACAGCGCGATCGAGGTGGTTGAGCGTCGCGACGCGAAGCGCGGCATCGTCGCTGGCCAGGCAATCCAAAAGAAAATTCACGTCCATCCCCAGGGCCTTGGCCTGCGGCGCCGTGAGGGGAAAGAACCCGGCCAGGAGCTTGTCCGTGCGGGCTTTTTGCTCGGCCGACCAATTTCGCCGGTCAGCCGAGAACAGAAACAGCGCTGCCGGTTCGCCGATCTCGCGCAACGCCGCCTGGGCCCGCTGCCGCTGGGCATATTCACCGGCGTCGAGCTGCGCGATCAGCGGCGCCAGCCGCGACGCCAAATCGGGCGGCGGCTGCCAGACATCGGCCATCACCTGCCAGGCGACTTGCTCCTCCACGCCGAATACCGCCTGATCCTGATGGAATTGTCCAAACAGCGGGCGAAGATACTCCTCGAATTCGCGCGGATGTTCGCGCCGCAGCGCCGCCAGCGTCGGCGCGGACATCGCCAGGTTAACGATTGGGTCGCTCCCCTTGATCTTCTGAACGCGCAGCGTCAGAGGCTCTTCCTCGTTTGGATTCAGCGTCTCGATCAGCGAAATGGTTACAAGCTCGTCGGACGATTTGATGTCCTGCACGACCTGCAGGGACATGGGATTGTACAGCACCTGTAGATGCCGGCCGACCGGAATTGAGCCCGTTAATTCGTAATACTCGAACACCGGGCAAATGGGGACATGCCGCCGGGCACTCAAATGGCACAGAATGACGGAATCGCCGGGAAGATCGCTCAGCGGTATGCGCCCGTTGACGGGTCCAGACTGGAGTATGGGCCAATCGGCGGCCAGGAACCCGGAAGTTTCGCTGAAATGGACGACCTGCGATATGGGGCGCTTCGCCAAAAGCGGAAACTGCCGCCATTGTGCGACGGCCCGATTGGTATCGGCGACCACATCCTCGTCGGGGGTGTTCGAAGCAGGCGAGGCTTCGCCGGAAGGACGCGTTACTCCCACATCCGCCCGGGCCCAGCAGCATGCCAAGCCGATCAGGGCCAAGAGCTTCAGACTGGTCCGTCGCCTCCAGCGCATTTGAAGGTCATTATAGTGCCCATACGGAGTTGATAAATGCAACTTTCGGTGTTTCGTTCCGCCTTAATCATGACCCGTTGTGCTCGCGGCTTTTGTCTTGTTGATGCCGTTGACCGGCGTACAATGATTCATAGGAACGATCTCCATGAGCCGGCTCGACCATCATATTTCAGCGGTCCGAAACAAGCTGACGCTGGGTATTTTTCTTGACGCCTGGGCATGGACGGGTCTGCTTCTGGCCGTGCTGGTCTTGATCGCGGTCATCGCCCAGCGGGTGCTCGACCGCGCAATCGCCCATCCGGCGGCGTTGTTCTTTATCGGCGCCGCAGCCACCGTTTTGGGGGCATGGATTTCCAGCATCGTTCGCCGGCCTTCGGCCGAAATCGCGGCGCTGAAAATCGACGAAACGCTGGGGCTGAAGGAAAAATTCAGCACGGCATTGTACGCTCGTCCGCTCAACGATCCGTTTGCCCAGGCCGCGGTGCGGGATGCCGAAGGCACGGCAAACCGCGTGTCGCTTTACAACCGATTTCCCCTGAAGTTCCCGCGTCAAGTGATCACGACCGCCGTGGTTTTTTTCATGGCTTTTCTGGTCGCTCAGTTCATGCCGCCGCTCCATTTGTTCGCGAAGCACGAGAAGGACGCGGCCAGGGAGGCCCAAAACGGATCCCAGCCGCAGCACAATGAATACGTGAAACAGGCGATGCCGACGATTATGGCGCCCGCCGCCCTTGCAAACGCCGGCGACAAGATTCGCCGCGCCACCGATGAGCTGAACAAGGCCATCGCCACCGATGAGGGCGATGAGCTTCGCAACCATCGCAGCGTGCTGTCCGCCCTTCAGGACTACAACAAAACGATGGTCGAAGAGTTGAAGAAAAACGAAAAGTTCCAGACCGCGATGGAAACGCAGGACCAGATGTCGGGGATTGCACCGGCCAAGGATGATTCCACGCCGATCGGCAAGGCTCAGAACGAACTGAAGGCCGGCGACCTGGACGCGGCCATGACCGATATTTCCAAGGCCGTGAATCAATTCGACAAGATGAAAGAGGCCGATCAGCAGAAGATAATCGCGCAGGCGGCGGCACTCTCGCAAGAGCTTTCCAAGGCCGCCAACGATCCGAAAGTTGGCCAGAAGATCGCCCAGCAACTCATGCAGATGGGCGCGACGCAATCGCAGGCGCAGCAGATGTCGGCGGCGATGCAGCAGGCGGCTCAGGGGAATAAGCAGGCCCAGCGGCAACTTCAGCAGATGGCCAGGCAAATGGCCCAGCAGATGAATGGCGGCCAAGGTCCGACTCAGCAGCAACAACAGCAGATTCAGTCCATGATGACCAAGGCGCAGGCGATGGCCAACAGCCAGACGCAGGCGCAGGCGTTATCGAGCGCGGCGCAGCAGTTGAGCATGGCGATGGTGCAGGCGCGCGCGGCGGGGCAGCATCCGCAGTCATCGCAGGGCCAACAGAGTCGCCCGGGCCAGGGCCAGGGCCAGCAGCCCGGGGCGTCGCAGCCGGGGATGGCCGCGGCCCAGCAGCAGATGCAGCAGCAGTTGCAGCAGATGCAGGCCAATGCCAAGGACGCGCAGGCAATGCAGGCCGCCGCCAACGCCGCCGCACAAGCCGCCGCCGATGCCGCTGCTGGACTGAACGGTCCCAGCGGCGGCGATGCCGACGAGGCCAACGTCCAGGGCGGCACCGCACCGAATCCGAATCAGGGCGGTCAGCCCGGTCCGGGCAATGCCGGCTGGTCTCCCACTCCCGGCCACGGCGGCGCGAGAATGGGAATCGCCCTGGCGCCGGCGACCTTCAGGCAGGAATTCGATCCGTCCAAGGACAATGAACACGGCAAGATTCTTGCCAGCCGATACGTCAAAGCCGGCATCGATCCGGGCCAATCGACCGCCGGTTTGAAGGACGTGGCCGCCTCCGCCGAGAAGGATGCCCCCGACGACATCGACCAGGATCACATTCCCCGCGAAGCCCAGCAGGCGGAAAAGGAATATTTCAGTGCCATGCAAAAACAGGATGGGCAGTAGCCGGGGCAATCGCATGTTCCCCCTCGCCCCATGAGTACGTAGGCAGAGGTAGGAATACGTTGTAGCCGCGCCGCGAGCCCCGCATGTACATGCGGGGCTTCGAGGAATGTCGAGCGTACTCAAACCGGAACCCGTATCAGGCCGTAGCTTCAGTTTTCAATGAACTGCTCCATTCTCACGCTCGCCTATTTCACCCTGAGGCTGGACCAGTTCTCGCCGCTCGTCGCACTCGCGCTCTTTGCCGCCCTTGGCGCAATCGTCGTTCTGCTCGGGATCCATTCCATGGCCGGGCTGGGACGGGCGCGGAAATGGGTCGCCATCGGCGTGCGGCTGGCGGTTCTGCTCCTGGTGATTTTGATCCTTGGCGACATCAAGCTGGTGCGCAAGAACACCGACGTCGAGTTGATGATCGTCCGCGATATCAGCCGTTCGACTGAGCTGGTCAGCGATTTCCCCGGCAAGTTTCTTCAGTCGTCGATCGACGATTATCTTCTGGCATCGACAACGAAGGACAACAGTCCCTCGCGCCGCGACGCCGATCGTGTCGGCGAAATCAGCTTCAACGAGCATGCCTACATCGACGCCATCCCAAGCCCGCGCTTGTCGCTCGAGGCCCGCGCCATCCGAGACCGCGGCGCCGGCACCGATGCCGCCGGGGCCATTCAGCTTGGCCTGGCCTCCATGGGAAACGACTCGATGCACAGGATGCTGCTCATCTGGGACGGCAACGCGACCGCCGGCGATTTGACCACCGCCCTCGCCGCCGCCTCGAGTCAGCACGTGCCCATCGACGTGATGCCATTGCATTACAACGTCGAGCACGAGGTGATGATGGATAAATTCATCGCCCCGTCCCGCCGCCAGGAAGGCCAGCCCTTCAGCATCGACGTCTACATCAACAACAAGAACCCCCAGAACGTCCAAGGCGACCTGTCCGTCACCGATAACGGAAAGCTGATCCCGCTCAACGGCGGCAAGACAACCGAGCGAATCGCCCTCAAGCCCGGACCCAACGTCGAGCGCATCGCCCTTCCCGCCCAGGGCGTCGGCATTCACCAGTTCCATTCGACGATCACCAATATCGACAATGTCGTCGCAACCGTCGGGGGCGATGCCAACCCCGTGGCCACGCAACTCGACAACAAATCCGCCGACAGTTTCACCTACGTCCAGGGCCAGGGACGCGTGCTGCTGGTGGACAACACCGATCCAAGCCATTCCGTGGATTCGGGCAGATTTCTTCGCCAGGCGCTGGCCGGCGAGAAGATCAACGTCGTCTCGATCACCCCGGAACAGTTCCCGAGCAACGCAATTGAGTTGCAGGGCTACGACGCGGTGATCCTCGCCAACGTGCCGCGGGGATCCGGCGGGCTGAGCGACCTTCAGGAAGCCATCGTGGCCCAATATGTTCACGACACCGGCGGCGGGCTGGTGATGATCGGCGGGCCGGAGACTTTCGGCGCCGGCGGTTGGGAAGGCTCGCGCTTGGAACAGGAACTGCCCGTCACCATGGAGGTTCCCGCCCAACGCCAGATTCCCAAGGGGGCGCTCGTGCTGATTATGGACCCGGCCGAGGCGCCGGATGGAAATTATTGGGGCGAGCAGTGCGCCATCAAGGCCATGGAAGCGCTCTCCTCCCAGGATGAGGTGGGCGTCATCACCTACGCATTTTCCAACGGCCAGGGCTCCCGATGGGATGCGCCCCTGGAAGTCAAAGGCGACGGCAGCAAGGTGCTCGCCGCTCTGAAGAATTGGGAACTGGGCGATATGCCCAGCTTTGACCAATCAATCCGCCTGGCCCTGGACGGCGCAAACGGCGAGCCCGGCCTGATCGCTTCCACCGCCCGCGCCAAGCACATTGTGCTGATCACCGATGACGACCCGCAAATGCCCGACAACGACGTCATCCAACGCCTCATCGACAACAAAATCAGCGTCTCCACCATCACCGTCTATCCGCACCAGGCCGGCAACGTGGCGATTGGCATTCGCCAGCTGGCCAAGAGAACCGGTGGAAAATCTTACGGGCCGTTCGAGGGGAACCTCGCCCCTTTGCCGCAAATCTTCATCAAGGAAGCGACCGTCGTGAAACGCAGCATCATTCAGGAAGATGTGCACGGAATCCCCGTGGCCCTGGCGGCCACAAGCAGCGAACTCGTCAAAGGCATCCCCCCCGGCCCCCTCCCGCCCTTGTATGGTTACGATCTGACCGGCCGAAGGGACAACCCCCTCATCGAGGTTCCCATCACCGCCGGGCCAAAACGCGATCCCGTGCTGGCCCATTGGCAAGCCGGCCTGGGCAAGGTCGCGGTCTACACCGGCGATGCCCTCAACCGCTGGGACGCCAACTGGGTCGGCACGGGGATGTACCAGAAATTCTGGTCGCAAATGGTGCGAGGCGTGTCGCGCTCGCCGTTCTCATCCGATTTTGAAACCGATATGACCACCGACGGCGACAAGGGCCACGTCGTTGTCCGCGCCCAGAAAGAGGGCAACGCCTTCAACAACTTCCTGAACATCAGCGGCAAGGTCCTTGGCGGCGCCGACCTGACGCCCCATCCCATTCGCCTGCTACAAACCGGGCCGGGGACATACGAGGCCGATTTCGACGCCAGCGCCCAGGGCAGCTACATCGGGTATCTGACTTACGCCGCTCAGGATGGCAAGCAAGGTTCGCTCCTGGCCGGCACAACCGTCAACAGCTCCCCGGAAATGCGCGACCTGCAAAGCAATGATGCGCTGCTGAGCCAGATCGCCGAGCGCACCGGCGGCCGGCTGCTCAAGCCCTTCGACATGTCGTCGGCCGATCTGTTCACGCGCGACGGATTGGCCGTCACCGATTCGCCCCAATCCATTTGGGACCTGCTCGTGCCCTGGCTGCTGACGCTCATCATCCTCGACGTGGCGGTGCGGCGAATCGCCTGGGATTGGCCGGCGATCCGGCGGATGGCGCTGGCCGTGGCCGATGTTGTCCGTCAGTTCACGATGACTTACCGCAAGGTGGAGACGCCGCGGATGTTGGACAGCCTCAAGCGCGTGCGCGACGAGGTGGCCGAGCAGAAGTTCAAGGGCGCCGCCGAAATCCAAGCCGGACCCAGGCCGATGTCACGGCCGCCCCTGCCCGACCCCACCGCCAAGTTCGACGCCGGCCCGGGCGTCGAGGGAGACATCACCGCCGTCGTTGGCGGAGCCGTGGATAAGCCGATCCCCTCGGCTCCCAAAAAGATCGAGCCCAAGGGCGCTGTCGGCCTCGGTGAACACACCGGCGGCCTGCTCGAGGCCAAGCGCCGGGCCCAGCAGAAGATCAAAGAGAAGCAGGAGCAGAACTAGATGCGAAATCAGAAACCCGAAACCAGAATGACGAATCAAACCAGAAACCCGAAACCCGAAACATTCGGTCATTCTGGTTTCGGATTTGATTCGTCATTCTGGTTTCTGGTTTCGGGTTTCCGCATAACCCCCAATCACTTACCAAGGACCTAATATGTCATCCCCTTCGATTCCCGGCGTCGATCCGCAAATCCAGGCCGCTTGCGACCGATTTCGCCAGGATTACCAGGCCGTTCATACCGAGATCGCCAAGGTGATCGTCGGACATGAGCCGATTATCAACGGCGTGCTCACCTGCCTGTTCGTCGGTGGCCACGCGCTGCTCGAAGGCGTTCCCGGTTTGGGTAAAACCGCCCTCATCCGCACGCTGGCCAGCGCGCTCGACCTGAAATTCAGCCGCATCCAGTTCACGCCCGACCTGATGCCCGCCGACGTCATCGGCACCAATGTCATCATGGAAAACGAAAGCGGACGACGGGGGTTTCAATTCATGGCCGGACCGATTTTCTCCCAGATCGTTCTCGCCGACGAGATCAACCGCGCCACCCCCAAGACCCAATCGGCCCTTTTGGAGGCGATGCAGGAAAAGCAGGTGACGGCCGGCGGGCAGGTGCGAAAGCTGGAAGAGCCGTTCTTCGTGATGGCCACCCAGAATCCGCTGGAGCAGGAAGGCACCTATCCCCTGCCCGAAGCCCAGCTCGACCGCTTCTTCTACAAGCTGCTCGTGCAATACAGCGGCCGAGAGGAACTGCGCGAAATTCTGAATCGCACGACCACCGCGCACAAAGCGGAGGTCAAGCCCACGTTGGACTCGGCGCGAATCATCTCGCACCAACAGCTCGTCAAGCGCGTCATCCTCGCCCCGCACGTGCAGGATTATGCGATCCGCGTCGTCCTGGCGACGCATCCGCAGGGCATATTTGCCGTCCCCATGACCAATCAGTTCCTGCGCGTCGGCGCCAGTCCCCGAGCCGCACAGGCCATCGCCCTGGCGAGCAAGGTGCAGGCCCTGCTCGATGGCCGGTTCCATGTGAGCTTCAAGGATGTGAAGGACGTCGCCATTCCCGCCATGCGTCATCGTCTGATCCTGAATTTCGAGGGCGAAGCCGAGGGCATTACAACCGACATGGTGCTGGAAAAGGTCATCGCCGAGACGCCGACCGCAATCGAAGAGGAATTGGCAGCCGGGGCCGGCAGGAAATAGGAGCGACGTGCCGGAATTGGCGGTTGATAACATCGAGGCTCTGACGCCGTGGGTCTCCGGGGCCATCCTTCTCGCGATGGCGCTGGTGATTACCGCGCTTATCCTCCGGGAAAAGCGAAGATTGGACGCAAAGGAACGTTTCGACCGGCAGCAGTGCGTGAACTGCGGCTACGATCTTCGCGCAAGTGTTGATCGATGCCCGGAGTGCGGGTTTCCAATCCAACCACCGGAACTGCCGCTGACCACGCTGCTGGATCGCCGGACTCTGGCTAATGATTGGCCGGAGGTGACCCAACCGCCCCGGCAGCCCCGCCCCGACGAATCTCGCGTCGAGGTGTACGCCTCTGAGGAAATCATGGCCGTCGATCTGTTGGCCCAGCAGTTGGAAGCTCGCGGACTAATAACGGGTGTTACCACTACGAAGACCACGTTTCTCGATCCAATCTCGGTTACCACGGTCGAGCGAACTTATAAGAAACTCACCGTCTGGTCCGGCGATCTGGATCGGGCGGTCAAGATCATTCATGACCTCAGCAGCGCCTCCATCGCGCGCCGGTCAAACACGGACGTATAATGGTTTTTCCAACACTGCCATTGCATAGGAGGTGGAACCATGTCCGTTGTCGCGCGGCCTTGGCTGAGGCTCCCGGTTGTTTCCGCGGGGGCGGAACCGCTTGTCAGGGGCTATTTGATGAGGCGGAACATTCTGACTTACGCCGCTCCGCCCAACAATGAAGGATACGATTTGATCTGCGTGCATCCCGATCCGAGGCATCGATTGTCGCGCCGCCAATGGCCGAAGGTGCTCGTGCAGGTCAAGAGCCGATACGCCACCGACTGCGATCGCGGCTTTCCCATTCGCCAGGACACGTTGACGGCTTTTGATTTTCTGATCGTGGCGTTTCTCAACATCGGCCGGTTCGCGGGAAGGCACGATGGTTCCACCGGAGAGACCGATCCGGAGTTTTACACGCTGCCCCGTGCCTTCGTGCGGGCGCATCACATCGCGGATCCCACTTGGCAGAAGGTCCGTCTGACCGGTTTGGAGCACGAGATACAAAGACACAAAAACCAGGCCGGGTTTGAGCAGATCGCCAAATTGCTGGGAATCCGCAGGCCGGTGAAGGATATGGAATTGGAACTGGCGGCGGGGAAGAGGTGAACGTATGTCTATTCTCGACTCAACGATTAGATTTAACCGCGGAGTTCGCGGAGATCCTGGCGCGGGCTTCGCCCGCAACCCAAATAATTAGGCATTGCTCGTTAAGGTACGGTGCGTGTTGCGAAGCACTTACCGTCCTACAGGAGCAATGCCATGGAGGCTTTTTTACACCATCAT